>NZ_PGFA01000004.1 GCF_002797555.1 Hymenobacter chitinivorans DSM 11115 | reverse complement strand
AGCGTTCATCCTGAGCCAGGATCAAACTCTCCATTGTATAAATTCCTACACTTACTCGTAAGTAAGCTGATGTCGAGTGCTGATCCGACTCGTATAACGAGTAAGTCTCGTTTCGTTGTCGCTTGTTAGACTCTCTACTCTTACGAGCAGAAAGCCTTACCTATTTGTCATTTCCAACTATTCAAAGAACGTGTGCCTCACCCTGTTGGTGAAACCGTGTGCTAGCCAAGCTAGCCGTGTTCTACTCGTATTCCCCGCCCCTCGTTCGGTTTGGGAGTGCAAAGGTACAACCCTTTTTTCGTTTCGCAAGTGAAAGTGAAAATTTATTTTTTCAACCTCCGACTCGTTTCCGTCACTCGCTTTCCCCCTTCCTCTCGAAGCGGGCTGCAAAGGTAAGAACTTTTTTGCCTACTTTCCAAACAAGGTGAAAAACTTTTCCCCTCCGTCGTTCGTAGCCCGCCTCCGTTCGATTTGGGACTGCAAAGGTAAGAGCTTAATTTCTCACTTTCCAAACCGGCAGAAAACTTTTTTCAAGCTTTGCTTTCCGGGTGTAGTGCCCGCCTCCGTTCGATTTGGGACTGCAAAAGTGCAGCATCCGTTTGGCACTTCCAAACCAATAAGCCAACTTTTTCGTTGAAGGCCGGCCCTATTCCGCTGCTTGTTTTGTCAGTGGACTGAGGTGTAACCCGTTAGGGGCAGGTAGAAGTTCACGAGCCGTTAAAGATTTTTAGGATCGTTTCTTATTGTCTTCCCTCTGCGGTGAAGAGGCTTTCTAAATGAGGCTTGACAGCGCGGGGGCGGCTGGCTTCATATTGATAGAGTCTTTTGCCCAACTGGCCTAGGAATGGCAAGCCAACTGATGTGTATTCGTATGCCCCGTCATTCAAAATACCGTCTTTGTTGACATAAATAACTGCGCTGAGCATGAATTCGGACTGCTGGGCGGAATCGGCGAAGTAGGCTACGTCGGCGAGGTAGCCGTGGGACATGCCCACTACATTATAGATATGTAAGCTGGGCTGGACGGAGGCGTCGGCGCTACGGCCATAATAGAGGTACTTCTTGTAAGCATCATAGAAGCGGCTGGACCGGTAGAACGAAAACTTAGAGGCGTGCGGCGTCAGGTGTAGGTATTGGCGTAGAAAAGCGTAATCGGTAATGGCAAGACGGAATTGCTGACCAGCGGTAACGTCGTTGGGGAAAAGAATGGCCTTGAGGATATCGGTTATGGATTGGAGTGGCAGGTAATTGGCGGTGGTGAAATCATAGGGCTCCTGGATTATCCGGCCGCCTGCTTGATAGGCGCGGCCTTTGGTTATGCGGCCGAGCGGGAAGCTGAGGGCACGGGAATTGACGGCGGCCGGCTGCTGGTAGATGGGCTGGCCTCCGCTGGCATAAAAGGTAAAGGGGTTGGTGTAGCGGTTGGCAGCGGTGTCGCAGGGGGCAAAGCGGCGCACGATACGAACGTCGGGGTAGCCCAGGCTCCAGAGCCGTTCGTTGAGCGGCCGTTGGCCCAGAAACTCGTAGAGGCGGTTGTAGGCGCCATTGTCGCTGACGAGCAGCATCCGCTTGATGTAATTGCCGACGGTATTGAGCTGGTCGGAGTCGGCGGGGGCGGCATACGGCACGGGGGTCTGGCAGCGGAAGGCCGTGCCAATCGAGAATGGGCTGTTGCGGGTGAGGCCGGGCTGCTGGAGTTGGTTGAGCTTTTCCAGCGCCAAGGCCGCCACTGGCAGTTTCACCAGGCTGGCGGGGTTGAAGTACTGCCGGGCGTTGAGGTGAAAGTTGTGCTGGGTGAAGTGGGGCCGGTTTTGCGCGTCGCGGTTTATCTGGGTATAAATAATCTGGACTTCGTAGTCGGCCGCCCGCTTGATAACCGGAGCCAGAGCGGGGTCGGAGCGCAGCAGGCTATCCAGCAGAGGGCTGTCGGCGGCGGGGGGGCGCACCGCCGGCGGGGATACGGGAGCTGCTGGGAGCCACGCAAGCAACGCCAGGCTCGGGAGCAGGAATAAACCTAGGATTTGGGCGCGAAGTGCAGTGGGCATATGCTTATATATAAGGTGCAGCGGAAAATAGAGCCGGTAATAAATCAAAACGGGGCTCCAACGGCATGGTTGGAGCCCCGAGGGTTGTTTTTGAGGCTGACTTAGCTGGCCGGAGCCGTGCGCCGCTTGGCCAGGAGCAGGTTCGAATCATTTTGGCGCCAATTGTAGCCAGTTCCGAAAGGCAAAGGCCGCGCTTTGTTAGTGGAGTCGGCGTAGGCTCGGGTAAGGGCCGGCTGATATTGCTTGGCAAAGAGGTTGATGGGCCGCTTGTAGGTGCCGTAGTAAGTAAACTTCCAATCGGCGGGGCGGAAATACTTCATGGCAATGCCCGAGTCGTCCTGCAGCACGTAGTTGCTGCGCTCCAGCACGAGGTTGCGCACTTTGGAGAAGTAGCTCTTGTGCATGAGGTAGGTGGCTGACTTGACGTAGGTCGTAACTGGGCCTAGGCTGCGGACATACTTCAGGGCCGCTTCCTTGGTAAGACCCAGTTTCCAGTCGCTGATATCGGCGGAGAGGTAGACAACGGTTTTCTCGCCGCCGTCTTTGCCACGCAGCTTAAGCTCGACGCCGGGCACCACGTTGAGCCCCGGTTTCTGGGCCGTGGCCGAATCAGCCTCGGTAAGCTGACCGTCGGGCGAGAGCACCACATACCGGAGCGTCTCCACCTGATGGTCGGTGCGGGCAGCAAAAAGCAGCAGCAGCGGCACTACCCCACCGATGTTGACGCGCTGGTTGGTTTTGGCGGCCGTTTTCAGAATGGAATTAGCCTTGCGCAGTGCATTGCTATCCGGCTTGCGGGAGTTCAGCTCCACGGCCATATCGTTGGTGCGGAAAAAGCTGAAGTTGAGCACCGACCACAACGAGGCCTTCAGGGCCGGGTACAGCTTCGGGTTGGCCAGCGTGCTGGCGCTGGGTACTGTGCCAATGGGCTCTAGTCCCATCAGCACATACGTTTGGCTGGTGGGAAACATCGTTACAACGTTGAGCAGGTCGGGGCCGCTGAAGGGGTAAAAGATGGTGGGGCTGGCGGCTCGTACCGAATCCAGCTCGGTGGCGGCCCACTGCTGAATCTTGCTGGTGCGGGTTTGATGATATTTCTCCCAGCTTTTATCGGCGTCGGCGGCGAAGGCCTGCCAGGCTGGAGAAGCCGTCAGAGGCCGCAGCGCACTTTGGCAGCTTACTTGGCTGCCGGCCATGTAGGCGGCCACGTCCTGCAGTTCGGTGGTATCGGGGGCAGCGGGTGCGGGCGGGGCCGTAGCTACCGAATCAGGCTTGGCAGGCGCGGCGGCGGGGGCAGGAGCCGGCTTTTCGGCGGCGGGCTTTTTTTGTTCGGAGCAGGCGGCCAGCAGAAGCACGAGAGCCGGCAGCACCCGGACGAAGGATAGGCGCATGGAAAAAGGTAGAAAGGAGAAGTAAGGAATATCGGTGAATACAAATGTATGGGGTTAAGCCGTAGCAGCTGAGCTTGGCGGCTCAGGCCTTGCGCAGCTGCTGCCCCACAAAGTACACCACGGCCCCCACGGCCAGGGTAGCCAGCCCGTAGAGCGACTCCAGCGGCTTGTCGCGCAGAATGAAAATCAGCGTCCAGCCACTCAAAGCCAGGAAGATCAGCGGAGTAACCGGGTAGCCCCAGGCGCGGTACGGGCGGGGCAGCTCGGGACGGCGCAGGCGGAGCACAAACAGGCCCAGCACCGTCAGAAACGTGAACAAACTCAGGATAAAGCCGGCGTAAAGCAGCACCTGTTCAAAAGTCGAAGTCAGGATGAAGGCCAGGGTCAGGCAGGTTTGCAGCAGCAGGGCCCGGACCGGAATACCGTTGTTGCTGACCACGGCCAGGCCGCGCAGGGCGGGCAGGTCCTCCCCCATCACCTGAATAATGCGCGGACCGGCAAAAACCATGGAGCTGACCGTGGACACGAGCAGCACGGCAATGACGGCGCCCATCAGGCGGCCAATACCAGCGCCGAAAATTTCACTGGCGGCCACGTAGCCTACTTCGAGCTGCCCGGCCAGCTTGGTAATGGGCGTGCCGTTGAGAAAGACGAAGTTGAGACCCACATATAATAAGAGTACCACGGCCGTGCCGGCCAACAGAATCCGGGGCAGGTTGCGCTGGGGGTTGGCCACTTCGCCGGTTAGGTAGACGGCGGCGTTCCAGCCCGAGTAAGCGTAGGAAACGTAAATCAGGGAAATGGCAAACGCCGGACTTAGCAGCTGCTGCCAGTCGGCGGCTTGGGGCAGGAAGGCAATGGGCTGCGGCGCGGCCACGGCCCAGCCGGCCCCGATAAAGACGACCAGCACCCCAACTTTAACGGCCGTAACGATTACCTGCAAGCGGCTGCCGGCCCGGCTGCTCACGCCGTGCACCGCCGTGAGCAGCAGCACCACGGCAATAGATAAGAGCTGCGGCGGTACGGTGGGCCACACGCTGGCGGCGTATTTGCCCAGGGCCATGGCCGCCAAAGCCGTGGGAGCGGCAAAGCCCACCGTGGCCGAAACCCAACCCGAGAGAAACCCTAAGGCCGGGTGGTAAATCTGGGACAGGTAATGGTATTCACCACCGGAGCGGGGCATGGCCGCCGCCAGCTCCCCGTAGCACAAGGCCCCGCACAGCGCAATTAGGCCGCCGATTATCCAGAGCATCAGCAGCGCAAAACCGCTCTGGATACCCAGCACCTGAAAGCCCAGGCTGGTAAACACCCCGGTACCGACCATGTTGGCAATGACAATGGCGGTGCCGGTGAGGAAGCTTATTTTATACGGTTGGCTAGCAGTAGGCTCGGGCATGCGGATGACGGATTAACCCTCAAAGATGCATATTCTACCCGCTTTAATCCTTCTTCGAGCCTGGCTGCCGGCTGGTCCGAACGCAACGAAGCCCGGCAGCAGTAACTGACGGGCTTCTGTAATAGTAGTGCAACGGGTATTAGGCCTGCACTTTGGGGCGCTTATAAAGCGGCACGGTGCTGCACGGCTCCCCGTACATAATGCTGGAGGCCACGGGCAGCAGCTTCTGCATGATGGCCACATAGGCGTAGGTCGGCACCGGAATATTGCCGCAGCCTTTGATAACCAGCTTAGCGTCGCGGAAGTCTTCGGGGTTGAGGGCGGCAATGGCTTCGTGGAAGAGCTCCTGCTCCAGCGCTTCGAGGTTGCCGAACACGTAGCGGTGGGCGTGGTTTTGGAGCTTGGAGGCCAGCAGCATATAGGCCCAGGTGGGCACAATGGCGTCGGCCGAGCAGATGATGGCCACATTCTTGCCGTCGTACTGGCTCCAGTCGTGAGTTTTGATGAACTCCCGGAAATCCTTTTCGCGCAGTATCAGGCCGTGAAACAGATTTTCCTTGATGTCATACACGACCCGCTCCCCGGGGTGAATAAACTCCTCCAGGTTGAGCGTGGTCAGGGCGCTTTGCGCCACGCGGTTGACGAAATCTTCCATGTTTATATATGTGAGAGCTCAGAGGTGAGAGCTTAGAACTTAGACTGTTTTTTCAACTTAGGGAGCCGGCTGCTTCTAGGCTCTGAGCTCTAAGTTCTAACCTTGGGAGTGGTGGTGTGTACTTCTTTCAGATAAAACGGCTCGTAGTAAGCCACGTCCCGGAAATCCTGGCGTTGGTAAGCCTGGTAGGCCAAGGTGCCGACGGCAATAGCTGAGGGCTCAATACCCGCCAGAAAACCCGCGTTGGTTGAATTTACGAGCGGAGCAAACTTCGCCGCGCCGTTGCCGAAGAATAACAAGCGGTGGTGGGCTAATTGTTCGACCAGCGTCTCCGAATCCAGAATGAGCGGGGCCGGGGCCAGCACTTCCCGGCCGTCGTGGGCGTAGAGGGCGCTGTATACTTCCATCCGGCGAGCATCGAGCATCGGGCAAAACAGCACATCTTCGGCCTGAGCCGTGTAATCAGCTACCTGCTGGGCTAGGGCTGGCAGCGTACCAACGGCAATGAGCGGAATATCCAGGGCGTAGCATAAGCCCTTAGCCGCAGCCCCGCCAATGCGCAAACCCGTGTACGAGCCAGGCCCATCCGACACGGCCACGGCGGCCAAGTCTTGCAGCGTGGTATTGGTGTTGTCCAGCAGCTGCTGAATCAGCAGACTCAGGTGCGAAGAGTGCGACTTTTCCAGCCGCAGTTCCGACTGCCCCACCAGCTGCCCGTCGCGGTGCAGGGCTATGGAACAAACCGGAGACGAGGTTTCGAGGGAAAGAATGAGCGTGGACATGGGACAAAGGTAACACTTCGTTTCCGCTGCCCTTCTACGTGAGGTATACCCTAAATACCACCCCTATTCGTTCGAACCGAATTTTCTCGGTTTCAAATATCTCCAATACCTGCTGCTCCCGATTGAGCATAAGTGGCATAATCAAACGGCCTCTGATTTCGACCACAAAAGGATTTAACTCCGCCCATTCCACTTCCCGCAAAGGATAAGGGCCGGTACTTGATAACTCAACATAATTTTCACCAGGAACAGCAAACCAGGAAGACCAACCACTAACCTCATCGGCAGCAAACAGCTTCATCCGGACCGCAATGCCGTACTCTGTACCCAGCCTATTAATAACTAAGTGAGTATTCATTGTGCCGTTCGAATACTTATTCGTCGGTGCCTAGGCGCTGCAGTGCTTGCTGGGCCCACCGATGCTCTTCCCAGATCTTGTTTAGGCGCGGCTGAATAAACCACACGCCAACCGGCCAGAAGAAGTACAGCAAAAATTCCTTCACGCCCTGGCTTACGTCGGGCCGACTACCGGTTTCGGTTGCTTTGAGCATGGAGCCGGGAAACCAGTGGGCATGCAGAAAGGCGAAGGCTGTAAAGAAAAACAGCCAGCCTCCCAGGCCCTCACCATGCCACTTAGTACTGGAAATATAGAAGTCCGGATCTTCCGATATGCTACTGTAGCTCCAGGCAGTTAACACCACAAATACACTAGTCAAAAACCAGCTCACGCTATATCCCGCCCGATTAGCCCGCAACTGGCTCAGGGCGTTGACCTGCAGCACTACCCAGGTCATGAGGAAAAATATGCTGATCAAACTCAGTATTCGGTCAGTGAACGGGTCTGTTATATACCACGAGACAAAATGCGGCATTAATAAGAAGAGAAATACCTGCCAGTGTTTGGCGCGAAGCGCTACATCATTCATTTCGACTCAAAAAATAAAAGCAGCCCCAAGATGAGGCTGCTTTCGTGTTTTACAAACTACTAGCTGTTACTTCCCGCCCGCCGTCTTGCGGTTGGCCTCCGGCCGGGTCTTGGCTTCTGGGGTGCCGGGCTTGAGCAGGGCCGCGTAGCGCGGAGCATCATTGATGACCTGCATAGCCGTCAGAATATTGGGGTCGTCGTCGAAGCTGGCCTCGATGCTGCCTTTCTGGAAGTAGTAGCGCGACACGATTTCCTGCTCCAGCAGCTCCCGGATTTCGGGCTTAAAGCGGTTCAAATCGTTGCTCTTGTTGGTCGACACCTTCTTGCGGATGGCTTCAATCTCGGCCTTCACGTCGTCGTAGTGCTTTTCCTCCTTAGCCTTCTTGGTCAAATCGGTCAGGCTTTTCTCCACGTCGGTGCTGTAGTTGATGTCCTTGCCGTTGAGGTACTGCACGAACTTCTGATAGTCGGCGTCGGAGAGCTGAAACTCGCGGGCCGAAGCAATAGTCGGGTGCTCGGACCGGTAGCGGGTGGCAAAGTCGAAGAGGTAGTTTTTCTGCAGCAGCACCCGGGTGATGTCGGCAATTTCCTTTTCCTGCACTTCCACATCGGGCGCCACGCCGCCGCCGTCGTACACGATACGGCCGCTCTGGGTTTTAAAGGCCGTGCGCAACGAGTCCGGAAACTTGCCCAGCGTGCCGTCGTCGGCGCGGTGGGCGTAATCGATTTCCTGAATGCAGCGGCCACTGGGAATGTAGTACTTGGCCGTCGTCACCTTGAGCTGGGAGTTGTAGCTCAACGGCCGGGTCGCCTGCACCAAGCCCTTGCCGAAGGTCCGCTCCCCGACCACCACCGCCCGGTCGTAGTCCTGCAGCACGCCCGACACGATTTCGGAGGCCGAGGCCGAGCGGCTGCTGGTGATGATAACCACCGGAATCTGGGTGTCGAGCGGGGCGTCGAGGGCCTTGTAGGTTTTATTCCACTCCGTGACTTTGCCCTTGGTGCTCACCACGTCGGTGCCTTTGTCGACGAAGACGTTGGAAATATTCACCGCCTCGTTGAGCAGGCCGCCGGGATTATCCCGAATGTCGAACACAATTTTCTTGGCGCCCATTTCCTTGAGCTTGCTCACGGCCAGGCGCACTTCCTTGCCGGCATCCACGGTGAAGCTGCTGAGCTGGAAATAGCCCACGTCCGCGGACAGCATGCCGTAGTAAGGCACATTATCGACCTGGATTTTGTCGCGGGTGATGTTGAGCTCCATCGGCTTTTCCTGGCCGTAGCGCGTCACTTCGAGCTTCACGGTCGAGTTGGCCTGGCCCTTGAGCAGCTTGCTGATGTCGGAGTTATTCTTCTTCTCCACATTCACGCCGTTGATGCTCAGAATCTCGTCGCCGGGCAGCAAACCGGCTTTCTGGGCCGGGTAGCCCTCGTAGGCGCTCTGCACGATGGTCTTGCCGGCCCGCTTCACCACCACGGCCCCGATGCCGCCGTACTGCCCGGTGGTCATGGTGCGAAAATCCTCGATATCGTCCTCGGGAATGTAGTTGGTGTACGGGTCCAGGGACTTGAGCATGGCGTCAATCCCGGTTTTGACCAGCTTGGCGGGCGTCACCTCGTCGACGTAAAACGTGTTTACCTCCTTGAACAGGGTGGCGAAAATGTCCAGGTTCTTGGCAATTTCGAAGTACCGCTCGTTGTCCGAAGCAGTCCGAAAGGAGGCGAGCAATGCGGCCCCGCCGAGAAGCAGGCCAGCAACGGTAGTTTTACGCATATAAACGACTAGAAGCGAGAAAAGTAGCTTACGACACTGACTCGGCCACGGCTGTGGGGGTTGCATCGGCTAACAAACGCTCTAGCCCTGAAATTAATTTTTTTTCTACCAGCGCGAAAGGCTTTTTTTCCTTACCGGTGTAGATAATGGCCATCGTGCCCACCGGGTGCCCGCCGGGGGCTTCGGTGAGGCGGTACTTATTGAGCCGGTAGGCCTCGCGCATCAGGCGCTTGAGGTAGTTGCGGTCGACGGCGCGCTTGAAGCTGCGCTTGGACACACTGACCAGCACCTGCGGCGGGGCCGAGGTGGGCGCCGGGGCCGGCAGCCACACGATGCGCAGGGGGTATAAACCAAAAGAAGAACCCCGGCCGAAAAGCTCCTCAATGAGCTTTTTGCGGCACAAGTGTTCTTCTTTCGGAAACGAATATGAACGCGCCCCCGGCGTCTGAGCCAAGGAAGGCGACACGGCAGGCGCCGTCAGCGGCTTAGCGCTTATGTTTTCCTTCGTCGGATACGGTCAGGCGCTTACGGCCTTTGGCACGACGACGGGCCAGCACGCTGCGGCCATTAGCGGTTTCCATACGTGAGCGGAAACCGTGCTTGTTGCGGCGCTTGCGCTGCGAGGGCTGAAAAGTACGTTTCATGATATTGTAAGAGACTCAGTGACAGGTAAGGCCGGCAAAGGTAAGACCTTGATTTGGAAAAGGCAATGCTTCGGCCAGCTTTTTCGAATTAACCCGCGAAAATGTCGGGTCGCCGGCCCCAAAGATACGCATCTACCTGCTGGGTTTTCCTGCGTAAAACAGATATGCCACGGCATAGCGGTTCCCGCGCGCTTACCCGTAGCTTTGCACCCACGTTCCCGGCCTCTCCCCGTCCCGCGTTCTATGATTCACTACTACGTTTCGTTTGCCAATCCGCTTACCTTTTACCTGCAGGTCCAGATGACCTTCGAAGTGGCCGCCACGGCCGCCGAGGCTCTGGAACTGCAACTGCCGGCGTGGCGGCCGGGCCGGTACGAGCTTCAGAACTTTGCCCAGAAAGTGCAGCGCGTGGTGGTGGAAGACGCCGCGACTAGCGAGGCTCTGCCCACGCGCAAGCTCACCAAAGACCGGTGGCAGGTAACGGGTGCCGCGGGCCGCACGGTGCGGGTGCGCTACAACTTCTACGCCCACCAGATGGACGCGGGCGGCTCCTGGCTCGACGAATCCCAGCTCTACCTCAACGGGGTGCAGTGCTTCATGTACGTGGAAGGACGGCAGGCCGAAACCTGCCAGCTGCAGCTGGAACTGCCTACCGGCTGGCAGATTGCCTGCGGCCTGCCCCAGAGTGGCCCCAATACGCTGCAGGCCCGCACCTTTGACGAGCTGGTAGACGCTCCGCTGATTGCCAGCCCCACGCTGGTGCAGCACACCTACGCCGTGCAGGGCATTCCCTTTTCCATCTGGGTGCAGGGCGAGTGCGCGCCCGACTGGCCCCGGCTGCTGCAGGACTTTGCGGCGTTTTCGGAAGAGCAGCTGGCGTTGTTCGGCGGCTTCCCAGTGCAGGATTACCACTTCCTGAACCAGATTCTGCCCTACAAGCACTACCACGGCGTGGAGCACATGAACTCGACGGTAATTGTGCTGGGCCCCGCCGAGCTACTGATGACCGAAGGGCTGTACAAGGAGTTGCTGGGCGTGAGCTGCCACGAGCTGTTTCACACCTGGAACATCAAGAGCATCCGGCCGGCTGAAATGCAGCCGTACGACTTCACCCGGGAAAACTATTTCCGCACCTGCTTTATTGCCGAGGGCATCACGACTTACTACGGCGAATACCTGCTGGCCCGCAGCCACGTGCGCACCGCCGAGCAGTACTTTGCCGAGCTCAACATCGTGCTGCGCAAGCACTACGACGACTACGGCCGCCACAACCTCTCGTTGGCCGACGCTTCCATGGATTTGTGGCTGGATGGCTATAAGCCCGGCGTGCCCGACCGGAAGGTGTCGGTGTACCACAAGGGCGCCTTGGCGGCCTTGCTGCTCGACCTCACGCTGCGCCGCCTGAGCAACCACCAGCGCAGCCTCGACGACGTGATGCGCCGCCTCTACCAGGAATTTGGCCTCACCGGAATTGGTTATACCGAGGACGACTACCTCCGCATTGTGACGGAAGTGGCCGGGCGCGACATGAAGACCTACTTCGACAAGTTCATCTACGGCACGGCCCCGCTGGAAGAACCCCTCGACAAAGCTCTGAGCTTCGTGGGCTGCACTTTGCACGCCGAACCGAGCGTGTCGGTGGCCGAGGGCGTATTTGGGTTCCGGGCAGTGGTCAAGAACGAGCGGACCGAGGTAACCGACATCCTGCCCGACTCCCCGGCCGCCGCGGCCCTAACCGTGGACGACGAAATCGTGGCCGTGAACGGGCGGCGGGTGGATATGAACCTGCAAAGCCTGCTCAACGACCACGCGGCCAGCTACGAAATCAGCGTGTTTCGGCAAAACCGGCTGCTGACCGTGACGCTGACGGGCAACCCTGGGCAGCAGTTTTGGGCCAAGTACACGGTGGAAAAGCTGCCCCAGGCTACGGCCGAGCAACAGGCCAGCTTCCGGCAGTGGCTCAAACAAGATTTTTAAGCGGCGCGTTTTTACCCCCAAGTCCATGTTTCGGCTTCGTGCCCTGCTTTTGTTGATTTCTCCGCATTTTTTGCTGTGGAGCTGTTCTTTTCGTGGTCCGGCCGAACGGATGCAGCCCAGCGTGCCGACGGCTACGCCGGCCGTGCCCGTGCCCCGGCCCACCCCGCCCCGCATCTACCGCCTGGAGCACCTCGATACGCTGGTGCAGCTGCCGGGCCGGGTGCTGAGCATTCATCAGGGCTCCCGCAACGTGTACGAGAAGCTGCCCCACAAAACCTGGCTGCCGCCCGAGCCCAAAACCGAGCAGGAAGAGCAGGAAATTGACCTGGAAGCCGAAGAGCGGCAGCGCCTGCGCACGGCCGGCCCCACGGTAAAGCGCGTGGGTGGCGCCCTGGTTCTGCGCCCTAGTGGCCTGAAACAGCCTCTGCGCCTGGTCAACAACCCGGCCGAGGACTACGAGAAAAACATCAGCTACGAATACGTGGGCAGCCTGCCCGAAATCAAACAGTGGCTGATTTCGGTCCACCTCTACGAGGGCGGCTACTTTCTGCTCGTGGACCAGCGCACCGGCCGCCGTACCCGGGTGTGGAGCCCGCCGGCCGTGGCCCCCGACGGCCGGCATTTCGTGTGCGGCAACTCCGACGTGCTGGCCCGCTACGAGCCTAGTGGCCTGCAGGTATGGCACGTAGACGGCCCGAGGCTGGAAAAGCTCTGGGAACGGCAAACCGAGTGGGGCGTGACCGGGCCGCGCTGGCTCGACAACAAAACTATCCTCTTTGAGCAGGATTTTTTCGACAACGGCGACGTGGACACCCGGGTGGTGCGCATGCAGGTAGTGCCGTAAGAGCCCGGCCGCTTCTATGGCCGAATTCCTATACTTGCGCATGAATCTCCCCCTTCGTTCCGTTTTCTGGGCAATGGCGCTGCTGCTTGGCAGCTGTAGCCAAGACCAGCCCGCCACTTCCAGTACTGCCCCTACCTCACCCGCCGCCGAACCGGCGCCAACGACGGCAGTACCCGCACCTGCCCCGCCGTCCGTGGCGCAGTCTTCCGCCGATGTCGTGAAAGCGACGGGCCACGACACGCTGCGTACGCACAGCGGCTTGGTCATAGCCGTACAGCCAGCGGATAAGGCCATCTGGCAGCAAACCCGTCCCGCCGCCCTGCCCCTGTGGCCCGATTCGGTGGAAGCTTCCCCGTTGGCCCAAACCGGCGGCCGAGTACAACGGGCTGGACTAGACCTGGCACTGAAGGCCACCAACGGCCGGACGGTAGTGCTGCGCAACGACACGACCGACAGTGAAAATGCCGTGCAGTACTCCTACTGGGGCCAATTGCCGGGCGCGCACCAGTGGGTGGTCAGCGTGGGATTGTGGGAAGGGCACAGCGTGGTACTCATCGATCAGCGGACCGGGCAGCGCACTGACATCTGGGGCCGGCCCGTTGCCTCCCCCGACGGCCGCTACATTCTGGCTAGCAACGCCGATTTGGCCGCTGCCTTCGACCCTAACGGCCTGCAACTGCTGCAGGTTGGTGCCAAAGGCCCCAAGCTCGTCTGGCAGCGGGAACTCATCAACTGGGGCCCAACCGAGGCCCGCTGGCGCCCCGACGGCAGCATCATCGTGCAGCAGGAGTTTGGCCCCACTGAAGCCGGCGCCGACCTGCCCGCGCGCTACGTGACGCTCCAGTTGCCGGCCGCCATCCGCTAGGCGCAATAAAAACGGGCCCGGCCGAAGTGTCGACCGGGCCCGTTACGGGCATTCTTGCCGCCAACGTTACTTGGCGTCGAATTGCGTGGCGTTGGGGTTATGCCGGGGCTTGTTGGCCTGCGAAACGCGCTGCTCTTCGCTGTTGCCGCCACCGGGCGTATTGTTCTTGGTGGGGTTGCCGGCGTCGTTCAGACCGTTCTGATTCACGTCCTGCATTTGGGTGCCGCCACTATTGGAATGGATGCGGGAGCTGGGAATGGGCGACTCCGACCCGTTTTCTGCGGATTGCGGGCCATTGGGCGTGCCCATCTGCTTTTTCGACTTCTCGGAATTGGTAGGCGCTTTATCTTGATGCTTAGTCATGGCAGTAAAAGCTTAGGTGAGAAAATTCCTTCTCTTGTACCCTGACCGCGCCCAAATAGTTGTGCAATGACGAGCATAAAAAAGCCTGCCGACCGCAAAATGGGCCAGCAGGCTTTTTCAATTCGGGGGGCCTCAGACGCCGCTTAGGCGGGCTGGGCCGAAGTAGCGGGAATAACTTCCACGAGGTCGGCAAACTGCTTCTCACGGGCTTCCAGCTGCTCTTTGGTCAGGTTCAGCAGCCGCTCGGTGCCGAACTTCTCCACGCAGAACGAGGCCATGGCCGAGCCGTGAATCACGGCCCGCTTCATGTTGTCGAAGCTGATGTCGTCGGTGGCAGCCAGGTAGCCGATGAAGCCGCCCGCGAAGGTGTCGCCGGCGCCGGTCGGGTCGAAAACTTCTTCCAGGGGCAGGGCCGGGGCGTAGAAAATCTTGTTTTTGTGGAACAGCAAGGCGCCGTGTTCCCCTTTTTTGATGATGAGGAACTTGGGCCCGAAGCCCATGATTTTCTTGGCCGCCTTCACCAGCGAATATTCCCCGCTGAGTTGCCGGGCTTCCTCGTCGTTGATGCTCAGCACGTCCACCATTTCGATGGTCGCCATCAGATCCTCCAGGGCCACGTCCATCCAGAAGTTCATCGTATCCATCACAATCAGCTTGGGCCGGTTCACGAGGCGCTGAATCACGAGGCGCTGCACAGCCGGGGCCAGGTTGCCCAGCATCAGGTATTTGCAGTCCTGGTAGGAATCGGGGATGATGGGGTCGAAATCGGCCAGCACGTTGAGCTCGGTGGTCAGCGTTTCGCGCGAGTTGAGGTCGGTTGAGTACTTGCCCGACCAGAAGAAGGACTTCTCCCCTTCCTTGATCTGCAGGCCTTCGGTATCGACGCCGTGCTCCTGCAGCAGCAGGATGTCGGACTGCGGAAAATCGTCGCCGACAACGGCAACCAGCTTCACGGGCTTCAGCGAATACGAAGCCGACAGGCTGATGTAGGTGGCGGCGCCACCAATGATTTTGTCGGTTTTGCCAAAGGGCGTTTCCAGGGCGTCGAACGCTACGGAACCGATTACGACCAAACTCATAGTCAGGGGAATAAGTGGGGTTTCAGCGGCATGCCGCCGGGGGTACAACGGTACAAATAACAAAAAAAGTCCCCGGAAATTTCTCTCCGGGGACTTCCGTGTGGGTAAATAATGGGGTTCGAACCCACGACCTTCGGAATCACAATCCGACGCTCTAACCAGCTGAGCTATATCTACCAGGTTGGTATTGTAGGCACAAAAGTAAAGGTTGCGGGGCTATTTGCAAATAATTTTCCGCGTTTTTTTGTGGCCCTCCTGCCAGCCAAGCAGTTATATAATGAGTTCCAGGCCGTTTGCTGGCTATATTCCCCGTACCTTTGCCCTCCCATTAGGAATTTTTGCCATGTCTGATACGCCGCAGCCGCTCACTTTTGCCGATTTCAAGCTCAACAAACAGCTTCTCAACGCCGTGGCGGAAGCCGGTTTTGAGCAGCCCACACCCGTGCAGGAGCAAACTATTCCGCTGCTGCTGGCCGGTCACGACGTGCTCGGCATTGCCCAGACCGGCACCGGCAAGACGGCCGCCTTCGGCCTGCCCCTGCTAATGAAGGTAAAATACGCCCAGGGCACGCACCCGCGGGGCCTGATTCTGGCGCCCACCCGGGAGCTGGCCATGCAGATTGAAACCCACCTCAAGAAGCTGGCCGTGTACACCGATCTGCGGATTTTGGCCATCTACGGCGGCCTGGGACCCAAAACCCAGATTGAAACCCTGGCCGCGGGCGTCGATATCCTCATTGCCACGCCCGGCCGCCTGATGGAGCTCTACCTGAAGGGCGCCCTGGTGTTCAAGGAATTGAAAACTCTGGTCATGGACGAAGCCGACAAGATGATGGATATGGGCTTCATGCCCCAGATCCGGGCCATTTTGGAGGTGATTCCGCGCAAGCGCCAGAACGCGCTGTTCTCGGCCACGATGCCCGAGCGGGTGGTCAAGCTGAGCGAGGAGTTTCTGGAATTTCCGATGCGGGTGGAGGTGACGCCGGCCGCCACGTCGGCCCAGAACGTGGCCCAGACCCTGTATCGGGTGCCCAACCTGCTGACCAAAATTAACCTGCTGGGCTACCTGTTCAAGGACAAGGAAACCTTTAACCGGGTCATGATTTTTTGCCGCACCAAGGAGCACGCCGAAAACGTGTCGCACTTTTTGGGCCGCAAGGTGGACGGTGAGGTGCGGGCCATTCATGGTAACAAGGGCCAGAACGTGCGCATCAACGCTATGGAGGCCTTCCGCAACGGGGAGCTGCGCTTCCTGGTGGCTACCGACGTGGCCGCCCGCGGCATCGACGTGCCCCAGGTGAGCCACGTTATCAACTTCGACGTGCCGCTGGTGTACGACGACTATGTGCACCGCATCGGGCGCACGGGCCGGGCTCAGCACACGGGCGCGGCCATCACCTTCGCCAACGAGGCCGAAATGCACCACATTGGCCGCATCGAGGAGCTCATCAACCAGCCCATTCCCGAACTGCCCCTGCCCGAGGACGTGAAGGTGATGCCGACCATGTTTGACGAGAAGCAGAGCATGGCCCGCGAAATTGACGACCGGCGCAAGAAGCTGGACCCCGAATACCAGGGCGCGTTTCACGACAAGGTGGCGCCCCTGCAGAAGAGCATCGACAAGCGCACCGGCCTGCCCTACGTGGAGGGCCCTAACCGCAGCCAGAAAGGCAAGAAAAAGCGGGCTTCTCCGGGTCGGAGCCAGTCGCCGGCGGCTAAGGGTGCGGCTAAGCTGCGCAACGCCCGCCGCAGCCGCTAAAGCTGGCCTGGCAACCCGGTACCCCGAAATACAAAAGGCCCCGACCAGTATTGGTCGGGGCCTTTTTAGTTGCAGTAGGTGGGTAAAAAAACAGCTTAGTTGCGCACAACGCGCTTCACGACGGCACCCTCGGCCGTTTGCAGGCGCACGGTATACACGCCCGACTTCAGGCCAGTCAGGTCGAGCTGGGTGCTGAGCTTGCCGGCCTGGGGCCGAACGGTAAAGTTCTGCACCAACTGGCCCAGGGCATTGCGAACCTCGCCGGTAGCACTTTCGGTTTTCGAGAGGCCGGCTACTTCCAGCGTTACTACGCCGTTGGCAGGGTTGGGGTACAAGGCGCTCTGAGCTTCCAGGGCCGCATTGCGAGCCGCCAGCGTGATGGTCTGGAAGTTGGAGTAGGTACTTTTGTTGTAATTCACGTACTGCAGCGCCACCTCATCGAAGTCCTGCTCCACCTGGCGAATCAGGTTGTTGTTGGAATTGTAAACGTTGATGTAACGGTAGCCCTCGATTTGCTTCCAAGCATTGTTAGTCCAGCTCTCCGTGGTGTAGAGTTGGTCATTGCCTTGGCTATCCTTGGTTTCTGTGTAACGGCGGTAGTTAAACCAGGCGTTGATATTGTATACCTCTCTGGTTTCTACGTTGCTACCATTAGCACTCCAGGATATCGTGTAGCGGCTTTCGTCTACGAAGCTGTTACCGATGAAGGTCTGCTCCCGGTACGAAGCTGGTCGGTTGTTGGCATAGTCATACCACACGATGTCCAGAATACGGCCGTCGTTCTGCCAAGCCGTGTTATTCCATTCTTCGTAGAGCAGGGCGCTCAGCTGCCCATTGGTGTAGGTGTACGAAATCCGGTCGGTATTCACGTACACCCCGTTTTCCAGCTCCTTACGGATTTCTTGCGTTATGGCCCCCGAGCCGTTGTAGGTATACACCAACTGGGTACCATATGTAGTTACCCAGGCGCTGCCGTTCCAGTCTTGCGATTCATATAACGTCTCGTTGCCGTGCGAATCGCGGGTAGTCAGGCTGCGGTAAGCATTAACCCAGGCATTATTGGTCCAGTTCTGGCGAGTGTAGCTGGTTTCCTTGCCCTGGGCGTCATAGCTGTACAAGGTGCGGCCGTAGTTAACGGCCGTCGCCGAATCCTGGTCGACCTGCTGGGTCAGCAGGCCCTGGGAGTTGTAGGTATTGACTTCCTTGCCACTGACCAGCCAGCTGTTGGTAGTGGTTTCCCAGTAATAGCCTACTTGCTGGCCCGGGCGCACCACGGTGGCATTGATGCCACGAGCGGCCGTGCCGGGGCGGGCGGTAATCGGGTGCTTTTGGGTGAGCAGGGTCATGAGCTGGCTGCTGTTTTTGGCAGCCGCCGTCTGGGCTTGGGCATTAGTGGCAGCCACGGACAGCAGACCGAGGACACTTAAAAAGAACTTTTGGGTAGAAGTGGGCATAAGGCCGATAATAGGTGTGAAAAAAGAAGAGATAGAAAAGCTCGCTACCTACCTGCAACAGGCAAAACCGACTGGTTTCAGTGTAAACGGACAGCAAAGCTATAACCCTGACTAAGCCGCGACAATACCCACAAGTAGGTATTTTGGTACCCCAGACCAGCAAAAAGCCCTTGCCGCGGCTACGGCAAGGGCTTTGATGTTTGGAGTGCACCAGTACTAGTGCTGAAAAAACGGCAGGTGACTGAAGCGCACCACCAGGATAGTCATGATAGAACCCCAGAACACGGCGCTCCAGAGCATGTGCACCATGATGCGCCAGCGCGGCACGTGCAGCTGGGTGGCAATGACGGTGCCGCCGATGGGGCTAAACAGAACCGGGGTCAGGAAGGCAATGCCGGGCATGCCGAAGCGGCGGAAGATGCCCACGATGCGGCGGCTGCGCTTGCTGAACAGGGGCTTACCCTTGGTTTCACGGCGCTGCCGCTGGTGCAGGGCCCACATGCGCCCCACCCCCGACACGACCACCACGGTAGTCATCATGCCGGCCACGGTCAGGCCCAGGGTCTGGAAGAAGTTGAGGCCCAACGACACGCCCGCCAGCGGGCCGCCGAAGAACTTGACCATGCTCAGCAGGAAAACGGAGGCGTATTTGGCAAAATCAGGCAACACGGCGTTTTCGGGGCTAAAAGGTAACTATCCAAGGGTAAAGATACGAGGTAAGCACCAGCCCGTTTAGTTCCGCCGCATTACGCGGGCGTTACAATTTGCTGCCGTACGACAGGTCGCCGGCGTCGCCCAGGCCGGGCACGATGTAGGCGTGCTCGTTGAGGTGGTCGTCTACGGCGGCTACCCAGAGCGTGGCTTCGGGAATCTCGCGGGTGACGAACTCCACGCCCTCGGGCGAGGCAATAACGGCGGCAATGTGCACCTGCCGGGGCTGGCCGAAGCGCAGCATGGCCCGGTAGGTCTGCACCAAGGACTTGCCGCTGGCCAGCATCGGGTCGGCCAGAATCAGCACCCGCTCGTCGAGGTTAGGCGCCGAGAGGTAGTCGACCTGCACCTGTACTTGGGAAGTGCCCTCGATGCGGTAGGCCGCGGCGAAGGCGCTGGGCGACTGGTCGAAGTAATTCAGGAAACCCTGGTGAAACGGCAGGCCGGCGCGCAGCACAGTGGCCAGCACCGGGAAGTCGCGCAGCTGCTTGCTGCTGGACGCGGCCAGGGGCGTCTGGACCACTTTTTCGGTGTAGCTAAGCTGGGAGCTGATGCGGTAGGCCATGATTTCGCCCAGACGCTGCAGGTTGCGGCGGAAACGCAGACTGTCGCGCTGCACGTCCACGTCGCGGAGCTCAGCCAGGAAGTGGTTGGCAATGGAGGGCTCGGCGCACACGATATGGACGCGGGCGGCGGGGCTTGCGGAGGGAGTGTTTAGCGTTTCCATGACAGATACCAGGGCTGACGGGTAAGGGTGAGGGCGGCGTAGGGAACGGGCCGGGCCCCGAAGTTGGCAAAAAAACGGGCAATGGACGGAATCATGCCGCCCTCGAAGTCGAGTACCAGGCCTGGCGTGGCGGCGTAGTGCTGAATCAGGTAGTCGAGCAACAGTAAGGGCGCCGCCGCTTTTTTACCAGCCGGCGAGGCGGCGGCAAACAAGTAGATAATTACCCGGGGCGTAACGACGAACAACGCCCCGGCCAGCAGCTCGGTGGTATCAGGGGCCAGCATTTCCAGAATCCGGACCTGGCCCAAACTCTGCAGATTGGAAATCAGCTGCGCCAGCTGCCGGTAGTGGCGGGGCCTGAGGCTGGCTACTTCCCCGCCCTTATGCTCCCGAAACAAGCGCAGCAGCGCCTCGGCCGAGTGAGTTTCCGTAACCTGCAGGGGCTGCTCCAGCTGCTGATTCAGGCGCAGGCGGCGGCGGTAGTCGGCCGCGTAGCCTTTGTGTAGCGCTTCGTAGCTAGCGTCCAGCGGCAGGCAGTAGGTCTGGCGCCAGGTCAGCTGAAAATCTGGTGGGGCGGTTGAAAACTCATTGCCGCTGTTGGCCTGCAGATACAGCCGGGCGTAGCGGCCGGCCGTCAGGGCCAGGTACTCGGCCGGGTTGCGGTGCTGGCTGCCAGCCGTGGTGAGCAAACCCAGCTGCTGGGTGAAGGGCGGTTGAAATACTTCCCGACCCCAGGGACGGCGCTTGACGGGCAGTGGCAGCACCGAGAGGTAGCGGCCCGACTCCGGCTCGATTTCCACCACGGCATCCCAGCGGCCGGCGGTGCCCCGCAGCCAGGCGTGCTGGGCGTAGGGCACGGCCGGTTCAGCGGCGGCCACGCAGGCATCCCAGGCGGCGGAGTCGAGGTGAGCAAAGGGCAGAAACTGGAGCGGCAACGGCGGGAGCAGTAAGGAAGGACAACCGGGCAAAAGTAGGGTAATATGCACGGGCTTCCTGCTTTTCGGCGTTGGTAGCGTACAAGGTTTGACCCGGCCAAGGCGCAGCTTCCGCCGGGACTTTTTAGCTTGGCCCTAACTCCCACCGTCGAACTGCGTAGGTTTGCCCCGCCGGGCGCTCCTCCAGCCGCCGGGCCCTTCGTCGAAGTATGAAAAAACCGCTAATCCTGCTTGTGTCGGCCCTGGGCTTTCTGGCCCGCCCGGCTCAGGCCCAGACTACGCCCCCGCCGGCTAAAGACCCCAACGCCGTCTGGCTGATTTTTGACCACCCCATCGACCCGAAAGCGCCTAAAAATAAGCCGCAGCCGGCTACCCCGCCGCCCGCTCCCACCGAGCCCGTGGCCGTGCCGACGCCCAGCCCGGCCCCGCAACCGGCTTCGGCGCCGGCCACGGTAGCTGCGCCGGTGCCAGCCCCGGCCGCGGCCAGTGTGCCCGCCGCTCAGCGCAAGGCTACCACCCAGGGCAGTACCTACGTGCCGCTCGACCAGGACGTGTACCGCCTCATCGACCGGTACGCCATTAAGTACGGCCCCGACTCGCTCGGCGACCCCTACACGGCTGTGCGGCCCTACACTCGGGCCGGTGTGGCGCGGCTGGCCGAGCGGGTGCTGAACGACAACGCCGGCGCCACGTCGTTGTCGGCCGCCGACCAGTTTAATGCAAGCTTCCTGGCCCGGGACAACTGGAATTACTCCACCCAGGGCTCGGCGCTGAACACCAGCAAAAAAAGCTTCCTGAATTACTTCTACCGCAATCAGTCGGACCTGTTTCACGTCGAGACGGAGGACTTCACGCTGCGGGTAAATCCGGTGGTGTACTTCCAGGCCGGCAAGGACACCGACAGTGACGGACTGCGCTACCTCAACACCCGCGGCGTGCAGGTAGAAGGTACCGTGGACGGCCGCCTGGGCTTTTACACCTTCGTGACCGACAACCAGATGGCCGTGCCGTTCTACGTGCAAAACCGGGTGCAGCGCGACAGTATTGTGCCCCACGAAGGCTACTGGAAGCCGTTTAAAACCAAACCGGGCCAGTACGACTTCCTCTCGGCCCGCGGCTACCTGACTTACGCAGCCACCAAACACATCAACGTGCAGTTGGGCCACGACCGGAACTTCATCGGCAACGGCTACCGCTCCTTGATTCTGTCGGACTACTCGGCGCCCTATTTCTTTCTGAAGCTCAACACCCGCATCTGGAAGTTCAACTACCAGAACCTGTTTGCCGAACTCAGCGCCACGGCCAATGGCCCCGACCGAGTGTATCCCAAAAAATACATGGCCCTGCACCACCTGAGCCTCGACGTGACGCCGGCCTTCAACGTGGGCGTGTTTGAGTCGGTGATGTTTTCCCGGGGGAAAGGCCGCTTCGAATTGCAGTACCTCAACCCGATTATCTTCTACCGCAGCATCGAGCAGCAGATTGGCTCAGCGGATAATGCCCTGCTCGGGGCCGACTTCAAGTGGAACATCCGCCACCGCGGCCAGCTCTACGGACAGCTAATGCTCGACGAGCTGGTAGTAAGTCAGATTCGTTCCGGCAACGGCTGGTGGGCCAACAAGCAGGCCTTTCAACTTGGCGGCAAGTACCTCGACGTGGCCGGTATCAAGAACTTGGATGTGCAGGCCGAAGTCAATTACGTGCGGCCCTACACCTACCAGCACCAGGACGAGGCCACCAACTACCAGCACTACCGCCAGCCCCTGGCGCACCCGATGGGTGCTAATTTCTACGAGTTTATCGGTATTGTCAGCTACCAGCCCCAGCTGCTGCCCCGCCTCAACCTGGTGGGCAAGGCATTCTACACCAAACAAGGCCTCGACCTGGAAAACCGGGACCTGGCGCTGCAGAACTACGGCTCCAACGTGCTGAAGTCGTACAACACCCGGGTGCAAGACTACGGCAACAGCGTGGGCCAGGGCAATACCACCAAGCTCGTGCACCTCGACCTGACGGCCAGCTACATGCTGAAGCACAACCTCTGGCTCGATGCCAAGCAGATTGTGCGCCGCCAGAGCGGGGCCACCACGGCCGTCGGCAACGGTACCGAGGCTTTTACGTCCGTGTCCCTGCGCTGGAACATTGCCCAGCGGCTGCACGAGTTTTAAGCCGTTTTTCTCCTGACCGATGCGCCACGAACCGGCTGCCCTGCTACTCTACCGCCCCGTCAACCAGCAGGAGCTGGATTTAATAGCCGCGGCCAACTGGCTGGCCTTTCCGCCCCGCCTGCCCGAGCAGCCCATCTTTTACCCGGTGCTGAACGAGGCCTATGCCGCCCAGATTGCCCGCGACTGGAACGTGCCCTACTACGGCGTGGGCTACGTGCTGCACTTCGCCGTGGACGCCGACTACGCCGCCCAGTTTCCGGTGCAGAACGTGGGCAACCGGGAACACGACGAGCTCTGGGTGCCCGCCGAGGAGCTGGAGGAATTCAACCGCAACATTCTGGGGCAGATTGAAGTCGTAGCCGTGTTCCGCGCCGAGTAGGGCCGCCCGCTCACCGGGGGCGGGCGGCAACCGGAATCCGGGGTTACCTTTGCGGCGCCATATGAAGACCTACCTCCGCATTCTGCAGTATGCCCGGCCCCTGGCCAACACGGTGCCGCTGTACCTGCTCTACACCATTTTCGGCATCTTCTTCGGCATCGGCAACCTGGCCCTGGTCATCCCGATGCTGAACGTGCTGTTCGAAACCACCAACAAGCTCAGTGCCCCGGCCCACCTGCCCGAGTTTGCCCTCACTCTCGACTACGTCACGGGTACGTTCAACTACTTTTTTGCCCAGGTAATTGCCGAACACGGCAAGCTGGGCGCTTTGCTGTTCGTGTGTTTGACGCTGATTACCTCGGTGTTTTTCAGCAACGTGTTCCGCTACCTGAGCTTGCGGCTGGCGGCCCGGGTGCGGGCCCGCGTCATCCGCAACCTGCGCCGCGACCTGTACCACCGCATCATTCAGCTCCAGCTGGGCTACTTCGCCTCCGAGCGGAAAGGTGACCTGATGTCGCGCTTTACTAACGACGTGCAGGAAGTGGAAATTTCGGTCGTTAACACGCTGCAGGCCGTCGTGCGCGACCCGCTCACCATCGTGGGCTACTTTGTGGTGCTGTTCTACATGTCGGTCAAGCTCACCCTGTTCACCCTGATTCTGCTGCCCCTGTCGGGCGGTATTATTGCGGGCCTTTCCAAACGCCTGCGCACCCAGGCCAAAACCAGCCAGAGTACCCTGGGCACCATGCTCTCGGTGATTGACGAGACGCTGGGCGGCATCCGGGTTATCAAGGCTTTTAATGCCCAGGAGTACATCAAGGGCAAGTTTGAAGCCCAGAACGACCAGTACGCCCAAGCCTCCCGCCGCATCGACAACATCCGGGACCTGGCCTCGCCGTTTTCGGAGTTTGCCGGCGTGCTGGTGGTGGCGGGCCTGCTCTACTTCGGCGGCACCCTGATTCTGGGCGGCACGTCCACGCTGCAGGCCGCGGCCTTTATTACCTACATCATCATGTTTTCGCAGGTGCTCACGCCGGCCAAGTCGTTGTCGTCCTCGTTTGGCAACATCCAGCGCGGCCTGGTAGCCGGCGAGCGGGTGCTGAGCATCATCGATACCGAGCCCGCCATTCGCGACAAGCCCGACGCGCGGGTGCTGCCCGCCTTCGAGCACCAGATTGAGCTGCGCAACCTGCAATTCAGCTACGGCGACAAGCCCGTGCTGCAGGACATCAACCTGACAATTCCCAAGGGCAAAACTGTGGCCCTGGTGGGCCCTTCCGGTGGCGGCAAAAGCACGCTGGCCGACCTGCTGCCCCGCTTCTACGACCCCACCGGCGGCCAGATCCTCATCGACGGGCTGGAAGTGCGCGACTGCACCATTCACTCCGTGCGCGACCAGATGGGCATCGTGACCCAGGAAAGCATTCTGTTCAACGACACGATTCTGAACAACATCCGCTTCAACACCGAGGCCACCGACGAGCAGGTCATCGAAGCGGCCAAAATTGCCAACGCCCACGAGTTTATCATTCAGGCCCCGGACGGTTACCACACCTATATCGGCGACCGGGGCAGCCGGCTGTCCGGTGGGCAGCGGCAGCGCCTGAGCATTGCCCGGGCCATCCTGCGCAACCCGCCCATCCTGATTCTGGACGAAGCCACCTCGGCCCTCGATACTGAATCGGAGAAACTCGTGCAGGAAGCCCTGACCCGGCTGATGCAGAACCGCACCTCCCTGGTCATTGCCCACCGCCTGAGCACCATTCAGCACGCCGACGAAATCGTGGTGCTCCAGCAGGGCCGTATCGTGGAGCGGGGCTCACACGAGGAGCTGCTGCGGCGCGAAGGCGGCGTATACCAGCGCCTGAACTCGATGCAGACCAATGGTGTGCTGCCCTAGCAGAACCACTTGCGAAAAGAGCAGAAATCGAGCCCCGGCCAACTGTGCCGGGGCTCTTTGCGTTTATGGGGCGTCGCCACTCGGGTTTTCCGCGTCTAGATTGGCAAAGCACTATATTCAGCGCGCCAACCGGGCTCCGCGTAAAGCACCCCGCTGGCTTTTCCCCACTTTAGCCCTCCCCTACTATGCTTGCTCTCAAACGAATTGTTACCGTGCTGGTCATGGTATATCTGCTGTTGGCTTTGCTGTTTATCTTCAGCCCCGCCACCCGCGACACCTTCGCCTCCACCTTCAACCTGACCGGCCCCGAAGGCCTGGCCTCGTTCTACTACACGCTCTTCATCATCGGGGCCATCCTGCTGGCCTTGCACCTGATTACCGAAAACATGGACAGCGCCCTGCTGCGCCGCGAAACCACGGTACTCAACGGCAAAATCAACGAGCTCAAGGCCAAGCTCTACGACCACCAGATTGACCAGCGCGAGCGGGAGTTCCAGCAGCGCACCGTCACCTCCACCACGACGACCACTGCCGCCCCCGTGACACCCGTCGTTCCCGTGACGCCCGCCCCGGCGCCGACTACGGTGTACCAGTCGGGCCCCGTGACGCCGGCCCCGGTCTATATCGACTCGGCCATTCCGCCCACCCACAGCGGTACCGTCACGCCCGGCCACGACGTGGAGCACCCCACTTTCCCGCAGCAGGACCCCGGCCTGATGAATGCCCCGGTGCAGCAGCCCAACACGATTATCACCCCTAACCCCGGCCCCACCCCCGACAACCGGACTACGTTGTAACTTTACGGCGTGACTGCACCCCTAACCGACCTCATCCGCGCCGAGCTGACCGAAGCGCGCACCGTACTCGACCGTTTTCTGGCCGACCCCGAAAACCTGGCCCGCATTGAGCAAGCCGCCCGCCTGATGGCCGCTAGCCTCCGGCAACACGGCAAAATCCTGAGCTGCGGCAACGGTGGCTCCCTCTGCGACGCCCAGCACTTCGCCGAGGAGCTCAGCGGCCGTTACCGCCTCGACCGGCCCGCCCTGGGCGCCATTGCCCTCACCGAAGCCTCGCACATGAGCTGCGTGGCCAACGACTACGGCTATGAGCACGTCTTCAGCCGTTACGTGCAGGCCCTGGGCCGCCCCGGCGACGTGCTGCTGGCCATCAGCACCAGCGGCAACTCGCCCAACGTGCTGCGGGCCGCCGAAGCGGCCAAGGCCAGCGGCATGCAAGTGGTGAGCCTCACCGGCAAGGACGGCGGGCAATTGGCCGCCCTGAGCGACGTGGAAATCCGGGCGCCCCACAGCGGCTTTGCCGACCGGGTCCAGGAAATCCACATCAAGGCCATCCACATCCTGATTCTGCTCATCGAGCAGCTGGTGGCCGACGAAAAGTAAGCTCCGCGCCAGCGTTTTTTCCTTGTAGCTTCAGCAAAAAGCCAGCCCCACCCCGGGCTGGCTTTTTCCGTGTTGTGCCACCATAACTTCTTCTATCTTAGCTCCACCTTTACCTAGTGACTTATCCTTTTATTCCCAACTATGCTTACCAAAACGTATGGCTCGGCCGTGCAGGGCGTCAATGCCAACACCATTACCATTGAAGTAGTCGTATCCCAGGGTACCAATTTTTACGTGGTGGGCCTGCCCGACAATGCCATCAAGGAAAGCCAGCAGCGCATTGAGGCGGCCCTGAAGATGCGGGGCTACCGGATGCCGCGCACTAAGGTGGTCGTTAACATGGCCCCGGCCGACATCCGCAAAGAAGGCTCGGCTTATGACTTGCCCATTGCTCTGGGCATCCTGCACGCCTCCCAACAGCTGAACACTGAGCGACTCGGCGAATACATCATCATGGGTGAGCTGGCCCTCGACGGCGAGTTGCGGCCCATTCGCGGGGTGCTGCCCATTGCCATTCAGGCCCGCAAGGAAGGTTTCAAGGGCTTTATTCTGCCCCGCGCCAATGCCCAGGAGGCCGCCATCGTGAATAACCTCGACGTTATTCCGGTCGAAAACATGCAGCAGGCCATCGACTTCTTCGAGGGCCGCCTGGCAATTGAGCCCCTGCAGCTCGACACCCGCAGCGTGTTCCAAAGCGCGGCCAACCAGTACGCCGCCGACTTCGCCGATGTGCAGGGCCAGGAAAACATCAAGCGGGCCCTGGAAATAGCGGCGGCCGGCGGCCACAACGTCATCATGATCGGGCCACCCGGCGCGGGCAAAACCATGCTGGCTAAGCGCCTGCCCAGTATTCTGCCGGCCCTTTCCATCCAGGAAGCGCTGGAAACGACCAAGATTCACTCCGTGGCGGGTAAGCTGGGCGCCAATGCCTCCCTACTGACCAGCCGGCCCTTCCGCTCCCCTCACCACACCATTTCGGATGTGGCCCTGGTGGGCGGGGGCGGTAACCCGCAGCCAGGCGAAATTTCCCTGGCCCACAACGGCGTGTTGTTTCTGGACGAATTGCCTGAATTCAAGCGCACGGTGCTGGAAGTGATGCGCCAGCCTTTGGAAGAGCGCCGCGTCACAATTTCGCGGGCCAAGGTCAGCATTGATTTCCCGTCGAACTTCATGCTGATTGCCAGCATGAACCCCTGCCCCTGCGGCTACTATAACCACCCCGAAAAAGAGTGCGTGTGCGGCCCGGGCGTGGTGCAGCGCTACCTCAACAAAGTCAGCGGCCCGCTGCTCGACCGCATCGACCTGCACGTGGAAGTCACACCCGTCACCTTCGACCAGATGACCGAGACGCGCAAGGCCGAAACCAGTGAGAACATTCAGCAGCGCGTCGAAAAGGCCCGGGAAGTGCAGGCAACGCGCTTCCGGGAGTTCCCCGAGATTCACTCCAACGCCATGATGCCTTCGCAGATGGTCAAGGAGCTGTGCCAGATTGATGAGGCGGGCCGGGCCCTGCTCAAAACGGCCATGGAGCGCCTGGGCCTCTCCGCCCGGGCCTACGACCGGATTCTGAAGGTGGCCCGCACCATTGCCGATTTGGGCGATTCCGACGAAATTAGGCTGGAACACCTGGCCGAGGCCATTCAGTACCGCTCCCTCGACCGGGAAGGCTGGGCGGGCTAAGCCGGACGCGAAAAACAGCTCGTCTGGACCCGTACCAACGAAAAACGCCTCACTTGCGGCTTGCAAATGAGGCGTTTTGGTGATCCCGCTGGGATTCGAACCCAGGACCCGTACATTAAAAACAGCTCATACAGTCTCTAAACACAGTTTTTAGTCAATAGAACTGTTAAATCAGACTGTACATATGACTGTACATTTTCTGGAACTCACACTTTTCTCTCACTCTAAATCCTCACTCAAATGCCCTAAAAAGAACACATGGAAACCCAAGCATTTCTCAGACCTGCTACTGGTAGAAAAGGATTATCCCCTTTGAATGTGAGGTACTTTCATCAGAAGCTTTGGTTTCCTGTGCCACTTAAGCAGAGCATCAAATCTGATGAATGGGACTCAACCCTTCAGCTAGTAAAGAATACCAATCCTCAAGCTCAGCAGCTAAATACACTCATCAGTAAGACCAAAAATAAACTGATGGAGATTGCTCTACAGTTAGTAGCCATCGGTGAAGAACCCACTATTGATCTAGTAAAAGCTCGGTTTAGAGGTAAACCAATCAAGCTATCTACCTCTGTTATTCATCATCCTTCAGCACCTCAAATAGTACGAGTAGCAACTACGGTAACTAGTGAGCCTGAGAAGTCAAATAAGCCTTATGGTAAGGACTTCATAACCTTGCTTGAGCAGTGGCCTACTAGCAGCTTGCATATCACTAGCTCCACTAAAAAGCAGTATGAGAGCTTTGTTTCAGTCTTCAAGCAGTATGTGAAAGAGACGAAGTATCCAGCCTCATTTGAAGGTATGGATATGGAGTTTTACAAGCATTTTGCTACATACATCCTTTATACTAAGAACCATTGGAACGGGTATTTTGGAGCTTGTATCAAGAAGCTGAAGAACTTCCTTAGCTGGGCAGAAACAGAGCAGGAAGTCAAGGTTAACCCACGGTATAGGTCCAAAGACTTTAAGGTCTACCGAGAAGAGAAGGAAATTGTGTACCTCACCCCTGCTGAAATCAACAGCCTATGGGACTGTCGAGAGGATTTTAGTAAAGCTGATCGGAAGTACATTGACCTCTGTTTATTTGGGTGCCTTACTGGCCTTAGAATAAGTGACATTCAGAATGCCGGAGGATTGCGGGTAGTAGATGGTATGCTGACTGGCAAAACCAAGAAGACGAAAGGCACTTTCAAGATTCCTCTGGCCCTCGACAAGAGGATATCCCTGCTGCTGCAAGAGTATGAGTACAACTTGGAGCTAGTAAGTGATGTCAAATACAATCAGCAGATCAAGTGCATCTTAGAAGGCTTAGGAGAGAGCTTTGCCAGTGAGGTAACCATTACCCGGTATAAGCTCAGAGAGCCTTTCTATTTCACTTATACAAAGGCAGCCTTGATCACTAGTCATAGTGGGCGAAGAACGATGATCACCAACCTCATGAAGTCAGGCAGGTATCATG
Source organism: Hymenobacter chitinivorans DSM 11115 (assembly GCF_002797555.1). Taxonomy (NCBI): domain Bacteria; kingdom Pseudomonadati; phylum Bacteroidota; class Cytophagia; order Cytophagales; family Hymenobacteraceae; genus Hymenobacter; species Hymenobacter chitinivorans. The sequence continues at coordinate 597,703 of NZ_PGFA01000004.1, read as the reverse complement.
AGAAGGAGATTATGGAAATCATCGGTACCAAGAGTGCTAGTGAGTTTAGAAAATATCATGCAGTAGATACTGAACACCTCAAGATGAAAGCTGTCAGAGAAGCTAAAGCAGCATAAAAGGCAAAAGCACAGGGAAACAGGATGATTATCCTATCTCTGTGCTCTTCTTTTGTTTTACTGTTAAAGGAAGATTGTTATCACATATAAGTATCTGTATGAGCTTACTTCCTTCTTGTCAGAACCAAACCATCTACTCTTTTATCATCAAGCCTTCTTGCTGTGTTTTCTACCTCGAAGTATGCTGATAGATCAGTTGATTTAGCTGAAGCCTTAGAACCTACTTTCTTATAAATGTCCTTCAGCATTTGTTTAGCGTCTTTGAGCGAATAGAACAAATTGAGCTTAAATGCTAAAAACACCTCCTTTGCTACTGCATTCTTTACCTGTGGACTCTTTGAATATATCTTTTCATCCAGAGCACGTTCGACATACTTGCAAGTACTAATCTCAGCACTTGTTAGCCTCTCATAATAGTATTTAAACTTAGGATATTCTCTCTCATACTGTTTGATTAGCTCGCGTTCATCATAGAGTAGCTGCATATCTCTAAGATGGCAATAATGTATCAATAGGTCTTTGAAGCTACTGGTGGAGACGCTTTTGATGAAATCCTGATCATCGAATTCATCAGCATATACATACCCCTCATCTCCTGCATCAACACCAGCTTCAGAATAAGCTTTTCTCAAAGCCAAGCCATTCTTATAAATGCTGTTAGTGAGATTGAATGCAAACTCAGCAAACTTCTCTTTTATCTCATTGTATTCATACCTATCCTCTTCTTCATTATAAAGGATAAAATCACTCTCAAGGTCTTTGCTCAATCTAGGTCTATAAGCTAACCTTATCTCTTTAGTTGCTTTATTCTGAGTATCTATAATAACCTTTGAGTGTTGAATTCTTTCCTGTTGCTCTTTATCAAAATCATCCTTAGTCTGGGTTGCATACCCAGTACTATATATGTGAAATAGCTTGGTCCTAAAGGGGTTGCTCTCTGTTCTTATTCTTCCAGCACATTGATACAACTGAGTTTGGATATCAATTAGAGTATGTTTCCGCTTAGCATCGCTTATCACATATACTACCCCAGTTTGGCTAAAGAAGTCTGATCCCTCAAATGCTTTAGAAGTGATGAAAGTGAATTTTCTATTTTCACTTAAGCTACCAGATATCTTGAACTCACTTCCTAAGGTCTCTCTATTCCTCAGTGTATCACTGCAAACTATCTTCACCTCATCAGGGGTAAGCTCTGCTCTATCAATAATATTCTTAATACCCTTGACCGAATTGAGAAAGAAAAATCCTTCTTCTGATTGTACGCTTATACCATCTACATCTAACCAAATCTCACCCTCCTTGTACATCTCAATGATATTAGCTGCAACAGCATAAGGATTTGGAGTCCTAATTCGCTGAGGCTTTAAGATCAAGTTGTTCTCCCACTCTACCTCTGTATAGTCCATCTCTTTAAGCACTTGAGGAACGAACTCGTCTGCTACAGGAGTAGCACTCATAAGAGTGTAGTGACTAAACTTTGTAATGTGCTCCATCATGCCCACAATAGCTCTCTCCCTATACCCCATAGTGAGTAGAGTAAGGTGATACTCATCCAGCAGGGCATTGTAGGTGTAAGCATCAATGTCCAGAGCAGCTAACCAACGAATAAGCTTTGGAAGGCTATCATAGGTCACCATGATGTGGTGAACCTCATTCTTCCTGATGTACTCCCTGAAATCACTATTAGGTACATCAGCATAAAGACCAAACACAGGGTAAGGAAGGTTTGCTTGGTTCTCTACCTTGTTCTTGATCAACTCTACAGTGGGAGCTATAATAATGTAGTTCTCTGGGTGGGTGAGAGCAAGGTGAGTTCCCCCTACGTTTGTCTGCTTCTTATTGAAGATGCCTTTAGGTAGGTCAGTAAGGAAGTCACTAAGGTACTTAGCCTGTTTAGGGGCTTTAATGATTTGTTTTTTGATTTCGTTTTTCATAAGTTATTGATTGTTAAATAATTATATAAATTTATAATAGCTGTAATCCGGAGAAATTTATATCTTATTAAGGAGCCTATTGGTAAAAATTCTCCATGAAAGATATAAAAATAGGGCACTTCTTATGCCCTGAATAACTTACGAATATAGTAAAAATATATCATTATATAGTATCAAAACCATGGTTTATTTATAAATGTTCATGTTTTCTTCTGAAGAATTCATATCAACAGGTCTTAGCTTAACTAATTTGTGTAAAAGGCGTTTTTCGCCAAACTCAACAAAATCAACTGTTAAGACATAGTCACCATTATTAATTTGTTCAACTGCTTTCACTACTCCATATCCAAATTTGGGCTGTTCTACAGCAGCACCTACATTTAAATAGTCCAGAGAAAGTCCAGCCACAAACTTGTCTTTAGTTTGTTCGAGTTTTTCTAAAACTATATTGGCTTTTATTTCATTTACAGTATCCTCCTTAGCATTCATCAGCTTTAAGAAGTTGGCAAAAGAAATTATATTAACAGACTGGCCATTTGTCAATCTTCTGAACTCATCAAAAAGCTCATATTTTGGATATAAGCTTACTTTATCTTGTTTATAAAACCAATCGTTTTTTTGATCATCACTTACCAAAATCACATCAACATGTTTCTCTTGTGAGATTTCAATTAATGTTTTCCATATAATCAAATCCCCAATACCTTCATCCAGCTTTGCACTATCATTATAACCAGGTGCTATTTTATGAATCATCCTAAACTTGAGGTCTTCTATAACCTTAGCTCGTTCTTCTTTTAACTCAATAACTACTTCACTAGAAAATATCCTTTTATACACTTCGCTAACATTATCATTCCAATGCCACTGTTTTATATCATTGTCTAGAGCATCAAATAGCTTTCTTGATTCGGAAACCAACTTGGATATATTACCAAAAACATCCTTCAACTTATTATAATTGCTATTATCAGATAAGAGTGGATACTCATCCATCTTGAATGACACTCTATTCAAACTTTCTTTATTTTGACGCATTTTTAAATATAGCTCCCCTATTTTTTTACCTCTGTTATTAACAAACTCCCTTGCAACTCTAGCCGGAATGTATAATTTATTTTGGCTTTTAATAGACAAGAGAATACCTTCAATATCACTGATTGTATTGCTACTTGCATCAAATGATGTCAATAAGACATTAGTATCTAAAACAAAGATTGTATTAGGCACTATTTGATCCACAGTCTTAAATACCGAAGAAAGAAGCGAAGATGCATCTGGATACACATCTTCTAGGTAAAAGAGATTAACGGAATCAGCCATGTTTATTTAAATGCAAGTTTAAATGAGCAAATTATTCAAATCAATAATACAATTACTAAAAATACAATGTTTGTATCATGTTATTAAAAATCATTTTGAATAAAAACAGTTTCGTTAAATAAGAGCTCCATCATTATCAGGAGTCCAACGCTTACGCACATAATCATTGAATTCATATCCCTTTAATTTGAGATTATCAGCATGGTCTGTTACAATTACCTGAGGAGTGTAGCCAACTACATCCTTAATAGACTCAAGCTCCTCTAAGATAGTCGTAAATACTGCAGACACCTGTTTTATATCTTCGTCCTTCGTGGCATCAAATTCTTTGGGGAAATAAACTTGGCTTGGCTGGTCTAGAAAGAGAAATGAGGGAACCGTTGACTTTGAATTATAGGCAAACCATTTCAAAAGACCTAAGCATAGAGCTAAATGACATGTTAACCAGTTTGCACCACTACCCATTTCACTTAGACTAATTAGTCCAACATCTTTGTATTCGTGTGTTAAATTAAATGTTTTTAAGTCAAACCAAAGATTCAAGGGCTTAAGCTGTTCTTCAAAATCGAGCTTATTGCCGATTCTATTAAGATCTGAGCTCAACTCAGTTTCAGCAAAAGCGAAAAATCTGCCAATATTGTATTGATTGAGTTGAGTATTGATAAAATCAATTTCGGATTGCAATTCAACAGCTCTTGCTGTAAATTCGCTATTAATATCTTTTGCGTTTTCTTTGAATAATTCTATTCTTAAATCAAGCTGAGCTTTTGCATATACAATTGCATTTGACACATTTTTTTGATTTTGGATAATCTCAAATGTATTTTCTATATCAGCAACTTGTTTTGATATTAAGCTATTCTCTCTTCTTAAAGATTCTCGTTGAATGCTCAGTTGCTCAATTTCTTTTGCATAAGACACAGCATAAGTAGAAATTTGGCTTAATTCATCTTGCATTCGTTCGTTTGAAAGCGCCAAGGCTTCAATCTCTTGATTTAATTCGGGATGTTCTTTACCGCATGTAGGGCACTCATAAGTAGTATCTTTTAAAGGATTTCCTAAAAATCTGCTTTGGATATCACTCAGGCTCATTTGAAATCCTACAGCGTAGGATTCACTATCTTCAAGGCCTTTAATTTTCTTAGATAATGCAGCTATAGCTACTTTATTTGCTTCAAAAAGACTAGTCAGCCTACTATATTGGTCATCAATTCCACCTCCTACGTAGATTGCAGATCTGTCAGGCAATATTTCTTGTCGGTTGTTTATATAAGACTGAACAGATCTTTGCTCATCAAATGGCTTCTCTATTAAATAATAATAACTTTTGATATAACCTTTAAGCTCATTTTCTAATGATTTCAAAAACCTGTCATTTGAGTTAGCCCTATTATTAATCAACTTGAATTCTCTTTCTTTTGATTCTTTTTGACGTTTTAGCAAAAAGTAATTATCATTAGCCCAGCCACTAAATACAGGAAAACTATCAATTACTGATTGTCTTTTTCTGTAATCATCAAATCTATAAAGAAGTGAATGCTTATTGGCAATAAGGTTTTGATGCTGAAATAAGAAAGATGTCATATCTCTTAAGCTTGCCTTCTTATTATCTGACATCTCCCCTTCATTTCCTTCAGACATATTTGTGACGGAGAGGCCTAAGTGCCTTTCTATCTCTAACTGCGCTTGTTTAAGCTGAATCGGGCTTTGTTCTGCAAAATATGATGCTGTCAGGTTGTTTGGTTCAAACTCCGCATTTTCAACCTTAAAATACATCTTTGTAGCACCACCGCTCCAATATGACATTCTACCGATAACTAACTGCTTACTAGCAAATTTGAGCACTATGCAGAATAAAGAAGCGAATTCAGATATCACTCCCTGTGGTATATTGGACACACGACTACATAAACAGTAGTCCACAATCTCAATAAGCGCACTTTTTCCGGTTTTTGAGTCACCAGTAATAATATTGAGTCCCGGAAATAGACTTACCCTTCTCTTTTCTCCAATATTATTTAGGATCAACACTTCTTTTACAAAACAGTTCATATGCTTCTGATGGTCAATTTAGAAAAAACATCAAGATACGCCATCTTACTCATTGTCAAACCAAGATAGTAAGCAGCTTTGTAAAATCTTTTTAAATACTCATTATTTTCATCTTGATATTTTTTCACATCGTGCAAAGTAATATAATCTCCAATTTCAATATTATACTTATTGCAAGCTACTATAATAGATTTTTGCGTTATTGACTTGAAAGTTTTATACACCTTCTCAGACTCAATAATACTTGTAACGCTCGTATTAGCTGATAGAAACAGACTGTTTAAACTAGACCTTGAGTTAGCATTGCAGAGTAAATCTCTAGAATCTTTATAAAGAACGAAGGGTATCACCATAAATATTAACTCAAATTTTATACTCCTCTCCTTACAGCCCATAAGAAAGTGTATAAGTATCTCGGCTCCGAATACAGGATTCAAAGTAATAGATTTAATATCTTTGATGTCCATTATTATTCCAATTCAATATGCCAGTTAAACGACTCTAAATCTACTACTTGATGAATTGTACCTCTCTGAAAAAATGTATGGTCTAATTCATACCCTTGTATCTTCCTGATATCAAAGCCCATTGCTCTAGCAAAGCAGATTTTTGCATTTCGCTCAGCCTGCTTCTTATCTGAACACTCATTTTCTAACAATATAGTCTTCTTTAAAAGCACTAAATCATCTAAAATCACTTCCTGAAGTCCTTCAACCGCCATGACAAAAAGGGGGTCATCATTACTCATATCCAATGTTGTTAAGAAGGCTCTGTGAAAATTATTAACAGCTTCTTGTATTTCTGTATTGTAGTTGATTTTTTCTATTTCTTTTACAAACACATATTGACTGTATTTACTAACATCACTTGTATGATTCCTATATGTGGTAATGATAGGTGTACTATCTTTTACGTAGTGCTTAATTTTTGCTTCTGCAAAGGCATTAAAAGCATCAATTCTCACTAGCCAGCTTTCACTAGCTTTTAATTCTGAAGATACGCTTTGGCTTAAATCCTCAACTACACACCTAAATATTATATATGATAGAAGCTCCTGTATAAAAGGTGTTCTGTTTTTAAAAGGTATAAATTTGAATTGGTTTAGTTTTTGAATATCAGCTATCTTCTCAAGTATGCGTGGCTGATTACTGATTATCTTAAATCTATCTAGTATTGATAACAAATGAGTATCATTATGCCCATTAGGCAGAAACTCGAATATGTACTTAATAAAAGGTTGAATAGTCTTATTTGTATTATTGGTTAATACATCATTTTTGATTTCTTTAATTATGTTTAGCTTCTGAGGTGCACTTATTTCATTCCAGTTATGTAATTTGGAATTTAGGGTAATATTCGAAGTAGTTAACAATATCAGTTCACTATACCCCGCTATTACATCTCTATTAACAACCCAATTCTTAAGAGTTTTCCAAAAATCAATGTGTTTCTCTGCAATTGTATGCTTCTTCGAATCGTGGTGTTTAATTTCGACACTTATAGATTCGTTAGCAACATCGCCTCTCTGCTCAATATAAATCACTCCTCCTGCTGGTGCATTTAAACAATGCTCTAGTGCTATTATATATTGGTACAAGTCGCCATATCTCGACTTACTAGCATCATTGTGGAATTGAGCATCATCAGTGATATTAGCCATTTGTGAGCATTGTTAGTATTAGAATCCGAGCGGGATTGCAAGGGTATCACCTTTTGTCAATATTTGCCTGACTCTCACCATAAGCTTGGGGAATAAGCTGGAAAATAGCCTTACTCAATTTTAAACAAAGTCTTAATCATACAATTATATAGCTTAAAATTATTTTTTTTGAGTAGATGTCTTCGTGAGCTTACATCCAAAAAGGGCCCCGACTAACCTTTGAGATCCTTGTACCGGGGCCTATTTGTGGAGGCAGAAAGGATTTGGGAAGGCTAAGATGTAGAAAACTTACAGAACACACAGAAATAAGCCCTTCACAGAAGCTTAATCTGATAGATCAAGGCTTTCTACCCTAGTTCTGTGAAAGCTCAGCAGAGAGGATATACGAGCTTCAGAATAATGGTTTATTGGAGTTTTCGGACTGAGAAGCCAAAGGCAATCACATAATAAGGGCCAATTGAGAGCAAACTGTATTGGTGAGGATGATAGGAGCTTGGATGAGTGAAGGCCTTAGTGGCTACCCCATGCTTATCACATGCAGCAAGCACAGCAGAGGCTATTGATGGAGGAGCTAGGCTAATAAGCTTACCTCTCCCTTGAATGAGCACCTCTTTGATGGTACCATCACCAGTGGTGTAATCAGATTTGATTGTAGTAAAGTCTGACTTGAAGCAAGAAGCTTCCCCATCCCTCCATTCCTGAGGGTTTCTAGCTATGACCTCTTGAATGCCCTCATACAATCCTGCTGGATCATCAGGAGCCGAGTTAATATAGACTTCTGTCTTATCATCATTATAGTGACTCAGCAGTGGATGGGTAGTATGATGAGCTAAGACCCCTCCCCTACCCGGCTTCAGTTTAGCTTCTACCTTTTCCTCGAAGTCTATTCTAAATAGATGTGCTCCTTCCACCTCCAAATGCATGAAGGTTGTCTGAGCTAGGGTTATAGTAGCTGTTGAATATTTATCTATGAAGTCGGTAAGCATCTTGAAAGATAACTTCTGTCTTAGATAGGAAAGCTGAAATTATTAACCACCTACTATCTCCCCTATCCTTCTCCCTTATGTTCTGACAAAATCAATCAGACTAACCTAATAACCGCTCTGAGTAACCATCCATATTAGACCCTCAGACTGTACATTTCACTGTACAAAAAGAGGTCTTAAAAGCAGAAAAGCCCCTAACTTGTTAGCTAGAGGCTTTTCTAAGAGGAAAGTGGTGATCCCGCTGGGATTCGAACCCAGGACCCGTACATTAAAAGTGTACTGCTCTACCAGCTGAGCTACAGAATCAGGACCCGAAGGCGAAACGGGATTCGCGTTTCGGGGTTGCAAAAGTGGCATAAACCCGTCTATTGTGCAAATCCTGGCGGCTTAAGTTTGGGCTTTTATCACCTACACGGCTCTAGCCGGCTTAGTATCAGGGATATAAATTTTACAGAAAACTTCCCAAACCGACGGCTCCAGGAGGAAGTATTGTAGCGGAATAAGTAGGAGCTTTGTGGCCGGATACCTTATGGCCCGCCATGTATAAAGCCCTGCTCAAACCCCTGCTTTTCCAGCTCGACGCGGAGCAGGCCCACCACTTTGTCTTCAACAACCTGCGGCGCAGCTACCGCCTACCTGGCACGCCGGCCCTGCTGCGCAGCCTCTACGGCTTCGAGCACCCGGGGCTGGAACGAGAGGTTTTTGGGCTGAAATTCCGCAATCCGGTGGGGCTGGCCGCGGGCTTCGACAAGAACGCCGAGCTGACCGATGAGCTGGCAGCCCTAGGCTTCGGCTTCGTCGAAATCGGGACGGTGACGCCGCGGGCCCAGCCGGGCAATGCAACTCCGCGCCTGTTTCGACTGCCGCAGGACGGGGCCCTGGTAAACCGCATGGGCTTTAATAACGAAGGCGCGGCGGCGGCGGCCCAGCGCCTGCGGCAGCGGCGTTCCGGTATCATCATCGGCGGCAACATCGGCAAGAATAAGGACACGCCCAACGAGCAGGCCGCCGCCGACTACGTAGCCAGCTTTGAAACGCTGTTCGATACCGTGGATTATTTCGTGGTCAACGTCAGCTCGCCCAACACGCCCAACCTGCGGCAGCTCCAGGAGAAAGAGCCCCTGATTCGGCTGCTGCAGCAGGTGCAGGAGGCCAACTTCGCCAAAACCCGCCCCAAGCCGCTGCTGCTCAAAATTGCCCCCGACCTCACCGACGGCCAGCTCGACGACATCCTGACCATTGCCACCGAAACCAAGCTCAGCGGCCTAGTGGCCACCAACACCACCATTGCCCGCGACGCTCTGCAAACCCCGGCGGGCCAGCTGGCCTCCATTGGGGCGGGCGGCCTAAGCGGCCGGCCCCTGCGGCAGCGGGCCACTGAGGTAATTCGCTACCTGCATCAGCGCAGCGGGGGCACCCTGCCTATCATTGGGGTGGGAGGCATAGCCTCGGCGGCCGATGCCCTGGAAAAAATACGGGCTGGTGCGGCCCTGGTGCAGCTTTACACGGGCTTTATCTACGAAGGGCCGGCTTTGGTAAAGCGCATCAACCAGGCCCTGGTAGCCGCCCAGGTGTAGCCAAACCGCCTAAGTTAGTTCGGGCTGAATCCGGACCTGCACGACCTGCTCGGGGTGCTGGCCCTGGACAAATTGCCGTTTGTAGCGGCGCTGCACCCAAATCAGCGGGGGTACCATGACCAGTGTGGGCCACAGAAAATTCAGCGGAAACGGAATAAAGGTGAGGCTGGTGGCCGAAAACGCCGACACGGCCGCAATATAAGCTCCCACGAAACCCGACATATGGTTAATTAGCCACTGTCCGGCGGCCCACGGGCCCTTTTGGCGGAAAGCCCGCACCTGACGCAAGGTTATCATTAAGCCAATGGCGCCAAAAACGGCCGGCACTGGGTTGGCTTTCAGGTGCAGCAGGCCGTAGACGAGAGTGCCGGCAAAGATGAGCGTGCCGGCCACCACTCCTACCCAGTCGGCCGGCGCGGCTGGCTCCTGCCCCCGGTTCAGACGCTTGTGATACACCGAGCGGTAGCCAAACCAAGCTAAATACAGGCTAAAAATGCCGGTGAGCAGCAAAAAAGTCAAGCCGTTGAGGGAGGCCGACACAATAGCCGTGCTGCCGGCCACCACCATAGCCCAGAAAAATACCCGCCCCCAGAGCCGGTGGGCCGGGCCGCCCTTGCGCACGTACAGGGCCGCCGGGGCCACGAAGAAGCCGATGAAGCCGGCCAGAATGTGCAGCCAGCGGTTGTAGACCAGAAACGTTTCCATGGGGGCAGCAGTCAGGGGTGATTCGAAGGAATGGTCCAAAGAAAGCACCCGGCGGCCTACCCGGCCAGTTTCTGTTACCCAACCCGCGCATTACCCGGCTGAAGCGTCGGCCGGGGCGGCTGAAGCCCAGGCCGCGCTACAGCTTCACGCCCAGCTTGAGCTCTACCACGTCGGCGGCCCCGCGGTGCACCTTCAAGTCGACGGCCCCCCAGAGCTGCTCGGTAAACGTGTATTTGAGACCCACTCGCTCGTAGTAGAACTTGTTGGACTTGTAGGGATTATAAACGTAGAAACCCAAGTGCGACACCACTGCCAGGCGGCCAAACAGCAGCTCGTGGCCGAAAAACACGCCGGCTTTTTTCACGTCTGGGAGCTGCTCACCAGTTCGGGCCGTGTCGCGCAGCTGCACCAGCAATGACCGGTCGTAGAAGCCCTCGGCACCCAGCAGCAGGTTGCTTTTACGGTTCACGCGCCGCCCCACCGCCACCGTCACCGACTGCACCGTGTACTTGCGGCGGTCCGACTCGTTGCGCTGCTTAAAGCCCAGGCTGGTGCTTAAGTTCAGGAAATTGTGGCCCACCTCGGCGGGCTGGCCCGTGGGACTGGTGCTTAGCGGCCGGAAGGGGCGCTGCTGGTGGTAGTTGAGGCCCACAAACACGGTGGGCAGGTTAATACCGAAGTTGGGCTTGGTCGTGGCGCCATTGGAGTAGTGGTTCAGGCCCACGCCCAGCAGCAGGCCGTAGTGGGGCGCCACGGCCACGTCGTACTCCAGGCGCATCTGCAGCGTAGCATTCAGGCGGGAGCTAACGATGGTGTTTTTATGGTTAGTGGCCTGGTCGTAGCGCATCGGGAAAAAGCCGATGCCGGTGCCGATGCGGAAGTTGAGCTCCTGCCGGGCCGAGCGGTAAAACGGCTTGTTCAAATACAGAGTAGCCGCGTACGACTTGCCCAGCATCGGATTATGGTAGTCGTAATACACCAGGGCCAGGCCCACTTTGGGGTATTTGTACCAAGCGTGCCACGGCTCCCGCCCGTTGGTCTGGCGCTGCAGATTCAGCTCCAGGCCCGTGGGGTGCGACTTCACCAGATGCTTCACCGAGGGCGTATGGCCGATAATAAAGCTGCCTTGGGCGTAGGCGCCCACCACCAGCGGGGGCCGTACATCGGGGGCCGCGGGCTGCTGAGCCCAGGCCCCGACGCCATGGAGCAGCAAAGCCCCGAGCAAACCGTAGCGAATCATCATAAACCAAATACATCCAAGCTCCTCCAAAAGTAGCTAAACCCGGGCAAGCCCCGACGGAAACGCACCATTATTCTGACCTGCGCAACGCCCTGAAACCGTTGAGCTTTCCCGGAAACGGATTAATTATCATTCGGTTAATTCTAAAGTAATTCTGTGCTCGGCCGCAACAAAGCAGGTCGTATTTACGCTATTACGCCTATCCAGCCAGATTTTTAACCCGTGCTTAACTGGCGAAGCACCTTATACCCTCCCCACCTTTTCGTCTCTCCTCCCATGAAAAAGTATCTAACCATTGCCCTCGCTCTAGCCGCTACCTCCGCCGTTCAAGCCCAAGATTCAGGCGGATTCCGCCTCGGTGTTAAAGTCGGCGGTACCTATTCCAATATCTCCGGCGACAATGTATCGCAAATCACGGGCGCCAACTATAGCAGCGACCTGGGCGACTACAAAGTGGGTTACAATGCCGGTATCAGCGCCAGCATCCCGCTGAGCAGCGACGGGTTCTTCTCCTTCGCACCCGAGCTGCTCTACAACCGCAAGGGCTACGAAATCAAATCGAAGCAAACCAACGCTGCGGCCTTGCCCTCGGGCACTTCCTCAATCGAGTTTGAGCAGCAGCGCGTGCTGCACTACCTGGACGTGCCGCTGCTGGCCAAAATCAACGCCGGCGGCCTGTTCTTCGAGCTGGGCCCGCAGGTGAGCTACCTGTTTGGCTCCAAAACCAAGCAGCAGACGACCACCAAGTACAACAACGGTAATAAAGACAAGGTGGAAGACAACAGCGGCTTCCAGGATTACACCGGCGTAAGCCGTGACGAGGCCGACAAGTCGGACCTGGCGCAGTTTGACATCAGCGGGGTGGCCGGCCTGGGCTACCAGACCGAAGGTGGTTTGAGCGTGGGCCTGCGCTACGCCCGCGGCTTCAATTCGCTGATTGACTCGAAAGACACCAAAAACGACCCCAAAGCCTTCAACAACGCCTTTACGCTGCAGTTGGGCTACCTGCTTCCGCTGGGCAAATAACCCGGCCTAATTCTCTGAAAAAGTGGCTGCCCGACCTGGGCAGCCACTTTTTTTGGGTTATAGGTTAGCTTCGGCACCGGCGTTGCGCGTTTGAAGACCCGTTTTAGGGCCGTGTCGAAGCTCTTAACGCGTTTCCCTCTCCTATTTTTCTGCACGCATGAAAAAGTCATCTTCCATTCTATTGTCCCTACTGCTGGCCGCCGGCCTCACCACTACTACGCAGGCTCAGGTGCGGGTCGGCATCAAGGGAGGCGTGAGCTTTTCCAATTTTACGAACCAGTCGGTTATAGACAACGGGGGCCTCGATGATCAGTACCTCGTCAATGCCAACGGCGGCGTAATGCTCAATGCGCCCCTGAGCTCCGACGGTTTCTTCTCCGTTCAACCCGAGCTGCTGTACTCCGGCAAAGGCAACAAGCTGGAAAACAACCCCGTGAACTTCAACCTGCGCCTGCACTACCTCGATTTGCCCATTTTGGCCAAAATCAACGCCAATGGGCTTATTCTGGAGGCGGGGCCGCAGGCAAGCTATTTGGCCGCCGTGCGCGACGAGCGTAACACCGGCAACCTGACTACGGTCAGCACCAGCCTGGACGGCTACAACCGGCTGACGCTGGGTTACGTGGTGGGCGTGGGCTACGAGCTGGAGAGCGGCCTGGGAATCGGCTTGCGTTACACCGGCGACGTGTCCAAGACGTTGGAAGAATCGGCTACGCAAGTGCGCAGCCAGAAGCGTAACTCCGTGTTTCAGTTGCAGATAGGCTACCTCTTCAGCCTGGACTAAGCGCCGCTGGCCCCATCCAAAAGTGCCGTTCTGATACCAGAACGGCACTTTTGGCGTTTATGGATTTTACTGGCTGAACCGTTCTGGCATATTTTTCGCCTGCTGGCAGCCTACACGTTCCTTTTACCTCAACCCCACATACCATGAAAAAGGCCGTAATTGCTTTAGCCTCCCTGCTATCGGTCGCCACGATTAGCGCTTCCCGTGCCCAGGGCGTCCGCCTGGGTTTGCGGGCCGGTGCCAATTACTCCAACCTGGCTGGTGACGTGCAGAACGAAAGCACCTACAACAACAAAATCGGCTTTCTGGGCGGCGTAATGCTCAACGCCGACCTGAGCGGTGACGGCTTTCTGTCGGTGCAGCCCGAAATTCTGTTTTCGCAAAAAGGCTTCGAAAATAAGCCTACCGAGTACAAATTCCTGGCCGCTACGCAAAAGCGCGAGGGCAAGGTCAACTATAACTACCTAGACGTACCGGTGTTCTTTAAGATCAACGCCGGGGGTCTGATTCTGGAAGCTGGTCCGCAGTACTCCTACCTGCTCAGCGTGAAAGATGAAACGACCGTAACCAATAGCCTGGCCGGAAGCACCAGCACTTCCACTACCCACGACCAGAAAGACCTGAGCAAGCTCAACCGCAACGAGCTGGGCTACGCCGTGGGGGTGGGCTACCAGGCCGAGAACGGAGTGAGCCTGAACCTGCGCTACACCGGCGGCTTCAGCGACTTCGTAAAAAGTGACGATGGCTCGTACTTCAACGGCGACCTGAGCAAGGCCCGCAACTCGGCCTTCCAGCTTTCCTTAGGCTATCTGCTCCCGAACAAGTAACCCGTCACCGGACGGCAGCAGCCCGGCTTTTCTGCGGAAAGGCCGGGCTTTTTCGTGGCCTATGCATGCAGACGGGCCCAAACTGTGCTTAGCTTTACCCCTCGGTGCCGCGCCCGGCAGCTTTCCTTCCTTCGTCCATGAAAAAAGCTTTTCTGATTGCCTTTTCCCTCCTGCTGATGGCCAGCACCAGCCAGGCCCAGCTGCTGCGCGTTGGGCTCAAATTCGGGGGCAACGTCTCGAATGCCGTGGGCTACGATGCCCGCAAAAGCAACTGGCGGGCGGGTGGCCACGGGGGCGTGATGGTCCAGCTGCGGCCCACCTTTTTGCCGAAGTGGAGTGTGCAGACCGAAGCTCTGTATACCATGAAGGGCGACAATTCCGTGACTTATGGTCCCAGCCTGATGGCGCGCCTGGATTACCTCGACGTGCCCGTGCTGCTGCAATACCACTGGGATGATATCTTCTTTGAGGCCGGCCCCCAATTCAGCAAGCTACTGTCGAGTACCGCTAACCCGAGCGTCGTCACTCCGCCCGACTTCAACCCAATGTCATATGGATTTGCCGTGGGCTTCGGCTTCCAGGATAAATCGGGCGTCCAGATTGGCTGGCGGTATAACGCGGACCTTACGAACGTAACCCAAAGTACGGAAGTAGCCGGTGAACCAGTGCAGACGCGCCTGCGCAACAGCGTGATGGAGCTCTATCTGGGCTACAACGTGGGTACGGGCCAGCTCGGCAGCGCCCTGGCCGACGCGGGCACCGGTATCGGGCGCGGGGCCAAATTTCTGGTTACGGCCCCATTCCGTCTGTTCCGCAAAAAGAACCGCCCCACCCCCACCGAAACCCCGGCCGCGGCTCCGGCCGCACCGGCTACTGCGCCCGCCCCGGCAGTACCCAAACCCGAATAGCGGACTCGGGCGGCCAGGCAACCGGCCGTTTTCACGGTAGCCTCATGCGCGGCAGTCCAACTTCCGCCATGAAAAAGACCATTCTCCTCCTGGCGCTCCTGGCAGGGGCGGCCAGCGCCGCGCAGGCCCAACGCACGGAAGCCAAACCCGCCAACACCATCGGCCTGACGGCGGCCTACGCCCGTACCAACCTGGCCGGCGGCAACTCCCTGCCCTACAGCTCCACCAGCCACTCGGCCTACCAGGCCGGCCTTACCGCCGATGTGTACGTGTCGCCGGTTGTGTCCTTCCACCCCGAGGTGCTCTACACCATGCGCTATTTCGACGCCACGGATGAGGCCCTAAACCGCGACCTGACGTACCTGGACGTGCCCCTGCTGGTGCGCTACCACGCCGCCGGTTTGTTCTTTGAAGCTGGCCCGCAGGTGAGCCTGCCCCTGACGGCGAAAAACGAGGAAGGCAATGACGTGAAGCCGGAAGTCAACAAAGCCGGGCTCGACTACGTGGTGGGCCTGGGCTACCAGCTGCACCACGGCCCCTCGCTGGGCATCCGCTACGACGGCGGCATCACCAGCGTCTTCAAAAAGGAAGTTTCTACCCTGGGTACCGACAAGCTCAAGTCGCACACCTTTTTGCTAGTGCTGGGCTACGCTTTTGGGGGAAAGTAGTGAACTGGTGAGTTTTATGTTCGAGCGGCCCGTAGCAGGGCAAGGCGCAGCCGGGTCATCCGTCCTCTGAAATGTGCGGCGCCTTCTAACGTAAAAAGCCCCTTACTACGGCGTGTAGTAAGGGGCTTTCCGGTAACAGGACACTGGTCACTAACAGAGGACGGATGGCCTCGCAAGGACAAAAGGCAATGGGCCTGTCGCACCGTCAGAACAGAAAACTCACCAGTTCACCAGTTCACCAGTTCACTACTTCACCATCGCGGCGGCGTAGTTGCGGTAGAAGTGCGGGATGGTTTCGATGCCCTTGAGGAAGTTGAAGACGCCGTAGTGCTCGTTGGGCGAGTGAATGGCGTCGGAGTCGAGGCCGAAGCCGAGCAGGACGGTATCTAGGCCCAACTCCGACTTAAACATGGCCACAATCGGGATGGAGCCCCCACCGCGGGTGGGAATGGGACGCTTGCCGAAGGTGGTTTCCATGGCGTCGGCGGCGGCTTTGTAGGCTACCGAGTCGGTGGGCGTGACGACGGGCTCCCCGCCGTGGTGGGGCTTCACTTTCACCGTCACGCTGGCC
The DNA here is from genome assembly GCF_002797555.1 of Hymenobacter chitinivorans DSM 11115. Taxonomy (NCBI): domain Bacteria; kingdom Pseudomonadati; phylum Bacteroidota; class Cytophagia; order Cytophagales; family Hymenobacteraceae; genus Hymenobacter; species Hymenobacter chitinivorans. The sequence goes on along the minus strand of NZ_PGFA01000004.1, from coordinate 581,326 downwards.
GGGGCAATGCTTTCGAAGTGCTGCTGAAACAGAGCCGTAATTTCGTCCGAGGTCTGGTGGGGCACCAGGCGCATCGAGATTTTGGCGTAGGCCTTGGAGGCAATAACCGTTTTGGCACCTTCGCCGGTGTAGCCGCCCCAGATGCCGTTCACGTCGAGCGTGGGCCGAATGCTGACCCGCTCCAGCGTGCTGTAGCCTTTCTCGCCGTGAATGTCGGTCAGGCCGATGCTCTGCTTGAACTCGTCGTCGGAGTGCGGGGCCTTGGCCATTTCGGCCCGCTCCTCGGCACTCAGCTCGTCCACGTTGTCGTAGAAGCCGGGGATGGTAATGTGGTTATTCTCGTCGTGCAAGGAGGCAATCATCTTGCACAGGATGTTGATGGGGTTAGCCACGGCCCCGCCGTAGAGGCCCGAGTGCAGGTCGCGGTTGGGGCCAGTTACCTCCACTTCGTGGTAGGAAAGGCCGCGCAAGCCCACCTCGATGCTGGGCGTGTCGTTAGCAATCATGCCGGTGTCCGAAATCAGGATGACGTCGGCCTTGAGCTTCTCCTTGTTTTCGCGCACGAAGATGCCCAGGTTGCTGGAGCCAACTTCCTCCTCGCCTTCAATCATAATCTTGATGTTGCAGGGCACGCCGCCTTCCTGCATCAGCACCTCGAAGGCCTTCACGTGCATATACACCTGGCCTTTGTCGTCGCAGGCGCCGCGGGCGTAGATCTTGCCGTCCTTGATAACGGGGTCAAACGGGCCGGAAGTCCACAGCTCGTAGGGGTCGGCGGGCTGCACGTCGTAGTGGCCGTAGACGAGCACCGTGGGCAGGCTGGGGTCAATGATTTTCTCGCCGTAGACGATGGGGTTGCCGGCCGTCTGGCACAGCTCCACATTCTCCACCCCCACTTCTTCGAGGCGGGTTTTGAGGTAGTCGGCGGCGCGCAGCACGTCGCCGTGAAACTTAGGATCGGCCGAAACCGAGGGAATACGCAGCCAGTCGAGCAATTCGCTCAAGAAACGCTCTTGGTTACTTTCGAGGTAGGAAGCCATGCGGGAAGAATTAGACAAGATGGGATGTGGCGTAAAAGTAACACGCCCGCGCGGGAAAGCGGCAAGCCCAACTGGTGCGCCGCCACGGCCTCGCGCCCTGCCCCGGCAAGGTGGTGGCGGCAGTAGCACTTTTACCCGCCGAGCTTGTCTTTTACCTCGACAAAAGAGTAAAATTCCTCGCCTAAACCTTCCGTATCACGTATTCTGTCTGAGGAATACAACGTTATTCCGTACGCTGCGGTCCGCGGCCCAGTTCGGCCCGGCAACTCGGTCCGGGCCGCCCGCCGGGACCTTGATGGGGGCACGAACTACGCTGATTAGGCTGCCGAGGGCGGCGCTTTACTGATAAACGCAAGCATTATGATCCGGCTCTTTCTGGTTGACGACCATAAAATCATTCGCGACGGGCTTCGCTCCCTGCTGGAAGCCGAGCCCACGCTGGAAGTAGTGGGCGAAGCCAGCAATGGCGAGGAGCTTCTCGACCAGCTCGCCACCACCCCGGCCGACCTCGTACTGCTCGACGTGAACATGCCCACGCTCGACGGCTTTGCGACGGCAACCCGCCTGCACGAGCAGTACCCCGCCGTTCGGGTGCTGGCCCTGTCCATGCTCAACGACGAAACCCACGTGGGCCGCATGCTCGAAAGCGGGGCCCACGGCTACGTACTCAAGTCGGCGGGCAAGCTGGAGATTTTCCAGGCCATCGAGGCCGTCATGGCCGGGCGGCCTTACCTGGGCGCCGAAATCGGCATTAGCCTGCTCACCAAAGCCCTGCAAACGCCCGCCCCACCGGAGCCGGCCAAGGGCGGCGGACTCTCGAAGCGGGAGCTGGAAGTGCTGCAGCTCATTGCCGAAGGGCTGACCAACGCCGAAATTGCCGACAAGCTCTTTACCAGCAAGCGTACCATCGAAACCCACCGCCAGAACATCATCGAGAAAACCCAGACCAAGAATACCGCCGCCCTGATTCGCTACGCGGCCCGCAGCGGCCTGCTACAGTAGCCGCGTCCCGCGTCCCCGTTCCTGTCGTTGCCGCTTCGTACCATCCCTATTTGTAGCTGCCGTATCTGCACTCATGAGCGAACTGGATTTGACCTGGCCCGCCAACGCTGACTCGCAAGGGCCCTCCCTGCGCGAGGTGCAGCGGCGCCAGCTGATGACCCAAACCGTGGATGGCAAGACGCCCGCCCAGGTGCAGGAGCTGGTGCGGCAGCTGCAGGAGTACCAGTTGGAGCTGGAGCAGCAAAACCACGAGCTGCAACGCGCCCAGCAGGAAGCCCAGGCTGCCCGCAACCGTTACGAGAGCCTCTACAATGAAGCGCCCCTGGGCTACGTGACCCTCGACGCGCAAGGCACCATCTGCCAGCTCAACCCGCGGGTGAGCCGCTACTTCAAGACCGAACCCGAGCACCTGCTGGGCCGGCGCTTTCTGGTGTTTGTGCTGGAAAACTACCGGGCAGCTTTTCAGGACTTTTTCCAGAACACCCTGGCCAGCACCACCGACGCCAACCACACCCTGAAAGTGCAGCTGCAGGCCGCCGACGGCACCGTCTTCGATGCCCGCCTCGATGCCGTGGCCGTGGCCGATGCCGCCGGACCGCTCAGCTGCCGCCTGGCCCTGGCCGATATTTCGGCCCTGCAACAGGCCATCCGGCAGCGGCGTGAGCACCAGGAAAGCCTCAACCGGGCCCTTACGGCCAGCCAGCAGGGTGTCTGGGAGTGGAGCTTTGCCGGCAACCAGCTCCGCTGGGACCAGCGCGCCCAGGCCTGCTTCGGCCGCGCCCACGACCCCAACCCGGTGCCGTTTGAGGTGCTGGCCCAGGCCGTACACCCCGACGACCTGCCCAATGTGCAAGCGGCCCTTTACGCCTGCGTACAGCGCGGCGCCCAGCTCGACCTGACCCACCGCGTGGTGTGGCCCGACGGCTCGGTGCACTACGTAGCCGCCTTCGGCCACGTCGTAACCAATGACCAGGGCGAGCCGCTGTGCCTGAGCGGCCTGATGCGCGACGTGACGGCCCGCTACGCCGCCGAGGAAGAGCTGGGCCACAAAAACCGCCTGCTAGAGCACATCCTCGACAACCTGCCCGTTATCCTGGGCCGCCTCACGCCCGAAGGCCAATACGTGGAGATGGTAGGCGCGGGCCTGCGCCGCGTGGGCGTGGCCGACAACCAGCTGGTGGGCTACACCGTCTTCGAGGCCTTTCCCAGCCTGGTAGAGCCCACCCTGCGCCTGCTGGCCGGCGAGCAAATCAACTTCGTGGGCTCGGCCGAGCACGAGGGCCAGCAGGTGTACTACCAGAACTACGGCTACTTCGACCAGCAGCGCCAGCAGGGCATCTTCTTCGCCATCGACGTGACCGACACCGAGCGGGCCCGGGAAAAGCTGCGGCAGGAGCGCAACTTCATCCGCAGCCTGCTCGACCACAGCACCGACGGGATTCTGGCCTTCGACCAGCAGGGCCACATCACGGCCTGGAACCAGGCCATGGAGCGGTTTACCGGCAAGCCCGAAGCCCTGATGCTAAGCCAGCCCCTGTTTGAGCACGTGCCCTTCACCCCCGAGTCGGTGCCCGGCCGCGTGATTCAGCTGCTCTTGTCGGGGGAGGCCAAGCCCCGCACCCACCTCTCGTTTGCCCTGCCCGATGCCTCCCAACGGCACTTCGACATTACCGCCATTCCCCTGCCCCCGCCGCCCGAGTCGAGCGGGGGTGGGCTGCTGATTCTGCGCGACGTGACCGAGCTGAACCGCCTGCAAACCGCCGCCACCCAGGCCCAGCTGCGTCAGCAGCGCGAGGTGCTCCGGGCCGTGCTAACGGCCCAGGAAGAAGAGCGCCGCCGCATTTCGGAAGCCCTGCACAACGGCATCGGCCAGCTGCTCTTTGCCGCCAAACTCAACCTGGAGCACCAGCTTCACCTGGCCCCGGGTACCTCGCACAAGGTGCTCGACCTGCTCAACGAAGCCATCCGGGCCACTCGTATGGTGTCGTTTGAGCTCACGCCCATCGTGCTCGAAGACTTCGGCCTGCAGGCAGCCCTGCAGAAGCTCACTCAGCACCTGCCGTCCAGCCAGTTTCAGCTTCACCACCACTTCAAGGGCCTCGACCAGCCCCGCCCCCACCTGCTGGACCTGGCCATCTACCGCATCGTCCAGGAGCTGCTCAACAACGTGCTCAAGCACGCCCGCACCACCGAGGCCACCCTGCACGTGGCCCACGAAGACGGGGAAGTATACCTCAGCGTGGAAGACAACGGGGTGGGCTTCACCCCGCCTGCCCCCAACAAGCTGCCCAAGACCCTGGGCCTGGCGACCATCCGCAACCGGGTAACCCTGTTCGGGGGCACCATGCAGCTGGAGTCCCGCCCCGGCCAGGGCACCATCGTCAGCATCGTGCTGCCCGTGCAGTCGGAGTACCTGGCCGAAACTACCCTGCCGGACTAGCCCCTCCGCTGCCGGCTAAGCGGCACCACCCCAGCCCAATTTCTATGTCGCCCTTACCCGGCAGCCGGTACGAGGGGGCTACGTAGAAATCGGGCTGATTTTTCCCACTAAATCGGGGGGGGGGAATACCGGTTTCATGGGATGGAAAAGAGTCAAAATAGCGCGAAATTCGCTTATCCTGACGCTTTTACACCAGCCAGCCATGCTTACTCAGCAGATCCTCATCGTTACGCACGCCCCCATCATCGGGGAGGGCCTGCTGCAACAGCTCCACCGCTGGGGCTTCCAGCATATCGAGGTGGCCGACTCGGGCCCGGCCGCCCTGGCGGCCGCCACCCGGCAGCCCCCGGACCTGGTTATTCTCACTACCACCCTGCCCGGCCCCCCCGACGGGCTCGAAACGGCCCGCCTGCTCCAGCGCCGCGGCCCCACGCCCCTGCTGCTGCTCCAGGAGCCCCGGCACGCCCCGGCCCAGGAGCCCCACCTACGCCCCCTGACCCGCTACCGCTGCCTGCCCAACCCGCCCAGCGTGGAAGAGCTGCGGAGCGGCGTGCTGAATAGCTTGCTGCCCACCCACCCCACCCGGCCGGCCCAGGCCTAGGCCCCGGCCGGACAGCAAAACGCCCCGACCGCCGTATGGCCGCCGGGGCGCTCTTGCAGCGGGGCTGCCCTAGCTGGGGCGAGCCTCCGTGGCGGGGGCCGGGGTGGTATCCACCACGTACTCCCGGGCCCGGGTGGCATCGGTCAGCTTCCAGTACGACTCGCCGGCGGCGCAGAGCTGCACCAGCTGCCGGTAGAGGCCGTTGGCAAACAGCACCCGGGCCCGGGTGGCCCCACTGCGGGTGTTTTCGGCCTCCTTGCGCTCGGTGAGGCCCTCCACAAAGTCCTCGTTGTGCTGCTCCACCGCCTCGAGTAAGGCCGCCGTCAGGCCCTCGGCCTTATATTCCTCCAGGTACTTGCGCCCCTGCTTCACGAGCATCGTGGCGGCCAGGTGCAGCTTGGCTTCCGACAGGTCTACGATGTTCGTCACCCCAAACCGCTTGTAGCGGGCCGTGCGCGGTTCATCTTGCACGGCGATAATGCCGAGCACCGCTTGCATGCTAGTTTTCAAGGTCTCGGCCACCTCGTCTTTTTCCTCCGTCACGGCGGCGCCTTCCTGTAGCAGCACCGTATCGGGCTCCATTTCCCCAAAGGCGGCCGTGTCCGTTTTGAGCTTACTAATGCGGGCCGCCGTCACCCCGCGCCCGGTCAGTACGGCCGCGTCGCGGTCCAGGGAGGGTTGCAGGTCGAGGCAGCGCTGCCACAGCTCGGCCTGGGTAAAGGGGTATTCGGCAACGGGATTCTTGGCATTCATACGACAACAGATAATAAGGTTAGAAAAAGAATAATCCGGCTACCACGCCGATAGTCGGCTGACGGTAAGCTACATCATTGCGCCTTATCCACCTAGCGCTGCGCCCGAAACCTCGGCCGTAGCACCCGAAGTCCCGCCCGTAGCACCCGAAACTCTGCCCGTAGCACCCGAAACTCTGCCCGTAGCTCCCGAAGAGGCTTCCGTAGCAACCCAAGCCCCGGCGGTAGCTCCCGAAGCATCATCCGTAGTGCCCGAAGCGGTTTCCGTAGCAACCGAAGAGGCATCCGGTAGCTAATTCCACTGCTTCGGGCGTTACGGCCGGGGCTTGGGAGGCTATGGGAGCCGTTTCGGGTGCTACAGGCCGGGCTTGAGCCGGCACTGCCGGCGCTTCGGAGGCAGCGGCGGGAGCATGGGGCGGAGCGGGAGTATCTTCGGGCCATGTATTCATGGCTTGTCCTATTGCTCAGCATCAGCTACAGTGTCTTTCGAGGCCACGGTGACGGTGACGCATCACTTGCCCCCAGCGCAGTCGCTCGGCTATGCCGAGTGACGACTAGGCTTGAGCAGCTCTGCTGCGAATTACAACGCGCTAGTAGAACAACCGCACGGCGCGGGACGCTCGGGGCGCAGCCCCTCCGGCGTAAGTGTCACTCGGCACAGCCGAGCGACTGCACAGAGGCCACGGTGACGCATCACTTGCCGAAAGGCAGCGGGGCTACCTCCTTTTCGCGCTGCTGGTGGTACTTATCCTGGGGTATTCGCTCTACGAGTACCGGGTACGGCGCAAGCGGAAAATAAGACCTACTGGTGGTAGTCGCTCCGGCAGCCCCAGCGGGGCGGCATAGCGGTAGAAAAAGACGCGCCTAAAACGGTAAAAGCCCCAGCGGGGCGACACTTTCGTACCAACGACTTGTGTCGCCCCGCTGGGGCTTTGTGTTCTAAAGGCTGGTCAGAAGCTACCGCTATGCCGCCCCGCTGGGGCTAGGAAAAGGAATGCCTAACCAGAACCCATGCCGTCGCAGTCGCTCGGCTGTGCCGAGTGACGACTACGTGTGAGCAGTTCTGCTGCGAATTGGGCCGCGCCAACAGAACGGCCAACCGGCGCGGGACCCTTGGGGCGCAGCCCCTCTACATAAGCGTCACTCGGCACAGCCGAGCGACTGCACAGAGCTATTTTAGCAGGTAGGCTACAAAGACACACAGGCAGCTTGCTATAAACACAAGAGCAGGGCGCAGCCGGCTTCGAAATCCTAGCGCTATAGCCAAGCCTCCGATCGGCAGCATGTAGCACAGAAATAAACCTGTCTTATTAATTTCTCTGTTGTTCCATGTGTCAGAATCGAGGACAATCAGAACGGTCAACCAGACAATATTAAATAGAGCACCTGAAGCGGCTACTTCCCACCAATAACCGGAATGGGCAGGGTTGGCGGCGCGGGCAGTGGTCCACATCCAGGAGAATAGAATGAGTAGCAATGGACCACCGATAACCAGTGCTGCAGTTTGAGGGATAATCATGTCGCCTAGCGCATAGGCAGGCAGGGAGATGCTAGTGGCAAGGACTGCTACAAGTGCACTAGTGCGGCGTACCCTAGAAGTGTTGAGCATTGCTATACCTACTTGCTCTTTACTTCCTCCCAAAGAGCGGCACCCTACTCTCGGTGCCGGCCCGCAGGCGGCCGATGTTGGCGCGGTGGGTGTAGATGAGCAGGATGGCCAGCACGAAGCCGAAGCCCAGGAGCAGGCTGTTGTCGGGGCGGAAGGGGGGCAGCAGCTGCAAGAGGGCAAAGGCCACGCCGGCCGTCATGGAGGCCAGGGACACGTAGCGGAACAGCAGGAGCATCACCAGGAACACCAGGATGCAGACGCCCACCGTGGCCGGGGCAATGGCCAGCATCATGCCCAGCACGGTGGCCACGCCCTTGCCCCCGCGGAACTGGGCGAAGACGGGGTAAATGTGCCCCACCACGGCCAGGGCCCCGCAGGCCAGCTGGAAGTAGAGCAGCTGATCGGGCCGGATGGCGCCCTGGCTGAGCATGACCGAGGCCATCATGGTGGCGGCCCAGCCCTTGAGCACGTCGATGGCCATCACCACGGAGCCCGGCTTTTTGCCCAGCACCCGGAAGGTGTTGGTGGCCCCGGCGTTGCCGGAGCCGTGCTCCCGGATATCAAGGCCAAAGAAGCGGCGGCCGACCCAGAGGGCCGTCGGGATAGAGCCGAGCAGGTAGGCGGCCACGAGCAGGGCCAGGACGAGGGGGAGGTTCATAGAAAAAGGGCGGTGCAGCCAAATATAAGGGGCTTCCGCAGGCTTCTACGCAATTTTACGGCGTAACGCTGCTCAGCTACCCTGCCCCGTTGCCCGTCTCGCTCTCTGGCTGGCCCGAAACCGAAGAACGTCCTGTCGACCCACGGGAGACATCTCGCGGGCAATGGTCATCCGATAGCCTGGCAACATCAGCACGCGAGATGTCTCGCTCTGCTCGACAGGACGTTCTTACGCTTTTGTTCTTAGCGCAACAGCCCCGCCCCGGAAACCGGGACGGGGCTGTTGATTCGGATGGGAAGAGTGGGAGCAGCTTAGGAGTCGCCGAAGGGGTCCTCCTCGCCTTTCTTCTTCTTTTTCTCGGCCTCTTTGGCCTTTTTCTCTTCTTCCTTCTTGAGGCGCTCAGCCTCTTTGGCTTTGGCGGCGTCTTCCTTTTTCATCTGGGCGGCCGTCTTGCCCTCGTCTACCGGCGGCGTGGCGGGGTCGGCCACAACGTCCTTGTCCTTCTTCTTTTTCTTGCCGGTATCTTCTACCGGGGCATCGGCGGCGGGCTGGCTGGCTTCGTCAACGGCGGCATCCTTGTCCTTCTTTTTCTTCTTCTTGTTGTCTTCCATGAAGTCGAAGTTGCCGGTGCTTACGGGCTTGGGCGGGGCCGAGGAGGCCTTCTGCTTGCTGTTGTCGCCGAGGTAGTCCTTGCGGAAGTGGCGGGTAAAGAGGTCCTTTTCCTGCTCGTCGCCGAGGTAGAAACCGTACTCGGTGGCCGTGTTGTAGTCGCCCTTGGCCTTGAAGCCGATGATTTCGTCGTAGGAGCCGTGCTGGGCCTTGGTCAGCAGCACGTTGTTGGAGTAGCGGATGTGGTACCAGGTCTGGGGCTCGGCCTCCAGGTACATTTCCACGGCGTCGCCGGTGGTTTCCTTCTTGATTTCGATGTAGCCGTCAATCAGGGCGTTGATGTCCTTCTTGCCCACGCTCACCAGGCCAATCTTGCCCACCGAGTACCAGGCCTTGAACTTCTCCGACCAGCGCAGGTCCACCTTGCTCAGCACCAGGGTGTGCAGGAATTTGGGCGACACTTTCTGGAGCGGCGTGTAGCCGCCCTTCCGGTCCAGGTAGTTCTGCACGCCCTTGCTGCCGATGAATTCGCCCATCTTGTACATCAGGGCCGGAGAGCCGTCGAGGGCTTCGGTCAGGCCTTTGGTGTTGGTGGCCATATCCGTGCCCATAGCCTCAATGGCCTTTTCGGGCATGTTGATGTCGAAGGTCAGGAAGGTGTCGAGGCGGTAGATGCTGCTATCGGGCTTGGCATAGCCCACGGCCGCCGACTGCACGTTGTAGTCCTTGTTGGAGTTGAGCAGCTGCACCTTGCCGCGGAAGTCGAGGGCCCCGGTCGAGTCGTGCAGGGTCAGCACGCTGCCCTCGTACACGTTGGGGTCGGCCAGGTCGTTGCGGGTGATGGTGTAGTTGCCCTTCTTGGCGTCGAAGCTCAGCGTACCGTCTACCTGGAAGATGTTCATGTCGGTAATGCCGGGCTTGGCGGCCACGAACAGCGGGTAGACCTTGGCGGTAGCATCGGACAGGAACAGACCGGTAAGCATGGGCGTGCCGTCGTCGGTTTTGGGCCCATTGAGCTTGATGCGGATACCCTTGGGGTCGATACTATCCTGGACGGCAAACCACTCGGAGGAGGCCTGGTTCTTACTGAACTCCAGGCGGCTTTGCCCGTCGAAGGTGAAGCCCCGTTTCTGGGAGTTCAGGTTCACGGCCCCACGGTAGGCAATGCGGGGCGCGAGGTGAAACTTGTCGGTGGCCTGAATGGTGGCTACGGCCGTGGTGGGCGGGGCAAACGGGGACCCGTCGTCGTCCCGCTTCTTCAGGATACTCTTGGCCCCACCCTTGCCGGCCAGGGCCTTGCCCTTACCGCCCAGCACCGCCGCCGAGTCGACGGCGAAGTTGGTAAACTTGATGGCGAAGGAGTCGGCCGAGGCGTTTTTATAGCTGTACAGGGCGTTGCCCATAAAGGACGTGCGCGACTGAATCTTGATTTCACCCTTGTACAGGTTGTGGTACTTGGCTAGGGTGTCCATCGTGATGCGCGCGTTCTGGAAGGCCCGCATCTGGGCCCCGGCCAGCACGTAGACCTTGTTGCTGTCGGGCTCAATCCAGGCGTCGGCGGAGGCAATGTGGGGCACGCCGCCGGCAATGAGGCGGTAGCGGCTCAAGTCATACTGGCCGGTGCTGGCCAGGAACTTGAGGCCCTTCTGCTCGGGCTTGGTCGAGTAGAAGTAGGAGCGCGACGAGTCGGCGCCGGCCGCTACGCGCATCTGCACGATTTTCTTCTTGAAGTCCCACTTACCGCCGCTGAGCGTGGTGCGGTAGTCGGAGTAGGGCAAATCGATGCTGGCCTTGCTGTTTTCCTCGCGGGCAAATTCAGCGTAGCCCTGCTTGATGTTGTACTGGAAGGCTACCTCGTTGGCGGTCAGGGCGGGCTTGTTGGCCTCGGCCGACTTGATGCTCAGCGTTGACTTCTTACCCGAGTAGCTGCTGGGCTTGAACACAAACTGGCGGGAGCGGATAAACGACTGGGGGCCGTCCATCCGGCCGTCGCCGAAGAGGCCGGAGGGCGTCAGGATGGCGGTACCCTTGTAGTTGTAGTCGCCGGCGTAGAACTTCATTGGCTGCCCGTCGCGCTGGGTGCTCAGGTACATGGAGTCGGAGGCCGTTACCCACTTCATCTGGTAGCCCGGCAGAAGCGAGACTTTGGCGTATTCCACCCCGTTGAGCGGGCCCTGGGCAATAGTGGCCGTTTTGCCCACCGTCACCACCGAGTCTTTGTAGAAGATGAACTGGTCGCTAAACAAGTCGCCGGTGAGGTACTTCAGTTCGCCCACGCCCTGAATACCGCGGTTGCTCATCGACACCTTGTTGAAGAGCCGGGCCTTGCCCCCGTACACCGGGAAGCCGTCCTTGGGCAGGTCGTACACGAAGCCTAGGGAGCCGTCTTCCTGCAGGCTGAGCTTGGTCTTGAAGGCGGGCATAATCTTCCCCGACACGAACGTGCCCTTGAAGCCCACGGCCGAGCGGTTCTTGTTATTGAGGGAGTCAATCTTGAACGGGGGAATGTCGAAGTAAATCGTCGTGTCGTAGGCCCCGCCCAGTACTTCGGGCTTGTTGAAGAACACGTAGGCCCCGGTGGAAGCGTCGAATGAGGGGAAGGCGCCCAGCTTCTTGCGGCCCGATTTGTTGTTGGGCGCGTTGATGTAGAGGCGGCCGGCCGAGTTGCGGTTCTTGTTGGTCAGGGTGAAGTCGGTTTCCTTGCGGGCCTTCATCACCGAGCCTTTCGAGCCTTTGCCCTTCACAATGATGGAGTCAATCTTGACCAGGTCCACGTAGAAGCCGTCGTAGTCGAACTTGAACTCCTTACCCTTGAAGATAAAGGCCGAGGCCACCACGGTGCCGTTGAAAAGCACCCCGCGGTTTTTCTGGATCTTGATAACGCTGCTGTCGGGCTTCACAAACACCGTCACGGAGTCGTCGGAGAAGTTGAAGCGGTCCACGCCGCGCACAATCAGGTCGTTGGTGGCCAGGTTGAGCGTGGCGTTCTTGCCCGAGGGCGACAAGGAGCGAATGGCAATGTGGTCGTAGTCCTTTTTGCCCCGCGACGAATTCACGTAGTGCATGGCCTTGGGCAGCAGCACCACCTGTTCGGTCTGGGGGTTCCACTGCACGTAGCCATCCTTGGCCAGGCCAGCCACGGCCGAGCGCACGTTGGGTTCCTTCACGTTGAGGGCCTTGGCCACGTCCTGCACCGTGAAGGTTTTCACGTTGCCGTTCTGCTGGCTGTAACCCACCACCATCTGCAGCGGGTGGAGCTTGTTGATGCCCTTAATTTGCTGGTAGCGGGTGTTGGTGTAGAATTCGCGGGATTCAAAATTGGCCGTCACCTGGTTTTTGGCCGTCAGGATGGCCAGGTTGATGTAGGGCGTCTTGAGCGGCCAGGTCAGCAGCTCCGTCGCAATTTCCATCTGGTGGTAAGAGTCCGTGTAGGGCGTGGTTTTGTAGAGGCCATCCTCACGGGCCAGCTGCAGCACCTGCCGGGTTTTGGAGTAGCGCAGCTTCACCCCGGGATGAGTCAGCGAGTCGCTCTTGTCCTGGAAGATGGTCACGGCAGCGCGGTCGGCCGATATCAGCGTGTCGCCCAGTAGGTAGGCCCGCGACGAAGCCCGGAACTTGGTTTTGCCGTCCACGTCCACGATGATGCGCGAGAGGCTGCCGTCGAGCGAGGCCGAGAGCGTGCGGCTGCCGGCCAGCGAGAAGCCCCCGAAGTAGCGGATATTCTCGCCGATGTTTTTGACGCGGGCGTCGTTGGTGAGCGAGATAAAGCGGGGGTAGCCCGTGTCGGTAGCGCCGGTTTTCTTCTTGACGCTCTTATAGGAGAAGGCGCCCTGAATGGGGGCTTCCAGCACGGCCGGGTACGTCAGCGTGACGGGTTCAGCGGTGAATTCCGCCTTGCTCATGTCGAAGTCGTAGTTGACGAAGTCGGCCGTCACCAGATTCTGCTTAATGGACCACACGTACTGGCCGCCGCGGCCAATAAAGCGGTTGGTGCCGGGCACCACTACCCCACTGGTTTTGCGGATGAAGATAGAGTCGCCGGCGGTGGCCATAAACAGGTCGGCGTCTTTGAGCAGCAGCACCGGGCCGCGGGTAGCGGGGGCCACGTAGCTGTCGTAGTAGGGAGCAGCTGGCTCGGGCGTGGGCTCGGGCTCGGGAGCGGCGGCGGGGGCAGTGCCTTTAGCTGGTGCTTTGGCCACCGGCTTTTTCTTGGGCGTACCCCAGCCGTCGTCGCTGCCGGTGTCCCACACGTCGGCCGTGTCCCAGCCGTCACTGCTTTTCTTTTTGGGTGCGGGCTTCGCGGCCGGCTTAGCGGCGGGCGTGGTGGTGTTCAGGGCCGGGCCCGTCGTGACGGGAGCCGGGTTAGCAGGTGCCAGCCGCGGAGCCGGGGCGGGCTGGGGCATGTCGGTTTCGTTGTAAGCGAAGCTGAACGTGCCGCCCACCGCGCGCAGGGTACTGTAGCGCGACTTATACAGGGTTTTGGTATCCAGAAACTGGCCGGCGCTGACGAGGAACTTCTCGGCGTTGGCCAGCTGCTCCCGGTTCACGGTCTTGACCACCACTTCCAGAAACTCGTCCATCTGCTGATCGGAGAAGTTCTGCACGGTAGCCCCGCCCACGATGCCCTGGAAGAAGCCTTCAATGGCGGGGTGGGGCTTGTATTTGCGCAGCAGCATCTGCTGGGAAATCTCCACAATGCGGCCCTGCTGGGTAGCCGTGAGCTTATTGCTGGCCCAGAGCTGCTGCAGCTTGGCGCCCACGGCTTTGGCCTGGGCGTTGTTGGCCGCCACCATCATCGACTGCACGTCGATGATAAACTGGGCGGGCTCCTTGGACAGCTTACCCGTGAATTTGGGCAATACTGGCGCAGCCGGCGCGGTGGCCGGCTGTTTGGAGGGAGTTTTCGGTTGTTGGGCCCAGGCGGGGGTACTTAGTCCCAACACCACCGCGCATAGCCACCCAAAAGCAAGTTGCTTCATACTTTTTCCGTCAAGGCCTACTAAGACGGCTACAATTTCGTGAAAATCGCCGAAACCCAGTTATTCTTGGTTCGGTGTGATTGATAGACTAATGCGTGTTTCTTTGCCTCCTCTTCAATCTTGGATAAATCCTCTTGGTAAAAGCCACTGAATAAGATGGGACGCCCCTGGGGCAGCAAGGCTGCGTAGGCGTGCATGTCCTCCAGCAGCACGTTGCGGTTGATGTTGGCCAGAATGATGTCGAACGGCGCCTCCCCGGCCAGCACTTCTACCCCGCCCAAACGGCACTCAATATTCGTGCAGTTATTTTCGGCAGCGTTGTCGGCGGCATTTTCCACCGTCCAGGGCTCCACGTCCACGGCCAGCACTTCCCGGGCGCCCAGGTGCGCGGCCATGATGGCCAGAATGCCCGTGCCGCAGCCCATATCCAGCACCCGCTGGCCGTTGTGGTCGATGTCGAGCTGGTTTTCAATCATCAGGGCCGTAGTTTCGTGGTGGCCGGTGCCGAAGGACATGCGCGGCATAATCACGATTTCGTACTCCAGGCCCGCGGGCTTCTCGTGAAACGGCGCCCGCACCGAAACCCGGTCGGCAATAATCAGGGGCTGGAAGTTTTTCTCCCACTCGGCATTCCAGTTTTGGCGGGTAATAACGCGGTGCTCGTAGCCCAGCTCCCCCAGGCCTTCGTAGCGGGCCATAACTTCGGCCACGGCGTCGGGGTTGAAGTCGCCCTCCCCGATGTAGGCGCAGAAGCCTTCGTCGTTGTCCTCGAAGGTGTCGTAGCCTACTTCGGCCAGTTCGGCTACCAGAATATCGGCCAGTTCACGGGGGGCTTGTACGCGTACTTCTACAAAATCCATCTTATTGAGTTGTTGAGGCGGGAAAAGCCCGAAAGGCTTTGGTGAATAAGATGGCAAGTTCGCACGAAAAAACCGGTGCGCCACAACCAAGCTGCTTATTACCAGTGCTGGGCAACAGCAAACAGGAGCTGATCGGTTCCGGCCGGTAGTACGGGCCAGGGCCGCCGAAATCAACCTTTGGATATTTAGTAATATAAATACTCGTTTATTTACCACGCCATTTCCCGGCAGCCATGTTCCATTCCTTTCAATCCACATGAAACGAACTATCTTATCCGTAGCCTGCCTTACTGTGGCGGGCAGCGTGGCCCTATTCGGCTGCAAGGCCAAAACGGCCGAAGCCGACGCCACCGACGCCGCTGCTACCACCGAAACACCCGCCGCTGCCCCCGCGGAGGCTGCCCCGGCGGCTCCGGCGGCTCCGGCCGAAGCTGCGGCTACCACCCCGGCGGGCACCTTCGACATCAACGCCGTGCCGGTTACCAGCGCCAACCTGGGCACCTGGCCCTATCTGAGCCGGCTCAAAGGCTACAAAATTGGCTACGACAGCGACAGTACGGGCTTCGACTTCGACCGTGCCTACATTTATGACGGCAAGAAGATCATAGCCGTTGAGGGCCGAATCGTGACCCGCAACTTCCGCCCAATCGACTCCGAAAAAGCTGCTTCGGAAATAATGATGCAGCGCAACTACGAAAACCTGGTGACCAGCCTGGGCGGGGTGAAAGTAGCCTCGGGCCAGGTTCCGGAGGAAACAGTCACTGCCTTTGGTGAGCAGGAATACAACAAGCATAACAACCACATCAGCACCTACCGCCCCGTCGATACGTACGTTATCCGGCAGAAAGACAAGGAAGTGTGGGTGCAGGTGCAGCCCGAGGATGATAAGTACCAACTGAACGTCATCGAAAAGGCCGCCATGCCCCAGCAGGCCGGCGTGGTGGGCGCCACGGAGCTAAAAAAAAACTAGATACCGAGGGTAAAGCCTCCATCTACGTCAACTTCGACACCGACCAGGCCCGCATCAAGCCCGAGTCGGAGGCGGCGGTGGCGGAGGTGGTGAAGCTGCTCCAGCAGAACCCGGCGCTGCGGCTCTCCGTGGAAGGCCACACCGACAATACCGGCGCGGCAGCCCACAACCGGCAGCTGTCCGAAGCCCGGGCCCAAGCCGTGGTAGCCGCCCTCACCAGCCAAGCCATTGCCGGTAGCCGCCTGCGGGCCGCCGGCTTCGGCCCCGACAAACCCATTGCCGACAACGGCACCGAGGCGGGCAAGGCCCGGAACCGCCGGGTGGAATTAGTGAAGCTCTAGGCCTGCGCGCCAACTAAAAAGCCCGTTCCAACTGCTTGGAACGGGCTTTTTGATTTGTAACAACTTCCCTTACTGCTTCCGGCAGCCGGCAAACGAGCGGGACTTGGTGTAGTGAATGTAGAAGTCGGCCAGGGCGCGCTTATCCGTTACGAAGAGCACGTAGTCGGCAAAGTCGCGGGTGGGCGTCTGGTACCAGAACCCGGCTTTATCGGCAAAGAGCTTGTTGTCTTCCTGGTACACCAGCAGGTCGGCAAAGGCTTCCTCGGGCTCCAGATACACCGTGGCAAAGCAGTAGCTGCGCCGGTAGGGGTCGGTTTCGAGGTAGATGGAGCCGTAGATCAGGCAGGGGTCGATGGAGCCGAGCGGTACGGCGGCCGAAGCCACAAACGGCACGGGCGGTGCCGGCCGGAACGGATTCAGAGCCAGGAAGCCGGACAGCAGTAAGGAAGCAAGCATAGTTGTGGAGCAGAGAAGTCAGGACGTATAACTGAGAAACCGATATAAGCCAGAAACGTGCCGCTACAACCACCCGGACGGCAGTCTAAGTTCTACGCTCTTCGCCCTAATCTTCAAACTCGTTAGAACGACTTGATAATCTCGGTGAAGTCGCGCGACTTGAGCGAGGCTCCGCCGATCAGGCCGCCATCCACGTCGGGCTGGCTGAACAGCTCCCGGGCATTCTGGGCGTTGGCCGAGCCGCCGTAGAGAATCGTAGTGTTCAGGGCGGCTTCCGCGTCGTAGGCGCCGGCAATCTGCTCCCGGATAAAGGCGTGTACTTCCTGGGCCTGCTGGCTGGTGGCGGTTTTGCCGGTGCCAATGGCCCAGATGGGTTCGTAGGCAATGACTACCTGGTCAAACTCCTCATTGGAGAGGTGAAACAGGCCGTTTTTGAGCTGGGCCGCCAGGAAATTGAAAGTTTCGTCGGCTTCCCGGGTTTCCAGGGTTTCGCCGATGCAGAAGATGGGCTTCAGGCCGGCGGCCAATACGGCCTTGAGCTTCTGGCTGAGCAGCTCATCATCTTCGCCGAAATACTGGCGCCGCTCAGAGTGGCCCAGAATCACGTACTCCACCCCTACCGACTGCAGCTGCCGGGCCGAAACTTCGCCGGTGTAAGCACCGCTTTCCTTCTGGTGGCAGTTTTGGGCGCCCAGATGAATCTTGCCGCCTTCGGTCAGCAGCTTGCCAATGGAGTGCAGAAACGGCGCGGGCGGCGCAATCACCACTTCCACGTTGGCAGCCAGAGTTTCGTCGGCTACCATGTTGGTGATTTCCGAAACCAGGGCCAGGCCGTCCTGGTAGGTCATGTTCATTTTCCAGTTGCCGGCGACGATATTCTTGCGCATAAATCAGGGTTGGGAGAGGAATGAATCGTTTGCCTGCAAAGAAACGATAATTCGAGCACCGAAAAGCCGGCCGGCCGGCCGAGCCCGAAATGGCTGCTCGGCCCCGAACCGCTAGGCGCGGCGGCGGCTAACTTTGCGTAGACTCAGGGCCACGCCCGCTACGGCCGAAATGCCGGCGCCGGCCAGCGCCACCCAGCCCAGCTCCGGGTACTCAACCCGCTGGGCCACCCAGATTCCCAGCAGAGCCCAGGTCACAACCAACGGAAAAACCAGGTCCCGGGCGGCGTAGCTGATAGCCACGGCCAGCCCCACAATGGCGGCCAGCAGCAGCAGCGTGAGCATTACGGAAATGGCCGTATCGGCGCGCCACAGGTGCTGCTGCAGTCCAATCGTCACGTTGACGACGGTAGCCACGGATATCCAACCCAGGTAGAGCGAAAAAGGAATGCTGGACCAGCGCGGCGCTTTACGCTCCAGCACCAGGCGACGCGCCCGGCTGTACACCATAATTAGCGTGCCGAGGATAACGAGCATTACCACAGCACTGATTTCGATGAGATGGTAGGCGAAAAGCACTACCCAGACGGCCGTAGCCACGCTGGCGACCGTCAGGGGCCGAGCTACGTAGCCGGCCAGGTACAGATTGCGCTGGGTCGGCAGCAGTTGCCAGACGGCATAGCCTGCTAGGGCCAGGAAAATAAGTCCCCAGATGCTGAACGTGTAGCCGGCCGGGGTAAGCAGCGTAGGATACTGCGCCGAGACGGCGCCCATGGTCTGGTCGTTGAACGGATGGGTATTGGCCCAGTAGTTCAGGGCAATGTTGCCGAAAATGCTCAGCGCCGCCAGCCAGCGCCAAGTGGGAACAGATGACCGGGAGCGGGAGCGCACGGCTGAACCAGTGATTTCCATCGAGTAGAAAGGCAATGCGCCCCGCTAGAGGTGAGTATTGTACGAAACCTACGAAATATTAATCAACTCAGATTTAGCGTAATCTGGATCAATTCTAAATATTATTTATAATTCGTCTAAATAAACTTGCATTGCCCGGAATCCCTGCGGAGTTTTGCGGCGTTCTACTCAATTCTTACTCTCATGCAACAACCCCGTATGCCCCAGAGCCGCCAATTGGCCCTGACCATATTTACCCTTTTACTTTCCTTACTAACCCTGACCGTGCAGGGTCAGAACGCCACCATTCAGGGCCGAGTAACCACCCCGGCGGGGCAGCCGGTGGTGGGCGCCGGGGTGGGTGTCAAAGGCACGGCCCTGGGCGCCAATACCGATGCGGAAGGCAATTTTCAAATCGCCAATCTGGCGGCCGGCCAGTATTCGCTGAGCGTGCGCCTGGTGGGCTTTGACACCCAGGAGCGGCGCGTGAAGCTGGCGGCGGGCGAAACCAGCACCCAGAACTTCGTGCTCACCGAAAGCACCGAACAGTTGAGCGAAGTGGTGGTCGAAGGCCAGGGCACCAATAAATTTGTGCGCCGCGAATCGGAGTACGTGGGCAAAATGCCGCTCAAAAACCTGGAGAATCCGCAGGTGTACAGCAGCATTGGCAAGGAGCTGCTCAGCGAACAGCTGGTATTTTCGGTGGATGACGCCGTGCGCAACGCCCCGGGCCTGCAGCGGATGTGGGACGCCACCGGCCGGGCCGGCGACGGGGGCGGGTTTTACAACAGCCGCGGCTATATTCTGCAAAGCCGGCTGCGCAACGGGATTGTGGGCAGCGTAACCAGCGACATCGACGCGGTAAACCTGGAGCGGCTCGAAGTAATCAAGGGTCCGTCGGCCACGCTCTTTGGCAGCGCTCTGACGTCGTACGGCGGCCTGATGAACCGCGTCACGAAGAAGCCCTACGACACGTTCGGGGGCGAAATCAACGTGGCCGGCGGCAGCTACGGCTTTCACCGCCTCAGCGCCGACGTAAACCTGGTGGACCCCAACGCCCCGGCCGACCGGCCCAAGACGCTGGCGTTTCGTTTGAGCACGGCCTATCAGTACGAGGACAGCTTTCAGGACAAGGGCTTCAGCCGCAACGTGGCCGTGGCTCCGAGCCTGACCTTCCGCCCCACCGAGCGGCTGACCATCAACCTGGACGCGGAGCTGATGCAGGGCCAGAACATGGGCAAACAGCTGTTCTTTTTCTACTCGCCGGTGGCTGAGCTGGGCGTGTCGCGGGCCGAAGACCTGCCTTTCGACTACCGCAAATCCTACGCCGGCAACGGCCTGGTGCAAAGCTCGCGCAGTGCCAACGTCTTCGGGCAGGTCAACTACCGGCTATCTTCCGCCTTCACTTCCTCGACCAACCTGAGCGCCGGCCAAAGCTTCTCCGACGGTTTTGGGCCTTACTTCTACCTGATTTCGGATGCGGCCCTGGCCAAGAAAGGCACCCCGGTGCCTGCCCCCGGCATGCACTCCTTGATTCGGGCCGACCAGTCGACGCGCAACAGCACGCTGAACACTTACGAGGTGCAGCAGCTCTTCAACGGCGACTTCCTGCTGGGCAACCTGCGCAACCGGGTGGTGCTGGGCCTGGACTTTCTGCGGCTCGACAACAACATCAAGTTCTTCGGGGGCATCGTGGATACCGTGCCGCTCAACCAGCCCAACTACGACTACTCGGCCTTCAACGGCGCCAACGTGGAAGCTTTCTACGCCCGGCAGGCTCCGGCCGCGTACATCAACAACGTTAAGTCGAACACCTACAGCGCCTTTCTCTCGGATGTGCTGAACCTGACCGAGCACCTCAGCGTGCTGGCCGCCCTACGCCTCGACCACTACGACAACAAAGGCGGAATTCTGTACGGGCCGGTAGACGCGTACGGGCAAACGAACCTGTCGCCCAAGCTGGGCGTGGTGTTTCAGCCGGTGCTGAACCGGGTGTCGCTCTTTGCCAACTACCAGAACAGCTTCAACAACCAGAATGGCCCCTACATTGACGTCAACAACCAGCAGCAGCGGGCCAAGCCCGAGCGGGCCAACCAGGTGGAAGGCGGCGTGAAGCTGGACGCGGCCGACGGCAAAATCAGCGCTACGGTGAGCTACTACGATATTCGGGTGAAGGATTTGCTGCGCACCACGCCGACCCTGACCGTGCCCGGGGCCCAAACCCAGGACGGCACCCAGGTCAGCAAGGGCGTCGAGGTAAGTTTGATTGCCAACCCTTTCGTGGGCTTCAATGCCGTGGCCGGCTTTAGCTACAACGACTCGAAGCTGGAGAAGGCCGCCGAAGCCGTGAACGGCCTGCGGCCCAACACGGCCTCTTCCCCCTACCTGGCCAACCTGTGGCTGAGCTACCGTTTGCCCGAAGGCCTGCTGCAAGGCCTGGGCTTCGGCATCGGGGGCAACTACGCCAGTGAAAACAAGGTGCAGAACACGACGGCCGGCACCTTCACGCTGCCCAGCTACACCGTACTCAACGCCTCGGCCTTCTACGACCAGCCCCGGTACCGGATTTCGGCCAAAGTAGACAACCTGACCGACCAGAAGTACTGGGTGGGCTACACCACCGTCAGCCCTCAAAAGCTGCGCAGCATCGTGGGCAGCGTGGCGTATAAGTTCTAAAGGCTGGAACCACCCTCATGCTTGATCTGGCGGCCGCCAGATCAAGCATGACGTTCTTTTTGTTGTGGTTAACAATTTTTTACGCCTAGTACCACCTCTCGCACCATGACCACCTTCAGGAAAGCTGTCGGCACACTGCACCTCTGGCTCGGGCTTTCCACCGGGCTGGTCGTGTTCATTGTGAGCTTGACCGGGGCCATCTTCACGTTTCAGGACGAAATCCGGGATGCGACGCAGGCGTGGCGCAAGGTGGAGGTGCCGGCCCAGCCCACGGAGCTGCTGCTGCCCTCCCGCCTGCAGGCGGTGGTCGAGCACAATCACCCGGGGCTGAAGCCCGCCTTCTTTATGCTGATGGGCCCCGACCGCTCGGCGGTGTTATATACTACTGATAAGCAGGGCACTTACTTTGCTACCGCCTTGAATCCCTACACGGGTCAGGAATTGGGCCATCTGGACCTGCGGAAAGACTTTTTCTCCATCATCCAGGCCCTCCACATGTACTTGCTGCTGCCCGAGGAAATCGGAGGAACAGTGGTGGGCATTTCGGTGCTGGTGTTCGTGGTGATGCTGATTACGGGCATTATTCTGTGGTGGCCCAAGCGCAAAACCGACCGGAAGCGCAGCTTCACCATCAAGTGGGGCGCCCGGTGGCGGCGCGTCAACTACGATTTGCACAACGTGCTGGGCTTCTACGCGGCCAGCATTGCCCTTATTCTGGCCTTGACGGGGCTGATGATGAGCTTTGAGTGGGTGATGAAGTCGGTGTACTTCGTCAGCAATGCCGGCCAGGAGTATCCGGCAGAGAAAACGCCGCCGACGGTGGACACGTTGCAAACCGTAGCCGCCGCGCCCCAGCCCGTGGCCGACGTTTTGTACCAGCAGATCCGGCGCGGCTCCCCCGCGGCCAAGATGATTTTCCTGGGCTTGCCCACGTCACCCAAGCAACCCGTGTACAGCATTGCCTACGAGCGGGCCCTGTACTACTACCACCGCGACGAGTACTACTTCCACCCCGTGTCGGGCCAGCTGCTGAAAAGCATTCCGCACAGCAGCAAAAGCAACGGCCAGAAGATGGCCGACGTGAACTACGACCTGCACACGGGGCAGGTACTGGGCCTGGGCGGCAAAATCCTGGCTTTCCTGGGTAGCCTGATTTCGGCCAGCCTGCCCGTCACGGGCTTTATGGTGTGGTGGGGCCGGCGCAAGAAGCCCAAGAAGCAGCGGAGTAAGGCAGCCACTGTCTGATCTGTAGAGACGCATATTTGCGTCTTGTCGTTGAACAACCGTCGTCTTGGATTAAACAACGCTTAACAACGACGGAGACTTAACAACGACGGAGACGCAAGTATGCGTCTCTACATCGTTCAACGAAGCAGAATCAGGCGGCGAAGTACTTTTCCACTAGCTCGTCGGTCAGCTCCCGGGAGCCGGCCTGGCCGTTTTTGGCGGGCGGGAAGGCGTTGCGGCAAAAGCCCATTTGCCGCTGAAAGTCGTAGAGGGCGTGGCAGTAGCCGGCAATGATGAGGGCCGCGGTGGTTTGGGCCACGTCCCAGAAAACCTGCACTGTCACGGGCGTTTCGCGGTCCTGCACGTCTTCCACATTATAGATGTGCAGGGCGTCGAGGATTTCCAGCTCGTCGCCGTTGCGCAGGGCGTAGAGGTAGCCCGTTTCGCCGTCGTCCTCAAACATGACTTCGAACTCGTGGCCGGCGGCCGTGCTGCTAATGAGCTGGTTTTCCTGGCCCGGCTCGGGCTGCCCTACGTTGATTTGTTCTTCGGCACCTAGTATCATGGTCAATCTTACGTAAAAAGAGCCGCCTTACGGGCGGCTCTTTTGGTTTTTACGGCAAACTCACGCGGTGGGGCTTACAGCTTTTCGGCCAGGAAGCGGGCCGTGTGGTTGGTGTCCTTGAGGGCCAGCATGTCCTCGGGCGTGCCTTCAAACAGCAGGTGGCCGCCGTTGGTACCGCCCTCGGGGCCCAGGTCAATAATCCAGTCGGCGCACTTGATGATGTCCATGTTGTGCTCGATGATGAGCACCGAGTTGCCTTGCTCAATGAGGGCGTTGAGGGCCTTGAGCAGCTTGGCAATGTCGTGGAAGTGCAGGCCGGTGCTGGGCTCGTCGAAGATGAACAGGATTTTATCCTGCTGCAGCGTGGCGCCCTTGGTCAGGAAGGAAGCCAGCTTGACGCGCTGGGCCTCCCCGCCCGAGAGGGTGTTGGCCGACTGCCCCAGGCGGATGTAGCCCAGCCCCACGTCGTCGAGCGGCTTGAGGCGCTCGGCTACTTTGGGCTGGCCTTTGAAGAACTCCACGGCGTCGGCCACGGTCATTTCCAGCACGTCGTCGATGCCTTTGTCCTGGAATTTCACGTCCAGAATATCCTGCTTGAACTTGCGGCCGCCGCAGCTTTCACAGGTCAAATAGATATCGGCCATGAACTGCATTTCAATCTTGACCTGGCCTTCGCCCTGGCACACCTCGCAGCGGCCCCCTTCGATGTTGAACGAAAAGTGGGAAGGTTTCAGCCCCCGGGCCTTGGCCAGGGGCTGGTCCGAAAACAGCGTCCGGATGGCGTCGTAGGCCTTTACGTAGGTCACCGGGTTGGAGCGGCTGCTCTTGCCGATGGGGTTCTGGTCCACGAACTCGACGTGCGACACCTGGCCCTGCACGCCCATCAGCCGGTCGAATTTGCCGGTGGCTTCCCCGGCCCCACCGCCGAGCTGCTTGGCCACGGCCGGCGCCAGAATGCGCTTCACCAGCGTCGACTTGCCCGAGCCCGACACGCCGGTTACCACGGTCATCACGCCCAGCGGAAACTTGGCGTTGACGTTTTTCAGGTTGTTTTCCCGGGCGCCGGTTACTTCCAGCGCGTTGCGCCAGGGCCGCCGGATCTGGGGTACCTTCACCTCCATAGCGCCGCTGAGGTACTTGCCGGTGTAGGTGGTGGTGTTCTTGAGAATCTCAGGATACGTGCCCTGGAACATCAGGTGGCCGCCGCCGGAGCCGGCCTCGGGGCCGATGTCGATAATCTGGTCGGCCTCCTCCATCATCTTCTCCTCGTGCTCCACCACAATCACGGTGTTGCCGAGCTTCTGCAAGGAGCGTAGCACGCCGATGAGCTGCTCGGCGTCCTTGGGGTGCAGGCCGATGCTGGGCTCATCGAGGATGTACATGGAGCCTACCAGGGCCGAGCCGAGCGAAGTAGCCAACGAAATCCGCTGACTCTCGCCGCCGGAGAGCGTGCTGCTCAGCCGGTTCAGAGTCAGGTAGCCCAGACCCACGCGGTTGAGGTAGCCCAGGCGGTTGGTGATTTCCGTGCTCAGGCGCTCGGCCACTTTCATTTCGTGCTCCGTCAACGACAGATTTTCGAAGAAGTCGAGGGCCTTGCTGATGGGCAGCAGCACGATATCGGTGATGCTTTGGTCCTGGATTTTAACGTACTGGGCGTCTTTGCGCAGGCGGGTGCCGCGGCAGTCGGGGCAGGTGGTGCGGCCCCGGTAGCGGCTTTGCAGCACCCGGTACTGGATTTTGTGGGTTTGGGTACTCACCCACTTAAAGTACTCGTCGAGGCCCTCGAAGTACTTGTTGCCTTTCCAGAGCAGGGTGCGCTCGGCTTCGCTCAGCTCGTTGTAGGGCCGGTGAATGGGGAAGTCGAAGCGGATGCCGTTTTTGAGCAACGGCTTTAGCCATTCGCTCTGCTTGTCGGTGCGCCAGGGGGCAATGGCGCCCTCGTACACGGTCAGGCTCTTGTCAGGAATGACCAAATCCTCATCAATGCCCAAGACCGAGCCGAACCCTTCGCAGGTCTGGCAGGCGCCGTAGGGGTTGTTGAAGGAGAAGAAGTTGACGTTGGGCTCCTCGAACACCATGCCGTCCAGCTCAAACCGGTCGGAGAAGCGTCTAGTTATTAATTGTTCGTTGTCCGTTGTTGGGTTGTTCTGCTCACTAGCAACTGGCAACTGACAACGAACAACTAACTCGCCGTGCCCCTCGAAAAACGCGGTTTGCACCGAGTCGGAAAGGCGGAATTGCAGGTCTTCGTCGCCGGGGCGGATAACGGCCCGGTCAATCATGATGTAGACCTCACCCTTCACTTCGGGCTTGCCTTCGCCAATCAGGTCTTCGATAAAGGCCGTTTCGTCGCCGTTGATGACCACCCGGCTGTAGCCTTTCTGCAGCAGCAAATCCAGCTCCTTGCTCATGGGCCGGCCTTCCTCGGAAGGCAGCAGCGGGGCCAGAATCGTGGCACGGGTGCCGTCTTCCAGGCCGAAGAGGTAATCGACGACGTCGGCCACGGTGTCCTTGCGCACCTGCTCGCCGCTAACGGGCGAAAAGGTGCGGCCTACCCGGGCGAAGAGCAGCTTGAGGTAGTCGTAAATCTCGGTGCTGGTCCCGACGGTGGAGCGGTTGTTCTTAATACTGACCTTTTGCTCGATGGCAATGGCCGGCGAAATACCGCGAATGTAGTCCACGTCGGGCTTGTCCATGCGGCCCAGAAACTGCCGGGCGTAGGAGCTCAGGCTCTCCACGTACATGCGCTGCCCCTCGGCATACAGCGTGTCGAAGGCCAGGCTCGACTTGCCCGAGCCCGAGAGGCCCGTGACGACGATAAACTTGTTGCGGGGCAACGCCACGCTGAGGTTTTTGAGGTTATGCACCCGGGCATTCTTGATCAGAATGAACTCGCGCGGGTCGAGCTGGTCAGTCGGGTCGGCCGCGGGGGCGGCTACTTGTAAAGAATCTTGGGCCATAGAAACGGTAAACAGCCGAGGCGGCCCGTAAGGTTTCCGCCCCCGCAATTAGACCAACGAAGGTACGGCGACGGAGGGCAGGTTTGTTGCCCCACGGGGAAAGTTAGTTGGGCGGTAGCCCCCCGAGCCCCGCTAGTTGTGGGGAGTCTGACGCTCCCGCAGATCGAGCGAATCAATCAGGGCGGGCAGAGCGCCGTAGTACAAACCGGCCACGGCTAGCTTGTCTTTCGCCAGCAGCCGCCTTTCCCGTTGGGTAGGCAGAAACTGAGTTTCGCTTATCCAGCCTTCATACGCCGCCGAGACATACTGGCTGTTTCCATTGCTAAGGCGCAGCCGCAGCCGGGTTTTGAAGCTGCCCTGGTACTTATCGACCAGCAGCACGACCATTTGCCGGGGCCTTATTTTCAGGATCCACTCCCCGTTGCCACAGGACTCCGGGCCTTTGCTCTCGATGGGCCGCCACTGGCCGGTACGGTCCCTGGCTTCCTGAATAGCGTAGGTCCAGGAATCCTTGCCGCACAAAAGCTTGGCCCGGGGCGTCGAATTAACGATGTAGACGGGATACACCAGCCGAGCCGGCAACTCGCCCGACTCCCGGAACGGCAGGGAGGTCTGATAATCGGCAATAAGCTCCAAGCCGTCCGTGTTCAGGCTGTCGGCCCAGCGGAAGGGCTGCCCCGAATCCAACTCGTACCGGTCGGCTCCCAGGCTGTCGGGCTTCTGCAGGTTGAGGCGGTTGGCAAAGCTGAAGCGGCCAACCAAACGATGCGCTACCGCCCGGATACTGTCGACCTGAAGCGGCGCCGGCGGGGGCTGCGGGGGTTGCTGAATAAGGGGTAATTTAAACTGCGCGAGCGGCGCTTGCCCGGGTGCTTGCTCAAAAGACGTTTGGCAACTGCCCAACCCCAGAACTACCAGCGCCCACGGGCCCAATTTATTATGCATACCCGATACCCTGAGCAGCCCGGCAGCAGTTTGCCCAGGCTATCTTTTTAACCCAATACGGGCTTAAATATTGCTTTTACTATAAAAGACCCTACCGTTCAGCTCCTGAATCTTCTGCGGGCAGAGTCGCGTAAGTTTGGTATTTTCGGGGCTCTCTCCTTCCCTACCCACGCTCAATGCCGTTCTAAAACAGGACTTTATGAAGAATTATTTACACGTTGTTTTTGTTTCTCTTCTGCTGTTCAGCGTGTTGCTTGCTCCCGTTGCCAGCCGGGCAGCCGGCGGGGAACCCACCCCGCTCAGCGGGCAGTGGAAAGGTCCGCTGAAAGTGCCGGGCGGCAGTCTGGACCTGATCCTGACCATCGTGCCGCTGACCGGGGGCACCTACTACGCGGCCCTGGACGTGCCCAAGCAGCGCGTGAGCCGCATGGCCGTGGACATGACGCTGACCAACAGCGACGTGCTGCTCAAGATTGAGCAGGCCGGCAGCCGCTTTACCGGCAAGCTGAGCAAGGACCGGAAGTCGATGACGGGTATCTGGGAGCAGCCGGGCCTGAAGCAGGAAGTGAAGTTTGAGCAGGGCAGCTCCCCGGTGGTTAGCGCCCCGACTTTCAAGCCGGCCCAGCCCTACAAGACTGAGCAGGTCATTATTACCAACGAGAAGACTGATTTGTGCCTGGGCGCTACCATTACCACGCCCAACGGCAACGGCCCTTTCCCGGCCGTAGTGCTGGTGTCGGACTCCGGGCCCCAGGACCGGGACGCGGCCCAGCAGGAAGATTACCGCATGTTTGCCATCCTGGCCGACTACTTTGCCCGCCGCGGCATGGTGGTGCTGCGCTACGACGACCGGGGCGTGGGCAAATCGGGGGGCCGGTACGCGGCGGCCACCACGGCCGATTTGATGACTGACGCCGAAACGGCCATGAACTATTTGCGCAGCCGCCCCCGCATCGACAAGAAGAACGTGGGCATGATTGGGCACGGTGAGGGCGCCAACATTGCGTTGCTGGCCGCCGCCGAGCCCAAAGGACCCGACTTTGTAGTATCGTTGGCTGGCTACGGCATGCCCGGCCGCGACGTACTGCGGCGGCAACAGGTGGAAATCATGCGCATGATTGGCGGCAACGCCACCCAGGTGGATGCGGCCCTGAAGCTGCACGACAAGATGATCAGCATTATCCGCCAGACGCCGAACAGCAACCAGGCCCGGGGTAAGCTCGCGGCCATGATTCGGATGAGCAACGTGGACATTGACCCCACCATGGCCCGGGCCCGGGCCGCCCAGCTCACCTCGCCCTGGTACCGCTACTACCTCGACTTCGACCCCAAGGTGAAGCTGCCCGCCGTGAAGTGCCCCGTGCTGGCCCTCAACGGCGTGGAAGACCTACAGGTGGGCGCAACCAAAAACCTGGCCCTGCTGAGCAAAGGCCTGAAAGCCGGCGGCAACCGCCACGTGAAAACGGTGAAAATTGTGGGCGTCAACCACGCTTTTCAGCCCGATGAGTCGCAGTGGCCCCTGGTAAACGGGGAGCAGCAGCCCAACTTCTCGCCCAAAGCCCTGGCCCTGATGCAAACCTGGCTGGAGCAAACCACCAAGCCGGGCCCCATCCTGAACACGCCCCGCTCGAACCCCAAATCTGACGTGAAGAAAGTATCCAAGCCCACGGCCCAGAATTAAGCGCTGCCGCCTTGGCCCGATGTACGCAGCCCCGCTGGCAGCTTCCCGTCCGGAACTTGTCGGCGGGGCTGCGGTTTATAGCTCTTCCATGCCCACCCTCCACTCCGACCTGCAGGATTTATTGTCCTTCGGAATGCTCAGCGCCCACACGCTGGATATTCTGCAGCATAAGTATGGGGTGAGTGAAGGGGACCTGTTTGCGGCCGTAACCAAAGTGGTGCGCCAGCGCCGGGCCGACGCCGAGCAGCCCGAGATGCTGCGGGAGTTGCAGCAGAAGCGGCAGGTCATGCTCACCGATGCCCGCATCTGCCGGCACTGCGGCGAGGCCATTGCGGCCCGGGCCGCCATGCGCCACCTCTGGCAGGCCCACGATATTATTGCCCGCACCACCTGGCCCGAGCATTACACTGCCGCCAGCCTTGGTGCTCCGGCCGAAGCTACCGACGAAACCGAAGGCGCGGTAGCGCCCCACAACGCCCGGCGCTACCTGGTGCGCAGCCGGGGCTACACTATTATGATAGTCAGTGAGCGGGGCCTGAACCACCGCTACCGCACCGCCGATTTGAAGCGCGACAACCAGCGCCAGGGCTTTCGGCAGTGCTTGCGCGGCACGTTTATTCTGGTGCCGATGCGGGCCTAAAACCGCAGCCCGATTTGCCCACCGATCCACATCCGCACGGGCGTATTGCCCCACTGGGTGTCGGTGAGCAGTAGCTGATTCTTGCCAAATTCTGAGTTGGTGCCGTTGCCGTCGTTTTCGTACAAAGCCAAATTGAGCGTGGGAGAAAATACGAGGCCCAGGTGGCCCTGGGGCTCAATCTGCCAGACCAGTGACGGCCGCAGCTGGTTGTAGGAAAGCAGCGTACCCTCCGTTCCTGACTGCTTAATCAGGTACCAGCCGAGCACATCCAGGTTCCAGCTGAAGCGGCCGTGCGGGCGGCTGGCCGTACCCAGGCCAAACCCCGTGGCCCAGTGTACCCGGCTGTTCAGGGGCTGGGTGGCCGCGGCCAGAATGGTATAATAGCGCCGCACGCCCAGCTTCAGCGCGGCATTCAGGGGCAGGGTTTCACTGGTCCAAACCTCGCCGTGCAAGTAACCGTGCCGCACGATGTTGACGATGCCCAACGTCACGCCATCCACGGAATCGGCTATGTTAATCAGCCCTAATTGCACGCCTTTAACGTGCTTCCCCACGTTGATAAGGCCAAACTGCATGCCCGTCACGCGCCGGGCCGAGTTGAGCAGGGGAGCCGTTTGCAGCCCGCGAATATCGGTACCGGTCAGGTTGGCCAGGCCGGCGGCTTGCAGCAGAGGGCCGGGCAAGGACATGGCGCTGGGTGCTCCCAGGTGCCGGGCCACCGAATCGGTAGCCAGCAGGCGGGATAGGCCCAATGCGCGGCGGGCCCGGGCGGGGCGGCCGTCGTTGTGGCGGGAGCGGGCGGCCCCACCCACAATGTTGACCAAGCCCGCCACTTGCAGCCCCCGGGCATCGTCGCGCACCAGGTTGACCAGCCCCGCGGCCTGGGCCCCGCGCACCGAGCCGCCCGTCACGTTGACCAAGCCCGCCGCCTGCACGCCCTGCACTTCGGTACCGGTTACGTTGAGCAGGCCCGCGGCCTGTCCACCCCGCACCGTGTCGCGCACCACATTTACCAGGCCGCCCACTTCCACTCCGCGCACCCCAGCTGCGTAACCGGCCAGTATGTTTAAAGAAAACTGGTTGATACTACGGCCACTACGGAGCCAGTTCGAGCCTAGCGGCGCTACAAAACTCACCTGCCAGACGTGCCGGTCATAGGCTTTGCGCACCGTCGCGGGAGGCACCGGCACGGCGGCCAGCACCGTGTCACGGCCCGGCAGCCCGCTCTGCACGGTTACGGGGCGCTGGACCAGCGGCTCACCTGGTTTACCAATGCCCAGTTGGGCGGCCTTGCGCAACGGCTCCCGCAGCTCGGTAGCGGCCAGGGCCACGGTGTCGAGTACGGCTTTGGCTCCGCCGGCTACCTGCTGCGCGCCCTGCCCCAAAACGCGGCCGGTTTGGCGGGCCGTGCGGGCCAGAGCCCCCGTGGCAGACTGCGCGGCAGTCCGGGCTTTTTGCCGCAGCCGGGCCAGGGCCGATGCCGTCTCCCGGGCAGCGGTATCCGCCGTGGCGCTGGGAGCCGGAGTAGCGCCCGGTACTGGGGGCAGGGCCGGCGGCAGCGTCACGGACGGCAGCAACGACGCGGTGGCCGGCTTCGGCTTGGCTGAAGTGGCCGGGCGGGCCATAATTGCCTTCGCCGCAGGGGTAGCCCGGCGGGTATAGCCGACAGCCGCTGCGGGCTTCACTTTTCCATTGGCGGCTACCGCCTGCTGGCCCCGAGCCAGTTTTTGCGCGGCCGACCGATTGGAAGTCAGCCCGGGAGTGTTTGCCCCGGCCGAATGGTTTCTGGTCGAGCTACCGGCTACCGTCGGCGGCACGCTCTTGGCCGCCGCTACTGCTTTGACGGGTGCCGGGGCGGCAAAGGGCGGCTTCTCGCCGGTACGCCAGAGCACGATTTGCCCACCGATAACCTGGTACGAAACGCCCCGGCTTTGCAGCAGCTGGCGCAGCACGTCGCCTACCGGCTGCCGGCCCGGCGTGTGCAGCGTGACGCGTTTCTGAAGCGGAATAAACGTGCTGCTGTAGCTGAACGGCACGCCGCTTTGGCGGGTAATATCGCGCAGCACCTGCTGCAACGAAGCATCTGTCGCGCTTACTTGCACCCGCCGGGCCAGCAGCACCGGCGGGGCCTGGGCTCCCGCCGGAATCCCGAGCAGCCCTAGGCACAAAATCAGAGCAAACAGGTACCGCATAGCCGCGGGAAATGGAAAGGTGGGCGAAAAACGGAACCGGCGGAGCATCGAGCCAGCAAAGCAAAGATGCAGCTTTGTCTATATTAGTTGCCCATGGCCGGCCTATTCGCAGCCCTGACCACCGAGAATAAAGCCGTCGGCCGCGTCGCCGCTCAGCGTGGCATTGGTAGCTACACTGACCACCTGCAGCACCTGGATTGGGTCGGGCTGGCGGAAGGTGCCGGTGAAGCGGCATTTGAGCAGGCTTTTATCGGCCACGGTGATGGTGGTGCCAAAGGTGGTGCGTAGCGTGCGGATAACGTGGGCCAGCGTGGCGTTGTCGAAGGCCAGCTCGTCGGTTTGCCAGGCCCGGAAGTTGGCATCAGCCGAAGCCGTTTGCCGCACCGGAACCGGCGTATTGGTCGGGCCCGCCGTCAGGAGTACCCCCCGCATGCCCGGCGTGAGCAGCACCGAGTCCTGGTGGCTGCTGCGGCTGGCAAAGGCCACCTTGCCCGTCACGACCGACACTTCCACCGAGTCTTCGGCCGCGTAGGCGCGCACGTTGAATGAAGTGCCCAGCACCCGGGTGCGGGAAGCAGCGCTGAGCACGGTGAAGGGGTTTTCGGGGTCTTTCTGCACCTCGAAGAATGCCTCGCCGGTCAGGGTTACTTCCCGGCCGCTGCCCCCGCTGAAGTCGGCGGCGTATTCCAGGGTCGAGTGCTTGTTAAGCCAGACTTTGCTGCCGTCGGGCAGGGCCACCAGGCGCTTCTGCGGGCCCGCCGACACGGCCACGGGCGGCGTGGGCAGCAGCTCGCGCCGGTAGTTCTGCATGGCGTACACTGCGCCTATCAGCAACAGAATGGTGGCCGCAATGCGCAATAATGAGGGCAGCGGGTTGGGCCGCAGCGGAATGACTTTGGCTTCGGGCGCCGCCCCGGTTTCTACTGCCGGCGCTGCCCGGACCACTCGCAATGGCGGTTCGGCGGCGGGTGCGGGGCCGGTCATCTTGGGTCGAAACCGTTGCCAGGCCGCTTCCACATCCGCGGCGCTAAACAAGTCGGCTACCGGCACGGCGCCGGTCCGCTCCCAGGCCCGAGTGGCGTCGGTGAGCAAGCCGAGGCGCTTGGGGTCGGCGGCCACCCAGGTGCGCAGCTGCTCCAATTCGTCGGGCGCGGCTTCGCCAGCCAGGTGTTTGGCCAGCAAATCCCAGGGCGCCTCAGGCTCGGAGTGCAGCATACTCGTTGTTAGTTGTCAGTTGTTAGTTGGTAGCCGCAGCTGGTCCAGGGCCGAATAATGAGCTGTAGCACAAATATGCCATTGATTTCCAGAAGAACTCCACATAATGAAGGCATGAGAAGTCAAAAACTGACAACTAGCAACTAACAACCAGCAACTAAACTCTTACTCAATTACCAGGGAGTCGGCGCGCAGGGTATGGCCGGCGAAGTAGCCCACCGCTACTTTTTCCGAGCCGGGCTGCACGTTGCGCACGTTGGTGCGCACGTTGGCCGGCGGGGTAGCAAACAGGCCCACATTGTTGATCTGGGTGGCCATTTCGTTGAGAAAGTAGAAATAGTCGCGCGGAATGGACATGGTTTCAACGCGCACTTTGTCGCCTTTCTTGAACGGGACGCCGCCCGCGCCCTCCTCCTCGGTCAGCTCCACGCCGTTGATGTACTTGCCGTCCACCATTTCGTCGTTGGTCACAATCAGGTCATTAGGCTGGTTGAGCAGCTTGCCGTTGTGGTACACCTTGAAGCGGTAGTAGTCGCCCACGCCGGGCAGTTCCTCGCCGTAGTAAAGGATGTAGTAGCCCTCGCCTTCGGTGGGCGACTTGGCCCGGTACTCGGCCCGGATACTGTCGATTTCGGGGGTGCGGCGGATTTCGGTTTCGGCCCGGTACTCCTCTCCTTCCGCCCGGATGGTCAGCACGTACTGGTTACCGATTTTGCCCTGCAGCGTGCTGGTAGCGTAGCGGCCGGGGCTGACTTCGGTCAGCGTTTCGCGGTGGCCTTCGCTGTCCTGCAGCGTCAGCACGGCACCCGTGACGCGGGGCAGCTCGGCCTCGTCGAAGTAGGGCGCCGTCTTGGTCAGGGTGACGTAGTATGGGCCGGGCTGGTCGGTTATTTCCCCATCCACGGCCAGCAGGGGCTTACCTTCGGGAATCTTAACGTCGACCACGTCGATGCAGCTGGTGAGGCCAAGCAGGCCGGCGGCGAGCAGAAAAGGGACAATGCGGTTTATCTGGAGCATATAGCTGGGAGCCGAAGCAGGCTTAGAAGTTGAAGTTGTAAGACACCGACGGCAGCATGGAGCCAAAGACGGCCAGGCGCACGGCCTCGGTTTTGGCCGGGTTGTCCTCGTTTTGCCGGAAATAGATGCTGTAGGCGTTGCGGCGGCCGTAGGCGTTGTATACCGAGAACGTCCAGCTGCTGTGCCAGCGCTTGGCGGGGTCAATTTTACCTTCCCAGGTGGCGGCCAAATCGAGGCGGTGGTAGGCGGGCACGCGGTAGTTGTTGCGCACGTCGCCGTTCACGTTGGGAATGACCAGGCCCTGGTACACGTAGCGCGAATCGGGGAAGGTGGTGGCAATGCCGGTGCTGTAGTTGAACGTGCCCGACACCGTCCAGCGCGGCGACAAGGTGTAGATGCCCACCACCGAGAGGTAGTGCGTCTTGTCGTACTTGTTCACGTACCAGTTATTGTTGTTGATGCCGTCAATCTGGCGCTCCGAGCGGCTCAGGGTGTAGCTGATCCAGCCCGTCATCCGGCCCTCGTTCTTTTTCAGGTAGAACTCGGCCCCGTAAGCCCGGCCCTGGCCGTAGAGCAGCTCGGCTTCCAGGTTCTTGTTGAGCAGCGTGTTGGCCCCGTTGATGTAGTCAATCTGGTTGTCCATGCGCTTGCCGAATACTTCCACCGAGGCCTCGTAGGCGTTGTCCCGGAAGTTGCGGAAGTAGCCCACGGCCAGCTGGTCGGCGTGCTCGGGCTTGATGTTCTTGGTGCTCGGCGTCCAGACGTCCAGCGGCGAGGAAGCCGTGGTATTCGACACGAGGTGAATGTACTGTACCATGCGGTTGTAGCTGGCTTTGAGCGAGCTGTTATCCGTCAGCACGTAGCGCAGCGAGGCCCGGGGCTCCAGGTTGGGGTAGCGCTTGATGAGCTGCCCGCTCCCGTACTGCTGGGGGTTGACCGGGGTTTTCTGGCGGCCGTTGGGCCCTTCGTAGTCATACACGGTGCCGCCGCCGAGGTAGTCGAACATGCTCAGGCGCAGGCCGTACTGGGCCGACAACCGGGGCGAGAAGGTCTGCTCGTTATCAATATAGGCCCCGTACTCCACCGCCTGCTGGTTGTCGAGGGCAATGGGCCGGAAGATGGACGTGGAGCTCAAGGGCGTCACCTGCCCGGGCAAAAAGGTGTAGTAAATGGCGCTGGCGCCGAAGTTGAGCGTACTCTGGGGCGTGCGGTAGTAGTTGAAATCGGCCTTGAGGCTATAGTTGACGATGTTCGACTTCCACTCAAACGACTGGTTGCCCTCGGGCACGCCCAGGCCGTAGTCGTACTTGCTCACCAGGCCCGTCACGTTGGCAAACAGCCGGGAATTGAACACGTGGTTCCAGCGTACGGTGCCGGTGCGGTTGCCCAGCGTGTTCTTGAAGGCCTTACCGAAGGCAAACACGTCCCGCCCCAGGTAGCCCGACACGTAGAGCCGGTCTTTCTCGCCCAGGGTGTAGTTGGCCTTGGCCGAGAGGTCGTAGAAATAGGCCTGGTTGTCTTTCTGGTCGGGCACGAATTTGAGGAACAAATCCCCGTAGGAGCGCCGCCCGGCCACGATAAACGAGCCTTTATCCTTCACAATGGGCGCCTCCACGGCCAGGCGCGACATAATCAGCCCGACCCCACCCGATACGCCCAGGCGCTGGGTGTTGCCTTCCTTCATCCGCACGTCGAGCAACGACGAGAGCCGGCCGCCGTACTGGGCCGGAATGCCGCCCTTCACCAGCTTGATGTCCTTGACGGCGTCGGGGTTAAAGGTCGAAAACAGCCCGAACAGGTGGGAGGCGTTGTAAATCGGGGCCTCGTCGAGCAGAATCAGGTTCTGGTCCACGCCGCCGCCGCGCACGTTGAAGCCCGAGGCCCCTTCCCCCACCGTGCTGATGCCCGGCAAAAGCTGAATGCTGCGAATCACGTCGACCTCACCCAGCAGGGCCGGCACCAGCTTCACGGTTTTCATGTCGAGGCGGTTGGTGCCCATTTCGGTGCTGCGCACGTTCTCGTCGGGCTTTTTGCCGGTCACCACCACTTCGCCGGTTTGCAGGCCCTGGGCGCCGAGGCGGATGGAGCGGGTCTGGCTTTCGGTGAGGGTGAGCATCACGTTCTGGGCCTCGTAGCCCAGAAAGGTGTAGGTAATGGTGTAGGTGCCCTTGGGCAAAGTCAGGGAGTAAAAGCCGTACTCATTGGCCGTGGCGCCCACGCCGAGGCTTTTGACGACCACCGTAGCCCCCACCAGGGCCTCCCCGTTGGCGGCGTCCTTGAGGTAGCCGCTCACCGTCACTTTGCCGGTAGGGTTGGTACCCGCCCCCGCCGACTGGGCCCAGGCTGGGGCCGCGGGCACCAGCAGTAGTAATAGAGCGAAAAACGCGAGAAGTCGAAGCATAGAAAATAAGGCTCAGGAATGACGAAGTGAAAAGCAGGTGGCCGCTCGGGCGGGCCGGTGGAAATCGACGGGACGTTTTTGAAAATGGTCCCGTCGATTTTGAAAAACGTCCCGTCCGTTTGGGCAAGTCGACGGGTCCGTTTGGAAAAGCACTAGGCGGGTTTTGCCAAGACATAGTAATGTCTGGGCCCGGACATTACTATGTCCGCCAGCAAGCCCCGGCAGCGTTAGTTGGCATCCACTACCCGGCCCGAGCCGGAGGTGTGCACCGTCAGGGCGGGTTGGCCTTTGTAGTACACCTTGCCCGAGCCGCTGATGGTGGCCTGCAGGGTGCGGGTAACCGTGAGGTGAGCCCCACCCGAGCCACTGATGCTCACCTCGGCCGCCGCCGTGGTCAGGGGGTAGGCTTCCACCGCACCCGAGCCGCTCAGGTGCAGTTCGTGCCGGGCCGCGTCGCCGGAGAGGCGCACGGCGCCGGAGCCCGAAATATCGGTGCGCAGGCTCTGGGCGCCCAGCACGCCCAGGTCGATGCCGCCCGAGCCCGAGAGGCTCAGCCCCAGGTTATCGACGCGCCAGGCGGTTTGCCCCACCACGCTGCCCGAGCCCGACACGGCCACGCTGCTCAGGTCCGGCGTCGTGACGTACACCCGCACCGGCTCGTGGCGGCGCACGGTTGCCCGGCCGTAGCTAATGGCCAGCCGTTCCCCGTTCACGTTGGTTTGCAGCACGTCGAGGATGTTTTGCTGGGCTTCCACGCGCACCGTGCGGCTGGGGCCCTGGGTTAGGTATACCTCGGCATCTATGCTCAGCTCGAGGCGGGAAAAGCTGGCCACGGTGCGGTTTTCAGCCACAACCGGCCCGTTGCCGCTGACTTTGTCGGGAAAGATGTCGTCACAGTCGCAGGACGTCATCAGGCCCAGGCTAAGCGTGAGCAGGCCGGAGTAGAGGAGAGTTTTCATAGCGGAGCAGGATTAAGGTTTCAGGTCAGAGAAAAAGGGTGCTTTCTTCTCTCTGATCCGCAACCCGGCCCGTACCCCTACGCTGCTCGAAAATATTTTTTCGACCCCGCCTTACAGCAGCAATGAATACAGGTTTTTCAGCACGCTGCTCAGCTGCTGGCGCAAAATGCGCAGGGCCTTGCCCATCTGGTTTTCCACCGTTTTGGGCGAAATTTCGAGGGTGTCGGCAATCTGCTGGTAGCTCATCTCCTCGTAGCGGCTCATCGTAAACACGGCCCGGCACTGGGGCGGCAGCCGGTCCAGGGCCGCCTCCACCGAGTCTTCGGCTTCCCGCTGGTACAGCGCGTGCAGGGCGTTGTCGGTGCGGGGCTCGGCGGCGGCCGGGGCATCGTCCCAGGCCACTTGGCGCTGCTCCCGCTCCTGGTAGCGCAGGGCGGCATTCAGGGCCGCCCGGTACAGGTAGGCCCGGTAAGTGGTGGTGATGACCAGCGTGTCGCGCCCGTGCCAGATGCGCAGAAACACGTCCTGGAGCAGGTCTTCGGTGGCCTCCTTGTCCTTCACCACCCGCTGAATTACGCTACCCAGCGGCCGGTAAAACTCCCGGAACAGCACTTCCATGAAGGCCTCGGCATCGGTGGCCCGCAGCTGAGTGAGCCGGCCTTCTAGAGCATCTGCAGCGTCGGAAGTAGCCATAGCGCGGGGGAGCCGCTCCGCCGGGAAAATCCGGGAGCCGCCTAATTCGGGGCAAATCTACACTATATAGCGTTTTCACTACACAAGTATCACCCCATTATGCCATATAATTTGGCCTTATGCCGCCGGCTCGGGCTCCGGTTTCTTGGGCGTCATGTCCAGCGTGCGCAGCTTATCGGCCCGCCAAGTGGTAATGAGCACCACCACGATGGTCATCAGCCCCCCGAATACCACCGAGCGGACCACGCCCAGCAGCTTGGCCGCCGCCCCCGACTCAAAGGCCCCGATTTCGTTGCTGGAACCGATAAAGATGTTGTTCACGGCCGACACCCGGCCCTTCATGTACTCCGGGGTAAAGGTGTGAATCAAGGTGGAGCGCACAATCACCGATACGGAGTCGAACACGCCGGTCAGAAACAGCAGGCCCAACGAAAGCCAGAAGTTGGTGGACAGGGCAAAGGCAATGGTAGCGGCCCCGAAGCCGGCCACGGCCCAGAGCAGCTTGCGGCCGGCGTGGCGCTTGAGCGGGAAGTAGGTCAACACCACGGCCATCAGCACCGAGCCCACGGCCGGTGCCGCCTCCAAATGGCCCAGCCCGGCGGCCCCCACGTGCAGAATATCCACGGCAAAGACTGGCAGCAGCGCCACGGCCCCGCCAAACAACACGGCAAACATGTCCAGGGCCAGGGCCGCCAGCACCAGCTGGTTGCTGAAAATAAACTTCAGGCCGCTCAGCACGCTTTCCTGCAAGCTTAGCTTCTCGCCTTCGCGCGGCGGCAGGGGCCGGGAAGATATGCCGGCAAACTGCAGTAAGGCCAGCAGCAGCAGCCCGGCGGCCACGGCGTAGGAGTTGGCCACGCCCAAATGAGCTACCAAGTAGCCGCCAATGGCCGGCCCCAGCACCGCCGAGGCCTGGTAAGTTGTACTGTTCCAGGTAATGGCGTTAGCCAGCTTGTCCCGGCTGGGCAGCAGCTGGGGCATAAACGAAAATAAGGCCGGCCCCAGAAAGCCTCGGGCAATGCCGCTAATGAAGATAACTACGTACAGCGGCAGCGTGTACAGCGCCCCTTTGGCCAGCAAGGGCAGCCCCGCCGGCGTAGCCAGGGCCCAGAGCGCCGCCGCGCACAGCAGCAGCACCGTCACGGTCACGATGATGATGTTCTTGCGCTTTACCGAGTCGGCCACGTGCCCCGCGTAGAGCGACACCCCGATGCTGGGCAACGCCTCGGCCAGCCCGATGAAGCCCAGGGCCAGCGGGTCGTTGGTGAGCCGGAAGATTTGCCAGGCCACCACCAGGCCCTGCACCCGGGTGGCTACCGTGAAACACACCCGGGCCGAAATCAGCCGGCGAAAATCAGGAATCCGGAGCGCCGCGTACGGGTCGTGGGGCGTGAGCGAAGTATCAGCAGCCATAAAGCAGGAACAGAAGAAAGAAGCCGGGCAAAGGTAATCCGAAAGTGGGGGCGAAAGGCACGGTTCAGCCCCCGCTTAGTCCGCCTGCCATACGGCGGCCGGGCCCAGAACAACCCATTCAACCCCACGAAAAAGGCCGCTTGGGAGGATTTTGTAAAATTCCCTGATTTGCCTATCTTACTTGCCTGCCCTCCGCGAAACTTCCCGTCCCGTTCACTTCTCGCCCTGCCGCCCGTGCCTACCGTTACTGCCATTGCCGATTTTGTGGAGCTTACCCTGCGCGAGGACCTAGGTACGCTGCTGGGCCGCTGGCTGCGCCAGGTTAGCCCGGCCGAGGTGCAGCAGGGCTACGAGGCTACACTCCGGGTAGCTGCCCCCCAGAAAGTGCGTTACTGGCTGCTCGACCTGCGCCGCCGCGGTACCATCAGCGAAGATTCCACCCAGTGGGTGCTGTCCACGTTTTTGCCCCGGCTCACGCCCCTGCTCGGCGGCCGCGTCTACCTGGCGTTTCTGATGTCGCCGGCCCACTTGAGCAACGTGGACCAGGAAAACGGCGCACCCCTGGTTTCCAACGCCGACTGCCACGTGCGCCTCTTCAGCGACGAAGGCCAGGCTGCCGACTGGCTGGCCCGGCGCCGCGCCCACGAAGCCAACGCGTAACCTTGCCGCCGCAAAGCGCGTCAGCAGCACTACCGGCCCGTGGCCGGGTTGTCCGGTTCCCACCCTCGTTCCCGCCGCCATGCCCTACGCTCCGTTTGCCTGCCTCGCCTTCGCCAGCTTTTTACTGACTGCCCCCGCTGCCCTGGCCCAAACCACACCCGCGGCTTCGACCTCCACGGCGGCTCCTTCCCTGAAAGATGGCGTGGCCCGCCGCAACGGTCTGACCATGCGCCTGCAAGCCGGCCAGATGTCGCGCCTGTCGGCCCCGGTCACGATGGACAACGGCCTGGTCGTGCGCCCCGACGGTATCATGATCAGCAAAGACGGCACCCGCCAGATGCTGCCCGAGGGTAAAGCCGTGAATATGCAGGGCAACATCGTCAACTTCACCGACGACATGATGTCGGCCCCGGCCATTGAGCAGCGCGCCCGCCAAGTAACCGGGCAGCCCACCGAAACTCCGGTGCCCGGTGCTACCCGCCCCCTGGTGCCCCAGCGCCTGGCCACCGAGCTGCGCCGCACCGAGCAACGCCTGCAGTTGCTCGAGCAGCTCTCCGACCGCCTGGCCGAGCGTACCAAAGTGGCCGTCGGGGCCAATCCCGGCGCGGCCCCCATCGACAGCCAGCTCCAAACCATCGACGCCCAGCTACGGCGCTGAGCCCCGGCCCACCCCGCAGAAAAGCCCGCCTACAGCGGGCTTTTTTAGCTTAAAACGCCCGCGTCAACGAATGAAAGGGCATTTAATTTTTTTGGTAGCGGCTTCAATCTGAAATAGTTGATATACACTATTGAATAATTTGTTTTAAAAGGCAAAAATTATTTTGGTTTTGAAGCAACCACCCGTTGCGAATGGTGTTGCCGTTTTCTACATTTGGAAACTTCATCTCCTCTTCAGAAACTTTCTCGATTTCACCGGCAACTGCACTCTATGGCCTAAAGCTCTACGTTCCTCTAACCCGTAGCCTTTATGGACACCTTGCAGCCGAGCGACTCCGCTCTCATATCCCTTTACATCGCCGGTAAGGAAGATGCCTTTGCCCTATTGCTAGATCGGCACAAGAGCCGCGTTTTCACCACGATTATGCTTATCGTGCGCGACGAAGACGTGGCCGAAGACCTGCTGCAGGATACCTTTATCAAAGCCATCCACACAATGAAGAGTGGACGCTATAATGAGGAAGGAAAATTCTCTTCCTGGATTTGCCGTATCGCTCATAATCTGGCGATTGACTTTTTCCGCCGCGAAAAACGCAGCCCTTTATTGAATCTTGATACAACAAGTCATGCGTTCAATTCGTTGTCGTTGGCAGAAGAGGGAGCGGACGCTACCATCACCCGTGAGGAAACCCACGCCCGTCTTCGCGAGCTAATCCAGGACCTGCCCGCAGTGCAGAAAGAAGTGCTCATCATGCGCCACTACGGCGACATGAGCTTTCAGGAAATTGCGGACGCGACGGGGGTTAGCATCAACACGGCGCTGGGGCGTATGCGTTACGCGCTGATCAACCTGCGGAAGAAGATGGCCGCACAACCCGTTTTCTATGATCAAAACCTTTACCCACGAGAAACTGCTCCGGTACGTATACAACGAATTGCCGGCTAATGAGCACCAGGAAGTAGAGCGTGCCCTGCTCCACGACGCCGAACTGGCTACTGTGTGCGCCGACCTCCTACTGGCCCAGCGCTGCCTGGATGGCCTCAAAAGTGCCCCCAGCCGGCGTACCACCGATTCTATTCTGCAGTACTCCCGCACCTTTCTCAAGGCTGGGTAAAGTTTAATTTCCTTTGTCATCCTGAGCTTGCCAAAACGGCTGGCTGCTATTCACCGCACAGGAACCCTGTGGGAAGAAATGCAGCCGCTACTGGCAGGCTCAGGATGACTTTTTTGGCGTTATTTTGCCGCTCATTCGAGTCCAACGCTTCCAGCCATGCGCAAGCCCGAGCGGTTCCGCCATTTCCTCAACTACTTCACGACTCATTTTCCCGAGCCGAAAACGGAGCTGCACTACGGCAACCCCTACGAGCTTATTGTGGCCGTGGTGCTCAGCGCCCAGTGCACCGATAAGCGCGTCAACCAGATTATGCCCGCGCTCCTGGAGCAGTTCCCCACGCCGGCCCACCTGGCTCTGGCCTCGGCTGAAGAAATATTTCCCTTTATCCGCAGCGTTTCCTACCCTAACAACAAGGCCAAGCACCTGGCCGGCCTGGGCCGCCTGCTAGTTGAGGAATTCAACTCGGAAGTACCCAGCACGATTGAGGAGCTGCAGCGCCTGCCGGGCGTGGGCCGCAAAACGGCCAACGTCATCGTCTCGGTGATTTACAACCAGCCTGCCATGGCCGTGGATACTCACGTGTTCCGGGTATCGCACCGGCTGGGCCTAGTAACGCAGAAAGCCACGACGCCCCTGGCCGTGGAGAAAGAGCTGGTGCATTATATACCGGAAGCACTAATTCCGAAGGCCCACCACTGGTTGATCCTGCACGGACGCTACGTGTGCGTGGCTCGC
This sequence comes from Hymenobacter chitinivorans DSM 11115, assembly GCF_002797555.1. Taxonomy (NCBI): domain Bacteria; kingdom Pseudomonadati; phylum Bacteroidota; class Cytophagia; order Cytophagales; family Hymenobacteraceae; genus Hymenobacter; species Hymenobacter chitinivorans. The sequence continues at coordinate 539,483 of NZ_PGFA01000004.1, read as the reverse complement.
ACGCCAAAGTGCGCTATTTGCCCACTAAAGGGCTTTTGTAAATACTACGCCTCGCACTTTGGCAAACCCAGCGCCGAAGAAAAAAGCCCGGACCACAACGTAGAAATCTAGTCAGAGCAGCCATTTAGTACAACTTAGTACAAAAGTGGTTCTACCTGGTTTAAACACCCGAGCTAGTTTCCAGAATCTGCTGGATGGTTTGCGCTATCTGTCGCCGGTCGAACTGCGCGGCGGCCACAGCTTGCCCTTTCCGGCCGGCCTCAGTTAACGCTTCCGGTCGGGCTAACACTTCAGCTAAAACCCGGCTTAGCGCTTCGGCATTGCCAGCTGGGGCGTACCAGCCGCAGCCGTACTGCTCGACCAGCTTCTTCGTCCACCCCTGGTTGGTGACGATTACCGGCGTGCCCACCGCGAGGCTGTCGTAGAACTTGGCCGGGGAATTAGCGTCTAACACCGGCATATCCAGGAAGGACACCACGGAAACCGCCGCCAGTTTAAACCAGCCAAACACAGTGTGACGCGGCTGGGGCGGCACCAACCGAATGGCGGCACAGCGCCCGGCCGCAGCCCGCACCAGGGGCTCGTGAAAACCCAGGCCCATAAACAGCCACACCACGTCGGGCTGGATCAGGGCCAGCTGCTCGGCGGCAGCTACGAGGGTCGGAATATCATTGGCCCGCCCAAACGTGCCGGCGTACAGGATTACTTGCTTACCCTCTAGGTTGTGCTCAGCGCGGAGTTTGGCCGCCGTTTCCGCAGTGGCCAGCGCCGCCAGGTCCAGGTCGGTACCGTTGAGTACCGTCGTTATTTTGCCGGGAGCAATGCCCAGGCTCTCAACGTAGCGCGTCATATCCGGCGACAGGGGCAGAATGTGGCGGGCACTCTGGTACAGGCTTTTTTCGAGGGCGAACAGCCGGTTTTGGGCCCAGCGCGTGGGCACGGCCCCCATAGCAATAGGAAACGACGGCCACAAGTCCTGCACTTCAAACACCCAGGGAATTTGGCGGCGCCGGGCCACTTGGGCGGCGGCCCAGGCGGCCGTCAGGGGCGTACTGATGCCCCAGATAACGTCGGGGCGCTCCAGCTTCAGGCCTTCCCGCACGGCGTAGGCCGCGTATTGCCCAAACGACAGTACCCGGCGGGCTACGCCCATCTTGTTCTCGTAGGGCACCGCGGCGGCCCGCATTTCCACGCCTTCCGGCAGCCACGGATACGCGTGCGTCAGGCGTTGAGCTTCCCAGGTGCGGGTGGTAATCAGCGTAACGCGGTGCGTCTGGGCCAGCTGAGCCAGCAAGGAGTAGTGGCGGCTCGTTGCCGGACAGTCAGGGTTGGAATGATACTGGCTGAAAACGGCAATGTGCACGGTAGAAATTATGAGTAGTGAATGTTGCGGGTTGGATTACTGCCGGGGGCTCCCTTGATAAAAGCAGCACGCCCATTCAACATTCGGCCTTCAACAGTTAAAATTACTTCCGCCGCGGCCGGTAGCGCGACTCATTCAGAATGCGCTGGGGGTCCTTCTGGGCCATGAGTTGGGCCAAAGTCACGTTGGGGTGCTCGGCCATATACTTGCGCACAATCTGCCAGCCCACCCAGGCCCCTACCCGACCGGGGCAGGTTTTGTCGATTTCGGGCACGTTGGGCCGCTCCCCGATGTACTTCTGGATGGTAAACGGGCTGGTGTTATAGAGCAGGTTTTTCTCGATGAAGTGTGCCCACACCTTGGCCTCATTGAATTGCAGATTGGCCATTTCGGGGCCCGTAAAGCCAATCAGCAGCGTATCGGCGGTACAGGGCAGCACTTTTTCGGCGAAGTACAGGGACTTGCCAAACTGCACCATTTCGCTGAGCATGGTCTGGTCGGTGAGCTTTTTCTGATTGTACTTGCCAGAAATAGCCAGGGCCGCCGTAGGTAGCATATAGGCCGGCTCGTAGCGGCGCAAAATGTACTCGGGCACGTTGGGCCGGTAGCTGGCTTTGGGGCCCGCAAAGAAGTCGATGCTGAGCACCATCAGGCTGTCATTCACAAACAAGTCCTGGCTTAGCCCGCTCACGAAGGTTTTGACCGGCGGCACCGGAAACGCCGGGAAATAGTAGCGCACGTGCTGAAACAGCTGCTTAAGCTCGGCCTGCAGGGCCTGGGTATCTTTGAACTCAGCTTCCGACTCCCGGCCCAGCTTCTGCAAACCCTGGTTGGTGGACAAACTGACCAGCTTTTGCGCCAGAATGTCTTCCGATGGAAATTGCTTGCGCCCCAGGAAGTACGTGGTAAACGCCGGCTGCTGCCGCAGAAACTGCTTGGCTTCGGCCACGTTCTTGATTTGGAAGAACGGCTGCTCCAGTCGCTCGAGCTGCACCGTCACGGGTATTTTGGCCACTTCCGGGTCGGCTTGGCAGGTTTCATTCGACGAGCAGCCGCTGAGCAGCAGGCCAGTGCCCAGAAAACTGAACAGCAAAAGGCGCAGGTAGGCAGGAATGTAAGTCACGCTTCTATCTTTAGGGCGAAAATAGCCAAAACGAAACGCCGCGCGGCTGACTTTCGTCTAAAGCCTGACTCTTTTCCCATTCTCATGAAAAAATTGCTCCTCGCGCTTCTGACCGTAGGTGCAGCGGCCGGTACGGCTTCCGCCCAGGTTGAAATTGGTTTGAAACTCTCGCCCTCCATTACGTATCTGCGGGCGGACGGGCCTTCCAGCTACAATTTTCAGAATGAAAAGAGCAAGCTCAGCCTCGGCGGGGGCTTGGTCGTCGACTACTTCTTCGGCCAGAACTACGCCTTCAGTTCCGGCGTGTGGCTGAGCGGCAAAGGCGGCACCATCAGCTACCTCGACCGGGACCCGAACTCAAGTTCAACTACGCCCAGTGTACGGCGGGAGCAGAAAATTGCCCTGCAGTACCTGGAAGTGCCCGTGACAGTGAAGCTTTTCACCAACGATATTACCACCGATACTAAGCTCTACTTCCAGCTTGGTGTTACGGCCGGCGGCGTTATTGCGGCCCGCATCAACGGCGACAAACGCTTTATTGATGCCAGCAACGGCAACACCGAAACCAAAGCGTCCAAGCACGTCATCATTCCCGATATGTCGGCCCTCATCGGCGCCGGCGTGGAGTACCAAGTGGGCCAAAGCACCAAAGTATTTGCCGGCCTCTCCTACCACCGCGGCCTGGTCAACATCGACAACTACTTTGAAGACGAGCGGGGCTTTCAGGACGTAACCCTCAAAAACAACGAAGTAGCCCTGGATTTGGGCTTGAAGTTTTAGCGCGCGGAAGTGCTAGCTGCCTTTGCGCGGCGCCGCCATGGCAATCCGTCCTCTGAAATCCACCAGGTCCTCTAATGTGAAAAGCCCTTTCCCACGCATGTAGGAAAGGGCTTTCTGGTAACAGGGAGTTTGTCACTAGCAGAGGACGGGTAGCCGCCGCTTGAGGCGCGGAATGTCATTCTTTCTCGCAATGGCAGACAAGTAGCACCTCAGCACATTCCTCACATTCGCACATTAGAAAGAAAAAGCCCCCGTTACTCATCCAGAGTAACGGGGGCTTTCTTCTTATCAGGAAGGTTTTCGCAGAAAAACCGTCAATCAGTAATTTCTTCCACCTCCCGGTCCTGGAGGCGGCTCATGGCGGCGGCGGGGGAATGTATTTCGATTTCCTCGCCCCGCTCATCCTCGATGCGGTAGTCGGTCAAGCCCAAGGACGTGTCCTTCATGATCTTAACCCACTTATAATACTTCAAATACCACTTCATCTGCTTCGACACCAATCCCTTGGTGTAATAAGCGTGCAGGAAGGGGTGCACGTACAGCGTGATGCCCGACTGGTTTTGGGTAACCAGCAAGTCCTCAATGCTGTTGTCGATTTCGTCCGTTACGAGGATAGAGGCCGAAATCTTGCCCGTGCCGCCACAGGTGGGGCATACTTCACCGGTCACAATGTTTTCGGCGGGGCGCACGCGCTGCCGCGTAATCTGCAGCAGCCCGAATTTGGTAATGGGCAGAATCGTGAAGCGCGCTTTATCGTTCTTCATGATGTCCTTCACGGCATCCTCCACCTTTTTGCGACTCTCGGGGCTCTTCATGTCGATAAAGTCGACAACGATGATGCCCCCCATGTCGCGCAGGCGCAGCTGCCGCGCTACCTCCTTAGCCGCCAGCATGTTGATCATGAGGGCCGTAGCCTCCTGGTCGCTTTCCTGGTTGCTCTTGTTGCCCGAGTTGACGTCGATAACGTGCAGGGCTTCGGTGTGTTCAATCACCAAGTAGCCGCCGCCGGGAACCGTTACAGTCTTGCCAAACAGCGTTTTAAGCTGCTTTTCAATGCCCACGTGCTCAAACACTTTCACCTTGCCGGTGTGGAGCTTGAGCAGGCCGAGCTTGTCGGGCGCAATTTTCTGGAGGTAGCTGCGCATCTCCTCATACATCGGCGCCGAATCCACGGTAATGGAGTCGAAGCTTTCGTTGAGCATATCGCGCAGCATCGAGCTGGTGCGGCCCAGTTCACCCAGCACCTTGTCGTTCGGCTTGGCCGCGCGCAAGGATTGGAAGAGCTGTTCCCAGTTGGCCGTCATGCTCTGCATATCCCGGTCGAGTTCAGCCACCTCCCGGCCTTCGGCCACGGTGCGGATAATCACGCCGAAATTGTCGGGCTTGATGGAAGCAATGAGCCGCTTAAGCCGCTCCCGCTCCGTCTTGCTGACGATTTTCTTGGATACGCTAATTGTATTCGAAAAAGGAACCAGCACCAAGTAGCGGCCCGCCATGGAAATATCCATGCTCAAGCGTGGCCCCTTGGTCGAAATCGGTTCCTTCACAATCTGGACCAGCAACTGCTGGCCCTTCTTGAAGACGTCGGCGGCCTTGCCGACTTTGTCGAGCTGCCCTTCGAACTGGAAGTTCTTGAGCGCCCCGACGGTAATTTTCTGCGATTGTACGCCTCTGCTCCACTTCAGCAGCGAGGGGAAATTCTCCCCCAGGTCACCGTAGTGCAGAAACGCGTCTTTTTGATACCCGATGTCGATGAACGCGGCGTTCAGACCGGGCATAACTTTCTTGACCGTACCCAGGAAGATGTCACCAACGGAATAGTTGGTGTCGTTGCGGTCAAAGTGGTATTCGATGAGCCGCTTATCCTGGAGCAGGGCAATCCGTTCTCCTTCCTGAGTAGAATTAATGACTAATTCGTTACTCAATGGGTCAGATAAGTTAAGAGAGTACCAAGTTTAGCCGCAGCCCTATCCCCCGAAACCGGCAAAGGGAAGCTAGTGCACGAGGCACCAGCTTCCCTTCTTAGCCACGGGAAAAGCGAACTTTTAGCCACTCTCGAGATACTCTACGTGAGAGATAGACGGCCTTATTGGTTAAAGCAATTAACCGGCCGCCAGCAAACCCGGAAAGGGCTTACTTCTTCTTGTGACGGTTCTTGCGCAGACGCTTCTTCCGCTTGTGAGTGGCAATCTTATGACGCTTTCTCTTTTTACCGCAGGGCATGTTGGTGAGGTTAGGGTTGTAAAAAAACTTAATTCAATTTCTGCAATTGCTCGTCCACCGAGGCCGTAAAGCCGGGGTCCGTGCTCAAGCTCTTAGCCTTGGTGAAGGCCTTGCGGGCGTCTTCTTTGGCGCCGGTCAGGGCCAAAGATACGCCCAAGTAGAACTGTCCGTTGGCATTCTGGGGATTTACCACCGTCAGCTCCCGGAACCGCTCCACCGCTTTGTCATTCTGATTGCTCCGCAACGAGAGGATACCCAGGTTGTAGATAGCCTCTTCGTTTTTGGGGTCGGCAGCCAGTACCTCGCGCAACAGGCTTACGCCCGCCACGGGGTTGTCGCTGGCCATCAGGGCCATACCCAAGTTGGTTTTGGCCTTGAGGTTGTCGGGGTTGTTTTTCAGCACCCGCTCGTACAGCTCCCTGGTTTTGGCGCCCAACGACTTGGCGCGCTCCTCGGTCGTAGCGAAGCTGAAGGCTTCGTAATACGCATCGGCAGCGCGCTGCAACGTTTGTTCACCGGGCCGGGTCATGGCAATCTGCTCGAGGTAGTAGCCGGCGCTGTCGAACTTCTCGACGGCGCGGTACTTGGCGGCCAGATCAGTAGCCAGCCGCAGCTTAGCTCCCAAATCACCTTCAGCCGAGTACTTGGCCAGCAAGCCGTTGATTTCGCGGCGCTGCTCCGGAGCTACCGCCATGTGCGGCTGCTCCGGGGTAGCGCCGGCCGGCATGCCGCCCTCCACGGAGGCCGTGGAAGGGGCGGCTGCGCCGTTGTCCCGGTTGGCCGTACGGGCCGCGTCCTGCTGGTTCAGCTCCTTTTTGCCTTCCTTGGGTTTTACGATTCCCTTCGGCAGCAAAAACAAGCCGGCCACCAGCGCCAGGGCGACGGCCAAAACAAGAAGTTGATGCGAAGAAGGACGTGCAGCCATGTGGAAAAAGCAGGCCGCCGGGCTCCCAACACTGGAATCCCCGGCGGCTCGGCCGGCAATGTTACGAAGAAAGAAAATTAGGCCTGAGCCGTCTCTTTGATCTTCTTGCTGTTTTTGATCTTACCGATGAAGGTCTTCGACGGCTTGAAGCTCGGGATGAAGTGCTCGTCGATGATGATCGAAGTGTTTTTTGAGATGTTACGAGCGACTTTCTTTGCCCGCTTCTTGTTTACGAAGCTACCGAAGCCACGCACGTAGATATTGTTGCCATCGGCCATCGAATCCTTTACCACTTTGAAAAATGCTTCAACGGTAGCCGATACGTCGGTCTTCTCAATGCCGGTCTTGTCGGCGATTTCGGCGATTACTTCTGCTTTAGTCACGCTGGTATGTGTACTAAGGTGTGAAAAATGTATGCTGGGCAAAACTCCCGATTCAAAACGTAAGCCCTTGCCCGGTAGGCTGTTCGCTTAAGAATTCGGGCCACAAAGGTAGCCCCCTTTTTTGGTTTTGCAATACTTTTTACGCAATCCATTTAGCGTCCCATTTGTTCTTCAAACCTCTATATATCAAATCTTTGCCTCTTTCCGTTCTCGCCCCTGCTCACCCGTATTTCGCCCAAGCCCTCTTGGAATGGTACCCGCGCCACCGCCGCGACCTACCCTGGCGCCACACCCGCGACCCGTATGCCATCTGGCTTTCAGAGGTTATTCTGCAGCAAACCCGGGTCAAGCAGGGCCTGCCCTACTACTTGGATTTCATCACGACTTACCCAACCGTGCACGACTTGGCCGCGGCCCCTGAAGATGAGGTGCTGCGGCACTGGCAGGGGTTGGGCTACTATTCCCGGGCCCGCAACATGCACCACACAGCTCAACAGGTCGTGCGCGAGTACGCGGGCGTGTTCCCTAATACTTATACGGAGCTGCTCAAGCTGCGGGGTGTAGGCCAGTACACAGCGGCAGCTATTGCCTCCTTTGCCTTCGGGGAGAAAGTGGCGGTGCTCGACGGCAACGTGTACCGGGTCTTGTCCCGGGTGTTTGGCATCACCTCCGACATTGCCGCGCCGGCCACGCGCAAGGAGTTCCAAGCCTTGGCTGATACGCTGATACCGGCCGCGGCCCCCGATGAGTTCAACCAAGCTATTATGGAGTTTGGGGCCATTCAGTGCACGCCGGTTAAGCCCGACTGCCTGTTTTGTCCGCTGCAAAGCCAGTGCTACGCCTTTCAGCACGGCATGGTGCAGGAATTGCCGGTAAAAAGCAAGGCCAAGGCCGGCCGCACCCGTTACTTCCACTACCTGGTGCTGCGCCATGCCGATACGCTGTATCTGAAAAAGCGCACTGCCAAAGACATCTGGCAGGGTTTGTACGACTTTGCCCTGACCGAAACCGAGGCCGCCGAACTGCCCGCCGTAGACTTGGTGCAGGCCGTAACGGAGCTGGGCGGGCAACTAGCTATGGACCGCGCCGAGGAGCCGGTATTGGCGTTGCGCCACGTGCTGAGCCACCAGAAAGTAGAGGCGCGGTTTCACTCGGTGTGGCTGAGTCAGCCCCTACCTGCAGGAACATTAGAGGCTTCAGGACTGGCACCTTTCACGGCGGCGGAAGCGCACGAATTACCCAAGCCTGTGCTAATTGCTAATTATATTGACAAATCCTGGAAATAAAAAGCTAAAATATTTGGTTATATAATCAGCTTTGTCTATTTTTATAAGAGATAAAGATATTTTATCGACACGTTTAACTACTTAACAACCAAGCAATGGCTGGCATCAACAAAGTAATTCTGGTAGGCAACCTGGGTAAGGACCCCGAGGTTCGGCATTTGGAAGGTGGCTCGAGCGTAGCGCACTTCACCCTGGCCACCAACGACTACTACAAAGACAAATCCGGCAACCGCGTAGAGCGGACCGAATGGCATAACATCACGGCCTGGCGCGGCTTGGCTGAAATGGCCGAGAAGTACCTCAAAAAGGGCCAGCAGATCTACGTGGAGGGCAAGCTGCGCACCCGGCAGTACCAGGACAAGGACAATCAGACGCGCTACATTACCGAAATAGTAGCCGACGAAATTTCCATGTTAGGCGGCCGTCCCCAGGGTGATGGACAGGCCAACGGCCAGGGCCAGGAGCAGCCCGCCGAGGCCCAGACCTTCCGCCAAGAACCCGAAATTGACCAATTGCCTTTCTAACTACCTTTAACGAGGAGTTTTTGCAAAGCCCCGGCACGTCGCCGGGGCTTTCTGCGTTCTGCGGTGGGGCCAACCGTAATAGCCTGCCCCAGGCTTCGGGCATGCGCCGGCCGCGCGTAGCGGCGTCCCTGATTCTGGTTACCTTTGATGAGTACATCCGCCCTGCTCTAAATGCCTGCATCCTCACTTTTGCGCGGTCTGAGTGCCGTTCTGGGCTTTGGCCTGTTGTTGGCCAGCTGCTCGTCGCCCGCCGACTATACGCCCAAGCCCAAGGGCTATAATCGTATCGACTTGCCGGCGGCCACCTACCAGCAGCTGGCGCCCGGGCACCCTTACACGTTTGAGTACTCGCGCCAGGCCAAAGTACTGCGCGACTCGTCCTACCTGGCCCAGCCGCACTGGATTAACATTTATTACCCCAAGCTGCAGGCCAATGTCCAGCTTACCTATATGCCCATCAAGCACGACCAGAAGCTGTTCAATAAGCTCCTGGAAGATGCCCGCAAGCTCACGGCCAAGCACCAGATTAAGGCCTCGGCCATTGATGAAAGCGTAATAAAAACCCCCAGCGGCCTGCGGGCGGCCGTTTTCGAGCTGTCGGGGGAAGTGCCCAGTCAGTTCCAGTTTTATACTACCGACAGCACCACCCATTTCTTTCGCGGGGCACTGTATTTCCGCACGGCTACGGCCAACGACTCCCTGGCCCCGGTCATCGACTACGTGAAGAAGGACGTGGTGCACCTGCTCAACACTCTACAATTCAAGTAGCCATTCATTTAGCAGGTGTCAATTAACATTTAACCGCCGTGCCGCTCTTGTGGCCCGAGTTGCCAATTGTTGAATGATACCGGTTAATTGTTACAGGAAATGAGTTTTTTCAATACCAAAATCGAGAGTCTGCGAGGCGTGGGCACCCAGCGCGCCACCCTGCTGCAGAAGGAGCTGCAGATTTTCACCTACGGCGACCTGATTCAGCGCTACCCCTTCCGCTACCTCGACCGCACTCAGTTTTACAAGATTGAAGACCTGACCGAGGATTTGCCCTACGTACAGGTCAAGGGCGTGCTGCGCAACCGCGAAGTCATCGGCGAAGGGCCCAAGAAACGCATTGTGGCCAAGGTGTCGGATGGCAGCGCCGAACTGGATTTGGTGTGGTTTAAAGGCGTGAACTACCTGGAAAAGGTGATTAAAAACCACCAGGAGTACATTGTCTTTGGTAAGCCCACCATATTCAACGGCCGGCCCCAGATGGCCCACCCCGACCTGGAAGAAGTATCCGAAGCCAAGCCGGGTCAGAGCTATTTGCAGCCGGTATACAACACCACCGAGAAGCTCAAGAACTACCACCGCATCGACAGCAAGGCCATTGCGCGGATGACGAGCGACCTGCTCAAAATCGCGCTGCCCTACGTGCAGGAGTCGTTGTCGCCGGACCTGATTCGGCACTACAACCTCATGGGCAAGGCCGACGCTTACCAGCAGATCCACTTCCCCCAGAGCACCGAGCTGCTGCAGGCGGCCCGGTTCCGGCTCAAGTTTGAGGAGCTTTTCTACGTGCAGCTCAAGCTGCTGCGCCAGCGCGACCAGCGCAAAGTGACCCTGGCCGGTCAGATTTTCAAGGAAGTGCCCACGCTGGTCGACTTCTACAAAAACCACCTGACCTTTGACCTGACCGGGGCCCAAAAGCGGGTTATCCACGACATCTACAAGGATTTTTGCGCCGGCAAGCAGATGAACCGCCTGCTGCAGGGCGACGTGGGCTCGGGCAAAACCATTGTAGCCTTTATCAGCATGCTCATGGCCGCCGACAACGGGGCCCAGAGCTGCCTGATGGCGCCCACCGAAATTCTGGCCGACCAGCACTACGTGGGCCTCAAAGCCTACGCCGACCAGCTCGGCATCAAGCTCGGCAAGCTCACGGGTAGCACCCGCACCTCCGAGCGGCGCGTGCTGCACGAGCAACTGCGCGACGGGACCATGCACATGCTTGTGGGCACCCACGCTCTGCTGGAAGACGTGGTGCAGTTTCGCAACCTGGGCCTGACCATCATGGACGAGCAGCACCGCTTCGGGGTGGCCCAACGCTCGAAGCTGTGGCAGAAAAATCCCCACGTGATACCCCACGTGCTGGTGATGACGGCCACGCCCATCCCCCGCACTTTGGCCATGACGCTCTACGGCGACCTGGACGTGTCGGTGATTGACGAGCTGCCCGCTGGTCGTAAGCCCATTGTAACCGTGCACCGCTACGACGCCAACCGGCTCAAGGTATTCCAATTTATCCGGGACCAAATCAACCTTGGCCGCCAGGTCTACATCGTGTATCCGCTCATTGAGGAGTCGGAAACGATGGACTACAAGGACCTCACCGACGGCTACGAAAGCGTGGCCCGGGCCTTTCCGGAGTTCGAAATCAGCATCGTGCACGGCCGGATGAAAGCCGAGGAAAAGGACTACGAGATGCAGCGCTTCGTGAAGCGCGAAACCCAGATTATGGTGGCCACTACGGTTATTGAGGTGGGCGTCAACGTGCCCAATGCCTCGGTAATGGTCATTGAAAGTGCCGAACGGTTTGGCCTTTCCCAGCTTCACCAGCTGCGGGGCCGCGTGGGCCGGGGCGCCGACCAGAGCTACTGCATCCTAATGACGGGCTATAAGCTCAGCAAAGACAGTCGCATCCGCATCGAAACCATGGTGCGGACCAACAACGGCTTCGAAATTGCCGACATCGACCTGAAGCTGCGCGGCCCCGGCGACCTGATGGGCACCCAGCAAAGCGGCGTACTCGACCTGCTCATTGCCGACCTGGCCAAGGACGGCCGCATTCTGACCGAAAGCCGGGCGGCGGCCCAGCAGCTACTGGCCGAAGACCCCAGCCTGAGTCAGCCCCAAAACCTGAACATCCGGCGCCACATCGAATCCTTACCCGCCACGGCCGTCAACTGGAGCCGCATTAGTTGAGAAAACTAAAGTTGGTCCAAACGTTTGCACTGGACATAAAAAAGGCGACTTGGTTAAGTCGCCTGCCGATATTACTCGAATGATTCCGCGGATCGGGAAGTAGTAGAAGGAGCCGTAGCCTGCCACAATCGGCTGCCACCACCGTGCGGAGTATTTTCTAGCCTTACCTGTCGGGCGAAGAAAGAAGCCGCCTGCACCGGAGCTTCGGGCTGCACCCGCTTCGTAGTAGCGGCCAGTGGCGTAACAGATTCTTTAGCCAACTTACCAACGACAATCAAGGCAAAGAGCAGAACGAATTTGAGTAGAAATTTCATAGTGTTGGGGAGCTAGTCAATAGGCGGCGCGGACACCGCAAATTTTGAGCCAAAAACAACAGAAAACTGAGCAGAAAATCACCTTTTTGCTCCGGTGAGTTGTTCAGCCGAGACAATGATTGTATTTGAATTCTACAATATTTTCCCGTGGCGCTTCAACAGCCGCTCTTTCTTATTTTCGGCAAAGTAACGAGAGCTACGCCTTGAAAACGGCTATCAAAACGTTATGATAGCATGAACAAATCATGATGACCCAGGCCGGTTGCCGTTGGGGAGCGTGGCCTTTACGAGATGCGGCCGGAGATGGATACCTTTGGAGAGTACATTTTTTTGTTCATTGCAGCTTTTCACCCTTAACTGTCTTTTTTCGTGCGGTTTACATTTTTCCTTTCCGCTGGCGCCCTGGCGCTCGGCCTGCTGACCGCTCCGGCGGCGGCTGTAGCTCAAAAGGTGAAGTCGGTACCGTTCAGCTACTTACCTGAACAGGCCGAGGACCGGTACAACCAGCGAGTCACGCGTAAAATGCTGCCCGTGGCGGGCGGCGGCTTCGTAATTCTGGCTCATAAGTCGGCCACGCAGTACGCCGTGGAGCGCTACGATGCCGACCTGAAGCCGCAGTGGACGGCCGCCATTCCCGTGGCCGAAGGGGAAAGCGTGGAGGCCTTCGGTCACGGCTCGGAGCAGGCTTTCGTAGTGCTGCACCAAAAAGATAACGCCAACCAGAACCTGTCGGCCGTGCTGGTTGATTTGCGCAACGGCCAGAAAGCGGCGCCTAAAAAGCTTATCGAGGCGGCAGCCCGCGACCGGCGTCCCGGCGTGGCCGTTTCCCCGGACGGCTCCAAGCTGGTGGCCTTTCGCTACCTCACCCGCGACGTACAGATCCGCGCTATCAGCGCCACGGTGTACGACCAGAAGCTGACCAAGCTCAAGGACCGCACTTACGACTTTCACGACCTGGGCGACTTCTTCTCCCCTACCGTCCACGTCGGCAACGATGGCACCCAGTACGTGGCCCTCATCAGCGACCAGATGAAGAAGCTCACCGTGCGCCGCTACCTCAACGACAAGCCCGAGACCAAAGTCATGTCGGTAGCCGTGGGCGGCTCATTTGGGGGCAAGGCCGTGACGGTGTTCGACGCCAAGTTTGGCCTGCAACCCGACAACACCTTGTACGCCGCCGCCATTTGCACCGAGCGGGAAAGTGGGCAGTACTACAGCCTGAAGGTGGTCAAGTTTGACTTCGCCGGCGAGGGCGACATGAAGTTTGCTCCCGAGTTTCGCTTCACCCCCGAGTACCTGGCCGAAGTCAATAAGACGGCTCAAACCAGCGCCAAGCGCCTGGAAGACGTGTACCTCTCCGAACTGCTGCTGACCGGCGAAAAGCAGCTGGTCGTTATTGCCGAGAAAAAGTACGAGGAAGGCGGCGACGAGTCGCCGGTGCACGCCCGGGAGCTGCACGTGTTCGGCTACAACGAATTTCAGAGCCCGACTTGGCACAGCATCATTGCCAAAGACCAGGTAGCCCCGCCCACCGAGTCGTTTACTGGTATCGGTTTCCGGGCCGCCGTTTTCGGGCCGGACGTGCAGATTCTGACCCAGGAGAAAATCAAGGGCAAATCGGACCTGTACGTGCGCCAGGTCAACGTGCAAACCGGTGTGGTGTCGCCACCCAAAGGTCTGGGGCTGAGCGTAGCCAGTGACCAGAACCTGGCCTACGTGAAGGACTTCACCGGCTGGCTCGACGCTAAAACCATTATTGGGGTAAGCCGGCCCAGCAAAAAGTCGGCGGCGTTGATGCTGAACAAGATTGTAGTTAAGTAAGAGACTTTGGTTGACCGGAGCACTACGGCTGTTTAGGAAATCAAAACAGCTGTAGTGCTCCAGTCAACCTTCTACATAGCTTCTACCCAGAGAACAAGTATGTTCGTAGTTACTATACACTCATTCACAGGGCCTAATTGTATTGCTCCCTGTTAGCTGTTGCTGCTGCCCGCCAGCTATGATTCTCCTTTTCCCAACCTAACAATTCTGCTTATGCACACTTCTACTCTCCTAACGTGCGCGCTTCTGACGTGCAGCGGCATGCGGGCGGCTTATGGGCAATCCTACATCCTCGACCCTACTTTTGGTACGGCGGGAAAGACCACAATAGTCTTTCCTACGGCGGCAAATACGGATGTAGTGACCAGCCTTGCGCTGCTGCCCGGTAGTAAACTACTGGTGGCGGGCGAGAACAATAAAATGTTTGGGCTGGCGCAGCTCACGGCTACCGGCCAGCCAGACCTCACTTTTGGCACTGGTGGCACCACCACGACTTCCTTCACTAGTAACAGCCCCAGTTTTACCGTGAGTTCGGCGCAGGCAACGGCCCCCTTGCTACAGCCCGATGGCAACATCTTGGTCGGTGGCCAGCTTGCCACCATGCTTACCTCGCCCTCTACCACTGGTCCCGCGAAGAAAGCCTGTGCCCGCTTCCAGCCTAGCGGTGCTCTCGACAACTCCTTTGGCACGAGCGGCCGGCTTCTCAATGATGCCAACACGGGCAGCCTGAACACCTACGTGAATGCACTGGCCCTGCAGGCCGACGGGAAGTTCTTTAGCATCAATTACCGCCTTAACGTTGGTGGCAACATAGAACTTACTACCATTGAGCGGATATCGGCGGCTGGCACTTACGACAACTCATTTGTCCACAACTACCCGGTGACCGGCAACGAAACCAGTAATACGACATCAGGAAGTAGGAAAATAGCATATACTGCGCTTGTTGACAACGCTGGCCGCTTGCTCACAGCTGGTGAGCACCTTGTTTCTAACCAGAATTACGTGGGCCCGAATGGGGCCGCTATTGTTCGCTACCTGGGCACTGGCCAGCCTGACCCAGGCTTTGGCACCAATGGTATTACCATTCTGAACGCATCGGCTGGCGGCCAAAGAATCGCCTGGAGAAAAATGCTGTTGCAGTCTGATAACAAGATTGTAGTGGCCGGACTGGATAGAAACGATAGTATCGCTATAGCCCGCTTTACTGCCGATGGCGTGCTTGATACGTCGTTTGGGAAGAAGGGCCTGCTGAAAGCCGCCACAGGTAGCACCACCAACGCAGTGTTGGGCCTAGACGTGCTGGCTACAGGTGAAGTTCTGGCTGGCCTTCGCACGGCGACCAACGATTGCCGCATCTTCCGGTTTTCAGCTACTGCCCCCACTTTTACCACTTCTACCATCGCGCTACCAGGCTTCAGCCCAGTGGCTATGGCTCTACAGCCAAACGGTCGGGTGGTAATAGCCGGCACCCAGACCGATGGCAGCGGCAACAAGTCATTCGGCGTTGCGGGCCTGGTGTATTCCCCGACTTTGAGCAGCCGCGCCCCACTGACTGGCAGCCTTACCCTGTATCCCAACCCCGCCGCTCAAACCCTGACGCTGCACTTCCCCGAGCTATCGGAAACCCAGCTCCTGAAGCTCCAGGTGTTCGACCTGCTGGGCCGGGAGGTACTAACCCTGCCAGCAGTTCGAGCCGGCGGTGAAGTGCGGATTCCTTTGCAGACCGTGCGACCGGGCAGCTACACCCTGCGCATCGAGGGCCCCGACTTCATTTTCACCAGACACTTCGTCCGAGCCGAATAGCCTGGCTGATTTCCGAATCTTGAACAAAAAAAGGCCGCTCCTAGCTTAGGAGCGGCCTTTTTCATTCAACCAAACTACTTCTTGCTTAGAAGCTGTACTCGTTGGCGGCAATCAGCACGTCGGCTACGCGGCGGCGGGCTTCCTTGGCATTGTAGAGGTCAGCCTTGGTGAAGCGCTTCAAGCCCATAGCCAGCAGCTTCTGCTCGTCGCCCTCGGTCATGGTGCCGATGGCGTCTTTGCCGAACTTATTTACCTGGTCCACGGTGTCGTAGAGGTAGATGCGGGCAATGTCAATCTGGGGAGCTACGGCCTCCTCACCTTTCACGCCGGCTTCTTTCTCCACGCGCAGAATGGTGCTTTCGGCGGTGTAGACCTTGATAGCCATGTCGGCAATGTTCATCAACACTTCCTGCTCTTTGGCCAGGGAGTTCATGTACTTCTGCACGGCCGTGCCAGCTACCATCAGAATGGCCTTCTTCAGCTTGGCAATAGTCTTTTTCTCCACGGCAAACAGGCCGGTTTCTTCCTCGACGTTGAAGTCCGGAATAGCCATCAGCTCCTGCTGCACGGCCTGGGCGGGGCCCATTAGGTCCAGCTCGCCTTTCAGGGCCTTCTTCAGGATCATGTCAACGGCCAGCATGCGGTTAATTTCGTTCGTGCCTTCGAAGATGCGGTTGATGCGCGAATCCCGGTAGGCCCGGTCCATGGGGTAGTCGGCCGAGAAGCCGTAACCGCCGTACACCTGCACGCCCTCGTCCACCACGTAGTCGAGCACTTCCGAGCCCTCTACTTTCAGAATGGCGCACTCCACGGCAAACTCGCGGGCGGCGCCCAGCAGGGCTTCATTGTGGCTCTGACCTTTGGCCAGCAGCTCCTGCTCCATGCGGGCAATGTCCATCCCGGCGCGGTAGATGGCCGATTCCACGGCGTAAATCCGCACGGCCTGCTGGGCCAGCTTGTACTTGATGGCGCCAAACTTGGCAATCGGCATCTTGAACTGCACCCGCTCGTTGGCATACTTGATGCTCAGCGTCGAAGCCATTTTGGTAGCCCCCAGGCAAGCGGCAGCCAACTTGATGCGGCCAATGTTCAGAATGTTGAAAGCAATGAGGTGACCCTTGCCGATTTCACCCAGCACGGCCGACTTCGGCACTTTCACGTCCGATAAGAACACCTGGCGCGTGGAAGAACCTTTGATGCCCATCTTGTGCTCCTCGTTGCCGAGGCTCAGGCCGGGCGTGCCTTTCTCCACGATGAAGCCGGTGAACTTGTCACCGTCCACCTGGGCGAAAACCACGAATACGTCGGCGAAACCGCCGTTGGTAATCCACATTTTCTGACCGTTGAGCACGTAATGCTCGCCGTCTTCGGTCAGGATGGCTTTGGTTTTGGCACCCAGGGCATCGGAGCCCGAGCCGGGCTCGGTCAGGCAGTAGGCCCCCATCAGCTCACCGCTGGTCAGGCCGGGCAGGTATTTGGCTTTTTGCTCGTCGTTGCCGAAGTACAGAATGGGCAGCATAGCAATGCCGGTGTGGGCGGCAAAAGCTACCGGGAACGAGTGACCACCACCCACGCCTTCCGTCACGCGCAGCGAGGTCGGGAAGTCCATGTTCAGTCCGCCGTACTCCTCCGGGATGCTCACCCCAAACAGGCCCAGCTCGCCGGCTTTTTCCATCAGGCCGCGCATCAGGCCTTCTTCGTGGTTATCGAGGCGCTCCAGCAGGGGCTGCACTTCTTTTTCCACGAAGTCCAGCGCGGTCTGGTGCATCATGTTCTGCTCCTCCGAGAAGTCGGCGGGGGTGAATACGTCTTGGGCGTCGGTTTCCTTGATGATGAATTCGCCGCCTTTTACAAGCTTGTTGGATACTTCCATGGCCAGGGTGAGAGTTGGGTTAAGGAATGTGTTGAAGTCGAAAGTCTGAGGGCGAAGTGTTCGGCTTGCCTACTATTTATAACGTAAAAAGGCCCGAATACATTCGTACCGAAATATACGTAATTATGTTATGCTTGCAGCGTACTTTGCCCGAAAAAAAGAAGCCCCAGCGCACTGAGGCTTCCCAATTCACTTATTGGTCGCGAAACGGGCCGTAGTAGGCGTCGGTCAGTTCCGAGCTGGTAGCCTCGGCTACTTCGGGCCGGGCCGCCAGCCACTGCTGGAGCTGGTCGCGCTTTTCCCGGGCCTGGACTTCGGAAAGGCGCTTGACCGGCGTAGCGGCAAAATCGTCCAAAGCCCCGCCGATAATCAGCTCGAAGGTTTCAATCTGCTCGAGCAGAATATCCGAGAAATCCAGGTAGCTGTCGGGCTTGTCGTCGGTGAGACGGTAGGACACGTTCCAGCTGAATTCCTTGAATTCCTGGCGGTGGGTTTTCTTACGCAGGCGTTTTTTCATGACCTAAGCTAAACAAGAACTTCGACTCGGGCCGGGCGCGGCCTGAGTTTTCCGGTGGAGAAGCGCTGCCACGCTTTCCGACCAGCACCCGGCCCGGGTCGAAGCTACGGAGAGTTACTTCAGCAGCTCGTAAATGCCGGCTACGCCCTGGCCGCCGCCCACGCAGGCGGTTACCATGCCGTATTTCTGGCCGCGGGCCCGCAGCTCGTGGAATAGCTGGATGCTGAGCTTGGCGCCCGAGCAGCCCAGCGGGTGACCCAGGGCAATGGCGCCGCCGTTCACGTTCAGCTTGCTTTCGTCGATACCCAGCTCCCGCACGACGGCAATGGACTGGGAAGCAAAGGCCTCGTTGAGCTCAAACAGGTCGATGTCGTCGAGCTTCATGCCGGCCTGCTTCAGCGCTTTCGGCACGGCCTTGATGGGGCCCATACCCATGATGCGCGGGTCAATGCCTTCGGTGGCGTAGGTTACCATGCGGGCAATGGGCTCCAGGTTGAGCTCCTTCACCATGCGCTCCGACATGACGATAACGAAAGCCGCGCCGTCGGAAGTCTGGGACGAGTTGCCGGCCGTAACAGTACCGTTGGCGGCGAATACGGGGCGCAGCTTAGCCAGGGCTTCTACCGAGGTATCGGCGCGGGGGCCTTCGTCGGTATCGACTACGTACGAGCGGGTTTTCTTCTTGCCCGAAGCCTGGTCGAGGTAGGTTTCCTCCACCGTAATCGGCACAATCTGCTCCTTGAACTTGCCGGCCTCAATAGCCTTGATGGCCTTCTGATGGGAGTTGTAGGAGAATACGTCCTGGTCTTCGCGGGAAATCTTGTAGTCGTTGGCTACGGCTTCGGCGGTCAGGCCCATGCCCAGGTAGTAGTCGGGGTGCTTCTTGGAGAGGTTGTAGTTGGGAACCGTCTTCCAGCCCACCGTGGGCACCATGCTCATGCTTTCGGTACCACCGGCCACGATGCAGTCGGCCATGCCAGCGGCAATTTTACCAGCCGCCATGGCAATGGTTTCCACGCCCGAGCCGCAGTAGCGATTCACAATAAGGCCCGATACGTTCATGGGCAGGGCCAGCAAGGAAATCAGGCGGCCCATCTGCAGGCCCTGCTCGGCTTCCGGCACGGCGTTGCCCACAATCACGTCGTCGATGCGCGTGGGGTCGAGGGCGGGCACGGAGGCCACCAGGTGTTTGATTACGTCCGCGGCCAAATCGTCGGGACGGGTGAAGCGGAAACCGCCACGGGTGGCTTTGCCAACGGCAGTGCGGTAACCGGCTACGATATATGCATTCATGATTTTAGATGTTAGAGGTGAGAACTCAGAGCTTAGACTCGGGTGGTTAGTTCTCAGGTTGAAGACTTTTCTGAAAGCCGTAAAGCATCCTTTGCAATTCGGCTAACTCATCCAGAACTGACTGCAAACGGGTTTCATCAAGATATCCGAATTCAGCAGCCAGAATGAGCTGTGTTTCTAGCTCATAAGCCGAGCCAGTAGCAATTGACAGAAACTGACTGAAGTCCTTGACCGAGCCTCTACCTGAACCTTCCGCAATGTTAGAAGGAATAGAAACTGCTGCCCGGCGTATCTGGGATGTCAGACCAAATCGTTCGTCACTTGGGAAAGCTGCCGAACACTGATAGGTCAGCTTGGTAATCAGCATCGCCTTATGCCAGATTTTTAGCTCCCGAAAATGATGCCGACTTACCATACCAGAACAACTTCTTAGTTCTAAGCTCTCAGTTCTGAGTTCTAATTGCGCAGTGGTTTGCCCGTCGTCAGGATGCTCTGGATACGCTCCAGCGTTTTCCGCTCGCCGGTCAGGCTCAGGAAGGCTTCGCGCTCCAGATCCAGCAGGTATTGCTCACTCACGTTGGTCGGCGACGACAAATCCCCGCCGGTCATGACGTAGGCCAGCTTGTTGGCAATCTTAACATCGTGGTCGGAAATGTAGTTGCCGGCGCGCATAGCGTGCACACCCGTCAGGAACATGCCCAGAGCCCCGCGGCCGTGCACCTTGATGTCCGATTTCTGCACGGGCTGGGTGTAGCCGGCGTCGGCCAGGGCAATGGCCTCGGCTTTGGCCTGGGCAATGAGGCGGTTGTTGTTGACTACCACTTCGTCGCCGCGGCGCAGGAAGCCCAGGTCGAAAGCCTCGGCGGCCGAAGTCGATACTTTGGCGGTGCTGATGGTCACGAAGGCGTTGCGGAGCAGGTTGAACTCGGGCTCCCCCTCTTCGTACTTGGCGGCCGTGCGCAGGGTCATTTCCTTAGTGCCACCCCCGGCCGGAATCAAACCCACGCCGAATTCCACCAGACCCATATAGGTTTCGGCCGCGGCTACTACTTTGTCGGCGTGCAGGTTCAGCTCGCAGCCGCCGCCCAGGGCCAGTCCGTGGGGCGTGCCCACCACCGGAATGCTGCTGTAGCGCATGCGCATCATGGCATTCTGGAACTGGGCAATCATCATGTTAATCTCGTCGAACTCCTGATCCAGAGCGTACATGTACACCAGGCCCAGGTTGGCACCAGCCGAGAAGTTGGGCGCGTCGTTGCCGACCACCAGGCCGCGGTAGCCCTGCTCGGCCATGTCCACGCCCTTCATCAGGCCCTGGATAACGTCGGAGCCCAGGGTGTTCATCTTCGAGTGGAACTCCACGTTCAGGATACCGTCGCCGAGGTCGATAACCGAAGCCCCGGCATTTTTCCACAGCACTTTGCCCGTGGCGCGCAGGTTGTCGAGGATGATGAAGTTCTCCACGCCGGGAATGGCTTGGTACGACTTCGACGCTACATCGTAAAACTGCTTGACGCCCTGCTCATTCACCTTGTAGAAGGTCGAATTGCCAGCGGCCAGCATTTCCTCAATCCAGGGCGCTACGTTCTTGCCGTGGGCCTGCGCCAGCTCCAAGCCTTTCTGCACGCCCAGCGCGTCCCAGGTTTCGAATGGGCCCAGCTCCCAGCCGAAGCCGGCGCGCAGCGCGTCGTCAATCTTGTAGAGCTGGTCGGTGATTTCCGGAATCCGGTTCGAAACGTAGGCAAACAGGCTGCCGAAGCTCTGGCGGTAAAAGTCGGCGGCTTTGTCTTTGCCGGCCACCAGCACCTTAAACCGGTCTGCCACCTTATCAATGGCCTTGGTGGCTTCCAGAGAGGCAAACTTCACCTTCTGGCTGGGCTTGTACTCCAGCGTGTTCAAATCCAGGGCGTGGATTTCGGACTTGCCGCCCGCGCCCTTTACTTTCTTGTAAAAGCCCTGGCCGGTTTTGTCGCCCAGCCACTTATTCTCACCCATCTTCTTGACGAAGTCGGGCAGCACGAATACGTCCTTGGCTTCGTCGTTGGGCAGGCCCTGGGCCAGGCCGTTGGTGACGTTGATGGTTGTGTCCAGACCCACCACGTCGGAAGTGCGCAGGGTGGCCGACTTGGCGTGGCCGATAACCGGGCCGGTCAGCTTATCGACTTCTTCCACCGTCAGGCCCAGGCGCTGCATGGTCTGCATCACGTCGAGCATGGCGAAAACGCCCACGCGGTTGGCAATAAAGCCGGGCGTGTCCTTGGCCAGTACCGTGGTTTTGCCCAGGTACAGGTCGCCGTAGTGCATCAGGAAATCCACCACCGACTGGTCCGTTTCGGGCGTCGGGATGATTTCGAGCAGCTTCAGGTAGCGGGGCGGGTTGAAGAAGTGAGTGCCGGCGAAGTGCTTGCGGAAGTCGTCGGAGCGGCCTTCGGCCATCAAATGAATCGGAATACCCGAGGTATTCGACGTAATCAAAGTGCCGGGCTTGCGGAACTGCTCGATGCGCTCAAACAGGCTCTTCTTGATATCCAGGCGCTCTACCACGACCTCAATCGTCCAGTCGCAGGTAGCAATGTCCTTGAGGTTGTCGTCGAAGTTGCCGGTCTTGATGCGCGAGGCGTCGGCCTTGCGGTAGAGCGGCGACGGGTTCGACGTAATGGCGGCCTGCAGCGAGGCATTCACGATGCGGTTTTTCACCGCCGGCGCGTCGAGCTTCAGGCCCTTCTTTTCCTCGTCGGGAGTCAGCTCCTTGGGAGCAATATCGAGCAATAACACCTGCACGCCGATGTTGGCGAAGTGCAGCGCAATGCGCGAGCCCATCACACCGGAGCCGAGCACGGCTACTTTTTTGATAATACGATTCATTCGGGAAGGAATGAGTGGGTGAGAAATGAAAGATTCAGAGAGGAAACTTCGTGTCAAACTACTCGTCATGCCGAGCTTATCCAAGCACGAAGTCACTGCAAATGTTTGGCACTCAGAAAACTGAACACTCCGAGCCCGGGCCGTTAGGCCGCGGATTCGGAGCGTAGGGGTTTCAGCTTAAAGTCGTCGAAAAGGGTTTTGCCCTCAATCATGCCGGTAATCTGACCCACGACCTTGAACATAACTTCCAGCTGGGCCTGGGGGATTTTCTCCCGGACCTTCTGGTTGAAATGCCGCACGGTCTGGCGGGAAACTTCCTTTTTGCGCAGGCCTTCCTCGGTCAGGAAAATGCGGACCGAGCGTTTGTCCTGGGTATCGGCTTGCTTGTAGATCAGGCCCTTTTCCTCCATCGAGCGTAAAATGCGGGTCAGGCTCCGGGTTTCGAGGCCCAGCAGGGGCGCAATTTTGGTAGCCGGAGTCCCGAGTTCCTGGTCTATATTGAGCAGGACAAAGCCGATGCTGGTGGTAATGTCGTGCTTGGCGGCCTGCGTATTGTACATGCGCGAAATGGCGTGCCAGGCAACTTTGATGTTATAATCGACGGTTTCTTCCGGTGTCATGGGTGTGGCGAAGTCCGGTAAACATACAAAGAATATGTTATGCTTGCATACTAAATAACCAGAAAAAAAGTTTGGGGCGGCCCCGCGTTTTTCTCCAAACTGCCGGCCGCCCCAACCCTTTTTAACCGAAACCGAGCTAGTCGTTACCGGTGCGCCTCCTGGTGGTAGAGGCTCTCGATAATATCCTTGTTGTTCTCAGTAATAATCTTGCGCTTCACTTTCATGGTGGGCGTCATTTCGCCGGTTTCTACGGTCCACTGGTTGGGCAGCAGCACAATTTTCTTGACCTGCTCCCACTGGGCGAAGTTCTGGTTGTACTTCTTCACCAGGTCCTCGTACATCTGCACCACCTTCTCGTTCTTGATGAGCTCGGCGTTGGAGCAGTTGCAGTCCACGCCGTTGCGCTTGCACCAGCCTTTCAAATCGTCGAAGGAGGGAATAACTAGGGCGGCGGGGAATTTCTGGTCGGCCCCGACCACCATGCACTGCTCCACCAAGGGCGACTCCTTGAGCTTGCCCTCGATGACCTGCGGGGCAATGTACTTGCCGCCCGAGGTCTTGAACATCTCCTTTTTCCGGTCGGTAATCTTGAGAAACTTGCCGTTGACAAACTCCCCAATGTCGCCGGTGTGGAACCAGCCGTCCTGGTCAATTTCCTTGGCCGTCAGGTCAGGCTTGTTGTAGTAGCCTTTCATCACCGAGGCCGACTTGGTCAGAATCTCGCCGTCTTCGGCAATCTTGACTTCCATGTTGTCGATGAGCGGGCCCACGGTGCCAATCATGTTGTTTTCGGGCTCGAAACCGCCCACGGCAATTACGGGCGAGGTTTCGGTCAGGCCGTAGCCTTCCATCACCCGGATGCCGGCCGCCCAGAACACCCGGGCCAAACGGGGTTGCAGGGCCCCGCCCCCGGATACGATGCACTTCAAATTGCCGCCCAGCGCCTCACGCCACTTGTTGAAGATAAGCTTATTGGCCAAGGCCAGCTGGGTGTTGTAGAAGAAGCCCTGGTCTTTCTGGGTGTCGTACTTCAGCCCCAAATCCAGGGCCCAGAAGAACAGGTTTTTCTTGACGCCGTCCAGCTCGTGGCCCTTGGCGACAATCTTGTCGTAGACCTTCTCCAGCAGGCGGGGCACGGTGGTGAAAATCTGGGGCTTGACTTCCCGCAGGTTGTCGGCAATGACCTCCATGCTTTCGGCGTAGTAAATACTCACGCTGTTAATCATGTAGAGGTAGGTCACCATCCGCTCGAAGATGTGGCAGAGCGGCAGAAAGCTCAGCGCTTTGTCGTCCTTGGTGACGGGCACGAAGGGCTGGGAGTTGCGGCAGTTGCTCAGGATGTTGTCGTGGCTGAGCATCACGCCCTTGGGGTTGCCGGTGGTACCCGAGGTATAAATCAGCGTGAGCAGGTCGTCGGGCTGCACGGCGGCTTTCAACGGTTCCAGGGTGGCCGGGTCGCCCTGCTTGCCCATTTCCAGCAGCTCACTGAAGTGGCGCACCCCGTCGACTTTATCGAAGGTAAACACGTGCTTGACCTCGGGCAAGTCGGCGGTGGCCTCTTTCACCTTGGCGTAGAGCTTCTCATCCGACACGAAAACGGCCTTTACGCCGGCGTCGGTGAAGATGTACTTGTAGTCTTCGACCGTAATGCTGGGGTACATCGGCACGGTGGTGCCGCCAATCTGGGAGATGCCGAAGTCGGCAAACATCCACTCGGGGCGGTTCATCGAAATGATGGCCACCTTATCGTCCTTTTTCAACCCCAGCGCCAGCAAACCCAGGCTGACCTGGTTTACTTGGTCGAGGACTTGCTGAGTGCTGTATTTCTGCCAGCTGCCGTCGATTTTGGCGGCCAGACAGTCGGCTTTGGGGGCAGTGGCAAGTTGGTGCGGCAGAATATCAAACGCGCGGCGGACTTCCATGTAGAGTGGGATACTAGTGGTGGGAAACGCTGAGAGTGGCGCAAAATGCCCCGTTCTATAACGTCAGGGTGGGCAAAGAAGTCCAAGCTTAACGGCCAAGACAGCTTAAATAAATAGATTTTTTGGCGTAATGCCTATTACGGACCAGCTGAGGGCAAAGGTTTGACGCCGAAAAACGGGCAGGGCTAGCGGGTTTTGCGTAGTTTTGTCTGCCTGCACTGTTCGCGCCCGATGAATCTGGCCATCTTCTTTGATCCGCTCCGCGAGGAGCTTACGGCCGCCTCGGCCGCCTCTACTACGCTCGCCAACTATGCGACGCGCTTTCTGGACACGTTTCCGGACTGGCGGGTGGCCGACCTGGCCCTCATCGGGCTGAACGAGTGGCGGGGTAGCGCCGGCGGGGAGCCCGCCGTGCACGGGGCCGACGAAGTGCGCCGCCGCTTCTACCAGCTCCAGAAAGGCACCGGCAGCCTCCGCCTCGTCGATCTGGGCAACCTGCGCCCCGGCCTCACTCTGGAAGACACCTACCTACGCCTGCGTGAAATCGTGGCCACCCTGCTCGAGCACAACACGGTGCCCATCCTGCTCGGCGGCAGCCAGGACCTCGACTACGGCCAGTTCCTAGCCTACGAAACCCTGGAGCGGCCCGTCAGCTTCGCCATGGTCGATTCGCGGGTGGATATGGCCGAGCACGACACCGCCCCCGCCGAGGACGCCCACCTGCGCCGCATCCTGATGCACGAGCCCAACTTCGTGTTCAACTTCGCCCAGCTCGCCCACCAGCAGTATCTGGTAGCCCCCGACGTGCTGGCCGCCCTGGAAAAGCTCCACTTCGAAACCCTGCGCCTGGGCCAGGTGCGCGACGATATCCGCCAGGCCGAGCCCCTGCTGCGCCAGGCCGACTTCGTGAGCTTCGACGTGGCCGCCCTGCGCTGGAACGACGCCCCCGCCTACTGCCCGGCCAACCCCTTCGGCCTCACCAACGAGGAAGCCGCCAAGCTGGCCTGGTACGCCGGCCACAACGACCAGCTCACCTCCTTTGGCCTCTACGGCTACCGCCCCGACCACGACGTGCACGGCCTGGCCGCCAGTACTTTGGCCACCATGCTCTGGTACTTCATCGAGGGCTACTACCACCGCCGCAACGAAACCGACTTCCAGAGCCGCCGCTTCATTCGCTACGCCGTGGGCCTGCCCGGCTCCCCGGCCAAGCTGGTCTTCTACAAAGCCAAACGCACCGAAAAGTGGTGGCTCGAAGTGGAAAGCCTGGCCGATAGCGCCATCAAACGCATTGTGCCCTGCAGCTACGAAGACTACTTCAAAGCCGCCCAGGGCGACCTGCCCAACCGCTGGATTCTGACCCAGGCCTTATTAGGCTGATTGTCGGGAGTTGATTGTTAATTGTTCTTTGCCCATGCTTCGCGGCAGTCATTCCGAATTCCGCTCATGAACACGCCGCCTGCATCAACCAACAATCAACAATCAACTCCCAACCACCACCTCCCCGAATACACCCCGGCCCAATTAGCCCTGCGCAACGGCCAGGACCGGGACGAAATCTGGGTCGGCTACAAGGGGCTGATTTACGACGTGACCCGCTCCCGCCTCTGGCGCCGCGGCAACCACTACGAGCACTGGGCCGGCCAGGACCTGACCAAAGAGCTCCAGAAAGACGCCCCCCACACCGAGCACGTCTTCGACAAGTTCCCCGCCATCGGCCGCCTCAAAACACCCGCTCCTTCCGCCTCGTAACGGTATCGTGAGTCCAGCACGAAAACTCACCATTTCACAACTTCACCACTTCCCCTTGGGTACCACCGAAAGTCCTTCCCAGTTCAACAACCTCGAAACCCTCTCGACGCGGGAATTGCTGGCCGGCATCAACAGCGTGGACCAGACGGTGCCCCAGGTCGTCGCCCGGGCCCTGCCCCAGATTGAGGCCCTGGTGGAGGCTACGGTGGAACGACTCCAGCGTGGCGGCCGCCTCTTCTACATCGGCGCCGGTACCAGTGGCCGCCTCGGTATCCTCGACGCCTCTGAATGCCCGCCCACCTTCGGCGTGCCCCAGGGCCTGGTCATCGGGCTCATTGCCGGCGGCGACACCGCCATCCGCCAGGCCGTTGAAAACGCCGAAGACGACGCCCAGCAAGCCTGGCGCGACCTCCAGGCATACGACATCAACCCCAACGACATGCTCGTCGGCATCGCCGCCTCCGGCCGCACGCCCTACGTCATCGGTGGCCTGGCCATTGCCCGCCGCCACGGCATCGCCACCGGCTGCATCGTCTGCAACCCCGGCTCCACCGTCGCCGCCTTCGCCGACTACCCCGTTGAAGTCGTCACCGGCCCCGAGTTCGTCACCGGCAGCACCCGCCTCAAGGCCGGCACCGCCCAAAAGCTGGTCCTGAACATGCTCACCACCGCCACCATGATTCGCCTGGGCCGCGTCAAAGGCAACAAGATGGTCGACATGCAGCTCTCCAACCTCAAGCTCGTGGACCGCGGCGAAAAGATGATCATGGACGAACTAGGCATCGAGCAGCCCGAAGCCGCCGAGCTCCTCAAGAAGCACGGTTCCGTCCGCGCCGCCCTGGATGCCTACCGCACAATGTAGAGACGCATACTTGCGTCTCCCCGTTGAACGACTACCAACACGCCAAATAGCCTCAACAACGGCGCAGGCGTGGGTTTAGACACAGCCTCAACCCGCGCCCCCTCTATCCCACCCGCAGCAGCAACACCCCAAACTCCGGCTGCTCCCCCAGAAACTCCTGCAACTGTGGCAGCCGGGCCAGCAGGAATTCAGCCAGCTTCGCTACCGGCACCTGCGCGTTTTGCACTGCCACCACCCGCGGCGGAAACCCTTCCGCTACTACCAGCCGCAGAAAGTCCTCATCCTTGGTCACGATATCATACTCATATTGCCGGGCATAACGCCAGATAGTCGTATCCGGGCTGTTTTCCATTCCCAGCTCCCGCACGTGCCCCACCGCCGCGCAGTACAGGCGCAGGTACGCCGCCAGGCGCCACGAAACATTCTCATCCAGCAGCAGACGCCTCCCCTACGCCACCGACAGCAGCACCACGCTTTCCTTATACGCCGCATCCAGCAGGCAGGCCCGTACTTGCTCCGCCCCGATAGCCGGAAAATCCTCCTCAATATCGGCCGCACTCATCCCGTTGGCCAGCATTTCGAGTACCTCCGCCACCGTCGTGCGCGTCCCCTTCACCACCGGCTTGCCAAAGCGCACTGGGGGGTTCAGTTCGATAAAAGCGGTAATGGCAGCGGTATCCATAGCAGAAGTGGTAAGTGGGCGTCTCCGAATATACCCAAAAAGGGCGCCCACCGGGCGCCCTTTTCCATTCCAAACCCATTCCACCTCACGCCTCCCCCGTATCCCCCCGCGTCTGCCGCACCCGCTTCAGCAGCTCCTTCACGGTATAGCCTTTCAGCCGGGCCGCATCCACGCCCCGATACAGGCTCTTGCCGTCCTTGAGCACGTGCTGCATGGCCGCGTACAGGTGGTTGAGCACCGTCACGTTGGCCGCCGTCAGCCGCTGGCTGTTGGTCTGGCTGGCGTCCTGGGCCGCACTGTCGCTCATCAGCGACTGGTGCAACGTGCGCAGCTTGGCGGTTTCGGCCGGCGTGTGCCCGGTATCGTCCAGCGCCGCCGCGTTGTCGTCCAGGTTGCGCAGCAGCAGCTTCAGGGCCGTATCCAGCCGCTCCCGGTCCTGCAGCTTATAGGCGTCGCGCACGGCCTGCACGCCCAGCGCCTTGAGCGGCACCGTCAGGCCCTCGGCCCGGCGGGCCCGCGCCTCCAGCCGGTTCAGCAGGGCCGGCAGCGCCGCCTGCGTTTCGGCCATCCGCGCCCCAAAGGCCGCCGACTGTCCCTGCCCCAGCTTGGCGCTCACCACCGCATCAGCCGCCTTCAGCCGCACGTCGTAGTCGGGCAAAAAATTCTTGGTGTACACCCTGGGCAGCAGGTCCACAAAGTCGGCCTCATCCTGGGTGTACTGGTCGCGCAGCAGCTTGGCCAACGGCACCAGCTCCTCGTTGCGAAAACTAAAATCGGCATTACTCACTCCCATAAGAACAAATAGTTAAGATGAACAATACCAGTAAGCTAGAACTATTTATATTCAGCAGCAACTATATTTTCATCCTACTATAAGCTTCTCTTTTACCCCCTGCCCCGCTCTACCTAGCTCCCCGCCCACTTCCTGCACGGAGAAGCCTTCTACCCCGACGGAGAAGGCTCCAACCCCAACGGAGAGGCTACTGACCCCGGCGGAGAAGCTCCCAACCATGACGGAGAAGCTTCCAACCGCAACGGAGAAGGTTTTGACCTTGACGGAGAAGCTCCCAACCCCGACGGAGCCGACTCCAACCATGCCGGAGGAGCTTCCAACCCCGACGGAGCAACCCCCGCCTCCCGCCTAATCCACCCGAATCCAGCGCAGCACGAAGGTGGCCGAGTTGAAGTTGCTGGTATTGTGCAGCCAGAAGCGCACGGTGTTGTTGTTCACGTGCTCGTAGCTCACCCCCACGTATTCGGCCCCGCCCCCGTTGGTTTGGTCCAGGGCCAGCATCAGCGTGGGCTGGTAGCCCAGGTTATGGTTCCAGTCAATGGAAGCACTGGCGTTGCCCGACAGCCGGGTGGAGCCCGTGTTGTAGGTGGTCTGCCGGATGCTGCCGCTCACGTCCAACGTCCGCTGCGGGTTCGTCGTCCCAATACCCACGTTCACCGCAAAGGGCCCCGTACCGCCCAGCACCACCGAGTTGCTCCGGCTTACCTGGGCCCGAAACCCAATGGCCGTGGTGTTTTCCAGGTTGAAGTTGGTCGGCCCGGCAAAGGCCCCCACCGCCGTATTGCCGCTGCCGGTCGTAACAGCAAACCCACTCTGGTAGCCCAAAAACGTGTTATTCAGGCCCGTCGTCACATTCGAGCCGCTCTGAAAGCCGCCCAGCGTGTTGCTGTAGCCCGTCGTCACGTTCTGCCCGCTCTGGTAGCCCACAAACGTGTTGGAGTTGGCTCCCGCGGCCAGGCTGGCCCCCGCCTGTATCCCCACCAGCACGTTGCCCGCGTTGGCGCCCAGGTCCAGCCCGCCCTTGCTGCTTACGCCCACGCCCACCGTGCCCCCGTTCCCCACAATTTTGTAGGTCCCCAGGTTGATGTTCTTGGTCGCCGTGTGGTTGCCCAGATTGTCGCCCCCGCGCAGCCGGTCGGGCACAAACAGCCACTGCCCGCCCAGGGCGTACCACAGCCCCTGCCGTCCGTTCTTCTGGAATACCATCAGCCCGTCCGGCGGATTCGCAATACCCACCCGCTGCACCGAGTCCAGGCGCGGAATCAGCAGGCCCTGGTTGTTATTAGGCGCCACGATGTCGAGCACGGCCTTGCTGTTGGGCGTCGTAGTACCAATGCCCACGCTCTGGGCCCGGGCCGGTCCCCGGCCGAGCAGCACCAGTACAACTGCGGCCGCCAGCCCGGGCCGGTAAGAAGTCAGCGGAAAGGAAAAACGCGAAAAAGGCATAGCAAAAGTGTGCATAGGAGCAGAAATACAAGCGCGGCAGCCGGGGACTTAATCCACCCGAATCCAGCGCAATACAAAAGTGGCGGTAGAGTTGTCGCTGCCGTTGCGCAGCCAGAAGCGCAGCAGGTTGTCGTCGGCGTGCTCGTAGCTCACCCTCACGTATTCGGCCCCGCCCCCACCCGTCTGGTCCCGACTCACAATCACCATGGGCCGGTAGCCCAGGCCGTGGTTCCAGTCGTAGGAGATGGCCTCGCCCGGCCGCAGCGTAAAGGAGCCCGCGGTATAGGTCGTTTGCCGAATGGTGCCGTTCACGTCCAGGGCCCGCTGCGGGCTCGCCGTCCCAATGCCCACGTTATCGAGTGCGCTGCCGGGGTAATAATTACCCAACACCAGCGTATTGGGCACCACCCCGATGCTGGTATAGCCCACCGCAATCATATTGCGCGGGCTCGGCACCTGGGGCGTGGGCTGAACCTCAAAGCGGGAGAAGGACCCAATGGCCACGCTGCCGCCCACGTCGCTGATACCGCCCAGCACCATGGTACCAGCATTGTCGCCGATAAAAGCATTGCTCCCGCTCGTCTGGATAGCGTAGCTGCTGTTGTTGCCCCAAAACTCGTTGCTGGAGCCCGTGGTCAGCCGCCAGCCCGCATCGGCGCCCACCAGGCCGTTCGTGCCGCCCGTCGTCAGCGCCTCCCCCCCCGAGCCCAGAATCAGGTTACCCGTACTGCTGCCGATATCCACGCCGCCCTTGCTGCTCACGCCCACCCCCGCGGTGCCCCCGTTGCCCACCAGCTTATTAGTGCCCAGGTTCAGGTCCTTAGCAGCCGAGTGGGCACCCAAATCGTCGGGCCGCTTGCCAGCCGGCGGCAGATACAGCCACTGCCCCCCGAAAGCGTACCACAGCCCCTGCCGCCCATTTTTCTGGAACACCATCAGCCCGTCGGGCGGACTCGCAATGCCCACCCGCTGCACCGAGTCCAGGCGCGGAATCAGCAGCCCCTGGTTGCCAGTGGGCGAGGAAATATCCAGAATAGCCCGCCCGTTGGGCTGGGTCGTACCCATGCCCACGTTCTGAGCCGTGGCCGGGCCACCGCCCAGCAGGGCCGCTATGCCCAGCAGCCCGTAGTATTTTATCATAACAAGACCGCCGCGCTAACGCCTAAGAAACCACGATGAAGCAGCGAAAATAGAGCGGCTCCCGTACATTTCCTAGGCTGCCGCACTGGCCCGGCTGCCGCCTCACCCCGGGATATTCCCGGCCCGCCCCGGAGCTTTTTCCGCCCCCCGTTGTTACTACCTCATCCTGTCATTCCAACCGCTGCCTGCCCGTGCATACCATCGAGCCCCACTACAACTGGATTGAGCAGTATTCCGCTTCCGAAGACCCCCGCTCCCCGCTTTTCGAAGCCGAAAACAGCCTCGACTCCTTCACCAATACCATCTACGGGTACTACATCCACCCCCAGTGGGACAGCCTCGAATCCGACACGCTGTTCCTCAAAATCCTCTTCGTCGATTACGACGAAGGCATCGGCATCATCGAGTTTATCGGGGAGTGGAACGATGCCATCGAAAACGACATCATGCAGCTCAAGCGCAACATCATCGACTCGATGGTGCACGAAGGCATCCGTAAGTTCATCCTCGTCGGCGAAAACGTGTTCAACTTCCACGGCTCCGACGACTGCTACTACGAAGAGTGGTTCGAAGACGTGGAAGACGGCTGGATTGCCGGCGTCAACTTCCAGGAGCACGTTATCCGCGAAATGCACCAATTCAATGTGGATAACTACGTCAACTTCGGTGGACAACTCGACGAAATGCCCTGGCGCACCTACGAGCCCCGCCGCCTCTTCTCCGTCGTCGACGGCATCCTGCGCCGCCGCCTGGGCTAGCGTAGCGGGCAGCCATCCTTCCTACTGTCATCCTGAGGCGCAGCCGAAGGACCTTCCTCCCCTACCCCACCAAAGCTTTTACCAATGCACAAAGCCCTTTCCCGCGCAGGCAGGAAAGGGCTTTTTCACGTTGAATCCACCTAGCCAGCCAGGCAAGGAAGGTCCTTCGCTCTGCTCAGGATGATAGCCGAAAAGGCAGCCGTAGTAACCACTTTACAATTGCCCTATACCACAAAAAAAGAGGCTCCCCGGATTGGGGAGCCTCTTTTTTGCCTTTGCAGGCAGCGCAATTACTGCTGGGTCGTGGTAGCGCCGGCAGCGGGAGCGGGAGTAGCCTGGCTGGGGTTGGCATCAGCGGCATCTTCCATGGCGTCAGCCTTGTTGTCGGCCGAGTCACGAACGGCGTCAGCCTGCTCTTCCATAGCGTCAGCTTTGGCTTCGCCAGCGGCTTCTACGTTGTCAGCGGCATTCTCTTGAGCGTTTTCTTTCTTGCTGTCGCACGAAGCGAAGGTGAACGAAGCAGCAGCCAGGGCAAGGAACAGAACCTTTTTCATGGTGAGAGGAATTAATGGGGTTGTTGAAAATTCAAATCAGGTAAAGCTGAATTCCGCGTCGAGTGCCAGGCAGCTCGGCGCTAGATTCGGGGCTTTATACCCTTCCCCCCATTAGGTAACCCAACCGTAGAAAAAAATATCCGGCTTTTCTTCAACGTCCTGCGTCTCAGCTTACTTCTTGCGGAAGATAATGCCGATGGGCACCCCGCCGAAGTCGAAGTTCTCGCGCAGGCGGTTTTCCAGGTAGCGCGTGTACGACTCGCTCACGTACTGCGGCAGGTTGCAGAAGAAGGCAAACACCGGGTTGTGCGTGGGCAGCTGGGTCACGTACTTGATGCGCACCATCTTGCCCTTCGTGGACGGCGGCTGGTGCTCCTCAATCACGCGCAGCATCACTTCGTTGAGCTGGGAAGTCGGGATTTTCTTGGTCTTGTTCTCGTACACCTGAATAGCCGTTTCAATAGCCTTGTGCACGCGCTGCTTGGTAAGCACCGAGGTGAAGATGATGGGCGGATAGGCAATGGGCGCTATCTTCTCGTATATCTGCTCCTCGATTTTCTTGGTCGTATTCGTTTCTTTGTCCTCGACCAGGTCCCACTTATTGACCAGAATCACGATGCCCTTGCGGTTCTTGTCGGCCAGGGCAATGATGTTCACGTCCTGGGCCTCCACGCCGCGGGTGGCGTCGAGCATCACGATGCAAACGTCGGATTCTTCCATGGCCCGGATGGAGCGAAGCACGGAGTAGAATTCGATGTCCTCTTTCACCTTGGTCTTGCGGCGCAGACCGGCCGTGTCAATCAGAATGAACTCGTTGCCGAAGGCGTTGTAGCGGGTCTTGATGGCGTCGCGGGTGGTGCCGGCAATGTCGGTGACGATGGTGCGCTCCTCGCCCAGCAGCAGGTTTACCAGGCTCGACTTGCCCACGTTGGGGCGGCCGACCACGGCAATCTTAGGCAGCTCGGTTTCGGTAACTTCTTCCCACGGATCCTCGAAGTGCGACACGACGGCGTCGAGCAAATCACCGGTGCCGGAGCCGCTCTGCGACGAAATCGTGAAAATGTCGCCGTCGCCCACACCCAGGGCGTAGAACTCGCCGGCCGCGTGGGCCCGGGCGTTGGTATCAGCCTTGTTGCCGACCAGATAAATCGGCTTTTTGCCCTGGTAGCGGCGCAGGACGTTGGCAAACTCCTCATCGAGGCCGTGCATGCCGGCATCTACGTCGACCATGAACAGCACTACATCAGCCTCATCAATGGCGAGCTTTACCTGGCGGCGGATGCTTTCCTCAAACACGTCGTCGGAGCCGTGCACGTAGCCGCCGGTGTCGATGACGGTAAAGTGCTTGCCGATCCACTCGCCGTAGCCGTAGTGCCGGTCGCGCGTTACGCCGCTCTGGTTGTCCATAATAGCCTTGCGGTGACCCACGAGGCGGTTGAACAGGGTGGATTTGCCCACGTTGGGGCGGCCCACAATTGCAATGGTATTCTTCATGCGTCTGACTCCAGCCGCCGGCCCGACCAAGTTCGGCAGTGCCCGGAGTAGTTAAGTGAATGTGAGGTCGGAGATATAAGTGGTGAAATTGTGAGATGGTGAAATGGTGAGTTTTTCGTTCGGCTGCGCAGCTATGCGCGTATTGAACATTAACTCACCATTTCACCATCTCACAATTTCACCTATTGGCTGTACCCGAAGCGGTTCAAGGCCTTTGGGTCGGTGCGCCAGTTTTCGTTGACTTTGACGTGGGTTTCGAGGAAGACTTTCTTCTGGAAGAACTTCTCCATTTCCTCCCGGGCCCAGGTGCCCACTTTTTTCAGGGCCTCGCCCTTGTTACCGATGATGATGCCTTTCTGGCTGGCCCGCTCCACGTAGATGGTGGCCCGGATGCGGATGATATCTTCTTCCTCCTTGAACTCCTCGATGCCGACTTCGCAGCTGTAGGGGACTTCCTTTTTGTAGAGCTTGAATATTTTCTCCCGAATCATCTCGGCGGCGAAGAAACGCTCCGGCTTATCGGTGAGTTCATCTTTGGGGTAATACGCCGGGTGCTCGGGCAGGTAGCCCAGCACGAGGTCGAGCAATTCGCCGGTGCCGAACTTTTCCAGGGCCGAAATGGGCAGCACGCGGGCCGCGTTGGGCAGCTGCTCGCGCCAGTATTCCACTTTGGCCTCCACCTCGGCCTGGTCGGCCTGGTCGATTTTGTTGACCAGCAGCAGAATGGGCGTGTCCACCATCTTGCGCAGGCGCTCTACCACTGGCTCCTCGTCGTGTTTTTCGTAGATATCGGTCACGAACAAAACAACGTCGGCATCTTCCAGAGAGCTGTACACGAACGACATCATGGCGTTGTGCAGCTCGTACTTGGGCTGGATGATGCCGGGCGTATCGGAGTAGACCAGCTGGAAGTCGTCACCGTTCAAAATACCCAGGATGCGGTGGCGCGTGGTCTGGGCCTTGCTGGTAACAATGCTGAGCCGCTCGCCCATCAGGGCGTTCATCAGCGTCGACTTGCCTACGTTGGGCTTGCCGATAATGCTCACAAAGCCAGCGCGGTGCGGTTTAGGTTCGGGATTCACAGTGTTTTTCAAATAAGTCTGCAAAGGTACCGCTTTACGGGCAGACGCGCACGGTATCTGGTAAAATCAAGTAGCTGAGGCCACTACCCCCCGCGCCATTTCCCATGTGGAGCGCAGGCGCTACCTTGGCCGCTTCGCCTTTCGTTCCCCGAGCTTATGCTACGCATTCTTCTCCTGATCGGCCTGCTGCTGTGTCCCTGTCCAGGCTTTGCCAAGCCCATGGAAGCCCTCGGGCTGGCCAACGCGCTGCCTTTCCTGCTCGCCTTTGTGCTGGTGCTGCTGCTGGGCGTGGGGCTACGCGCCGTCCTGGCCGATTTTCAGTCGGAGCGCGAAAATCCCCGGCCGTTTACCATTGTGCTGGTGCTGCTGGGCGGGGCGGTGGGCCTGTATGTCGGCAGCGTGTTTTCGGCAACCCTGAAGCCCGGCAACGGCTTTCCCAACGTGCTGACCCAGGTGTATGTACCGCTGGCCGGGCTGCTGATAGGCCTGAAGAAAATTCGCCTGGCCCGGCAACAAAGCATGGTTATCTGGTGGACGGGAATCGTCGGGGCGGCCCTTCTGACGCTGGTGGTAGCCGCCGATGGGATGCTGCAGCCGCCTTCGTATAGCCGCTACCAACACGTGCCGCCGTCCGGGGCTTGGCTGTTGTTAGGCCCGGCGGCCTGATTTGTGCTCTTTAAGTGGCTGAGTCCTTCCCCAAGCCGAGTGCCGGGCGACTCGACACCCGCGCAGGCCTGGTGGACGCCGCTGGTGGGCGCCAGCCTGGCCGTGACCTACGAACTGACGCGGCAGCTGCTGCGGAACTGGCTGCTGCAAACCATCCGGGCGGCGCACGCCAGGCCCATCTTTACGGCTGACCTGCTGCGCGAGCAGCTGATTCACTTCCTGCTGTATTTCGCCTTCGGGAGTATGCTGCTGCTGATCTTATCCTGGCGGCCGAGCCCCGGGCAGGCAGAGGTAGCCGCCGAACCAGGCAGCTAAGGCCGGTCCAGATTTTCGTTTTCGGTCAATTGAATTGCGGAAACGGTCAGCAATGCGGGCCGGCCGGCAGCCGACCTTTGTGAGGCACTCAAGCTAGTTCACCTTCTACTCCTACCGCCATGTTTATCGGACATTACGGGCTGGCCTTCGGGGCCAAAGCCGCCAAGCCTCAACTCTCCCTGGGCCTCTTGTTTCTGGCCGTGCAGCTGGCCGATTTGCTCTGGCCTACGCTGCTGTTGCTGGGCCTGGAGCGGGTAGAGCTGGTGCCCAGCGCCGGGCAAGCCATTACGTTTTCCCACTACCCCATTTCCCACAGCCTGCTGATGAGCGTGGTGTGGAGTGTGCTGCTAGGCCTAGGCTACCGGCTGCTGCGGCACGACACGCCGGCGGCGCTGCTGCTGGGATTCAGTGTTCTGAGCCACTGGCTGCTCGACGCGGTAGTGCACGGGCCTGACCTGCCGCTCTACCCCGGCCACTCCCCGCTGGTTGGACTGGGACTGTGGAATCATCTGCTGCTGAGCCAGGTAGTGGAGGTGCCGATTTTCGTGGCCGGACTTTACCTGTACCTGCGCCGGACCCAGGCGTTGAACAAAACGGGCCGGTACGCACTGTGGTCGTTGGTAGCTTTCCTCTTGCTGGTGCACTTCAGCAACTTCTTCAGCCCGGTGCCCGGCAGCGTCACGGAGCTGGGCTGGGTGGGGCAGCTTATGTGGCTGCCGGTACTCTGGGCCACCTGGGCCGACCGGAACCGCGCGGTCCGCACCACCGGGCCGGCTATTTCCGAAACGCGCCCGGCGTCTGCCCCGTCCATTTCTTAAAGGAGCGCACAAACGCGCTGGGCTCGGAATACCCCAGCAGAAAGGCAATGTCGGTGGTGCTGAACTGGGCGTCGCGCAGGTGGCGGCAGGCCAGCTCGTGACGCACGGCGTCGAGCAGCTGCTGGTAGGTATGGCCGGTTTCCTTGAGCTTGAGCTGCAGGGTGCGCACGCCCATCGTGAGCCGGTCGGCGACGGTGGCCAGGGTGGGCTCGGCACCTTTCAGCAAGTCCACAATTTCACGCTTCACCCGGTCGGGCAAGCTGGGCTGGTGCAGGCGGGCCAGCAAGGCTGCCGCGTGCTGCTCAAAGAGCGGAAACAGCACCGGGTTGGCATTGATGACGGGCAAATCGAGCAGGGCCGCGTCGAAGCTGATACTACTCTGGGCGGTGCCAAACACCAGCCGGGCTGGGGCAAAAACCCGCTCGTGCTCCTGCGTGTCGGCGGGTTGAGGATAGGCAAAACGAACCTCCCGCGGCACCAGCACCTGACCGGTCAGAGCCCGGAAGGCGCTGAGGTAGGTCGAAAACTCGGAGTTGATGACGTATTCCGGGTAAATGATGGCCGCGCTGGTTATTTCCATGTCCAGCCAGCATACCTCCGCCTCGTGCCGCACGGTGAGCTTAACCCCGGAGCAGGCCACGTCCTGGTAGCGCACCAGCTGGGTTAGGGCTGCGCCCAGCGTGGGGCAGTGCAGCAGCACGTAGCCCAGAATGCCAATGTCGCCGGGGTTTAGCTTTTCGCCCAGGTGCAGCGACAGGTGCGGATCCTGGGTGACTCGTACGGCTTCGCCCCAGAGCTGCTGAATGGTGGCAATGGGCACCCGGGCGTCGGGGTCGGTGAGCTGGGCCGGCGTCACGTTCAACTTTTGGCACAACTCGGCATAGTCGGCGCCGGCCTGGGTGGTGGCCCAGAGCATCACGTTGAGCATGCCCACCGACAGCGTATCGACGGATTGGGAAGAGGTGACTTTTGTCATGTGCGAAAAATACGGCCTCCATCCCAAACCCTGGAGGCCCTACCTTTGTCTTTCGACGGACGACCGTTCTTTTTCTATGCCAACTCCCGCCTCCCCGCAGCGCCGCATCGGCGTTTTGCTTGTCAACCTGGGTACGCCCGACTCGCCGCAAACGCCCGACGTGCGCCGCTACCTCAACGAATTCCTGACCGACGGCCGGGTTATCGACATGCCCGCCGCCGTGCGCTACCCCCTGTTTCAGGGCCTGGTGGTGCCATTGCGGGCCCCGAAATCGGCTAAAATCTACCAGCAGCTCTGGACCGAGCGGGGCTCCCCCCTACTCTACCACGGCCTCGACTTGCAGAAGATGGTGCAGGAAAAGCTGGGTAAAGATTACGTGGTGGCCTTCGGGATGCGCTACCAGAACCCCAGCATCGAAAAAGCTCTGGACGAACTGCGCGAAGCCGCCGTCGACCGGATTATCGTGCTGCCGCTGTTTCCGCAGTACGCGGCGGCCAGCACGGGCTCGGTGCAGGAGAAGGTAATGGACATCGTGAGCAAGTGGTGGGTGGTGCCCAGCATCAGCTTCATCAGCACCTTCACCGACGACCCGGGCTTTATTGGCACCTTCGTGACCTTGGGCAAGGAGGAAATGGCCAAGCGCAAGTACGACCATGTCGTGTTCAGCTACCACGGCATTCCCGAGCGCCACGTGCTCAAGGGCAGCCACAACAACTACTGCAAGCTGGGCAGCTGCTGCAACAGCTACAATAAGAACAACCGCTACTGCTACCGGGCCCAGTGCTACGAAACCTCCCGGCAGCTGGCCGCCGGCCTGGGTTTGGCGCCCGAGCAGTACACCACTTCCTTCCAGAGCCGCCTGCAAAGCCGCCTGCGGGACCCGTGGCTGCAGCCCTACACCGATGAAGTCCTAAAAGAGATGCCCGCCAAAGGCATCAAGAACGTGCTGGCCTTCAGCCCGGCCTTCGTGGCCGACTGCCTCGAAACGACCATCGAGGTGGGCCTGGAATTCAAGGAAATGTTTGAGGAAGCCGGCGGGGAGCATTGGCAGCTGGTACCCAGCCTGAACTCGCACCCGCAGTGGGTGGAGGGCGTTGTAAGCATGATTCACCGCAATTAAAGTTGGTTCGGGGCGCGGCGTAGCCCGACAGTAGGACGAGTCATACGAGGCAGAAAAAGCTGTAACTTGCTAGCTTTTCCGCCCTGTATGACTCGTTTTTTACTTTTCTTTTGCCTACTGCTGCCCGCCGCGGCTTTCGGCCAGCAGCAACTTCCCAAAGTCCTGTTTGACGCCACCCGCGCCGAAATGGCCAACAACGCCGATTGGGTGCTGGACGCAGACGCCCGCAACCTGGGCATCGGCAGCGGCGGGGCCATGGTCACCGGCGCCGGCTCCGATTCCAACCCCCAGCGGTTCCCGACGCCCGCCCAGAGCGGCATTACGGCCAATACGCCCGAAACCTACTGGAGCGGGGCTTTGTCGTCGTGGGGTGTGGCACTAGTGAAGCGCGGCTACCAAGTCGAGACTTTGCCCAACGGCAGCCGCCTGACCTACGGCGACGCCTCGAATGTGCAGGATTTGAGCAACTACCAGGTTTTTGTGGTGTGTGAGCCCAACATCCGCTTTTCGGCCGCCGAGAAAACCGCCCTGCTGAACTTCGTCAAGAATGGCGGCGGCCTGTTCATGATTTCCGACCACGCCGTGTCGGACCGCAACAACGACGGCTGGGACTCGCCCCAAATCTGGAACGACCTGATGAGCACGAACTCCGTGCAGGCCAACCCGTTCGGCATCAGCTTCGACTTGAACAACTTTGTAGTAAATACCACCAACGTGCCAGCCCTGCCCGCCGATTCCTTGCTGCACGGCCCGGCCGGCAATGTGGCGGCTATGGAGTACCACAACGGCGCTACGCTCACCCTCACGCCCTCGGCCAATGCCAGCGTCCGGGGAATTATCTACAAGCTCGGCGTAAGTGCTACCGGTACTACGGGTGCTTTTATGGCCTATGCCCGCTACGGCCGCGGCAAAGTAGTAGCCCTGGGCGACAGTTCCCCGCCCGATGATGGCAGCGGGGACCCCGGCGACAGTCTCTACGACGGCTGGGCGGGCGAAGCCAACGGCGACCATGCCCGCGTGCTCGTCAACGCCACCATCTGGCTGGCGACGCCCAAAAGCCGGCCCCTGGCCAGCCGCAACGCCACGACAACGGCTACCTGCACGCTCTACCCCAATCCGACCAGTCAGCAAATTCACATCAGCCTCAGTGCGCCGGCCCAGCAGCTAGCGTGGTACAACGTAGTCGGGCAACGAGTAAGCGTCCCCACCATTGCCATAGCTCCCAACTCCTACGTGGCCGACCTGCGCGCGCAGCCGGTGGGGCTGTATTTTCTGCACGTCACGCTCAATAATGGACAAGTGCTGATGCGGCGCGTCGAGCGGCGCTAGGCGAAGACGTTAGGCGCTAAGCGGCCGGGTCACGGCGGCGCAGGCCCTCGTTGGCGGCGGGACGGCGGTTCTGATAAAAGCGCTGCTCATTGTAGGGGTCCTGGTCGTAAAATCCTCCGGGACGAGCTTCGGGCAAGGGTAGCTTCAGGCTGCGCAGCATGGCTTCCTCATACTCCCGGGTAATCTGAATTTCCTCGTAAGGCGGGTAGTCCAGTACCGACTCCTTGTTCAAGGATGGCACAAATACATTGTCGCCTTCTTCATCAAGGGCCGCTACGCCCACCGGAATCAGGATGTGCCGCTCGTGGCGGTTGACGTTGAGCGAGGCATCCAGCTCCACGTCGAGGTAGCGCACCTTCAGGGCTTCTTCCTCCACAATCAGCTCGTAGACGTCGCCAAACTTGTGGCCGTCGCCGCCGCGCACGGCCCAGCCGCGTACGTCGGGGCTGCCGTCGGCCACTTCAAAGTCGGTCAGGTCGCGCAGGCGGCGCAGGTGCATGCCTTCGGCGGAGGGAATAGGGGAAATCGGCTCCATGAGTCGGAATTAGCAAGCAAGTGAAACGGTAACAAAGGCAAATAAGGCCCCAGAACTAGGGCGTAGGCTCGTTCAGCGTCTGCAGAATGGTGGCCGCTTTGGTGAAAAACGCCTGCAGGGCGGGCTGGTCGGCGGCCGTGGTGCGCCCCGATAAGGCCCGGGCCTGTTCGCCGAGCTCCGCCACTGGTTTTTCCAGGTCGGGGTAGCTTTTCTGCTGAATGGCTTGCAGCAGGCCGGCCACCGCCACAAAGCCCGGCCGCAAACTGGCGTTGGGCTCCGAGCTACGGCTCATGGCGCTGGTCAGGTCGTTGCGCCGCTCGGCCACGGTAGCGTCGCCGCGCAGGTCGGCCCGGTCGGCCAGGGCGCTGAGCGAGGAAGTCAGCATCTGCAGCCCCCGACGGCCGTAGTCCGGACTATCGGCTTCGCCGCGGGCAAAGGTGTCCAGTTCGTCGGCCGTGGCCGGAGCTTCTTCGGCGGCCATGTCGGCTACGGCGGCGGCGTCGCCACCAGCGGCAGTTCCTTCAGCAGGCGGGGGCGACGCCTGAGCCGTAGTATCGGCCTCGGGTGCAACCGGCGTGGCGCTGGTCGTGGCCGGGGCTGGCTGCTCGGCGGGCGTGGTGGAGTCGGAGCGAAACAGGAAATACCCCAGCAGGCCCAGCGCCACAAGCACGAGCAAGACCAGAAGCCAGGGACTGGGAGAAGACTTTTTACGCTGAATGTTAATGTCGGCCATGAGAATCGGAAACTGCTTTTGCCAGTGAGTACGCAAGGACGGCAAAATAGATAGGCCGCCGCTATATAGCCCCGCCTGCTACCCTGCCCGGCTGGCCTAGCCTGGGTCAGGCCCACAGCCCGAAGCCCCGGCGGCGCCGGCCCATAACGGGAGCAGCGCCGCCGGGGCTTCGGCAGGTTTGATCAGAAAAAGGCAATCCAGCCTTACGCCGGCACCTTGCGGTACATCTTGGCCAGCTGCTCCACGGCGTAGTCTACCTCTTCGGCGGTATTGTATTTGCTCATCGAGAAGCGAATGGCGCCGCGCTGCGGGTCGCAACCTAGGGCCGTCAGCACGTGGGAGCCGGCATCGGCGCCGCTGCTACAGGCCGAGCCGCCCGACACCGACACCCGGCTGATGTCCAGGTTAAAGAGCAGCATCTCGCTCATGCCCGACGGCGGCAAGCTTACGTTCAGCACCGTGTAGAGGCTCTGGTCGGCGTGGGCCGAGAGGCCATTGAACTGCACGTCTTCAATTTCGCTGGTCAGACGGGCAATAAACCGGTCTTTCAGGCCCTGAATGTGCTGCTGATGGGTGTCCATGTCGCGGTAGGCAATTTCGAGGGCTTTGGCCAAGCCAATGATGCCGTACACATTCTCGGTGCCGGCCCGCACGTTGCGCTCCTGGGAGCCGCCGTGAATGAGCGGCGAAACGTGCACCTCGGGCCGCCGGTAGAGGAAGCCGACACCTTTCGGGCCGTGAAACTTGTGCGCCGAGCCCACCAGAAAGTGGTTTTTCAGCTTCTGTACGTCGTGGCGGTAGTGGCCCATCGTCTGCACCGTGTCGGTGTGGAAAATAGCCTGGTGCCGCTGGCAGATGTCGCCAATGGCTACAATGTCGTTCAGGTTACCGATTTCGTTGTTGGCGTGCATCAAGCTCACGAACGAGCGGCCATTGGCACCCAGCAGCTCATCCAAGTGCTCCAGGTCCAGGCGGCCCTGCTGGTCGTGGCGCACGTAGCTGAGCGTGATGTCACCGGTTTTTTCCAGAGCCTGCAGGGTGTGCAGCACCGCGTGGTGCTCCAGCTTGGAAGTCACCGCATGCTTCAACCCCAGCGTCCGGATGCTGCCGAAAGCGGCGTAGTTGTCGCCCTCAGTACCGCCGGAGGTAAAGGAAATTTCGGCCGGCGCGGCGTTGATCAGGTGAGCAATGGTCTTGCGGGCATTCTCAATGGCTGCCCGCACCTTGCGGCCGTGGCCGTGAATGCTGCTGGGATTGCCGTAGTGCTCGCGCAGAAAGGGCAGCATCGCATCCAGAACTTCCGGATCGAGCGGCGTGGTCGCCGCGTTGTCAAAATACACGGCCATGGGTGTGGTCGTGGAGGCGTGCGAATCGGGGTGGAGAGGCATACGCGCAACTAAGGTGGAGGGAGGTGGACGGCTACGAGAGAGAATATAGCCGCACAAAAATAAAGGATTCCCGCTTGGCAGCCGGAATCCTTTAGCAATTGGGGCAAAAAGAGGCTTAGCTCTTCAGCGAGATAATCTCCTTAATGTCAGCAATAATCTTGTTGGCCAAATGGTCGGCCGTGGCGTTGGAGTCCGATTCGGCGTAGATGCGGATGATGGGCTCAGTGTTGGACTTGCGCAGATGTACCCACTCCTTGTCAAACTCGATTTTGACCCCATCAATCGTGTTTACCGGCTGCTTGGCGTAGCGCTGCTGCATCTGCACCAGCACTTGGTCGGTGTCAATTTCGGGCGTCAGCTCAATCTTGTTCTTGGAGATGAAATAGCCCGGGTACGAAGCCCGCA
The DNA here is from genome assembly GCF_002797555.1 of Hymenobacter chitinivorans DSM 11115. NCBI lineage: Bacteria > Pseudomonadati > Bacteroidota > Cytophagia > Cytophagales > Hymenobacteraceae > Hymenobacter > Hymenobacter chitinivorans. Next base: position 496,036 of record NZ_PGFA01000004.1, on the reverse strand, counting down.
GCCGCGTCATGGTCAGGTTCGACTTGGCCAGGTGGCTCAGAAAAAGCGCAATGCCTACTAGCGAGTCGCGGCCGTAGTGCAGCTCGGGGTAGATGATGCCGCCGTTGCCTTCGCCGCCGATAATGGCGTTGGTTTCCTTCATCTTGGTTACCACGTTCACCTCGCCCACGGCAGCAGCCGAGTAGCTGCCGCCAGCCTTTTCAGTCACGTCGCGCAGGGCGCGGGTGCTGCTCAGGTTGCTGACGGTGTTGCCGCCCCCGTTCTGCTGCAGCACGTAATCGGCCACAGCTACCAGGGTATATTCTTCCCCGAACATAGAGCCGTCCTCATTCACCAGGGCCAGGCGGTCCACGTCGGGGTCCACGACGATGCCCAGGTCGAAGGAGCCTTTCTCCAGCACCCGGGCAATGTCGCGCAGGTTTTCGGGCAGGGGCTCCGGGTTGTGGGCAAAGTCGCCGGTGGGCTCACAGAACAGCTTTTCCACTTTCTCGACGCCCAGGGCCTCCAGCAGCATGGGCACCACGATGCCGCCGGTGGAGTTAACGCAGTCGATAACGACGCGGAACTTCTTGGCCTTAATGGCTTCCACGTCCACCAGGGGCAGGGCCAGAATGGCTTTGATGTGCTTTTTGAAGAAGGTGTTGTCGGTCGAGTACTGGCCCAGCTTATTGACCGGGGCAAAGTTGAAGGCTTCGTTGTCGCCCAGGGCCAGTACGGCCTGCCCTTCCTCGTCGGAAATAAACTCGCCTTTGTCGTTGAGCAGCTTCAGGGCGTTCCACTGCTTGGGGTTGTGCGAAGCCGTCAGGATGATGCCCCCACCGGCTTTTTTGGCTGGCACAGCTATTTCCACGGTTGGCGTCGTGCTCAAACCCAGGTCGATAACGTCGATGCCGAGGCCGCGCAGGGTTCCTTCCACCAGCTTGCTGACCATCTCGCCCGAAATGCGGGCGTCGCGGCCGATGACAATCGTGTTGTTCTGCGTTTTCTCCAGTACCCAGGTGCCAAAAGCCGCCGCGTACTTCACTATGTCAATAGGGGTCAGCCCTTCGCCGGCCGCGCCGCCAATAGTGCCCCGGATGCCGGAAATTGATTTGATCAGTGCCACAAGCAATGTTTGTTTTGAAGTGCAAAAGTAGAGAAATGGCCCTGCTTTTCTACGAAAGTATTTCGCAGCGCTCCGGTGGCCGGCCCGCCCCTGCCTTCACATACGTATAGCCCGCCCGGGTTGGGTGCCGTATATTTGAGTAATGGAAACACAACCCTCAATGCCCAACCGGCGCGCCGAACAGCTGGCCGCCTTCGGCCGTCTGCTCGACGTGCTGGACCGTCTGCGGGCCGAATGTCCGTGGGATAAGAAACAAACCATGCAGAGTTTACGTCATCTCACTATTGAGGAGACTTACGAACTCTCCGATGCCATCCTGCGCGACGACCTGGCGGATGTGAAGAAGGAACTCGGCGACGTGATGCTCCACCTCACGTTCTACGCCAAAATAGCCTCCGAGACGGGCCATTTTGATATTGCGGACGTCCTCAACGCCCAGTGTGAGAAACTCATCTTCCGTCACCCCCACATCTATGGCGACACCACCGTGAACGACGAGGAAGACGTGAAGCGCAACTGGGAACAGCTCAAATTGAAGGAAAAAGGCAACTCCTCGGTGCTCGGCGGCGTTCCTACCTCACTGCCGGCCCTGGTCAAGGCCATGCGGATTCAGGAAAAGGCCCGCGGCGCCGGCTTCGATTGGGAAAAACCCGAGCAAGTATGGGAGAAAGTGCAGGAAGAGTTAGGAGAATTCGGAGTTGAGTATGCCCACACTAACCCCGAGCAGCGCAATGCGGAGCGGGCCGCCGCCGAATTTGGCGACCTACTGTTTTCGCTCGTCAACTTTGCCCGATTCGCGGGCATCAACCCGGAAGAGGCCCTGGAGCGAACCAACCGGAAGTTCATTCAGCGCTTCCAATACCTGGAAACTGAGTCGGCCCGGGATGGGCACCGGCTGGCCGATTTGAACCTGGCCCAAATGGACACGTACTGGGAGCGAGCCAAAAAACTCAACTTAAATCAGCAAGAAACCGACGGGCAGAAATAGCCTTTTTTTAAGGCCCTACCCGTTTTAAAGCGTTTAAACGCATTTTCCATTTGGCAGCACGTAGGTTTTTATTTAGGTTTGCCAAGGATACTCTGAATTCCTAACGGCCCCGCGCACGAGCAGACCCACACTTTCCGTTCTCTAAACGGGCCCAGTGTGCGGGTGAGCGGGGCGCTGCTGTCTTCAGGCTATCCGGCGTACATTTTCTTCACTTTTTCACCTTACAGAGTTCAACCTTTCACCACCAACCCACTAATTCTCCGGAACAATGGAACAAAAGAATGCCATGAATAAAAACGTGCGGCCCGCCGCTCCCGCTGCTCCCAAGGGCGAAGCGAAAGGCGGTTCCGCGTTTGCCGCCATCGTGATTCCACTGGCGTTGATCGTATCGATTATCATCTTCAAATTCGTTTTTGGTAACCCCGGCAACTTCCAGGGCGGTAATCCTGAGAATAACCCCCTGCCCGGCAACTATCTCGGCATTATCTACAAGGGTGGTGTCATCGTACCGATCCTGCTGACGCTGTTCCTGCTGGTAATCACCTTCTCGATCGAGCGTTTCCTGACCATCAGCAAGGCTAAAGGCACCAAGAGCATCGAAGCCTTCATCCGCAACGTGCGTCAGAAGCTGAACGTAAACGACATCACCGGTGCTCTGGCCGCCTGCGACCAGCAGAAAGGCTCGGTAGCCAGCGTAGTGAAAGCCGGCCTGGGCAAATACCAGGAGATGGCCCGTGAGCGTGGCCTCGACAAAGACTCGAAAATTGCTGCCATTCAGAAGGAAATCGAAGAGTCGACGGCTCTGGAACTGCCCATGCTGGAAAAGAACCTCGTTATCCTCTCGACCATCGCTTCGGTAGCTACCCTGATCGGTCTGCTCGGTACGGTATTCGGTATGATCAACGCCTTCTCGGCTCTTGCTAACGCCGGTGCTCCTGACGCCGTAGGTCTGGCCAACGGTATTTCGGAAGCTCTGATCAACACGGCACTGGGTATCTTGACCTCGGCCCTGGCCATCATTGCCTACAACTTCTTCACCAGCAAGATTGACGAGCTGACCTACAGCATCGACGAAGCTGGTTTCAGCATTATCCAGACGTTTGCTTCGCAGCACGGCGAAAAAGAAACTTATACTGCTTAATCTGCGGTTACCGCACTAAAGCAGCGTTTCTAAACGTTTCTGAATAAAGCTCTTTAACCACGCTCGCAATGCCAAAAGTAAAACCTCATAGAACGTCCCCCTCGTTGGATATGACTCCGATGGTGGACTTGGCATTCCTGCTGGTGACCTTCTTCATGCTCACCACCAAGTTTGCTCCCGAGGAAGCTGTAGTGGTGGATACGCCCTCATCCACTTCCGAAATTCGCCTGCCGGAAAGCCATGTTATCACCATCTCGGTGGACAAGGACAAGCGGGTATTTTTCGGGATGGACGACGCCAAACCCAAGCTGGACCTGTTGACCCGGGTAGGTGCTAAGTACGGAGTAAGCTTCACGGCTGCTCAGGCGAAGACCTTCTCCAACCTGTCGAGCTTTGGCGTACCGGTACAACAGCTTCCCGACTTCCTGAGCCGCGACAACGAGCAGCGCAAAGCCATCAAGCAGCCTGGCATCCCTGCCGACTCCTTGAACAACCAGTTTATCGACTGGGTGGTAGAAGCGCAGGCCGCCAGCCGCAAGGAGTTCGGTAAGCCCGCTTTCGTCGCTATCAAAGGCGACGGTAACGCGGACGTACCAACCGTGAAGAAAGTCATCAAACTGCTGCAGGATAAGAACATCAACCGTTTCAACCTGATTACTGACTTGGAGTCCAAGCCGGTAGCCGGGAAATAACCGACGCAGAGAAATGGCAGAAATACAACAACAAGCCGACTCCGGTAAAGGAGGTAAGAAGCGGGCCAAGAAAATGTCGACCAAAATCGACATGACGCCGATGGTGGACTTGGCCTTCCTGCTTCTGACCTTCTTCATGCTGACGACTACCTTCAGCAAGCCGACCGTGATGCAGCTCACCATGCCGGTGAAACCGAAGGCGAACGAAGAGCAGACCGAGATTAAGGCCTCTGACGCTTTCACAGTTTTGCTAGGCGAAAACAACAAGATCTATTATTACGATGGCTTGTTGTCGAGTGACGTAAAGCCGGAACTGCAGGCCTCGAGTTACGATGCTAATGGTATCCGGAAGACTTTGCTGCAGCGCCGTCAGGCTAACCCCAAAGTGGTGGTGCTGATCAAGGCTGCGGACAAGTCCAATTACAAGAACATGGTTGACATCCTCGACGAGATGAACATTACCGACCAGAAGAAATACGCTCTGGTTGACATCTCGAAGGCTGATGAGGACCTGATTAAAACTTCAGGGCTATGATGGATAACACGCAATTAAGCCAGGCGTCTTTCAACGACATCGTCTTTGAAGGTCGTAACAAGGCTTACGGAGCTTACGTGCTCCGGCGGTTGTACAACAAGCACGTTACCCGAGCTCTTCTCATCGCCGTTGCCCTCCTGGCCCTGATGGTAAGCTTCCCGCTCATCGCGCGGATGTTTGCCAAGGACGAGGTGGTAAAGGACGACAAGATGCTCAAGGTAAACGAGCTGATGGAGGCACCGCCGCTGGACGAAACCAAGCCCCCACCACCCCCACCGCCACCCGAGGCGCCGCCACCACCGCCACCAAAGCTTTCTACCATCAAGTTTACCCCGCCGGTCGTTAAGAAAGACGAGGAAATCAAGAAGGTAGAAGAGGTGCCGGACCAGGAAGAACTGGAGGACAAAGTAGTAGCTACCGAAACGGTAAAGGGTAACACCGACAACCCCGCTGACCTTAACGGTCTGGGGGATGAGCCGACGAAAGTAGTAGAAGAGGTAGTAGAGAATAAGGTCTACACGTACGTAGAACAGATGCCTACTCCTCCCGGCGGTATGGAAGGCTTGCTCTCTTATCTGGGCAAAACCATTAAATATCCCGCTTTGGCCCTGCGCAACCAGGTTGAAGGCAAAGTGTTCATTAGCTTCGTGGTAGGCCCGACGGGTGGTATCACGGATGTGAAAGTGACCAAAGGCATCGGTGCCGGCTGCGACGAAGAAGCAGTTCGCGTTATCAAGGCCATGCCCGCCTGGACGCCTGGTAAGCAGAACGGTCGTCCGGTAAGTGTTTCGTACACGGTTCCGGTAACCTTCGCTATCAAGTAATACCCCCGCTTTTCAGCTTCGGCTGCTGAGCACTAAGAGCCCGAATTGAGCAACTGCTCAGTTCGGGCTTTTTCGTGCAAAAAGAATTCGGCTTGCCGCATACTTTTCCCTGTAGGGCCTCCGTTTTAGATTTGAAAGCCAGGAAGATGAAGTGGAACCCGTGAGACAAATGGCTTGGGTAATGCGTGCCTGTGAATCCCGTTTCACCTTTAGCCCATATGTCCCATGAACACCACCAACCTGCACACCGCCTCGCTCGATGAAATCATCTTCGAGGGCCGCAACAAAGCTTACGGCGCCTTCGTCCTGCGCCAGCTCTACAACCGCCACCTGGCCAGGGCCCTGGCCATTACGGTAGCCCTGGCCCTGCTTCTGGTCAGCAGTACGCTGGTTATGCAGCGGCTTTTTCCCTCGGTGCTGCCCAAGGCCTACGTAGCCCCGGATAAGCTCACTATCCTTTCCGACATTACCCTGCCAGCCGAGCCAAAGCACATCGACACACCAAAGCCGCCCGTGACTCACCAGCAGCCGGTGGTAGTCACGCCTCGCGCCGACGTAGCTCCGACGGTGGTAAAGGACGAACTGCTTACCAAGCCCATGCCGACGACAGAGCCAGTCGTAGGGAATGATAATAACCCAACTGACGTCAAGCCCGGTGACGGCGTCGTAACTACTGGGCCTGGTCTGAGCGTGCCCGGCACCGACTCGGGCACGACTACGGCTCCGCCGCCGGCCAAGCCGTTTGTGCACGTGGAAGTAATGCCGGAGTTTGCCGGGGGCATCAATGCCCTGCGCAAATACATGCAGAGCAACCTGCGCTACCCCAAGCAAGCCCTGGCCAATGCCGTATCGGGTAAGGTATTCGTTTCGTTCACGGTGCAGGCCGATGGCTCAATTTCCGACGTGCAGGTGCTCAAAGGCCTGGGCTACGGCACTGACGAGGAAGCAGCTCGCGTGGTAAGCTCCATGCCTTCCTGGACGCCAGGGCGGCAGAATAGCCGACCGGTAGCCGTGCGCTATACCCTGCCCATCACCTTTCAGTATCAGTAGTAAAGTACCAAAAGTGAGTCAGCTTATGAGTTGTGATTCAGAGGCTTACTCAATTTAGCATTCTATATATAGCCAAAAATCAACCGGTATACGTTATACCGGTTGATTTTTGGCTTTTTTTGCAGACAGCTTCATCTATTCATCACCGGAAGCTTAGTAGCTGAGCGAACGAGAGCGTGGTAGTTTTACGTTCTACGCTCAGAACCTCTTCTTTTGCCCCGTTTATGTTTGATCGTCCGACTACCGAAGAACGTCTGAACCGGAGCTCCTCCCGGGGCCTGGTGCCGTACTTCACCCTGCTCATGGCCCTCGTATATACCGGCCTTGGTATTATGATGTGGTTGCCCCAGGCCAATATATTTGCCCTACCCACCACCACCCGCCGGATTTTAGGCTCGGTATTCATCTTTTACGGAATTCTTAGATTTGCCCGTACCTACCGCCAGCACTTCCAACAAAATAAAAATCATAATGCGCGCTAACCTACATCCAACGGGCTTCTCCCTCCTGCTGAGTGGCCTATTGTTGGCTGGCTGTAATCAGTACAAGGGTCCCGCGGAGGATATGTCTGACACGCCGACCAGCGGTAAGCTGAGCATCAGCGTCGACGAAACGTTTGCTCCGATTCTGCAGTCGCAGGTGGATACGTTTCAGAAACTCTACCCAGCGGCCCGGATTACGGCTTCCTACAAGCCGGAGGCGGAGGCCATGCAGGATCTGCTCAGCAACAAAGTGCGCGTGGCCGTGGTAACTCGGCAGCTCAGTGCCGAAGAGCAGGCCGAGTTTGACCGGCTGAAAATTGTACCCCGTATTGCCCGCCTCGCCACCGACGGCCTGGCCATCGTGGTACACCCCAGTAATGCCGACTCGCTGCTAACGGTGGCCAAGCTGCAGGATATCTTTACCGGCAAAATCCAGCAGTGGCCTCAGGTGAGTGGCAAGAAAGGCCTGGGCGACATCAACGTGGTGTTTGACACGAACCACTCCAGCACTACGCGCTTCGTACAGGATTCCCTGACCAAGGGCGCCCCGCTGACCAAGCGGGTTTTTGCGGCCAAATCGAACCCTGCTCTGCTTGATTACGTTGCTACTCATCCGAATGCCATTGGGATAATTGGCGTAAACTGGATCAGTGACCGGGACGATGCATCGGTACAGAGCTTTCTGAAGAAAGTGCGGATTGTGGGCGTTAGTGCCAAGCCTGCCCCGCAAAGTGCTGACGACTACTTGCAGCCCTACCAGGCCTACCTGGCGCTGAAAACCTACCCCCTGCGCCGGGATGTATACCTGATCAGCCGGGAGGCCCGTGCCGGGCTTGGCACCGGTTTTGCATCCTTTGCCGCAGGTAACAAAGGCCAGCTGATTGTCCTCAAGTCGGGGCTGGTTCCGGCAACGGGCCAGATGCGAATCATTGATACCAACAAGCGCTAGCCCTGCTTTTTTGTCTTTCCATTAAAAACGCTTTCCACCAAACTTTTTGCACATGAACTTCAAGCCCTGGAAGCTCTCGCTCCTCGCTGCCTTGTCTGTTTCCGGCTCCGCCGCTTTTGCCCAAACGACTCCCCAGAAATCGATTGAACTCGGCCGCTACAACGAAGCCCGCGCGGCTTTGCTCCGGCAGGGAGCCTCGAACGAAACCTCTTTTGAGCTGGGTCGTCTGTACCAGATGCGCGACATGCCCGACTCGGCGGCTTATTACTTCAACCGCATTTCGCTGAACCCCAAAGACGCTACCACGATGGTAGCGGCCGGCCGCGCAGCCCTCGCCCAAGGCAAGAATGCGGAAGCTCAGATTCAATTTGATAACGCCGTGAAGGCCACCAAAGGCAAAGATGCCAAGGTGCTGACCATGATTGCCCAAGCCTACGCCGAATCGGACGTGAAAGACGCTTCGAAAGGCCTGTCGTACGTGGAGGCAGCCCACAAAGCCAACAAACTGAAGGATGACCCGGCGCTGATGATTGCCCGCGGCGATATTTACCTGAAGCAGGAAAACGGCGGCGGTGAAGCTATGAACAGCTACGACCGTGCCGTTCTGGCTGACCCGAACAACGTGCTGGCCTATTATCGCAAAGGACAGCTCAACGTTCGTTCGCGCAACTACAACGAAGCCCGGGACGCTTTCCAGAAGGCCATTTCTCTGGATGCCAACTACGCTCCGGCTTACAATGCCCTGGCTGAAACCTACTTCTACGCCGGAAAGTATGACGACGCCCTGTCGAACTTCCAGAAGTACACGGGCCTGGCCGAGAAGTCGTCGGACACGGACGCTAAATATGCTTCGTTCCTGTTTCTGACCAAGAAGTATCCCGAGGCGCTGGTTGAAATTCAGAAGGTATTGGCCCGGGAACCCAACAACGTGACCATGAACCGTCTGAATGCCTACTCGCTTTACGAAGTAGGCAAGAACGACGAGGCTATTGCCGCCATGGACAAGTACATGAAACTTACGCCCCCCGAGAAGATCATCAAGGAGGACAACGTGTACTACGCCAAAATGATGGCCAAAGGCGGTAAGGGTGAGCAGGGCATTGCCATGCTGCAGAAGGCCATTGCGGCCGACCCCACCAATGCTGACCTGCAGAATGACCTGGCTACGGCTTACCTGGGTGCCAAAAACTACCCCATGGCCATTGCTACCTACAAGGCTAAGATGAAGGGTCAGGGTGGTCTGACCGACCAAGTGCTGCTGGCCCGGGCCTATAGCCTGAACAAGCAGTACGCGCAGGCTGACAGCCTCTACGGCATTGTGCTGACGGCTCGTCCGACTTACGCTCCCGGCTACCTGATGCGCGCCCAAGCCAACTACGGTATGGACCCGGATTCTAAGCAGGGCCTCGCTAAGCCCTACTATGAGAAATACGTGGAAGTAGCCAAAGCCGACCCAGCCAAGTACAAGGACGGCCTGGTGGAGGCCAACAGCTACCTGGGCTACTACTACTACCAGAAAGGCGACAAAACGGCTGCTCTGCCTTACTACAAGGAAGTTCTGGCCCTGGACCCCAGCAACCAGAATGCTAAGTCGGTGGTGGACAGCATGACCCGCCCGAAAACGGCGACTAAAGCTCCGGCCAAGAAGAAGTAATCTTTCTGGACTTCGCACCCAAAAAAGCCTGCCTCAGCTATGAGGCAGGCTTTTTTTATTGGCTTATACCAATGCGACTACGCGTGCTGGGTGGCGTACTGTTCCCACTTTTCCAGGGCGGCCACAAAGTCGGCGGGCAGCTCGGCTTCAAACTGCATAGTGTCGCCGGTGACGGGGTGCACGAAGCCCAAGGACTTGGCGTGCAGCGCCTGCCGGGGCATCAGCTCAAATACATTCTCGACGAAGGCCTTGTAGGAGCCCGTGCGCTGCCCGTAGAGCACTTTGTCGCCGCCGTAGGTGGCATCCGAAAACAGCGGGTGGCCAATGTGCTTCATGTGGGCCCGAATCTGGTGGGTGCGGCCGGTTTCGAGGTTGCACTGCAGCAGGGCCACGTGCCGAAACGTTTTGAGCACTTTATAGTGCGTTACAGCGTGCTTGCCCTGGTCACCCTCCGGGTATACGGCCTGCACCTTGCGGTCCTTCAGGCTGCGCCCAATATGGCCCGTAATGGTGCCCTCCGTTTCCTTGGGGATGCCCCACACCAGCGCCAAGTAGGTTCGCTCGATGGTATGGTGAAAAAACTGCTGGGACAAGTGCGTCATGGCCCATTCCGTTTTGCCGATAACCAGCAGCCCGGAAGTGTCCTTGTCGATGCGGTGGACGAGGCCGGGGCGAATTTCACCATTGCGGCCCGTAGGTAGGTTGCTCAGGTGGTAGGCCAGGCCGTTGACCAGCGTCCCGTTCCAGTTACCAAAGGCCGGGTGTACCACTAGGCCCGCAGGCTTGTTGACGATGAGCAAGGACTCGTCTTCGTAGCGGATGTCGAGGTCCATGGGCTCGGGCACCACTTTCACGTCGCGCGGGGGCTCGGGCAGCGTGATGGTGATGACGTCGAAGGGCTTGATGCGGTAGTTCGACTTGACTACCTTCTCATTCACCTGCACCGCTTCGGCCCGAATGGCGTTCTGAATCTTGGTCCGCGACGCATTCGAGAGGCGGTTCATCAGAAACTTGTCGAGGCGCAAGAGTTCCTGGCCCCGGTCGACGCGGATACGGTGGTGTTCGTAGAGCTCATCCCCTTCCTCACTTTCGTCGTCGGGCAGGTCGGGGTCGGGCAAGTGAGAATCGGACAAATCAGACATGATGAGCAACTCGAAAAAGAATGGAAACAAGAAAGCCGGAGCATGGCGCTCCGGCTTTCAACTTCGAAAAAGTGGGGACCTTACTTCTTCGACTTGGTTTTGGTTTTGGTAGGCGTGCTAACGGGCGTAGCGGCGGGCGTGGTAGCAGCGGGAGCAGCTTTGGCCGCGGGAGCAGAACCGGGCGTAACACCCATTTTCTTCAGCACCAGGTCCGAAATATCACCTTCCTTGGGGCCGTGCAGCAGCACTGGGCTGGCACCGTCCGAGTTCAGCACGTAGGTGTAACCGTTTTCCTCGGCTACGGCATCAATGGTCTTCTGCAGCTTGTCCAGAGCGGGCTTCAGCAGGGCCTGCTGCTTCTGCTGCAGGCTCTGGTCGGCGCTGCGCTGAAACTCCTGGATGGAATTCTGCAGGCCGGTCAACTCTTTCTCTTTATCGGCCCGTACTACTTCGGTCATGGTCGAAGCGCCTTTCTGGTAGGCTTCGGCTTTGGCTTGGTAGTCGGCGTACTTGCTTTTCAGCTGGGCTTCGAGCTGGGAGCTGTAGGCTTTCAAATCCGACTCAATCTGCCGGCTTTCCGGCATCTGGCTCAGAACGTATTCTACGCTGGTATAACCGATTTTCAGGGGGGCTTGCGCCAGTGCCGAGGTGGCCGTGCTGATGGTAAGAACGGCTACAGCTAGGGCAAGACGGAATTTGTTCATGATGTTCATTAAGGGGAAACTTTCAGAAAGTTAGGTTGCAAGGGCAAAGTTAATTTTTTCGGCTAGCCGGGCGCGTATTTGTTGCCTTGGTGGGCTGGCGGGTCCGGGTGGCGGGAGCAGCATCCGAATCGGTAGCCGTATCGTCACCCGCCGGCGTCTTCGGGGTAGTCACAGTCCGGACGGCACCTTTCTGGCCCGGTTGGTTCCGGTCTTCAGATGCTAAACCCAATTCTTCGAGTACAAATTCCGTGTAGTCGTGCGTGGGGTTGGTATAAAGCATCGTCAGGTCACCAGCTTTGTCGAAAATAATGGCCAGCTGCTTCTTCTTGGCCACTTTCTCAATGGCTTCGAACACCTGATCCTGCACGGGCTTGGTCAACTCCTGGCGCTTTTTGAACAGCTGCCCTTCGTAGCCGAAGATCTTGTTCTGGTAGGCCTTCACGTCCTGCTCCTTCTTGAGAATCTCGTCCTGCCGCTTTTTTTTCATGGGCTCGGTCAGGAGCACTTCCTCTGCCTGGTAGTTGCGGTACAACTTGTCCAGGTCTTTCTTCTGGCTCTCAATATCCTTCTGCCAGTTGGCCGACAGCGTGTTCAGTTCCTGCTGAGCCTGCGAATAGGCCGGCATCTTACTCATAATGAACTCAGAATCGACGTAGCCGAATTTCTGGGCCAGAGCGGCGGGAGCCGACAGAAGCAGGAGCACGCCCAGCAGAAGGAATTGGAGCTTTTTCATGTCAAGTAGATAGAGAGTAACGGGCGGGGCAAACCGCCAAAGACTTAGCGAATCTGCTGACCAATGATGAAGTGGAAATGGCCTTTGTCCTGCAGGGCCTGGCCGGAAGTGTACCGGGGCACCGCGTCGAAACCGTAGCCGTAGTCGAAGCCAAGCAAACCGAATGCCGACATGAAAATCCGGGCGCCTACGCCCACCGAGCGGTACAGCTTGTAGGGGTTGTAGTCCTGGTACCGTTCGAAGGCGTTGCCGGCTTCGGCGAAACTCAGGATGTACACCGTGGCCGCCGGGTTCAGCGACACTGGGTAACGCATTTCCAGTACGTATTTATTGTAGGCCACCCCGCCGCTGGAGTTCGGGTTTTGAATGGAGTTGGCATTGTTAGGGTCGTCGTAGCCCCGCAGGCCCACGTATTCGGTGCCCACCAGGAAGTTCGACGAGCCGCCGTAACCCAGGCCCGAGCCGCCCAGCTTGAACCGTTCAAACGGACCAATGGCGCGGCTGGAGTTGTAAGTACCAATGAAGCCGAAGTGGGCCCGGGTGTTGAGCACTAGCTTGCCCACGATGGGCGTAAACCACGAGGCGTCGAACATCCACTTGTGGAATTCCACCCACTCGTTTACGCTCGGGTGCGAACCTTTGAAGATGGAGTACGGTGGGGTCAGGTTTACGCTCAACGACAGCGAGGAACCCCGACGGGTGTAGGTCGGGTTGTCGATGCTGTTGCGCGACAGGGTCGTGTTGAAGGTAATGTTGGTAGCATTACCCGTACCGTTGGCGAAGCCCTGGATGTAGGGGTAGTTCTTGAGCTTGTACTGGCTCACCGACAGCGAGTTGCTCAGCGTGAAGTAGTCGTCGGGCACGCGCAGGCGGCGTCCCAGGCCCAGCGAGGCGCTGTTCACCTTGATGGACTGGTCGTTGTTGGCGTCGAGGCTGGTGCCCACGCGCTGAATGCTCTTGTTGAGGCTAAACGACAGGGAGTTGGGCTTGCGGCCACCCAGCCAGGGCTCGGTAAAGGAGAAAGAGTAGGCCTGGTACTGCAAGCCATTGGCCTGCACGTTCAGGGCCAGGCGCTGGCCATCACCGGCCGGAACCGGCGTCCAGTTGCGCAGGCTGCCGGCTTTGCGCAGGGAGAAGTTGTTGAACACCAGGCCTACGGTGCCAATAAAGCCCGCGTAGCCGCCCCAGCCGCCCGAGAGCGTAATCTGGTCGGAAGGTTTCTCGACTACCGTGTAGTTGATGTCCACAGTACCTTCGGCCTGGTTAGGCACGGGGTTCAGGCCAATCTTTTCGGGGTCGAAATAGCCCAGGGTTGCAATCTGGCGCTGGGAACGAATCAGCAGCTCCCGGTTGAACTTGTCGCCCGGCAGGGTCTGCAGTTCCCGGCGCAGCACATGGTCACTGGTTTTGGTGTTGCCGGCAATGTTAACCTCCTTGATGCGGGCCTGCACGCCCTCGCTGATGCGCATCTCGATGTCAATCGAGTCGCCTTCCACCTTGGTTTCGACCGGCTCAATCTGGAAGAACAGGTAGCCGTCGTTCATGTAGAGCGAGGTTACGTCCTGGCCCGTGGGGTTGTAGTTCAGGCGCTTGTCCAGCGTTTCCTTGCTGTACACGCTGCCCTCCTTGATACCAAGCACCGAGGCCAGGGTTTTGGAATCGTAGAGGTAGTTGCCGTTCCAGGTAATGTGGCGGAAGTAGTACTTCGGGCCTTCATCCATCTTGATGCGCAGCGCCAGGCCGTCGTCGGTGCGGATCAGCGTATCCGATACAATGGCGGCGTCGCGGTAACCCTGGGCGTTGTAGAACTCAAGCAGCTTGTCTTTATCCGACTCGTACTCGGCCTTCTGAAACTTACCCGAGGTCAGGAACTTGTAGGATTTCCGCTCCTTGGTCTTCTTCAGCTTGCCTTTGAGCTTCTTGTCTGAAAAAGCCTCGTTGCCTTCGAAGGCAATATCCCGAATGCGGATTTTGTTGCCCTTGTCCACCTTGATATTCAGCACCACGCTATTCGACAGGCTCGAATCCGGCGTTTGCGTAATCGTGGCCTTTGCGTCAAGGTAGCCCTTGTTGGTGTAGAACTTGCGTACCTGAGACTTGGTATTATTCAGCAGGGCATCGGTCACCACCTTGCCGCGGATCAGCTTGATCTTGTTTTTCAGATCATCGGCCTGGCCCTTGCTGATACCAGAAAACTCAAACTTGGATAGGCGGGGCCGCTCCTTGAGGTTAAAGTCCAGGTAGATTTTATTGCCTTCGATGCGCGAAATAGACACGCTCACGTCACCCAGGATACCCTGGTCCCAGAGGCGGCGAATGGCTTTGCCAATTTCCTCCCCGGGTACCGTTACCGGGTCCCCGATTTTCAAACCCGTTAGCCCGATAAGCGTATTGGTATCTAAGTAGGAAGCTCCACTGACGGTAATGCCGCCGAGTTCGTAGCGTTGAGGCTCCCCACTGCTAGCCGAAGAAACCTGAGCCCAGGTCTTGGGCGCGGCAGCCGCTCCACCCAGAGCAAGCACCGTTAGCAGCAGGAGAAATTTATTCTGAAAAGAAATCATTCGAAAAACTTACGAAACGGTTAGCTGCTCACTGGTTTTGCCAAAGCGCCGCTCCCGGCGCTGATAGGCCTGGATGGCGTCGTAGAGGTGCTCACGCCGAAAATCCGGCCACAGTACCTCCGTTATGTAGAGTTCGGTGTACGCCAGCTGCCACAGCAAAAAATTACTGATGCGCTGCTCTCCACTGGTCCGGATCAACAGCTCCGGATCGGGCATGCCGGCGGTGGCGAGGTAACCGGCAATAGTATTCTCGGTTACCTGCTCGGGCTGCACGCTGCCACGGGCTACATCCGCCGCCAACCGCTGGGCCGCCTGCGTCAGGTCCCACCGGCCGCTGTAGCTCAAAGCCAGCACCAGCGTCATCCGGGAGCCGCCTTTGGTGAGCTCAATGGACTCGCGCAATTCCCGCTGGCAGGATTCGGGCAAGCTGGCCACGTCGCCAATGGACTGCAGCCGGATGCTATTCTTGAGCAGCGTGGGAGTTTCCTGCCGGATGGTGTGCACCAGCAGCTGCATCAGGGCCATGACCTCGTGCTTGGGGCGCGCCCAGTTCTCAGTGGAAAAAGCGTACAGCGTCAGGTAGTGAACCCCCAGCTCAGCGGCACCTTCCACAGTTTCCCGAACGGCAGTAATAGCACTTTGGTGCCCGAAAATGCGGAGTCCACCTTTTTTTTTGGCCCAACGGCCGTTACCATCCATGATGACGGCAACGTGGGCAGGAATATTCTGAGTGTCTAGTTCGGACCGGGCGGCCATCGGTACTTTTTGCGTAAAGAGGCTGCAAGTTACGCAAATGGTTG
This sequence comes from Hymenobacter chitinivorans DSM 11115, assembly GCF_002797555.1. Classification (NCBI taxonomy): domain Bacteria; kingdom Pseudomonadati; phylum Bacteroidota; class Cytophagia; order Cytophagales; family Hymenobacteraceae; genus Hymenobacter; species Hymenobacter chitinivorans. The sequence goes on along the minus strand of NZ_PGFA01000004.1, from coordinate 480,676 downwards.
CATTAAGCCCCCGCCCATCCGAGTTCTACCGCAGCAGTTTAGGATTAGACTTGTAGGAATCGGGACAGTGAATTTTATAAAAGGTATAAGAAACACTCAATCCGTTATAGAAATACCAGTCTTGGTCGTGGGTATTCACCAGGAGCGGATTTTGGGTGCTTAAGTGGTCCAGGTCGTCCGTAAAGGCTTTGCGGGCCCCAGCTTCCAGGCCCAGGTTCCAGCGGGGAGACAGGGCCAGCTTAAAGCCAATACCGGCCGGAATGGCCAAGCCCAGCGTGCTGCCATCTTTTTCCAGCTGGTCGAGGCCAGCATTGCTGGTAGTGCGGGTGCGGGCCAAAAACCCGGCCACCCCCACGAAGACGTAGGGCGTAAAGTGTACCTTCTCCTTGCGGTTGCGGTAATCGAAGAAGTTGTATTCCACGGCTGCCGCGGCTTCCAGAATATTTCCTTTGACGTTGGTTTGCCGGTAGGCCGGCAGCGGGGCCACGTTGCCATTCACCCCCTGCACGTTGGCATCATCGGCACGGACCAAGCCCCAAAGGGCACTGCCGCGCAGGGTAATGGGCGCCGACAGATCCTTGCGGTAGAAGATGGTAGCCGCGGGCCGATTATTATTGAACTTATAGGCCGGGGCCAATTCTCCTTTGTACACCATTCCCCCGATACCAATCCCGAGTTCACTCGTGTTCTGGGCGGCAGCGGAGAAAGCAAAAAAAACACTCCCGGCTTGCACGAAGCAAACAAGGAGTGTTTTGAAGAGATTCGAATGCGTCATTAGACTAGCTGTGAGTTGGACCCGACAGCCAGCCAGAACGGGCTATCGGAATTTGGGGCTTTTAACGCGCGGAGCGAGAATGTAGTTTACGTTAAGACCGGTAACGATGTACCAATCCTTTTCATTGCCCTTGCCGCGCATTTCGCCAGATACGTTGAAGTTAGGATACGATCCATCATCCGTACGAGTGATGCCCCGGCCGAAATATTTGGCGGCGGGAGTTGCCAGCTGCGCGTCAGGAATGTAGTTCTGACTTACGTCATCCAGGTAGTCGGTGAACGTCTTGCGCCAGCCGATTTCCAGGCCAATATCGAAGCTTTTGTTGACTTTGTAGCGAACACCGCCACCGAACGGAATTGAAAGGCCAGTCAGGCTATAATCGACACCTTCCGTGCGCAGAGGCTGCAGGTTCACGTATGACCCTTCCGAAAGATCTGAAGGAACAACCCCACCACGTACCAAACCCTTAGGGTTGTGGTGAAATACGCCGATACCAGCGAATACGTAAGGAACGAAGTCCGGACGCTTGATATAGTTGTTGCGGTTAGCAATCAGGTCGAACACACCCACGGCCGACAGCTCAAGGATGTCGTTGCGGAAGTTCATGTTGCGGTGGTAGCGGAAACGGGCGTCCGGATCGGTTTTGTCAGCGGCTTTCTCATCATCACCGGTGATACGGCCGTAGGCAAAAGCAACACGAGCCGAAATCCGGGGCGCAAAGCGGTGGGTGAAGTTTACGCCGATGTTAGGGCGAGTGGCGGCAAAACGCAGGCTGGGAATGCTAGCTTTCGGTACAATGTCACCGAAGTAGTTCATTGCGTTGATGCTTACGCCAACCGAGTTGTACTGCTTTCGCTTACTGAACTGTTGCGCACTCGCCTCCGTGGCGACCAGCGAAATCACTAGCAGCAGAGCCAAGATGTTGGTGAAGAAATGCTTCATATTGAGCGAGATTAAGGATATGCGAAGAAGGTGAGCGTCGTTAAAACCGTAGGGGCACGAGTTCAGTTAGTGACAAAAGTAGAGGTTGCCGGGAACTTAAAAAAGAAATACAAGAAAAAGTCAATGTATTAGAGCAAGATACCGGCCGGATTACGCTTGTCGAGCCCCCAGTTTAACTTACTGCGCAACGTAGTCAGAAAGTTAACGTGGTTGAGCTTTACCAAGCGCACCGCAAAATTCTCGCGGCGAACCGCAATCTGGATACCGGCGTCAACGGCCACCGAGCGCGAGTCGAGGGAGAGCAGGAAGTTATTGCTGCGGCCCTCAATCTCGAAGGAAATCACGCTGCGGTCGGAGACGATGAGCGGACGGACATTCAGATTGTGCGGACATACGGGAGCAATGATAAAATTGTTGGTCTGGGGCAACATTACGGGTCCACCACAGCTCAGGGAATAGCCGGTAGAACCCGTGGGCGTGGCCACGATCAGGCCATCGGCCCAGTACGAATTGAGGTACTCGCCGTCGATATACGTGTGCACCACAATCATGGAGGACGTATCGCGCTTGAGAATCGAAAACTCGTTGAGGCCGAAGTTGATACCATCAAAAACTTCCGGATCCGTCTCGACCCGGATCAGGCTGCGCTCTTCCAGGACGAAGTGACCTTTAAAGAGGGCATCAATGGCCTGGGCGATGCGCTCGACGGTGATGGTGGCCAGAAAACCCAGTCGGCCGGTATTGATGCCCAGAATCGGAATTTGCAGGGCGCCCACGTAGGTGACCGTGTCGAGCAGGGTGCCGTCGCCACCGATGCTAAAGACAAACTGCACGTCGCGCAGGGAGTCGCCGCGGCGGAAGGTACCGATGCCTTCGGGCAGGCGCAGGCGGTTGTCGAGGTAAGTGCGAAACGACTCGACGATGATGACTTCGGTGCGGCGCGCGACGAGGTCGTCGAGCAGGGCCTGCAGAAACGGCAGGGTTTCTTCGTCGAAGGGTTTGCCGAGAATCGCAATTTTCATAACAAAAACGTAACCAGCAGCCGGCTTACTGCCGGGGCTAGATGGGAAATTCAGTGCGCAGAAAAAACCCGCCTTGCCCGAGGACATTGCGGGTATACTCGAGGGTAATGACCCGGTCGTAATACGTGACTAGGTGCAAACCGATGCCGGCGGCGGCCTGCAGGCGGTTGGGCAGGCGGCTGCCGCGCTCGGCGCTGCGGCTGGCCACGTAACCAGCGTCGGCAAAGGTATTTAAATATAGCACCAACGGGATGCTGTTGATTTTGGGGTTGTCGATGCCGCCGAGCCGGAGGCGGCCCGCGTCCCAGAGGCGGTAGGAGACGCCCTGCTGCACCAGGCCGTAGTGCCGGCCGTCGACAACGTACTGGTCGTAGCCGCGCACCAGGGCGCTGTAGCCCAGGGCCCGGTTGTCGGCGTAGGCTACCCGCTCCCCGACCCGCACCTGTCCTTGGATCCCAATATTGTAGTAAAAATCGTGTCCCAGCGCTACGTATTTTGCTACTTCGGCCCGCAGCGTAGTAATGGGCGGGGCCTTGGTGACAAATACGCGCTGAATCAGGCTGACTTGCAAGTAGTGCCCGGTGAGCGGGTAGGCGAAGGTGTTGCGGTGGTTGAAAATGGTGGTCAGGGCCACATCCACGTAGTCGCGCCGGTTGCCGGAGAGGTAGTAGTCCGGATTGCGACGCACGATGGAGTCGGAAATGGTTTCACGGTGGTAAGACACGTCGAGCAGGGTGCGGCGCTGCACGGTGTAGCGCCAGCGCAGCCCGGCCGTGACGTAGCGCCGCTCGATGGGAAAGCCGGCATCGTCGCGGAAGTTGATTAGCCGGTCTTCCACGGTGGCATAGTCGAGGGAATGGCTGCGGAAATAGGACCCACCCACGCCGAAGCCCAGGCGGCGGAGCTTGCCGTAGCCGGGCGTGTCGTAGAAGAGCTCATACTTGCGGTTGAAGCCCAGCTGCAGGTTGCCCCTGATTTCCTCGTTGCGCCCCCGGAAGTTCTTACGCTCCACGTGCAGGCCGTAATCTACCCGGCGCCACCGGTCGGGCCGGTCGAGCCAGGACCGGAAGTTGCGGTCGGCCAGGGACAGAATCGGGATGGGAAAGGTGTACCAGCGCTCCTGCACGCTAAAGAGGATGGTCAGCTCGCCGTTGCGGCACACGGGCTGCACCAGCACCCGGTGAAACAGCTGCAGGTTGAACACGCGCAGGCGGTTGGCTTCGAGGCGGCGGGCCAGAGTAGCAGCCCGAAGCGTATCGCCTTCCCGGAAGTCGAGCTCGGCCCGCAGAATCCGCTCCTTGGTGACGTCGTTGCCCACGAACAGGATCTGGCCCACGCGCAGCACGGGGTAGCCGGGGCACTGGGCCAGGATGAGGCTATCCAGCGGAGCCCGGCGCACCGAGTCGGGCAGAGTGGCAGCCGCGGCTATGAAGCTGGGTAGCCCACCAAGCAGCAGAAGCAGAAAAATAGCCCGGAGCGTGACGCGGTGCGGGTTACGCTGCCTAGTGCCGGGCTTATTAGGCCGGGCACTATCGGGCAACGCCACTGGTTCAGGAGGCAACACGCGGGCGGGAATAGGACACCTACAGGCTCAGGTACTTGAGCAGACCGTCGAAGCGCTCCTGCTCATTTTCACCTACTTCGCCGGCCCCGCTAAACTGGGCGGTAATGACGTAGCCAAACCGCTCGAGCGTGGCCGTAATGCGGGCCATGTTGGGGGTATTGAGCTTTAGCGTCAGGCGAATCTTGTAGGGGTCGTGCTCGTCCTGGGCTACGTGGGCACTGAGGACCTTGGCGTTGTTTTCCTCGACGTAGCGGCTAATTTGGGTCAGGGAATAGTCACGCTCATCCATGGACAGCACCAGAATACCACCTTGGCCGGCGGCAATGGGCAGTTGGCCGAAAGCGGCCAGCGTATCCCCCACGGTAACCACGCCCAGGTATTCCTGCTTGTCGTCGAGCACCGGCACGAGCTGCACCTTGTTCTGGATGGCCAGCTCCATGATGCTGTAAAAGTGCTGGTCGCGCTGCACGTGTACGTCGGCAAAGCCGAAGGCGACGCTGGTGAGGGGCTCGTCGGGCTGGTCGTGGTCGAGCAGATCGGCTTCGGTAATCAGGCCACGGTAGAGGCGGTTGTCGAGCACGGGCAGTTGGCCAACGTGGAATTCTTCCAGCCACTTGGCCGCCTTCCCGGCTGAGTCCGACACCTTCAGCGGCGGAATCATTTGGTTGAGCAAGTCTTCAGCAATCATCGAATGCATGGGCGGAAAGAACTGAAAGCCAGAATTAAACTAAAGGGTGGGCGCCAATAAGCTCCCAAGGGGGCAATTTGTTTGCGGTACTTACGGCAGGGCCGGCTCCAAAGTCGTGCGGCGCAGGAACTGCCGGAGCAACAGGTTGAAATCCTGCGGACGTTCCATCATGGGCACGTGGCAGCAGTGGTCCAGGAAATGCAGCTCGGCGTTGGGTAGCAGGCGGGCAAACTCGTGGGCCACTACGGGGGGCGTAATCGTGTCGTTCAGACCCCAGACCAGCAGGGTGGGCGCGGTAATCTTGGTGAGTTCCTTGCCCAGGTTGTGGCGCTGGGCCGAGCGGGCAATGTTGATGATGCGCAGCACCTTGGTGTTGGAGTTGGTAACGTTAAATACCTCGTCGACCAAGTCCTTGGTGGCAATGCTGGGGTCGTAGAAGGTGTAGGCCACCCGTTCCTGCACGAAGTTGTAATTACCGCGCTTGGGAAAGGAGCCGCCCATCGAATCCTCGAACAGGCCGCTGCTGCCGGTGAGCACCAGGCGCTGCACCAGGCGGGGGTTGCGCAGGGCGTAGACCAGGGCAATATGTCCGCCGAGGGAGTTGCCGAGCACCGTCATGGGTGCCTCCAGGCGCATTTCGCGCAGAAAGTCTTCCACGTAATTCACCAGCCCGGGCACGCCAGCCTGGGTCAGGGGCATGTCGTAGATGGGCAGCAGCGGGATAATAACCCGGTAGTCGGTACCGAATTCCTGGATGACGTCCTGCCAGTTGCTGAGCGCGCCAAACAGGCCGTGTAGGAGCAGCAGCACCTCGCCGGAGCCCTCTTCTACATACTGAAAACCGTTCTGTTCCTTAATCTGCAATTCCATCTTCAGGGGAGATTTCGAGGCCGGCTAGGGCTGACTGACCATCCTTTGCAATGATACAACACTTGACCCAATTGCGGAGAAGTGCCAATCCGTGGGAAGTGAGCAGCGCTTCGGGGTGAAACTGGACGCCGTACAGAGGGTAGGTACGGTGGCGGAATCCCATCAGTTCGTGTGCCGCATCGGTGGTGTAAGCCAGGGCCTCTAAATCAGGAGGTAATAAATTGACAATCAGTGAATGGTAGCGCGTGACGGCAAACTGTGTGGGCAGCCCGGCAAACAGCGGGTCGGGGCGGACCACGGCCACATCCGACACCTTGCCGTGCATGGGCCGCGCCGCCCGCGCAAGGTGGGCCCCAAAGAACTCACCCAGGGCCTGGTGGCCCAGGCACACGCCTAGCATGGGCACGCGCTGGTAATATTCCTCGATGACCTGCATCAGGCAGCCCGCCTTGGCCGGCGTGCCGGGTCCCGGCGACAAAACGATGCCGTCGAACTCATATTGCCTGATTTCGGCCAGCGACACGTCGTTGCGGACCACCTGCACCGTGGCCCCCAGCTGCTGAAAGTAATCCAGCAGGTTGAAGGTGAAGGAGTCGAAGTTGTCGAGCAGCAGCAGGCGCATCATAGCGGAGGAGCCGGTTGGCGGCGCAAAGGTTGGTAGCGGCCTGCTTTTTCCAGCTCGGGCGTCGGGGCCCGCCCGAGCAACCGGCCGCCCGGCGTTTGGTTAGAACACCCCGCGCAGCTGCTCGAGCAGCGTGGTGGCAAAGGGCATCACGAAGCCCACGATTTCGAGGGCAAACGGGGTGGCTTGCTCCACGACGGGCAGCACCTGGGAGTCGGCGACTACCGCGGGGGAAAGCAGCTTGAGGCCGGCGAAACCGATGCCGTGCAGCAGCAGGCTGATGCCCAGCACCCATTTCAGGGCCCCGGCCGCCCCGCCGAGCACGTTGTCGAGCATGCCCAGGGGGGTCAGGTGCACGGCCGTCTTGACCAGGCCACCCGCCAGGTGCACACCCCAGGTAATGAGCACGAACACCAGCAGAAACGCCACGATGGGCAGCAGCCCAAAGGCCTCACCCACGTAGTGGCGCACCAGCGGAATAGCGTCGCTGAGCAGGGCCAGCCCGCCGATAATGCCCAGTACGAAGGCCAGCAACGACGCCGCCTCCAGCACCAGGCCCCGCCGGAAGCCCTTCACGGCCCCCACCGCCAGCGGAATCAGCAGCAGAATATCAAAGCCGGACATGAGGTGAAGTAGTGAAGGGTGAAATTGTGAATAGCAGCTTGTGAAGGGGCGCGTCACCAGAATATTGATTCACAACTTCACCTTTCACAATTTCACCGCTTAGACATTCGTGTTGTTGAGCAGGTTGCTGACTACCTGGGAAATGACTTTGCCGTCGGCCTGGCCGGACAGCTCCCGGGCGGCGGCACCCATGACCTTGCCCAGGTCGGAGGGGCCGGTGGCACCCACGCGCTGGATGATGGCAACGAGCTTTTCGACCAGGTCGGCCTCGGAGAGCTGCTGGGGCAGGTATTCTTCGATGATGGCCAGCTCGGCCAGCTCCACTTCTTCGAGGTCGGAGCGGAACTGCTTCTGGTAGGTTTCGGCGGCTTCCCGGCGCTGCTTGGCGGCTTTGTTCAGGAGCTTGAGCTCGGCGTCCTCGGTCAGGGCGGCACCGTGGGCTCCTTCGGCCGTTTCGGCCAGCATGATCTGCGACTTGATGCTGCGCAGCGTCAGGAGCCGAACTTTGTCCTTGGCCAGCATAGCCTTTTTGATATCCGCGTCGATGGTTTCCTTCAGAGCCATAAGTTTGTAGTAGTAAATGTCTGGAACCCGTAGATTCCGACTGGCCGCGTATTGATGACCCACGCTGGCCGTTCTGGAGTCAGTTTTTCGCCTTCTCTCATGACGAAACTTAGCGTAAACATAAATAAAATAGCCACGCTGCGGAACGCCCGCGGCCACAACCGCCCCGATGTGCTCCAGGTAGCCCGTGACTGTGAGCGGTTTGGGGCCCAGGGCATCACGGTGCACCCGCGGCCCGATGAGCGCCATATCCGCTACCAGGACGTGCGCGACCTGCGCCAGATTGTGACCACCGAGCTCAACGTGGAGGGCAACCCCACCCCGGACTTCATCGATTTGGTGCGCGAGGTGAAGCCCGAGCAGGTGACGCTGGTGCCCGACGCGCCCGACGCCATTACCTCCAACGCCGGCTGGGACACCATTACCCACCAGATTTATCTTATTGGCGTCGTGACCGAGCTCAAGTCCATCGGCTGCCGGGTGTCCATCTTCCTCGACCCCGACCCGGCCATGGTGAAAGCCGCCGTAGCCACCGGCACCGACCGGATTGAGCTCTACACCGAAGACTACGCCCGGCAGTACCCGACCAACCGGGAGGCCGCTATTGCCCCCTACACCGTGGCGGCCACCCTGGCCCGGCAGCTCGGCCTGGGCCTGAACGCCGGCCACGACCTGGACCTGGAGAACCTAGCCTACCTCAAGCAGAACTTACCCGGCCTCGACGAGGTTAGCATCGGGCACGCCCTGGTGTGCGACGCACTGTACTACGGGCTGGAAAATACCATCCAGCTGTACCGCCGCCAGCTGGTGTGAAGTGGTGAAGTTGTGAAATGGTGAAGTTGTTTTTAACAACTCTGCCAGGACGACTCACTATTTTTCCCCTCTTCACAATTTCACCACCTCACAACTTCACCTTTGCCTCGCATTCCCCTTTCCGATTTCCTGACTGGTCCCGCCGATGCCCCGATTCTGGACGTGCGGGCGCCCATCGAGTACGCCCACGGCCATATTCCGGGGGCGCTGAGTCTGCCCCTGTTTTCGGATGAGGAGCGGGCCCGCATCGGTACTGCTTACAAGCAGGTCAGCCAGGACCGGGCCATCCACATCGGGCTCGACTTCTTCGGGCCCAAGATGAGCCGGATGGTGAAGCAGGCCCAGAAGCTGGCCCCCAACAAGGAAGTGCGCCTGCACTGCTGGCGGGGCGGCATGCGCAGCGGGGCCGTCCACTGGCTGCTGGAGCTGGCCGGCTTCAAGGTGCATTTGCTGGATAAGGGCTATAAGGATTACCGCCGCTGGGCCCTGGCCCAGTTTGCGGAGCCCCGGCCCATGCTGATTCTGGGCGGCCTCACGGGCTCGGGCAAGACCGACGTGCTCCACGAGCTGGCCCGCCGCGGCGAAACGATTGTCGATTTAGAGGGGCTGGCCAATCATAAGGGCTCCTCGTTCGGGGCCATTGGCCTGCCGCCCCAGCCCACGCCCGAGCAGTTCGAGAACAACCTGGCCCTGGAGCTCAGCCAGCTGCCTGCGGGTGTGACGCCCTGGCTGGAAGACGAGAGCCTGACCATCGGGCGGCTGACTATTCCCAAGCCTCTCTTCGAGCAGATGCGGGCGGCTCCCCTGCTGGTGCTCGACATCCCGCGCCCGGTGCGCACCCGCAAGCTGGCGGCCGAGTACGGCAAGGAAGACCCGCAGCAGCTGGCCGAAGCCATTCAGCGCATCAGCAAGCGCCTGGGCGGCCTGGCTACCAAGGAGGCCCTGGCCGCCATTGAGGTTGGCGACATGGAGAAGATGGTCGATATTGCCCTCTCCTACTACGACAAAACCTACGGCTTCGGGCTCGACAACAAGACCAACAGCCAGGTGCTGCGGCTTCCGTCCGACACCTGCGACCCGCAAGTGAATGCCGACCTGGTACTGGAAGCCGCCCGGCACGCCAGCTTGCTCCAAACCGCCTAGATGCCGGTGCCCACGCTGCGGGTGGCCCGCCCTACCGACAATCTGGCGGCCGTAATTCGCTTCTACCGCGACGGACTGGGCCTGCCGGAGCTGTATAGCTTCGAAAACCACAACGGCTTCGACGGGGTGATGCTGGGCCACCCGGCCGGGCCCTACCACTTCGAGTTTACCCACCAGCCCGGCCACACCGTGGGCCGGGCCCCTACTCCCGACAACCTGCTGGTCTTCTACCTGCCTGACGCCGCCGAGTGGCAGGCCGCCGTGCAGCGCCTGCAGGACCACGGCTACGTGCCCGTGCCTTCCTACAACCCTTATTGGGACCAGCAGGGCCGCACCTTCGAAGACCCCGACGGCTACCGCGTGGTGCTCCAGCCGGCTAGCTGGAAGCAGTAGCGCGAACTTTGTAGTTCGCGTGCCCCGCACCGGTTCAACGGTGGTCGTTGGGGCACGCGAACTACAAAGTTCGCGCTACTGAGCGGGCGGCTTGGCGTGGCGGGTAGGCTCTACTAGCAGGCCTTACCCTTTTTTGACGGGGGCTGGGGTAGCTTTCTTCTCGGGTTCGTCAATCACCTCGAAGCCAAACTCACCCAGGCGGCGCAGGTTCTGGCTGTACACGCCCGAGAGCAGGTCGCGGGTGCCGCGGGTCTGGGGCAGCAGCAGGTCAGCCAGAGCTTGGCGCTTGCCGTAGAGGATCTTGAGGTCCTTCTCGCGCTGCTCGATTTCGGCTTGCAGCTTCTGGGCATCCAGGACCTTGGGGCCCACTTCGTCCCAGCTGGGTAGCTCCTCCAGGGTGTGCAGCGGCGACTTGGCTCCCAGCTTCTGGTGCTGGGCATAGATAAGATTGTTCAGCTTAAACAAGTCGGCTGAATTCTCGGGGATAATAATGCGCGGTTTGCGGGGCATAAGCAGGAAAGATATGGTGAATACTATGTCTGAAATCTACTAATAAGCTTCTGATTGTCAAGTATCGTGCAAAAATAAACCCAACGGTAGCGCCTGCTTTCCGAATGGCTCATTCGGCAGCTACTTTCCCAAGCCCGGGAGGCCCCTCCGCTGCTCCCGGAGGGGGGTCGGCTGCAGCCGGAGGGGGTACCGGTACACCGGGAGGGGGGTCGGCTGCTCCGGATTGGCAATCGGCTGCACGGGAAGGGCGTTCGGCTACAGCGGAATGCCATTCCTGTGTAGGGGTTTGTGTTTCCGGTGTACCGGAATGACGTCCCGGTGCAGCAGAGTGGCGTTCGGCTGCACCAGAATGCCATTCCCGTGCTCCGGATTGGTGTTCGGCTGCTCCGGAACGCCGTTCTGGTGCAGCCGAACGCCAATCGGAACCAGCTAACTGGCTTTTCCTTTGTTCTAAGGCTTGTTCACGACAACCCAACGACTGGCCGGCTGCTGAACTTTTCCGGGAGCTTTGCCGCTTCTACCGGTTATCTTCGCCAACGTCTGACTTTCCCGCTTATGCTTCCTGATACCTCCTCCCCCGCCACCGACCAGATTCGCCTGACCCAGTACAGCCACGGGGCGGGCTGCGGCTGCAAAATCGCGCCCAAGGTGCTCGACCAGATTTTGCACACCAGCATCGTGCAGCCCGAGCACGACAAGCTGCTGGTCGGCAATAGCAGCCGCGACGACGCGGCCGTGTACGACATTGGCGGCGGGCAGGCCATCATCAGCACCACCGACTTCTTCATGCCCATCGTCGACGACGCCTACGACTTCGGGCGGATTGCGTCGGCCAACGCTATTTCGGACGTATATGCCATGGGCGGGCGGCCCGTCATGGCTATTGCCGTGCTGGGCTGGCCCATCGACAAGCTGGCCCCCGAAGTGGCCCGCCGGGTTATCGAAGGCAGCCGCAGCATTTGCGCCGAGGCGGGCATCCCGCTGGCCGGCGGCCACAGCATCGACTCGCCGGAGCCCATTTTCGGCCTGGCCGTGACCGGGATGCTCGATATCCCGAACCTGAAGCAGAACGACACGGCCACGGCCGGCTGCGAGCTGTATCTGACCAAGCCCCTGGGCGTGGGCATGCTCACTACGGCCCAGAAGCGCGGCATTCTGCGGCCCGAGCACGAGCAGATTGCGCCCCGGAGCATGATGCAGCTCAACAAAATCGGCTACGACCTGGGCCAGCTCACCCAGGTGCGGGCCATGACCGACGTCACGGGCTTCGGGCTGCTGGGCCACCTCGCGGAAGTGTGCGAGGGCAGCAACCTGACCGCCGAAATCGACTTCAGCAAGGTGCCCCTGCTGGCCGAGGCCGAGCAGTACCGCCAGCAGAAGGCCGTGCCCGGCGGCACGGTGCGCAACTGGGACAGCTACGGCCACAAGATTGGGGAAATCACCGACGAGCAGCGCCAGTGGCTCTGCGACCCCCAGACCTCGGGCGGCCTGCTGGTGTGCGTGGAGCCCGGTGGGCAGGCGGCGGTGCAGGCCGTGTTCGAGAAGTATGGCCTGCAGCTCGAATCGTTTGGCAGCCTGCGCCCCCACGTGGCCGGGGAGCCCTGGATTGAGGTCAAGTAAGCGGTGAAGCTATTTCCTTTCCTGCGGCCGTTGCTCGAATTCACGGTGGCGGTCTGCGCCATCGTGTTCGGGCTGCGCTTTATCACCAGCTTTTTCACCCAGGCCAGCCGGGTGTACCGGCCCACGTTTCTGCGGCAGTTCTACCTGCTGTTCTGGCCCCTGCTGTGCATGAGCGTGGGCCTGCCCTTCCTGATTTCGTTTCTGTATCTGGGCACGCTGAGCGCCTACGAGCTGGTGCTGCTTACGGCCCTGGCGGCCGTAATTCTGGGTTTTTCGGTGCCGGCTCTTATTCTGCACGCCCAGTACTACGCCCACAACCTGCGCACCACCCTGGTCTTCGACCCCAAGCACAACAAGCTGGAGGTGTACGAGGGCCGGGTGCTGATTCCCTTCGCCCAGCGCGACCTGCTGCGGGTGGAGTACGTGACCTGCCGTTCGCCCCGCCTGTTCTGGAGCAATTACAATTTCCTGCGCCTGCACCTGGCCTCGGGGGAGGTGCTGGTGCTAACCTCCTTGCTGACCAACCTGGCGCCGGTAGCCGAATTCCTGCGTAATTCGCACCTGGAGGCCCGGCAGCGCTGGTTTTGCCTGCTGTAAAGGCCGTATTGGGAGGTGCCGGCACGGTGGAGCTTCCCGAAAAAGTACTATATTCAGCTTGCTGGTAAGGGCAGAAGGGCTATTTTTGCCCAGTTCTTACTATGGCCAGACCGAATGCGGCAACGTTTACTCTTTTTGTTGCTGCTACTAGCCCTGCCACAGCTCCTGCGGGCCCAGGACCCGGCGGTTGTTACCCGTCTGCAGCTTCAGCTGCGGGTGTTGCCCGAGTCGCCGCGCCGGGTGCAGGTGCTTGATTCCCTCAGCTACGCCCTCCACGATATTGTGCCCGACACGGCCCGGCGCTACGGGGAGCAGGCCGTGGCTCTGGCCCAGCGCCTGCACGACCAGCGCGGCCTGATGCGCAGCCTGGCCACGCTGGGCAGCTGCTACGCCGTGCTTTCCGACGGCGCCTACGCCCTGACCCTCTATGCCCAGTCGCAGGCCCTGGCCCGGCAGCTCAACGACTCCGACGGGCTGGTGCGCTCCTACACCACCATGGCCGCCGTGCACCACGAGCGGAGCGACACGGCCAGTGCCTGGCGCCATTACCGGCACGCGCTGCAGCTGGCCGACCGCCCCGGCGTGCGGCCGGGCACGCTGCTCACCCTGTATGGCAACCTGTCGAGCCTGTTTTTCCACCTGGGTCAGGATGCCCGGGCCCTGCACTACACCGACCTGGCCCTGACCCTGGCGCGGCGCACCGGCAACCGGATGAATGAGTCTATCTACCTGGCCAACCTGGGCACTTACCACTATTATGGGCAACGCTACGAGCTGGCCGAGAAGCTGATCCGGCAGTCGTTGGCCCTCACCCAGCAGGCCCACCAGCCCCGCTACGAAGCCGGCGACCTGGCCCTGCTGAGCATGGTACTGCTCGAAACCCAGCGCCCCCAGGAAGCGGCCACCCTGGCCCGGCTCTCGCTCCGGCAGGCCCGCCGGGGCCGTAGTAAGGAGCGGGTGCTGGATGCCTACAGCATGCTGGCCGAGGTAACCGCCCGGCAAGGCCAGTACCAGCAGGCCTACCAGTGGCAGCAGCACTACGACGCCCTGAACGACTCCCTCAACAACGGCCGCCGCCTGGCCACGCTCACGGCCCTGCAAAGCCGCTACGACAGCGAAGACCGGGAGCAGCAGATTCAGCTGCTGACCCAGCAGGCCGAGCTGCAGAAGCTGCGCAACCGGGAGCTGTGGGGCGCCATTGCGGCGTTGGTGCTGGGGCTGGTGGGTTTCGGATTCCTGTACTGGCAGCTGCGCCGCAGCCGGGCCGCCCTGGCCGCCAACAACCTGGTGCTGCAGGCAACCACCGCCGAGCTGCGCCAGATGGCCGCTTCCAAAGACCGGCTCTACGCCATTGTGGCCCACGACCTGCGCGGCCCGGTCACGTCCTTCGTCGGCGTCACGGAGCTGATTGGCTTCTACCTCAAGCGCCAGGACGAGGAAGGCCTGCAGCGCCTGCCGGCCCTGGTGCGGCAGTCGGCCCAGAGCCTCAACAACCTGCTCGACAACCTGCTCAACTGGGCCGTGAGCCAGACCGGGGAGCTGGCCTTCCGCCCCGAGCAGCTGCTGGTAGCCGAGTTGTTTGAGGAAAACCTGCAGCTCTACCAAACCACGGCCGAGGCCAAGCAGATTACGCTGCGGGCCGCGCACCCGCCGGAGCTCACGCTCTGGGCCGACCAGAACATGGCCCGCACCATCCTGCGCAACTTAGTGGGCAACGCGCTGAAGTTTACTCCGCTCGGCGGCACGGTGCAGTTTTCGGCCGCCGAGGTGCCGGATACGAAGTCGGTGCGGCTAACCGTGACGGACTCGGGCCGGGGCATGCCCGCCAACCTGGTGGCCGAAGTGCTCAGCAATAGTCCGGTGACTACGCCTACCAGCCCCGTTGGGCCCCGCACGGGCACGGGGCTGGGGTTGCTGCTGTGCAAGGCCTTCGTGCAGCGCCACGGCGGCACGCTCGACATTCAGAGCGCCCCGGGTGGCGGCACCAGCGTGCTAGTAGAGCTGCCGCAACTATAATTTACGCGGCCGCCCGGCCCTTGGGCGGTATATTTGTCTGAATCCCAGTTTCTAAATGCAGCGGCGGGCTTTTGCTTGGGGCCGCTTCTTATCTAACTCTTCTCTATGCGTACACTTTTACCACGGCTATTTCAATCCCGCACTTGGTTGCTGCTGATACTATTCCTGCTGGCGGGCCGCCTGGGCCGGGCCCAAACCTGGGACGCGGCCCAGGCCCTGGGCACCTCCGAGTACAACGGCCAGGCCTTCGGCCAGAAGTTCGTGTCGGACGGCGCCGGCCACCTCTACCTCACCGGTAACGTTCAGGGCACCATCAGCCTGGGCGGCCGCACCCTCACCAGCACCGACTATTCCTCCTTTATTGCCAAGCTCGACGAGGCTACCGGCCAGTGCCAGTGGGTGCTCGGCGGCGTGGGCGCTGCCGACATGACCGTGGACGCCGCCGGCGACCTGTACGTGGCGGGTTCCTTTGGCGGCCGCACCCTTACGCTGGGCACTACCACGCTCACCAACACCTGCACCAACCCCTACGGCTCCGACCTGTACGTGGCCAAGCTGAGCAGCGCCGGGCAATGGCTCTGGGCTACCCAGGCCAGCGGCCCCGGCAGCAAGCATGCCTCTAACCTGGCCCTCGACGCCGGCGGCAACGTGTACCTGACCGGCACCTTCGGCACCGGCGCCACCTTCGGCACCACCACCCTGGCCTCGACCGGCACCGACATTTTCGTAGCCAAGATTACCGCGGCCGGCCAGTGGCAGTGGGCCGTGAAGGCTGGCAGTGAGAAAATGAACTACACCAACGGCCTGCGGGCCGACGCCAGCGGCAACGTGTACGTCACGGGCTCCTTCTACGGGGCCACGGCCAGCTTCGGCACCACCGTGCTGACCAACACCAGCAACGTGGCCGGCAGCGGTGCGTCCGACATCTTCGTGGCCAAGCTCAACCCCAACGGCCAGTGGCAATGGGCTACCCAGGCCGGCAGTTACAACAGTGACACCCCCTGTGGCCTGACCCTCGACGCGGCCGGCAACGTGTACGTAGGCGGGTTTGCCGATCAGGGCCCCGCCTCTTTCGGCAGCATTACACTGAACAACAACTACAGCGGCGTTGCCTTTGCCGCCAAGCTCAACGCGGCCGGCCAGTGGCAGTGGGTGGCGCCGGTCAGCGGCGTCGGCACCAAGACGGCCACGGCCCTGACCACCGACGCGGCCGGCAACACCTACCTGACGGGCTTTACCAACAGCACCCAGCTTTCTTTCGGCACTATTTCCCTCAACGGCAGCGGCCCCAACCAGCGCACGTACGTGGCCAAGCTCAACACCAGCGGCCAGTGGCAATGGGCCCAGCAGACGGGCGGCGCGGGTGGCGCCAACGCCTACGGTTTGGCCGTGGACGCCAGCAGCAACGCCTACGTCACGGGCTTCTACCTAGAAGACAACGTCACCTTTGGCTCTACCACGCTCACTAGCAGCGGCGCGGCCGACCTGTTTGTAGCCAAGCTGGGCAGCACCGGGCAGTGGCAGTGGGCTCAGCAGTCGAAAGGGGGCGGCAGCGCCACGGTGAGCAGCACGGCCGTGGATGCGGCCGGCAACGTGTACGTCACGGGCTCCTTCACCGGCACGCTCAGCTTCGGCTCCATCACGCGCACCAGCCACACCCTCGACGACCTGTTTGTGGCCAAGCGCAGCGCGGCCGGGCAGTGGCTTTGGGTGACGCAAACCGCCGGCACGGCCCGCTACGGCTACTACAGCGACAAAGGCAGCCTAGCCGTGGATGCGGCCGGCAACGTGTATTTGACCGGTTGCTTCAAAGGCGCCGACGCTACCTTTGGCAGCACCACACTCAGCAGCGTCGGCGGCTTCGATGTCTTCGTGGCCAAGCTCAACACGGCGGGCCAGTGGCAGTGGGCCACGCAGGCCTTGGGCACCAACGATGAGTTTGGCAACGGCATTGCCGTCGATGCTACCGGCCACGCCTACGTTGCCGGCTCGTTTCAGGGCGCTTCGACCACGTTTGGCAGCGTCACCGTCACCAACCCCAGCAACGGCACATTCGAAGTCTTTGCCGCTAAGCTCGACTCCGACGGCCAGTGGCTGTGGGCCAGCAGCGGCGGCGGCACCGGTCCCGATGCCGCCAGCGACATTGCCCTCGACGCCCTGGGCAACGCCTACGTGTCGGGCTCCACGCAAAGCCCCTCCGCCACCTTCGGCAGCGCCACGGTCAGCAACCCGGGCTATTCCAACGCCTTCGTGGCCAAGCTCAGCGGCACCGGCCAGTGGCAGTGGGCCGCCGGCGCCGGCGCGGACTACGCCGGCACAGCTGCCATTGCGGCCGATGCCAGCGGCAACGCCTACGTGACGGGCTTCTTCAGCGGCCCGGCCACGTTTGGTAGCACAGCCTTCACCAGCTCCGACAGCTCCGACGTTTTCGTGGCCAAAGTCAACTCTGCCGGGCAGTGGCAGTGGGCGGCTCAGGGTGGGATGCGCGGCTCCAACCAGGGCTCAGCCATTGCCGTGGATGCCACCGGCACGACCTACGTCACGGGCAGCTTCCGCAGTGCCGGCGGTATTTTCGGTTCCACCACCCTGCCCTATAGCCACCGCAGCTACTACGATACTTTCGTGGCCCAGCTCAGTCCGGCCGGCCAGTGGCAATGGGCCACCAGCGTCGGGGGCACCAACTATACCTACGACCTGGCCCTGAGTTCCAGCGGGCAGGTGTACGTGGCCGGCGACTTTTCCGGCAACTACGGCTCGACCACGGCCACGTTCGGGCCACTCACGCTCACCAGTCCCGGCGCGGTGCACACGGTGGGCTACCTGGCCCGGCTGAACCCGATTATTACGGCCAACCATGCGGCGGTCAAAACCCAGACTCTGACCCAGGCTTTCCCCAACCCGTTTGCCCACCAGCTCACGGTGCAGCTGCTGGCTCCGCTGCCGGGCCCGGTGGAAGTTACGGCCCACGACGTGACGGGCCGCCAGTGGCTGCGCGAGCAGGTAACGCTGCCGGCCGGGCAAACGACGCTGCCCCTGCCGGCCGCAGTCCGGTGGCCGGCCGGCGTGTACACGCTCACCGTGCGCCAGGGTACCCAACAACAAGTGCTGAAGGTGGTGCGGCAATAGGCAATTAACTCCTGATTTGACCGGGCCGGCCGCTTTCAAGTGGCCGGCCCGTTTTGTTTGCCGGCTTCTTCCGACCTTTGCCGCACTATGCAACTACACTTCCGCGAACTGGGCGCCGGCAACCCGCTCGTTATCCTGCACGGCCTCTTCGGCACTTCCGACAACTGGCAGACCCTGGCCAAGCGCTGGGCCGAAACCCACCGCGTGATTGTGGTGGATTTGCGCAACCACGGCCGCTCCCCCCAGACGGCCGAGCACAGCTACGAGCTCATGAGCCAGGACGTGCTGGAATTGTTCGACCTGCTCCAGCTTCAGCACGTGACCCTGATGGGCCACAGCATGGGCGGCAAAGTAGCCATGCGCTTCGCCCTCGACCACCCCGCCCGCCTCGACAAGCTCATCGTGCTCGACATTGCCCCCCGCCTGTCGGACATGCGCCACCAGGACGATATTCTGGCCGGCCTACACGCCGTGAACCTGGCCACCATCGAGTCGAGGCAGCAGGCCGACGAGGCCCTGGCCCAGCACATTCCGCAGCTGGGCGTGCGGCAGTTCCTGCTCAAAAACCTCTACCGTCGCGAAGACAACTCCTTTGCCTGGCGCCCCAACCTGGCGGCCCTGACGGCCAATATGCCCGCCATTGGCGCCGAAATCACCGGACCCACGCCCTTCGTGAAGCCGGCCCTGTTCGTGCGCGGCGGCAAATCGGACTACGTAAGCACCGAAGACAAGCTCTACGCCATTCCGGCCCTGTTTCCCAACAGCCAGGTCGAAACCGTGGTGGACGCCGGCCACTGGCTACACGCCGAAAAGCCCGAGGAAATCTACGCCCTGGTCGAGGCCTTCGCGAAAAGTTAGTTGATAGTTGTTCGTTGTCAGTTGTTAGCTCGTGCTGCCAGCTGTTCCTAACAACTACCAACCAACAACTACTATAGCGGGAGCAGTTGTCAGCATCATAGGCAACCAAAAAGACCTACCAACTGACAACGAACAACTATCAACTAAAGATGAAGGGTACTCTCTACCTTATTCCCACCGTGCTGGCCGACGACACGGCCGCCCAGGTGCTGCCGGCGCAGGTGGCCTCCCAGGTAGCGGCGCTGTCGTACTTTCTGGTGGAAAATGCCCGCACGGCCCGCCGCTTTATCAAGAGCGTGGCCCCGGCCCAGGTTATCGAAAGCCTGCGCCTCACCGTCATCGACAAGGATTCGACCGAAGCCCAGATTCAGGAGGCGCTGAAGGCCGTGGTGGCGGGCCAGGATGCCGGCGTCATTTCCGAAGCCGGCTGCCCCGGCGTGGCCGACCCCGGCGCCGAAGTAGCCCGCCTGGCCCACAAGCTCGGTATCAAAGTAGTGCCGCTGGTGGGGCCTTCCTCCCTGCTGCTGGCGTTGATGGGCTCGGGCATGAACGGGCAGAGCTTCGCCTTCCACGGCTATCTGCCCATTGAGCGGGCCCAGCGCGTTGCCGCCATCAAAGCCCTGGAAAAGCAGGCCCTGAGCCAGCACCAGACCCAGCTCTTCATCGAGACGCCCTACCGCAACATGCAGATGCTGGACGATTTGCTGACCCAGCTCCAGCCCGGCACCCGCCTCTGCATTGCCGCCAACCTCACCGCTCCCGACGAGCTGGTGCGCACCGACACGGTGGCCGGCTGGAAAGGCAAGCTCCCCCAGATTCACAAGCAGCCCGCCGTGTTTCTGATTGGGCGGTAGCAGCAGTGGCGACGCTGCTTGCTGGTCGGCTACTTTCGCCGGGGGTAGCCAAACCCGTTGCTAATCATCGGCCAATTGCTGTAGTTTAAGGCCTTGTCAACGCTACTGTTGCGCCCCAAAACCGGAATTAGCATGAAGTTCAGCTGGCTGATTTTTCTTCTGGTACTGACCACCGAATGCTCCGGGCAGGAGCCGGTTTCCAAGAAGCACTTTCCAGAAATAGCCTTAGTCAACCGGATTGACTTTACCGACGCAAAGTTTGACCAGCCCCGCTTTAGTTGTGGCTTCCTGCTTAAGCATCACGCCGACACCTTTGCCGTCACGGCCAAGCACTTGCTGAAGGTTATCAAGACCGGCGAAATGACTTCGGTTTCCTTGGGCAACAGCATCAGGGCCTGGTCCCTGTTTCCGCTGAACCGCAAAGCCGACCGGGTTGTCACGCAACGACTGCTGAACGAGAATCGGGCCGAGGCCCTGGACGACAAGGCCACGTACGATGACGACTGGCTGGTTTTCTCGCTCCGCTCCAACCATTCCGGCATCAAGCCCCTGGAAGCTCGGACGACGCCGCTGCGGCCCGGGGAAAAGCTCTACGTCGTGGGCTGGACGCGCCGCATGGAAGACGGTCCCCAGCGGGTGTACGAATTCGAATACTACAAAACCATCGACCACCGGATTCTGCTCAAAGACCTGCTCGTGCCCGAGCAGTTCGGCGGCCTGAGTGGGGCCCCACTGGTCGACGAGCAAGGACTCGTGGTCGGCATCGTGTCCAACGGCACCGTAGACCCGGACACCAAAAAGAAGTACTTCTCGCCCTGCGCGCTGGATGGCCTGCTGGCTTTCCTGGAAAAGAACCCGAAAAAGTAAACGCGTAAGGCTCCGTTAAAAGCTTAGTCAGCCAATGCCCTTTACCGAAAAGCCCTCAATCGTCGGTACGATTGAGGGCTTTTCGGTAAAGGGCGAGACTACCTGCGCAGCGCACGAATTGACGCCGCTTGAGGCGCGGAATGTCGTGCCTCCTCGCAAGGGCAAATGGTTAGCTGAACAGCTGATACACCACGAAGGACGATACGTAGGCCAGGCCGGTCATGTAGAGCAGCTGCAGCAGGGGCCATTTCCAGCCTTTGGTTTCGCGGTACACCACGGCCAGAGTGCTCATGCACTGCATGGCAAAAACGTAGAACACCAGCAGGGAAAATGCCCGAGCCGGGGTGAAGAAGGGCTGCCCGTTGTCGTCTTTCTCGGCGGCCAGTTTCTGCTGCACCGTGCGCATGTCGGCGTCCTGGCCCACGCTGTAGATGGTGGAAATAGTGCCCACGAATACTTCCCGGGCGGCAAACGAGGTAATGAGGGCAATACCGATTTTCCAGTCGAAGCCCAGGGGGCGGATGGCCGGCTCCAGGGTGCGGCCAAAAAGGCCGGCGTAGGAATTCTCCAGCTTCTCGGAGGCAATGCGGATGTCAGTTTCCTCGGCCGACAGCTGCTGCTGAGTTGCCGTAGCGCGCACCCGGGTTTCGGCCTGCTCCAGAGCATTGCCCGGCCCGTAGGAAGCCAGCACCCACAGAATCACGGAAATGGCCACAATCACCTTACCGGCCTGGAAGACGAAGGTTTTGACCTTCTCCACGATGGTAATTCCCACGTTTTTCCAGCGCGGCCAGCGGTACACGGGAAACTCCATGATGAAGTAGCTCTTGTTCTGAGTGCGCAGAATCAGCTTGAGCAGCCAGGCCGAGAAAATAGCGGCAAAAAAGCCTAGCAGGTACAAACCCATCAGCGCAATACCCTGCAGATTGAAGATGCCCAGCACTTTCTGGGGCGGCACCACCAAGGCAATGAGCACGGTATAGACCGGAATTCGGGCCGAGCAGCTCATCAGCGGCGTCACGAAGATGGTGATGATGCGGTCCTTCCAGTTTTCGATGGTGCGGGCACTCATAATGGCCGGCACGGCGCAGGCCACCCCCGAAATCAGGGGCACAATGCTCTTGCCGTTCAGCCCGAACTTGCGCATAATCCGGTCCATCATAAACGTGACCCGGGCCATGTAGCCGGTTTCCTCGAGCACCGCAATAAAGGCGAAGAGCAGGGCAATCTGCGGAATGAAGATGAGCACCCCGCCCAGGCCGGCCAGCACGCCCTCTGTGAGCAGGTTCACCAGCGGCCCATCGAAGTTGGTTTGCACCAGCTGATTTATCCACGTCACGCCCTCATCAATCAGCTCCATGGGGTAGCTGGCCCAGGCAAAGACGGCCTGAAACATCAGAAACAGGATGCCGAAGAAAATCAGGTAGCCCCACACCTTGTGGGTCAGCACCTTGTCGAGCTTGTTGCTGTAGGGCTCGTTTTTCTCGGTGCGCACCACCGTCACCGTATTCAGCAGAATATCGTTGATGCGGGCATACCGGTCGATGGTTTCCTGGGCCTGCCGGGGCGTAGGCTTGAAATCGTACTTCTCTACCAGCTCGCCGATGTAGGCTTTGTCGTCGGCCGTCAGAAAGCTGATCTGCCGAAACTGGTGGGCGTAGTGCAGCGCCAGGTAGTCGTTGTGCAGGTTGAAGTAGTAGCGAATCTGCCGGATCATGGGCAGCAAATCCTCACTGGGCTCGAAAAAGCTCACCGTGGGGGCGCCCAGCTGCCGCGACATCACAATCTTAAGCGCGGCAATACCCACGCCCTTGCGGGCATTCATCGGAATGATGGGTACGCCCAGCTCCTGCTGCAGGGCCATGATGTCAATCTGCACGCCGTGCTGCTCGGCCACGTCCATCATGTTCAGGGCCAGCACCGCGGGCAGGCCCAAATCGGCCAGCTGGGTGAACAGCAGCAGATTGCGCCGCAGATTCGAGGCATCGACGGTAATAACGACGAAGTCGGGGTACTGGTCCGAAGCCTGGTCGTAGAGCAGGTCGGTAATGACCTTCTCGTCGAGGCTCTTGGGATAGAGCGAGTAGGTGCCGGGCAGGTCAATGATTTCGGCCCGGTGCTGGGCCGTGAGCTGACTAATACCGGTTTTACGGTCCACCGTGACGCCAGGGAAGTTGCCGACTTTCTGATTCAGGCCCGTGAGCTGGTTGAACAAGGACGACTTGCCCGAGTTGGGGTTGCCAATCAGGGCAATGCGCGTCAGCTCGCGGTGACTGCGCGGCGGCACGTCGCGCAGGGCTTCCAGGGTCAAGGCCGAGGCGGCCGCCCCGGTGGGGTCGGATATGAGGGTTGCGCGGGCCATGCGGCAGCGGCTAGTCTTTCAGAAGAATCGTGGCCGCCTCACTGACCCGCAACGACAAGGTATAGTCCTCGTCGCCGACGACCAGCGTGATGGGGCAGCCCAGCGGCGCCCGGCTGTTCAGTCGAACCTGGGTGCCGGGGATACAGCCCATTTCCAGCAGCTTAAGGGCCATTTCGGGGTCCTGCAGGCAGCAGATCGTGCCGCTTTCACCCAGACGCAGGTCTTTTACGCTGCGGGGCGTAGAGGTCTTGGCTTGGGCGGAACGGCTGGACACGGGCGGTGGGTGTTATTTAGATTCTGTTCAAACAAAGGTACTACCCATTTAGGTTTCAGCCAAAACTCAGATAATGCCGCTGACAGGGCGTGCAAAAGGCCCTAAGTCTTTGATTTAGAATTATTCCGAAATGCAATTGCATATTTATAAATATTCAGGGAGGTATTGCGTTTCTTCGCCCATTTCATTGTAGTTTTGACATATAATTAAGATTCTGCCTACCTATGCTCCAACGCTTACTTACTCTTTTCGCCTTCGTTCTGCTGTTTCCAGCGCTAGGCTTCGCTCAAGAGAATAAAATCTCGGGCCGTATTGTAGACCAAAAGACCAAAGAGCCGATTCCTTTTGCCTCCATTGGCCTGAAGGAGGAACAGAGCGGCGCTTTGACCAACGAGTATGGCTTCTTCCAGATGGCCATGCCCGACAAAGCCCAGGACTCCCTGGTGGTGCTGGCGCTGGGTTACTTCCGCAAAGCCATTCTGGTCAAGAAAGGCGCTAACCTGCAGGACCTTATCATCGAGGTTCCCAAGCGCGTGATTGAGCTGGCCGAAGTAAAAGTTAAAGGCGGCAAGGTGAAAGACCTGTCGCTGGGCTCGAAGGGCAGCACGCCCGGCGAGGGTATGATTCAGGGCCTGCCCGGCCAGCAGTACGCTTTCTTCGTGAAAAACGAGAAAGGTAAAAAGCTCGGCAACGTGCGCTCGGTGTCGTTCTACATCGGCGAAAACGGTTTCCCCCGGGAGCCGTTCCGCGTGCGGCTCTACAAGGCCGACGGTAACTACAACTCGCCCAACACCGACATCCTGACCGACAACGTGGTGGTTTCGGCCCCGAAAGGCGGCGAGTGGTACACCATCGATTTGACCCAGTACAACGTGGAAGCGCCCGAAGAAGGCTTCTTTGTGGCCATGGAGTGGATTGTGAGCGGTGACAAGTTCTACACCACCAACTTCATGGAAACCTACACGCCCTACGGTCAGATCATGCGTCCCACCTTCGAATTCAAGGAAAGCCGCACCTGGACCTACTCCATCGGCAAAGGCTGGAGCCTGATTACGTTGGCCAACAACGGCATGCGCTACAACGCCATGATCAAGGCCGAGGTCGACATGATCAAAGACTAATGCGGGGAATGTGAGAAATGTGTTTGAACGTGCTAATGTGCTAAACACTTGATTTCTCCGTCCACTCAATTACAAAAGAGGCTGCCCCCGAAAAGGAGCAGCCTCTTTTGTTTGTCGGCACTGTAGCGTAGTGAACTATATGCTTTTACAACTTCGAAAAGCCCATTTCAGCACATTATCCACATTCCGATACATTAACCACATTTACTTGGTGCGGACGGCAATTTCGACGCGGCGGTTCTGCTGGCGGCCTTCGGCGGTGGCGTTGGAAGCTACGGGCTGGCTCTCACCCATGGGCTCGATGCTCACGCGGGAAGCGTCGATTTTACCGTTCTGGCTCAGCCAGGTTTTCACGGCGTTGGCGCGCTTCTCGCTCAGCTCCCGGTTGTAGCTTTTGTCGCCGCGCGAGTCGGCGAAGCCCATGATGTAAACCGGGCCGGTGGCGTAGCGCTGCCCGATGGAGGCGGAAATCTGCTCCAGGGCCTTGCTGGCGCCGGCTTTAATTTCGGCCTTGTCGGTGTCGAAGAGTACGGTTTCTTCCACGCCGTAGACGCTGTACTCATCGTTGCCGCGCACGGTCACGTCGGGCAGGTTTACTTCGGGGTATTTCACGTCGGCCAGCTTGGCCTTGGTCATGTCCCAGCCGCTGCTAACGGCATTGCCGGCGGCGTCGGCAGCATTGCCGGCGGCATTGGCCGCGCCTTCTACGGCGTCACCGGCCGTTTTACCATCCCGGTATACTACGGCCGTATCGGCGGTGGCTTCCTGGGGCTGGTCTTTGGTTTCGGGGTTTTTCAGGTTGTCGCAGGCCGTGAGCAGGGCAATCAGGGCTACGACGGAGAGGATGTGCTTTTTCATGTGGTTGTGGAGTAAGGGGCAGGGAAAAGGAAGTGGGGACGCATACGCAGGAATACTGCCCAGGTTCACCCGTTCCGGAGCCGCACCGCTTTTTACTCGGCGAAAAACACCCGCTTTACCCGCTCACTCACGTTGGTCAGCAGCTCGTAGGGAATGGTGCCGATGCGGGCCGCGGCTTCGCGCAGGGGCATTTCCTCCCCGAACACCACGGCCGAGTCGCCGGCCTGGGCCCCGGCAATGTGGGTAACGTCGGCCATGCACATATCCATGCACACGTTGCCCACCAGCGGGGCCCGCTGCCCCCGAATGACCACCTCGCCCACCCCGTTGCCGAAGCGCCGGTCGTAGCCGTCGGCATACCCGATGGCCAGGGTGGCAATGCGGCGCTCATGCGCTACGGCTTCACCGCGGCGGCCGTAGCCCACCGTCTGGCCCGGGGCCAGGGTTTTGACCTGGGAAATGGTGGTACGCAGGCTGCTCACCGGCCGCAGCGCGTCGGGCTGCTGCCCGCTGGCTTCCACCCCGTAGAGGCCGATGCCCAGCCGTACCATGTCGTAGTGGGCCTCGGGGAAGCGCACGATACCGGCCGAGTTCAGGGCGTGCTTGATAATGGAGTACCCCAGCGCGGCCTCGACCTGCGGGGCCATGCGCTGGAAGGCGGCCAATTGCTGGCGCGAAAAGTCGTTGTGCTGCTCTTCGTCGGCCCCGGCCAGGTGGGTCAGGGCGCTGGCCACGCGCAGGTGGGCGGCGTGCTGCTGGAGCAGGCGGCAGAGCTCGGGCAAATCTTCCTCGGCAAAGCCCAGGCGGCGCATGCCGGTGTCGAGCTTGAGGTGAATGGCGGGCATGGGCTGGTCCTGAGCCGCCCGCAGGTACTCCTGCAGCCGCTCAAACGAGTAGATTTCGGGCTCCAGGTGGTACTGCCGCAGCTTCTGGAACGAGTCCGGGGAGGGGTTCATCACCATGATGGGCAGGCTGATGCCGTGCTGGCGCAGCTCCACGCCTTCGTCGGCGTAGGCCACGGCCAGGTAGTCGGCCCGGTGAAACTGCAGCAGGTTGGCCACTTCGTAGCTGCCGCTGCCGTAGGCAAAGGCCTTGACCATGACCATGAGCCGGGTGCCGGGCTGAAGGCGGGCCCGGTAAAAGTTCAGGTTGTGGACCAGCGCATCAAGGTTGACTTCGAGCACCGTGCCGTGAATCTTCTGCTGGAAGGCGGCCACAATCCGCTCGAACTCAAAGCGCCGGGCGCCCTTCACCAGAATGGTTTCCTGGTGAAACTGCTCGGGCTGGAAGGCGGCCAGAAAGGCTTCCGTCGTCGGGTAAAACGCCTTGGCCATGTTCCCAAAAACTGCCTCGTGGGCGCTGATTTCCGCCCCAATGCCTACCAGCCGCTCCACGCCGTGGGTTGGGAGCAGGGCGGCCACGTGGGCGTACAGCTCCGCGGCGGGCAAACCCGATTCGAGCACGTCGGACAGAATCAGGATGCGGCGGCCGCGCCGGGGCTGCCGGGCCAGGGCATCCAGGGCCAGGCGCAGGCCGGCCAGGTCGTTATTATAGGTGTCATCCAGGACGTAGCAGTCGTTTAGGGCCTGCTTCATTTCCAGGCGCATGGCCACGGGCTGCAGCCGGTCGAGGCGGCGCTGAATTTCGGGAGCCGGCACCTGCCGCCACAGCAGCACCGTGAGGCCGTGCAGGGCGTTTTCCACCGAGGGCTCGTCGGCGAAGGGCAGCGTGAAGGTGTGCTCCTGCAACACGGGCCGCTCCAGCGTCACGCGCACCACCGTGCGCTGGGCTGAGGCCTCCAGCACCTGCACCGCCACGTGGGTGTCGTAGGCGTGGTGCCGGCTCCAGGTGAACGTGCGCTGGGCGCCCAGCAAGGCCTGGGCCGCGGCGTGCACCGCCTCCTGGTCGCGGCAGTAAAACAGGGTGTCCACGTCCCCGAACAGCTGCATCTTCTCGGCTACTTTCTCGGCCGGGGAGCCAAAGCCCGCGTCGTGGGCCGTGCCCAGGTTGGTGAAGATGCCCAGCGTGGGCTGAATCACCCGGGCCAGCCGAGCCATTTCGCCCACCTCGGAAATACCGGCCTCGAAGATGCCCAGCGTGTGGGTCGGGTTCAGCTCCCACACGCTCAGGGGCACGCCCACCTGGGAGTTGTAGCTGCGCGGACTCTTGCAAATCAGCTCATCCGGACTCAGCAGCTGGGCCAGCCACTCCTTCACAATGGTCTTGCCATTGGAGCCCGTAATGCCAAACACCGGAAGGCGGAACTGCCGGCGGTGGTGGGCCGCAATGGCCTGCAAAGCTCCCAGCGTATCACTAACCACCAAAAACCCCGCCTCCGGAAAAGCCGCCGCCCCGCCCGGAATCAGCGCCGGGTGGTCGACCACGAACAGACGCACGCCCTGCGCATAGAGGTCGGGCAGGTAGCGGTGGCCGTCGTGCTGGGCCCCGCGGATGGCAAAGAACAAGGAGCCGGCGGGCTGGCCCACCCGGCGGCTGTCGAGCAGCAGGTGCTGAATACGGGCCGCGGCGGCAGGCTCCTGCAACAGGGTACCGTGGGTCAGGGCCGGAAGGTCGAGGAAATGCAGCATGGCAAGGGGAAAACCAGGGCAAAGGTAGTAGGGTTTCGGCCGAGCCACCGACGGCTACCCCCTGGCGGAAGTCTTCCGCCCCACCGCGCAGGTCTGGAGACTTGCTCCGTGCCCCGGCCGCAAGTCAGGCCCTGCGGGCGGAAGACTTGGGCCACTACACCAGACGCAGGCGGCCGGGCCCCGGTCATAAAGCGTACCTTTGCCCTAGTTCTCCCCGCCTGCTACTCTTGAAACTCTCCCGCCACCACCTGGCCGCCCTGGCGGCTTTCCTGATCTGGGGCTTCTTCCCGATTCCCTTGCGCCTGATGGCCGGCTACGCCAGCGGGCAGATCCTGTTTTTCCGGGTGCTGCTCAGCCTGGCCCTGTTGCTGCTCATTCACCTCACGGCCCGCCGCGCCACGGTGCGCGCCACCCTCCGGCAGTGGCAGCTGGCTGACCCAGCCGAGCGGCGCCGGGTGGCCGGCAGCACCCTGGTAGGCGGGGCCCTGCTCACCAGCAACTGGCTGCTATTCATCTACGTCGTCAACCAGGTCAGCGTGCAGGCCGGCTCCTTCGCCTACCTTATCTGCCCCATCCTGACGGCCCTGCTGGGCTTTGTGGTGCTGGGCGAAAAGCTGCGCCGCAACCAGTGGCTGGCCATCGGCCTGAGCGCCGTGAGCTGCGCTCTGCTGGGAGCCGGGGCCTGGCAAAACGTGCTCATGAGCCTCGTGGTGGCCGTCACCTATGCTTCCTACCTCATCACCCAGCGCCGCCTGCAGGGCTACGACCGGCTGGTGCTGCTCACGGTGCAGCTCATGCTGGCGGCCCTGGTTATCATCCCGGCGGCCCCGCTGCTGGGCGCCGACCCCGCCGCCGGCTTCCGCGACGGGTACCTGCTGCTGATGGCCGCCGTGCTGAGTATCGGCTTCACCGTTATTCCGCTGTTTCTGAACCTGTTTGCCCTCAACGATCTGCCCTCGGGCACGGTGGGCATCCTGATGTACCTGAACCCGATTCTGAGCTTTGCCCTGGCCTTTGCCTACTTCGGCGAGCAGGCCAGCGCCAAGCAGGCCGTAGCCTACGGCGTGATTCTGCTCTCGGTGGTGCTCTACAACGCAAAGCGCCGCCAAGCAGCCGCCCCCGTCCTGAGCAAGAGCAGCTAACCGCTCACCTG
Organism: Hymenobacter chitinivorans DSM 11115; assembly: GCF_002797555.1. NCBI lineage: Bacteria > Pseudomonadati > Bacteroidota > Cytophagia > Cytophagales > Hymenobacteraceae > Hymenobacter > Hymenobacter chitinivorans. Next base: position 451,852 of record NZ_PGFA01000004.1, on the reverse strand, counting down.
CGTTTTGTGCAATTCTCCGCGCTGAAAAAGTTGCCCCAATCGGCCCTCTAGTTGGGACCTTCTAGCCATCTCCCCGCCACCTCCCCCGTTTGGCCCGCCGCGGAATTATACTATCTACCCGGTCCTTCTGCCGACTGCTTTTACTGTCTCCCGCCGGGTTTCGGCCCCGCTTCGGGCCGGGCAGTGCCGGCGCCCGGGGGACCGGCTGGGCCGCGCGGCGGCCTCCTATTCCGCCCCGTTGCCGGCCACGAATATGCCCGCGGGGCGTTCCGCAAATAAAATAAACGGGCTACCTTCGGGCTGCCTGACTGCCCAAGGCGGCAGGTGAGCCATTTTCCGACTCTTTTCTCGTCTGATGACTACTGTTTCTTCTCCGGCCGTGCCGCTCTGGCGCCGGCTGCTGCCCCATTTGCTGGCCGTGGTGTTCTTCCTGGTGCTGGCGGCGGTGTACTTCTCCCCCATCCTGTTCGACGGCAAAACCCTGGCCCAGCACGACGTGGTGCAGTTCAACGGCGGGGCCCACGAGGCCCAGCTCTACCGCGAAGCCACCGGTAAGGAAGCCCTCTGGACCAACTCCATGTTCAGCGGGATGCCCACCTACCTGATCAGCACCCGCTTCCCCGGCGACCTGTCCATCTACCTGCACAACATCTTCACCCTGCATTTGCCGGCGGTGGTGGCCAACCTGTTTCTGGCCCTGCTCTGCGGCTACGTGCTGTTCGTGGCCCTGGGCGTGCGGCCCCTGCTGGCGGCCATCGGCGCCATTGCCCTGGGCTTTACCAGCTACAACCTCATTATTCTGGCCGCCGGCCACAACACCAAGTCGCTGGCCCTGGCCTACGCGCCCCTGGTGCTGGGCGGCCTGCTGGTCACATTTAGGCGCAACCGTTGGCTGGGCGCGGCCCTCTTCGCCCTGGGCCTGACGATGAACGTGCGCTCCAACCACCTGCAAATCACCTACTACCTGCTCCTGCTGGTGCTGGTCTTCGGCATCGTGGAGCTGATTGCGGCCCTGCGCGAGAAGCGCCTCTCCGACTTCCTGGGCCGCTCGGCCCTGTTGGCTGCCGCCGCCGTGCTGGCCGTGGGCGTGAGCTTCGGCCGCCTCTACGTCACGGCCGAGTACGGCAAGTACTCCATCCGCGGCAAGTCGGAGCTGACTACGCCCGCTCCCACGGCCCCGGGCGCCCCGGCCCAGGCCGCCGGTGAAGACGGCGGCGCCGGCAACGGCCTCGACCGGGACTACGCCTTCGGCTGGAGCTACGGCGTGGGCGAAACCATCACCCTGCTCATTCCCAACTACTACGGCGGGGCCAGTGGCGGCTCCCTGAGCGAGAACTCGGCCACCGGCAAGGCCCTGGCCGGCCTGGGTGTGCCCCCGGTGCAGCTGCGCGACTACCTGCAGCAGCTGCCCCTCTACTGGGGCGACCAGCCCATTACCAGCGGCCCGGTCTACATCGGGGCCGTGGTGTGCTTCCTCTTCGTGCTGGGCCTGTTCGTGGCCGACCGCCGCACCCGCACCTGGCTGCTGGTGGGCACTATCCTGTCCATTGTGCTGGCCTGGGGGAAGAACTTCGAGACCTTCAACTACCTGATGTTCGACTACTTCCCGGGCTATAACAAGTTTCGCTCGGTGAGTATGGCTCTCGTTATTGCCCAGCTGGCCATGCCCCTGCTGGCCATCCTGGCCCTGGCCCGGGTGCTGCGCGCCCAGCCCGCCGTGGCCCCCGTAGCCGGGGCCAGCACCCACCCCAGCCTGGCCGCCCTCAGTGGCGCTACGGCCGCCTCGCCCGAGCAGACGGAGCTCAAGCGCAAGGTGCTCTACGCCGTGGCCATTACGGCCGGTATCTGCGTGCTGGCCTTCCTGGCTGGCCTCGGTGCCGACTTCGCCGCCCCCGTCGATGCCCAGCTCCAGCAGCAGCAGTTTCCGCTGGATGCCCTGCGGGAGGACCGCGCCAGCCTGATGCGCACCGACGTGTTCCGCTCCATCATCTTTATCGTGCTGACCGGCGGCGTGCTGTACTTCTACCTGCAGCGCAAGCTTTCGGTGACGATGGCCGGCCTGCTGGTGGGCGCCCTGACGCTGGTTGACCTCTGGAGCGTGGATAAGCGCTACCTCAACGACTCGAACTTCCAGAGCGAAACCATTGCCCAGCAGTTCGTGCCCACGCCCGCCGATGAGCAGATCTTGCAGGACAAGGACCTGAGCTACCGGGTGCTCAACATGCAGAACCCTTTTAACGAAGCCAACACGTCGTACTTCCACAAGAGCATCGGCGGCTACCACGGGGCCAAGCTGCGCCGCTACCAGGACTTGATTGAGCGCCAGATTTCGGCCAACAACCTGCAGGTGCTGGCCATGCTCAACACCCGCTACATCATCACCGGCGACCCCAAGCAGCCCGTGCAGCGCAACCCGGCCGCCCTGGGCAACGCCTGGTTTGTGAGCGAGGTGCAGAAGGTGCAGAACCCCGACCAGGAAATTGCGGCCCTGACCACCCTGAACGTGGCCACCACGGCCGTCGTGGACGCCTCTAAGTTCCCCTTGGCGAAGACCACCTACAACGCGGCCGGCTCCACCATTGCCCTGACAAACTACTCGCCCGACGAGCTTAAGTACCGCACCACTGCCGTGCAGGATGGCTTCGTGGTCTTCTCCGAAATCTACTACCAGGACGGCTGGAACGCCTACCTCGACGGCAAGCTGGTGCCCCACCTGCGCGCCAACTACGTGCTGCGGGCCCTGCCCGTACCGGCCGGTACCCACACCATCGAGTTCAAGTTTGAGCCCAAGGAATACGCCGTGGGCAACACCGTCTCGATGATTTCGTCCGTCCTGCTGATTCTGACCTTGCTGGGCACCATTTTCTACGCCCTCAAGCGCCAGCCCACCGAACCGGCAGAGGAAGCCCGCCTGGCCGCGTAAGGCTTTTTCTCCCTGTCATCCTGAGGCGAAGCCGAAGGACTTTCCTGGCCTAACCCGCTCAGGTTCATATCACCGTACAAAAGCCCTTTACCAGCTGTTGGTAAAGGGCTTTTACATTGAACTAGGCTTGCCACCGAGGCGAGGGAAGTCCTTCACTGCGTTCAGGAGGGCAGACGTAATAACCATAACCCACCCATGCTCATTCAGGAACTCCAGGAGCCCATAGCTACGCAGCGCGGCGTACGGCTGCTGCTCTGCCGCGACGACCTGACCCACCCCGAGCTGCCGGGCAACAAGTGGCGCAAGCTCAAATACAACCTGCAGGAAGCCCGGAGCCAGGGCCACGATACACTACTGACTTTCGGCGGGGCGTTTTCCAACCACATTGCCGCCGTGGCCGCCGCGGGCCGCCTGCTGGGCTTCCGCACCATCGGCCTGATTCGGGGGGAAGAAACCGGGCCGCTGAACCCCACGCTGGCCCGGGCCGTGGCCGACGGCATGCACCTGCGCTACCTCGACCGGGAAACCTACCGCCGCCAGCACGAGCCGGCGGTACTGGCCGAGCTGCTAGCCCAAACGGGCCCGGCCTACGTGCTGCCCGAGGGTGGCACCAACGCCCTGGCCCTGCCCGGCTGCGCTGAGCTGGTGACGGAACTGGCTGCCCAGACCAGCTTCGACTTTCTGGCCGTGGCCTGCGGCACCGGTGGCACCCTGGCCGGTCTGCTCACCGGACTGGCGGGGCAGCGCGCGGCCCTTGGCGTAGCGGCCCTGAAAAACGGCGGCTTCCTATCAGGCGAAATCAACGAGCTGACCCAGGCCGCCACGGGCCATACGTACCATAACTACCAGCTGCTGACCGACTACCACTGCGGCGGCTACGCCCGGTTCTCGGCCGAACTGCTCACGTTTATCCACGACTTCCAAACCCGGCACGGCGTGTTGCTCGACCCGATTTACACTGGTAAGCTGCTCTACGCCCTCGTGGACCAGATTCGGCAGGGCCGCTTTCCGGCGGGCAGCACGGTGGTGGCCGTGCATACGGGGGGGCTGCAGGGCTGGGTCGGTTTTGAGCAGCGGTTCGGGCCGCGCAGCACGTGGTGGCCGGCGGTAAGCTAATATTGGGCAGCCAAATGGTAACCTGAGCCGTACTGCTTCCCAATCACCCGTTCCGCCCGCCGCCCCTGCCTATGCCGCCCCTGTTTCGTTTGCTCCGCCGCCTGCTGCCCCTGCTGTTTCTGGTGGGCCTGGGCTGGTTTCTCTGGAAGAAAGTCCAGCCCAGCCTGTTTGATTTCAGCAACCCGCTGACACCCGAGCCCCGCATTACCGTGACCCACAACACGGTCCTGACCAAGATTGAGGCCCTGGGCCGGCTGGAGCTGGTGCGCTACCAGTTCAAGGACGTGGTGGAGTACCGCAAGAGCACCTACCGGTTTTTGCCCGATTCGAAAGTGGCCCTCATTGTGGCCGGCAACGCCATCGGCTGCCTCGATTTGCGCAAGGTCAAGCCCCAGGACGTGGTGTTTGAGGGCGACTCGGTGGTGCGCGTGGCTTTGCCGGCCGCCGAGCTGTGCACCTGGCAAGTGGACCACAGCCAGAGCCGGGTATACAGCACTCAGAACTCGTTTTTCAATGATGCCGAGCTGGTGGACGAAGGCTATAAATACGCCGAAAAGAACGTGCAGCGCGCCGCTCTGCAGTCGGGCATCCTGGCCCAGACAACCCAGAACGCCGAGCAGATTCTGCGGCCCATGCTCGAAACTATGACCGGGCGCCGCGTCATCCTCACCCAGCAAACCGCCCCGCCACTGGTGCCGCAGCGGCGCTAAGCTCGGGTTGACTCTGAGTTTTGGCAACCAGGCAACCTTAGAGGGTTATTGTAAATCTGTGCATTCGTGGCCGAAGGCATACCCGGCTGCCCGTGCCCATGAAACGTTTTTACCTGGCTTGCCTGCTCTTGGTGGGGCTCCTGCTCGGCCGCCCCGCCGCCGCCCAGCAGCCCACTCTAAGCGCCGCGCAGTGGCGTCAAGACCTGCAAGTAGCCCTCGATACATTCCTGGTGCGCGACCAAAGCTTTAGCCCGGCGGCCCGGGCTACGTTTCGGCGGCGCATTACGGCCCTGCAGGATTCGGTCGGGGTGAAATCGACGCCGGAAATGCTGGTGGGCTTGGCCCGGGCCGTGGCCGGCGCCGGCAACGCCCACACCCGCCTGTACTTGCTGCGCAACCGCAGTGAGCTGCGGCGCTACCCCATTCGGGTCTGGTGGTTTAAGGAGGGCCTGTACGTGGTAAAAGCTACCCCCGAGTACGCCGACCTGCTGGGCGCCAAAATCCTGCGGCTGGGCCAGCACACCCCGGAAGCGGCCCGCCAAGCCGTGGCCCCGCTCTACGCCGGCAATGCGGGGTGGGCAGCGTACATGAGCACCTACACGCTGACCAGCCCCGAAACCCTGGCCGGGCTGCAGCTGGTGGGCGCCGATGGCCAGCTGACCGTGACCTGCCAGACGCGGCAAGGGCACCGCCTGGTCCGGACGCTAGAGCCCATGGCTTTCCAAAAGACCCCGCCGCCCACCGAAGCCTGGTGGGACCTAGCACCTACGCACCCGGGCCGCGGCGCTGCGTGGCGTAGCGCCCTGCCCACCGATACGGCCCAGCTGCCGCTGTATCTGCGGCGCCCCCAGCAGTATTACTGGGCCCGCTACCTGGCTCCTGAGCAGCTGTTGTATTTGCAGTATAATCGGGCCGGCAACATGCCCCAGGGCGAATCTTTGGCAGATTTCGGCCGGCGTTTTCTCACGACGCTCCAGCAGCAAAGAGTCCGGAAAGTGGTGGTCGACCTGCGGTTTAACACGGGTGGCAACCTGCAAACAGCTGAGCGGCTCATGCAGCAGCTCGACTCCGTAGCCCGGCGGCGGCAGGCGCAGGTGTACGTTATTACCGGGGCCGCCACCTTTTCGGCCGGTTTGTTTCACGCGGCTCAGCTGCGGCAGCTAGCCCAGGCCACCATTGTGGGTGAGCCCGCCGGCGACGAACTAGACTTCTGGGCCGAGGGCGGCAATGTGCTGTTGCCTAATTCGGGCCTGACGCTGCACTACGCCGACCGTTTTCACAGCTATTCCCCGGTGCCCCATCCCGAATGGGCGCCACTGCTTTACATGGATTTGGCGGTGGCTTCGCTGCAGCCGCAGCTGCGGGCCCCGCTGACCTGGCGCGCCTACCAGGCCGGCCAAGATCCGGCCCTGGAGGCAATTATCCGGCACTAATCTTCGTCCTGTGGCTCCTTGCCCAAATCGTCCAGGGCCATTTTAATCAGGTCGTTTTCGTAGCCTTTTACGGTCAGGAACATGGTGAGCTTCTGGCGGCGCAGGCGCTGGTTGCCTTCCTTTTCCACCCGGTTGCGCTTTTCCAGCGTGTCGACCAGGTTCTGGTAGTACACGTCGCCGTCAATTTCCTTCATGCCGGCCTTGATGCAGTAGTCGGACAAGCCTTTCTGCTTGAGCTCCTGGGTGATGCGGCGGCGGCCCCACTTCTTGATGCCCACCTTGCCGCGCACGAAGGATTTGGCGAAGCGCTCCTCGTCGAGCAGCTTTTCCCGGCTCAGGCGGATGATGATTTCGCCGGCCTCGTCCTCGTTGAGGCCGTACTCGCGCAGCTTGGCTTCCACTTCCTTGGTGGTACGCTCCTGGTAGGCGCAGTAGGCCGCAATTTTGGGCAGAGCCTCGCCGGGGGTGTAAAATTTCTTCTTGGGGGGTTCGGATGAGTACATAAGCGGGGCGGCAGGGTTACGAAGGGCCGGGTTTGTAACAACGCATGCGGGTTGTTTGTCGTTCGGCTGCAAGCTACCGTTTCCCAACTTTGCCGCGTGAGAGAAAACCGCCGGGCCCTGCGCTTTTTGTTTACGGCCAACGCCATTTCCGGCTTTGCCCAGGGCATTTCGATGCTGGCCGTGCCCTGGTACTTTGCCCGGCAGGGCGCTTCCACCACCTTCAATCTGGTCTACGCCCTGGTCACGTTTGCCTCCCTGTTCTGGGGCATGTACGCCGGCGCCCTCGTCGATAGGTTCGACCGGAAGCAGGTATTTCTGGTCACCAACATCGTGGAGGGCCTGATTCTGCTCAGCGTAGCCACCTACGGCTTCCTGACGGGCTCGGTGCCGCTGCCGGGGATTCTGCTGGCCTTCACTACCACCGTGTTTGGCTACGGCATTCACTACCCCAACCTTTACGCCTTTGCCCAGGAAATCAGCCGGCCCGAGGACTACGGCCGTATCACCTCCACCATCGAAATCGTGGGGCAGGCTACGTCGGTGGTGAGCGGGGCGCTGGCCGCGCTGCTGATTGAAGGCTTGCCCCGGGGTGGCACCTATCAGCTGCTGGGCGCCTCGGTCACCCTGCCTTTTGCCGTGAAAGCCTGGCCTCTGCACCAGATTTTCCTACTCGACGGGCTGACCTACGTGGTGGCCGTGGTCCTGATTGCCAGCATCCGCCACCGGCCGGTGCAGCTGACGCAGGTGGAGCTGGGCACGCTCTGGAAACGGCTGCGCACGGGCGTAACCTACCTGCGAGAGCACCGCACCATCTGGGTGTTCGGGCTGTTTTCCTTCTCGGTTTTCGTGGGCCTGCTCGTGGAGCTCAACGCCCTGATGCCGATGTACATTCACAACCACCTGCGGGCCGGCGCCGGGGCTTTCGGGGCCGCCGAGGTGGCCTACGCCCTGGGCGCGCTGAGTGCGGGCGTGTTTGTGCACCGCCTGTTTCGGCACCAGCCCCCGGTGCGCTCCATTATCCTGCTCATGCTGCTGGCCGGGCTGGGTTTTGGCGCGGCCGCTGCTACTCGCTCGGTAAGCCTATTTCTGGCATTTTCCCTGGTGCTGGGCGTTACCAACGCCGGCACGCGCATCCTGCGGGTCAGCTACCTGTTTGCCCACGTGCCCAACGAAGTCAGCGGGCGGGTCAACAGCATTTTTAACGTGGCCAACGTGCTGCTGCGCACCGGCTTTATCCTGCTTTTTACCTTGCCCTTCTTTGCCCGCGGCTCCCACGTGGTGTGGGGCTACGCCGCCCTGGGCGCCTTTATCGTGGCCTCGGCCCTGGTGCTGGTGACCCGCTACCGGGAGCTTTCGACCCCGCCCGTGGGCTAAGTTGCCGCCCCCCGACCCTTGTTCCTGCTTGCCTTACCGCCGCTCTGTTCCCACCCGCTTACTTTGCCCATGCCTTTGACTTCCGGTGCCCGCTACATGCTGCTTTCCACGCTGCTCTTCGCCTTGATGAACGTGTGCGTGAAGCTGCTGGGCCACTTGCCGCCCCTCGAAATCATCCTGTTCCGCTCTATTTTTTCCTTGGCGGCCAGCTACCTGCTGCTGCGGGTTCTGCGCATCCGGCCCTGGGGCACCAACCACTTCTACCTGGTTTCCCGGGGCATTACGGGCGTGTTGTCCCTGATTCTGTACTTTTTCACTTTGCAGAAAATGCCCCTGGCCACGGCCGTCACCATTCAGTACCTGGCCCCGATTTTCACGGCTGTACTGGGCATCTTCATCGTGCGCGAATCGGTGCGGCCCTGGCAGTGGGCATTTTTTCTGCTCTCGTTTCTGGGCGTGCTGGTAGTGGAGGGCGTTGATACCCGCGTCGAGCCGCTGTACCTGGCGCTGGGCGTGGCCTCGGCGCTTTTTGCCGGCTTTTCCTACAATTCCATCCGCAAGCTCAAGGGCAAGGAAGACCCGTTGGTGGTGGTATTTTACCTGCCCATGGTGGCCCTGCCCGTGGCGGCCGTCTACTGCCTCTTCGACTGGGTACCACCCCGCGGCCTCGACTGGCTCTGGCTGCTGCTCACCGGTCTGCTGGCCCAGGGCGCCCAGCTCTGCCTGACCAAAGCCTACCAGGCCGAGCGGCTCTCGAGCGTGGCCAACCTGAACTACCTCGGTATTCTGTACGCGGTGGGACTGGGGTTGCTGTTCTTCAACGAAGCCTTTCCCGTAGTGGCCTACCTGGGCATGGCTCTGGTGCTGCTGGGCGTGGTGCTGAACACCTGGTACACCAGCCGAAATCCGGCCGCCGCCCCGCTGGCTCCCACTGAAGAAGTGGCGGCCTAAGGGCCGTAAAGGCCTGACTGTACGTAATTAACCCGTAGGCTGGATTTGCGGTTACTGCGTAAATCCAGGTGCGCACTTAACGCAAAGCAAGTGGGCGGCATACGTATTTTGATGTAGTAACTACGGGTTTTTAGCCTCAAAATGGCCAGTCAGCTCCCGGATAGGCGTAGTACCCACACCAACTATTCACGCCAACTCCTACTTGCTATGACTAAACAAACCCATTCTGTTCCGACAGAAGCTCACGCACTATCCGGCTTACAAGGTGCCCTACCCCGCCGCGACTTCCTGCGCTACACCGGCGCCGGCCTCGCGCTGACCGGCTTGCTCCTCACGGGCTGCGACGATGACGACGATGAGGTAAACGCCAACGGCGACGTCAACGTGGGCTCCAGCGACATCGGCGTCCTGAACTACGCCTACGCCCTCGAGCAGCTCGAAGCGGCCTTCTACAACCAGGTGATTACCGGAGCCGCCGGGACGTATTTCGCCGGCCTGGGTGCCAACAGCGCCGAGCGCCAGATCCTGACCGACCTGGCCCTGCACGAAAAAGCCCACCGCGACTTTTTCAAGAACACGATTCCGGCGGCCAGCATCATCAAGGACCTGACGCCGGACTTTTCGGCCATCGACTTCACTGTGGGCAAGCGCACGTCGACCAGTGCCAAGCTGGGTGTGCTCGACGCGGCCATGGCCTTTGAAGACCTCGGGGTAGCCGCCTACAACGGAGCGGGCCGCTACATTACCAACCCGGTGTACCTGGCTTTGGCCGGTAAAATCGTGTCGGTAGAAGCCCGCCATGCCGCCTTGATTCGGGATTTGATGAACTACAACTCCTTCGTGGACAGCGATGTAGTAGACCTCTTTACGCCCACGGCCAACTCGGCCCCCGGGGTCGGCAACGGCTCGGGTCTGGAGAAATCCAAGAAGCCTTCCGTGGTCATCGGCACCGCCAACCAGTTTTTGCAGGCCGGCTCCAAGCTCGACGTGAGCGGACTGGGGTAGCAGTAGTCATTTTCTCGCTTAAAAATCAGCCTTTTCGCTATGGATCTGTTCCAAATAATTACGGAAATTGAAAAAGTAGACCCTGAAGTCTACGACCGGTTTGACTCGCGCCGCCGGGTGTTTAAGCACCTAACGGGCATGGGTAAGAAGCTGACGGCCGCCGCTTTGCCAGGCTTTGTGGGCGCCCTGTTCAACAAAGCCTACGGTCAGTCGGCGGGCCCCTCGGTCAACGATGTGCTGAACCTGGCCCTGAGCCTGGAGTACCTGGAATACTACTTCTACGACACGGGCCTCAACGTGACCGGCCTGATTCCGAGCGCCGACCGGCCCGCCATTGAAAAGATTCGCAACGACGAGGGCGGCCATATCAAAACCCTGCGCGCCGCCCTGGGCTCGGCTGCCATTCCGGACCCCGGTCGCGCCGCCTTCGACTACAGCGGCGGCAAAGGCACCGGGCTCGGCCCCTTTGCCCCGGCCCTGCTGCCCGGTGGCACGGCCCTGTACTTCGGCGTGGCCCAGTCATTTGTTGATACCGGTATCCGGGCCTACAAAGGCGGGGCGCCCTTCCTGATGTCGAACAAGGACATCCTGGAAACGGCCCTGAATATTCACTCCGTGGAAGCCCGGCACTGCTCCCACATCCGCACCATTCGCCGCGGCCTAGCAGCCAACGTATCGGGGGCCGGCGCGGCCACTACTCCGGCCGGCTCCGACCCCAAAGTGTCGCCCAAGAGCTGGATTTCGGGCACGGACCAGGGCGGTCCTTCGCCAAATACCAATCCTTCGACGGCCGACGTGTATGGCCCCGGCACCAACCCGCCGCCACCCGGCGTGCCCACCGGCATTACCTTCCCCGGGGAAGACAACGTAGTCCAGGCCGGCCGCACCATCACCACCGACAGCACTATTTCGGTGGCTGCCGCCTCGGAGGCCTTCGACGAGCCCCTGGACTACGTGAAGGTGAAGGCCATTGCCCGCAACTTCGTGGACAATAAAACCACGCTGTTTGTGTAGGCAGGGCTCTGCCAATAAGGAAGAAAAGGACGACTCCCGGGTCGTCCTTTTTGCGTTTATGCACTTTGTATTGAACCGGCGGCCATTGGTCGAAAATTGGTCGAAAAGCACTTGCCTGGGTTATCCGTGCAACCCTATGGTGCGGGAATTCATCTACCTTCACACCTCTGGCAAATCACTTTTCTATGGCCCGTTATCTACTTATTGCTCTCGTCTTATTGAGTGCGGCGGCGGCCCGGGCGGGCATTGTGCGCGGCAAAATCACCGACCCCAAGGGTGAGGCCCTGGCCTTTGCTAACGTGGCCGTCCGCGGCTCGGCCACCAGCACGGCCTCCAACGAGCAGGGCAACTACCAGCTGCGCCTCGACGCGGGCCGCTACGAAATTGTGTACCAGTACGTGGGCTTCAAGCCCCGGGTGGAACAGCTGACCGTGGCCGGCGGCGACACGGCTACCGTGCTGAACGTGACGCTGACGCCGGAAAACTACAACCTGGGCGAGGTGCTTATCCGGGCCTCCGACCGGGACCCGGCCTACGCCATCGTGCAGCACGCCATTGACTGGCGCAAGTATCACCGGGCCGAAGTAGCGGCTTTCACGGCCCGCATGTACATCAAGTCCATTGTTCGCCTCACCGAGGTGCCGGGCAAGATTATGGGCCTTATGAAAGTAGGCCCCGACATTAAGCCCGGGGTGGTATATCTGTCGGAGTCGTTGTCGGACATGAGCTTCCGGCAGCCGGGCAAGATTCAGGAGCGCATGATTTCGTCGCGGGTGAGCGGCAGCAGCAAGGGCTTTAGCTTCAATAGGGCCTCCAAGAGCTTCAATTTCTACGAAAACCTGCTGCAATCGGGCTTTTCGGAGCGGGGCTTCGTCTCGCCGGTGGCCCAGAACGCCATGCAATTTTACCGCTACGAGCTGGTGGGCACCTCGGTGCAGAATGGCATGACTATCAACAAAATCCGCGTCACGCCCCGCCACCGCATCGACCCCGCCTTTTCGGGCTTCATCTACATTGCCGAAGACGGCACTTGGCGCCTGCACAGCTTGGACTTGAGCTTAGACTCCAATTCGGGCATCGAGTACGTGGATAAGCTGCGGGTGGAAGTGCTCTACGCCCCGGCACCTGGCCACCCCCAGGCCTGGATTATTCAGTCGCAGAAAGTGAGTTTGAGCGCCGGCGGTCTGGGCTTCAAGGGCAATGGCACCATCAACGCTTCGCTGTCGAACTACCGCGTGACGCCCACCTACCCCGACGCGCCGGTGGTGGCCCCCACCCCGCCGCCGACCAATGAGCCGGCCCACCGCGAAACCCTGGCCGAAGCCAAGCAGGACCGGCCCCAGCTGCGCGGCCTGACCCGTACCATCCGCCGCGACGCCAAAGCCAAAGCCCAGCGGGAAGCCCCTTTGCCCGCGGACGGCATTGCCCTCAAGCCCATGGCCAAAGGTCAGGTAATGCTGATTGAAAAAGGCGCCAACGAACGAACCGAAGCCTACTGGGACTCTATCCGGCCCATTCCGCTGAGCGAGGAGGAAATCAAGGACTACCACGTCAAGGACAGCGTGGAAGTTATCCAGAAGTCGAAGCCCTACCAGGATTCCATGGACCGGATCCGCAACAAACCCAGCTTCATGGGGCTGCTCGTGGGTGGCTACACGTACAATAATACTTTTAAGCGGCGCTCAATTTTGGTAGAGTCGCCGACCGATAAAATGGTGTATAACACGGTGGAAGGACTGGTCATCAACCTCAACGCCACCTACACCCAGCGCTACGAGGACCGCCGCAACTACATGCTGGAGCCCACCCTGCGCTACGGCTTTTCGAGCCGGCAGTTCAGCCCCAGCCTGAAGGGCAGCTACACGTACCGGCCTGAGTCGTTCAGCCGCGTGGGCTTTGCCGTGGGCCGCACCATCCTCGACTTTGACCCCTACAACAACCTGCCCCACACGCCCTTCAACGCCCCGCTGCTTAATACGAGCTATACGCTGCTGGCTAACCGCAACTACAACAAGTACTACCAGCGCGACGGGCTGGAGCTCAACTACCGCACCGAGGCCCTGAACGGCTTCTTCGTGAACCTGGCCGCCGCCTACGCCGACCGGCAGGAGCTCTACAACACTACCGTGGAGCTGATTCGGGACGTGCCGGGCCGGGCTTTTACTCCCAACCGGCCCGAGGCCGCCGAGCTGCCCCAGGGCACGGGCTTCGGCCGCAGTCAGGCCCTGACCCTGGACCTGGGCTTGACCTGGCAGCCGGGCCAGCAGTACGTAACCCGCCCCGACGGCAAGTTCAACCTCTACAACGCCCGTTACCCGCGCCTGTTGCTGAACGTGCGCCAGGCTTTCCGCGGGGTGCTGGGTGCCGACGTGCGCTTTACCCGCCTCGAGCTGGGCGCCCAGAAAGAGCTGGGCTTTGGCCTTTTTGGCGAAACCCGCCTCAGCGCCACGGCCGGCGCCTACCTGGGCCGCCCCGACCTGACCTTCGTCGATTACCGCCACTTCGCCGGCAACCGCACCATCTTAGCCATCGACTTCGAGCGGCAGTTTCAGCTCCTCGACAACTACCGCTACAGCACGGCCGAGCGGTACCTCATTGCCCGGGGCAGCCACCACTTCAACGGGTTTTTCTTCAACAAGCTCCCGGCTTTCCGCCAGCTGAAGTGGCAGGAAGTGGCTACGCTCAATTACCTCTACACGCCCGCGGCCGGGAATTACGTCGAACTGGGCCTAGGCGTGGAGCACATCTTCAAAGCCCTGCGCGTAGACTTCTTTACCTCCCTGCAGTCCAAGGAAAAGGTCGGTTCGGGCATCCGCATCGGCATTGGTTTCTAACGGAGCTGCAGCGCACGAAAAAGGCCCGCGGTAGGACTACCGCGGGCCTTTTTTACATCGTTGAGACGCTTATTTCACTTCTTCAAAATCCACGTACTCCCCGCCTTTAAAGTCGCGGGGGGTGCCTTTATCCTGCTTGGGGGGCACGAAGTCGACGCGGACGTTGCCACCTGCGGGTGGGGGGGTGGGCGCGGCGGGACGGCCGCCAAAGGCTCCCTCAAAAGGTGAGGCCCCGCCCCCAAACTGCTGGCCGTAGCGCCGGGCCTGCTTCTGCACGAATCGGCCCACGAGTAGCCGCAGAATGACCGGCAGCACGAACCGGAAAACCAGGGAAATAATGAGGAGAATAAGCAGAAACTTGACCATCAGGAAGCTAGCGGAGCAGCGGGGTTGGTGGGTTGAAAGTAAAAATCGGCGGTGACCGGACTGGTGAGCTGCTCGGGTGGGCAGGGCACGAGCTCCAAACGCTCGGACAGCACAAATGGTTTATAGCCCAGCTGCGCCAGCAGACTAACCACCGTCTGGCGGTTTTCCAGGCCATTGAGCTCGGTCTGAATCAGGGGCCGGAAGCGGCGCAGCGTGGCCTGCATATTACGAAACACCTCCGACTCGAAGCCCTCCACGTCGCACTTCACGAAGTCGAGGCGGGGCAAATCAGCCAGCAGCTCGTCGGGGATGCGCATGGGTACTTCGTAGGTGCGGGCGTAGGTTTCGGCCGGGTTGCTGGCGGCCACCTTGGTCATGCCGTGGTGCAGCAGACCGTTGCGCTCGGGCGTGCCCATGCGCACGGTCATGTTCTCGCCCCCCAGCGCGTAGGGCAGCAGCGTCAGGTTGTCGTGGCCGCTGAGGCGCACATTGTCGCGCCAGATTTCCTGAAACAGCGGAATCGGCTCCACGGCCAGCACCTTGCCTTCGGGCCCGACCAGCCGCGACAGGGCCACGGAGTAGTAGCCCAGGTTGGCGCCAATATCGAGGCACACGAAGCCGGGTTGGATGAGCTTTTCCAGGAAAAACAGCTCCGGATACTTCTCCTTGCCCCAGCCGGCGCCCACCATGCGCAAATACACGCGGCTCACCAGCCGGATATACCGCTCGAAGCCCAGGGCCCGAACCAGAAGTTTACGGAGTTCTTTCATCAGGCTGCAAAGATGCCGGAAAGCCGGCAAACTGCGAACCTTCGGCCCGCCCCCGGCGACAAACGGCGCTGCTAACCCCGAATGAGGGTACCAGGGCCCCAATTGCCGCGCCCAGAATCGGCAGAAGCGCCCCTACCGACGGGCTTTGCGGGCCCCGCTCCAAAGCCGCGACGCACCAGCCGCCGCCAGGCCGCCGAGCACATACCAGGCCACGGTCATCAGCTGGGTTTGGCGGGTGCGGTTGCTGGGTCCTTCGCCCAGTCCCAGGGGCCCGGGCAGCAGCACCCCACCGATTCCGGCCGCCAAGCCAAGCACTGCCCCCCGGCGCCACGCCCTTTTGCCCCGGCCCACTAGGCTGTAGTAGAGCCCGTTGGAGAGAATGTCGCCGGCCATAGTCAGGTTAAACAGCGTATCGGGGGCGGGCTGGGGCGCATCGGCTTGGTCGAGAATTTTACGCAGCCCCCGCATGCCCAGCACGTCCATGCGGGGGGCGTCGGGCGTGAGGCGGCGGGCCGTTTCGTGAATGGCGGTAAGCACCAGGGCTCCGGCCAGGCCGCTGCCCAGGGCCTGGGGCCAGCGGGCCGATTTTTTCTTCTTCATTGGGCCAACTAAAAATAAGCGGCTATCTGCCGCTGAATGAGGCTTTTCCTCCGTGCAAACGCTAAACCTGGCCCCGGGGTTATGCGGCTAAAAATGACGTTTTGCATAAATTTTTCGGCCCGGCACTTGCGCCTTGTTCATCGGGCTGCCTATCTTTGCCACCCCAACCCGCAAGGTTCGTTGGGAAATGCCTCTTTAGCTCAGTTGGTAGAGCAGCTCATTCGTAATGAGCAGGTCGTTGGTTCGAGTCCAATAAGAGGCTCCCCAAAAAGCCCGCCCCGTCGTTCTGACCGGGCGGGCTTTTTTTATGGTTGCTATGCCGGCTTTAGCGCGGCTGCCAGCTTACACTCAGCCCGGCTCCGCCCCCCGGCTGCCAGGTTGGGCTCATCTGCCACTGCCGGCAAAACTCGCCCGGCTTGCGGCCCCAGCGGTTGCGGTGGCTCAGGTAGGCCAGGTGGGCCGACAGAATCCCGAATCCCGCCCCGGCCAGCACATCCGATTCCCAGTGCTTGTTGTTGAGCATGCGCAACGTACCCACGCCTGCCGCCACGGTATAAGCCCCCACGCCATACCACTGGCTTTTGCCCCGAAGCTCGGCGTGCACAATGCTGGCGGCCAGAAACGCCTGCGCCGTATGACCGGATGGAAATGAATTGTGGGCCGACTCATCGGGGCGCAGCACCCGGGTACTGTACTTTACGGCCGTCACGGCCACGGTCATCAGCAGCTCCGATTTGGCAATAACCAGCAGCGTATTCAGCCGGTCGTCGCGCGACTCAATCCCAAACAGCGTCGTAGCGCCCAGCTCCAGGTAGGGCACGTACTGCAGGTAGTCGTCGACGCGGGTGTGAAAGTTGGGGAAGTGCTCCTGCAGCTGCCGGCGCACGGCATAGCTGCCCACCGGCGTATGGTCGCCCAGCGAGGCAATACCGCCACCTATCAGCAGCAGCGGCACGGCACTGGCCCGCACCAGCTTTTTTTGGTACCAGGCCCGGGCGGGCGGCGCCGTGCCGGGCCGGGGTTCTTCGTACTTGTGCAAGGTATCGGCCGGATTCGACAGCGGAACCTGGGCGCGGCCCACCGACACCGATTCCAGGGCTACCAACAATGCCAGTAGAAAGCGAATTGAAAAAAAGAGCATGAAAACTAGTAGAGGTACCCCAAATGCTGTGCTACTATAAAGGAAAGTAACCGGTGATTTCTGGGTAAATTCTGAAGTTAAACCCAGGGCAAAATGCTTTTTCGGGGAGCACCGGCATTTTGGCCGTTCAAGCAGTAAAAACCGGGCACAAAAAAAGCCGGAGGCACTGCCCCCGGCTTTCTACTAGTCTTAACTACGCTGATTTACAGATTGCCGCTGTAATCGTCGTCGCCCAGGCTCGACGAGGAGCTGGTGTTGGCGCTGCCACTACGGTAGCCCGAGCCCGAGTCTTTGCTTGCAGAGGAAGAGCGGTAGTCCGAGTTGGAGCCCGACGAACGGTAGTCCGAACCGGAATCCGAGCCGTAGCTGGAATCGGCGCCGTAACGGCCGCTGCGGCCCGAGGCGCTGCTGCGGCTGCCCGAGCCATAGCCGCTCAGGTAGTCTTTTTCGCCCGAGCCGTACGATTTACCGGAGCTGTAGTCATTTTCCGACTTGGAACGGTAGCTGCCGCGGTGCGTCGACGATGGCTTGCTGCCCGAGCGCATCGAGAGCCAACCAATGCCGCCGAGCAGCAGGGCGCCGCCCACTACTTTTTGGGTGGTGCTAAGCTTATTTACCTGGTCCAGCGCTTTGGTGCCGAGGTCTTTTACCGACTGCGGAATTTCCTTGCTGCCGTCAAGCCACGACGAGATGTTCATCCACGACTGGCCGTCCTGCTGCTTGTTCTGACCTTGGCTGCGGTTCTGGTCCTGCTCCTGGTTGCGCGACTCGTCACTCATGCTGCCGCTGGTGCGGTTAGCCGACGATTCGGCAGTAGCCGTGCGGGTGTTTGGGGAGCCGCCAACCGAAGAGCTGGAGCTGGAAGTGGCGGCGGAAGTATTTTGAGAGCCGGCAGCGCCCTGCGAAGTAGGCGTGTTCGACTGTTGCGAAGAGGCGTTGGCAGATTTGCTGGTACCGGTAGCGTTGGCACCCGAGGTGGGTTGATTCTGCTTGTTTTCCATGACAAATACGTGGGTTAGTACGGCAAAAAATTCACCTAGCCGGCAGGCTAAGGTGTGTCTCTATTCGTAAACGTTGGCCTTGAGGTTTCATAAAAAACCTCTTTTTATTCCTAATCCGCCGCTTGTAGCACCGCAGAGGCTCAGCTTGGTAGCGTGGCGGGGCGAGCCGCTGGCGGATGCCCCGCGGCTACGGCTTAAGACAACTGGCGGCCAGCCGCCCAGACCGGTAAGCCACGGCACCGGGGGCCTACGGCTCAGCTTGCCGCCGTAACACAACCAAATGCCGGGAGGCTCGTCTTTGCAATGCGGCCCGCCGCAACTCGTTCGTTTTAGCAAATAGAAATCATCCGATGGAAAAGCGTTTTCAGGATAAAGTGTGCTTTGTAACCGGGGCTACTTCCGGCATTGGTCGGGCCACGGCCATGCAGCTGGCCCGGGAAGGAGGCAAAGTGGCAGTATTGGGCCGCAACGCCGAAGAAGGCCGCGAAGTCGTGCGCGACATTAAAGCGGAGCAGGGCGAAGCTATTTTCATCCGCACCGACGTAGGCAAGGACGCCCAGCTGCGGCGGGCCGTGGAGCGCACCTTGGCCACCTGGCAGCGCATCGACGTGCTGATCAACGACGCGGCCATGATGACCTTTGACCCCATCCTCAAGCTCGACCCCAAACAGTGGGATACGCTGATGGCCGTCAACGTGCGAGCCTTTTTCCGGCTCTGCCAGCTCTGCCTGCCCCACATGGATGGCGGCAGCATCGTGGTCATCAGCTCAGTGCACGCCCACCAGACCACGCCCAACGTGGTGCCCTACGCGGCCAGCAAAGGCGCCATCGAAGCCTTTGTGCGCGGCCTGAGCCTGGAAATTCCCCACACCCAGGCCCGCATCAACGCCGTAGCGCCCGGCGCCGTGGACACGCCCATGCTCTGGAGCAACCCCAACGTGAAAAGCGGCAAGGAGAAAATCACCGGCCAGGTCGGCACCCCCGAAGAGCTGGCCGCCGCCATCTGCTTCCTGGCTTCCCCCGAGGCCAACTTCATCAATGGCTCCACCCTGGCCGTCGACGGCGGCCGCCTGGCGGCTCTGTAAGCGGTGAATGAGTGAAATAGTGAATGAGTGAAGTTGTCATTGCGAAGCCAAAGGCTGAAGCAAACCGTCCTTTTACATGTGGAAAGCCCTTTCTCGTTGCTACGGGAAAGGGCTTTCCACATGTAAAAGGCGCAGCACATGTCAGAGGACGGATGGCCGCTGCTTAAGGCCCGGAATGTCCTGCGTCCTCGCAATGACTAAACTTCACTCATTCACTATTTCACTATCTCACCTTCGGCGTGGGGTGGCGCTGGTCGGGGCCGGGCAGGGGCAGGCCGTGGGCGTAGAGCGGGGCGTTTCGCTCCGCGGCTTCACGGGCCTGCACTTCGAAGGGAATGTTGTAGTAGCCGTGCCTGACCCAGTCGCGGAGGTAGCGCCAGAGAAACCCCAGGCGCCCGTGCTCCTGAAACTGGCGGATGTGCTCCATCTCGTGGGCCACCCAGTAGGGGTCGGTCAGAAACTGTTCCCGGGTGGCCCCGCTCAGGTGAATGCTGTTGCCCAGCACCATAGCCACGCTATGCGCTTTGAGCTTGTGGCGGGCAATGCGCGCCAGGGGCGAATTCTCAACAATACGAGGCAGGTTCATAGAGCAAAATCCGAGGGCCGAGTATACGCCTATTCTGGTAGCGCAGTTGCATCAAGCTCAACTATTATTTTGATAATATATTATACTTTATAAAGAACTTTTGGCGATTTTGGGGTAGAAACTAGGACGTTTAAAATTTAATGGCTTAGCTTTAACAAACGGGGAAAGCAGAAACCGTCTGTTTTCAACCCGGATTACCTCTTCAATCGATTCTCTTTTCGGTGGTTTAAGGAACCCAAACCTCACGAAAAACCAAAGTACTTCGGCTTCCCTGCTACCTCGGAAACGGAGATTTTGCCACCCTACGACGGACAATGAAAAACAGTATCCTGTATTGCCTCGCCGCTGCCTCGCTGGCCCTCTCTTTCTTCTTCGAATACGCTCCCGAATCTTCCAATACCTCCGGCACTGCCGCCATCGTGGCCACTGCCTCCTTGCTACCCGACTTCTCGGGTGACAATGGTGACGAAAATCACTCTGTCGTTACCTCCCGCGACTCGCTCGCCTACAGCTACTACTCCCAGACCCTGGGCCTCAAGCTGACCTACAACGAAGACCAGAACCTGCTCCGCACCGTCACCGATTGGATCGGGACCCCCTACCGCTACGGCAGCAACTCCAAGTCGGGTACTGACTGCTCCGGCTTCGTGACCCGCGTTTTCAAAGAAGTTTACGGCATTACACTGCAGCGCAGCTCCCGCTCGATGTTTGAGAAGGTGAAGCGCGTGGGCAAAGACGAGATGCAGAGCGGGGATTTGGTATTCTTCCGCCGCGGCCCCGGTCAGCCCATCTACCACGTGGGTATCTACTTGCAGGATGGCAAATTCGCCCACTCGGCTACCAACGGCGGCGTGATGATCAGCTCCCTGAATCAGGCTTACTACCACCGCAACTTCTACGCCGCCGGCCGCGTAGACCTCAACTAACCGGCCGCCGACCGTACTATCATACAAAAGCCTCGTTCCTCCGAACGGGGCTTTTGTCGTTTCTGGCCTTGGCTACCGGCCAGAATAACCATTTCGCGCCGTAGCAGTATTAGGGCATGTATAGTAATTCGGTGATGGTCAGGCGCCCATTTTGTAGCTTGGCCCCAATTTTACAACCCCTCTCCCCCATGGATAAAAATAACCCCAAAGGCTCGGACATTGCCGGCTCCCCGCTCTTCAAGAAATTCCTTGGCAAAGCCGAGGACTACATCAAACGGCCCACGCGCATCAAGCAGCTGCTGAACGATGCCTACCAGAAGGCCAGTGACAAGAACGACGTGGGTACGATGGCCCACGAAGCCTGGGAAAACCTGCAAATCCTGTTTCGCCTAATTAAGACCTCGGTTTCGGGCGAATACACGGGCCTGCCCACGCCCACCATCATTGCCGCCGTGGCCGTGGTTATCTACTTCCTGAGCCCCATTGACCTGATTCCAGACTTTATTCCGGTGCTGGGCCTGCTCGACGACGTGGCCCTGGTGGCCTGGTTCACCAGTACCCTGACCGGTGAGATGGACAAGTTCAAGGAGTGGGAACGGACCCGCCCGATTGTAGTAACCGAAGCTACCGACATCAAGCCCGGCCCGGCCACGACCATGCAAACCTCGGACGGTACCACGGCCAACTCCGGCCCCAAGCCTGAACATTCCGTGCACCAGACCTCGGACGCTTCCCTGATGGACAGCACCCACGGCCAGGAAAGCTCGGAGTCGACGAAGCGGGCCGGTAAGGTAGACCTGGGCCAGCCCACTAACAGCCGGGTTTCGGACACCGACTCGGGCATTTCTTCCCCCGACAGCAGCAACCCCAACCCCAGCCTGACCGGCCCCACCGACCCCGCTCCTAAAAACGACGTGAAGCCCCACGCCGATGATATTGCCAACCGCGGCGACAGCAGCCGCAACGGCAACGACGGCGCCCTGGATACCGGCGGCAACGTGCGCTAAGCGGCGGCGGTAGCAGTACAAAAAAAGGCTCCCAACGCAGGTTGGGAGCCTTTTTTATGTTATGACACGGAGCGTAGCGGCTACGCGGCCCAGTCGTGGGAGGGCGTGTGCGTGGCCACGTAGGTCACAAAGTCGCCGACGGTGCTCAGGGGCACTTCATCGGGAATGGTGATGTGGAAGTTACGCTCAATCTCGAGGATGATATCCACGACATCTACCGTGTCGAAGCCCAGTTCCCGGCTCAGGTTGCTGCTCACGCGCAAGCGAGTTGGTTTGATGGCTTTACGCTTGCTGATAATGCGCAGCACCTGCTGCTGAATGGATTTGGGGGCGGAAGTCGTTGAAGAACGCATAAGAAACGACGTTGAACCAAAAAGTTAAGGGGGGCCGAGAATGTAGGTTACGCTTCGGCCAACACTTCTCTCCGCACTGGAGAGTCCGTTTCAGTCGAATGGGTTGCAAAGTTGTCTGCCGAGCGGCCGGTTATTTTTTCCCGCAGCTTTTCGCTGATCAGGTACATGACCGGCACAACCAGAAGGGTAATACCCGTGGCAAACACTAGGCCGAAAATGATGGTCCAGGCCAAGGGGCCCCAGAAGGTAACGGACTCACCGCCGATGAAGAAGTGGGCATTGCCGGAAGCAAACAGCTCGTAGAAGTCGATGTTCAGACCAATAGCCAGCGGAATCAGACCCAGCGTGGCGGCCGTAGCCGTCAGGATTACCGGGTTCAGACGGGTGCGGCCGGCCAGTACAATGGCTTCGCGCAGCGGCATGCCCTGGGCCCGCAGAATATCGGTGAATTCGACGAGCAGAATCCCGTTTTTCACCACGATACCGGCCAGGGCAATGATACCCACGCCCGTCATTACGATACTAATGTTCATGCCCGTAATGGCCAGGCCCCAGAACACGCCCGCAATGGAGAACAGGACCTCCGAGAGGATGATGAGCGGCTTGCTGAACGAGTTGAACTGCATCACCAGAATCAGGAAGATGAGGGCCAGAGCGCCCAGACCCGCCATGGGCAGGAAGTCCGTGGTTTCCTTCTGGTCTTCCTCGGCACCGCCCATCTTGATGTTGTAGCCAGCCGGCGTGGGGAAAGACGTCAGCGCCTGCTTGACCTGGGCGGCCACGTCGGGGCCGGTAAAGCCGTTGAGCACGTTCGAGGAGATGGTAATGACTCGCTTGGTGTCCTTGCGTTTGATACCGCCGTAGGTCGAGCCGTAGGTCACGTCGGCAATGGCCGAAATGGGCACCTGGCGCACCTGGCCGGTGGCGTCGCGGAAGGTCAGCGGGGCGTTTACCACGGCGTCCACGTCTTCGCGGTAAGGCTTGGCGTAGCGCACCTGAATCGGGTACTCGTCATCGGGAGTCTTGAATTTGCTGGCTTCCGAGCCGTAAATGGCCGTCCGAACTTCCAGGCCAATCTGGCCCGTGCTGATACCCTCACGGTTGGCACGAGTCCGGTCGATGTTGACGGCAATTTCGGGGTTGCGGTCTTCCAGGTTGGAGCGCAGATCCTCGATACCGGCAATGCGCAGCGAATCCACGTAGCGCTCTACTTTCTTCGAGAGCTTAGCCAGCGTCGGGTAGTCGTCGCCGCTTACTTCGATGGCAATGGGCTTCTGCTGGGGCGGGCCGCTGGCTTCCTGATCCACCGATACTTCGGCGCCGGGAATGCCTTTCACCACCTCCCGGATTTTGTCCATGTAGGTGCTCGTGGCGGGGCCGGTCCGGTCGCTGAGCTCCTTGAAGGCCACGCCCACCTTACCCATGTGCGACTGCGACACGCCCGAGGCCGTAGCTTCGGAAGGGTCGCCGGCGCCGATGGCCACGTTGGTAATCACCGATTCGACGTCGGGGTTATTGTTGCCGATAACGCCATAGATCCGCTTTTCAAGGACGCGCGTCACCGAGTCGGTCACTTCTACGCGGGTACCAACGGGCATCCGCAGGTAGGTGTAGATAAACTTAGGGTCGCCTTTGGGGAAGAAGTCCACCTTGGGGCCACGCATGCCGATGGCAACAAAGGAGCCGATGAAGAGAATAAAGACGCCAACCATCACCAGGACCGGGTGGCCGATAGACCAGCGCACCAGGTTGGCGTAGCCGTTCTGGAAGCGGGGCAGGGCGCGGGTCTGGAACCAGGCAATGACCTTGACGAGCACAAACTTGTCGAGGGCAATGAAGGCGGCCAAAGCCAGGCTCAGGTTACCGAGGAAGTGACCCAGCAAGCCGCTGGCCTCCCCGCCTTCGATGGGTGCCACGGGCTTATCAGCGCCCAGGGCCACCACGTTGAAGATGATACCCAGGGCCACCAGGATTACTTCCGTAATAACGAAGCCACGGGTCAGCTTTGGGCGGCTGTGCAGGTCGTCTTCGAAGTGCTCCTCGCGCTGCATGAAGCTCACGGCAAACACGGGGTTCATGATGAAGGCCACCACCAGGGACGACATCAGCGTGATAATCAGCGTGACGGGCAGGTAGTACATAAACGAGCCCACGATGCCGGGCCAGAACAGCAGCGGCACGAAGGGTGCTACCGTGGTCAGGGTACCAGCCAACACCGGCACGAATACCTCACCGGCCGCGAATTTGGCGGCGTTGGGCGTGCTCAAATCCGGGTGCTCGTGCAGCAGGCGGTGGGTGTTTTCGATTACCACAATGGCGTCATCCACCACGATACCCAGCGCCAGCAGGAAGGCGAAGAGCACAATCATGTTGAGCGAGAAGTCGAAGCCCGGGATAATCAAAAAGGCCAGGAACATCGAAATCGGTACCGACAAGCCCACGAACATAGCGTTGGTGGTGCCCATGAAGAAGAGCAGAATGAAGGTAACCAGCAGGAAGCCGATGATGATGGTGTTGATCAAATCGTGCAGCGTAACGCGGGTGTCGTTCGACGTGTCACCGGTGATGGTGACTTTCAGCTCCTTGGGCAGGGTCTTTTCGGACTCCTTTACCAGGGCCTTGATTTTGTCGGAGGCGTCAATCAGGTTTTCGCCCTGGCGCTTTACCACGTTCAGGGTAACGGCGGGCTTGCCGTCGAGGCGGGCAAACGATTCGCGGTCCTTGAAGCCGTCTTCCACGGTGGCAATGTCACCGAGGCGAATGGCCTGCCCGTTCAGGTTTTTGATCTGGATGTCGGCAATGTCGGCGGCGCGGGCGTACTGCCCGGCCACGCGCACGGCGCGCTTCTGCTGCCCCACGTCGATGGAGCCGCCCGAGACGGTGAGGTTTTCCCCGCCGATGGCGCGGCTGATGTCGGAAAAGCCCAGGCGCGAGGCCCGCAGCTTGTTCAGGTCCACGTCCACGTTCACCTGCTGGTCGAGGGCGCCGATGATGTCGACGCGGGTAATTTCGGGCAGGGCCTCAATCTTGTCCTGGAAGTCGTCGGCCAGCTTTTTGAGCTGGGCGGCGGGCAGGTTGCCGCTGAGGTTGACGTACATAATCGGCTGCTCCGAAATGTTTACCTCCTTCACCGTGGGGGCGGTGGGCAGGTCGTTGGGCAGCTCGGTAGCGGCCTTATCGACGGCGTCCTTGATGAGCTGCTTGGCGTACTGCACGTCCACGCCGGAGTTAAACTCGACGTCCAGAATGCAATAGTCCTGGTTGGAGGTGGAGTTGATTTTCTTCACCCCGTTCACGCTCTTGATTTCTTTCTCGAGCTGGCGGGTCACCAGGTTTTCGATGTCGGCCGGCGAGGTGCCGGGGTACACCGTGGCCACGATGATGCGGGGAATGACGATGTCGGGGAATTTCTCCTTGCCCAGCTTGATGTAGGCAAAAATCCCCGCCACGCACAGCAGCACCGTGATGATGTAGATACTCGTTTTATTATTGATGGACCAACTGGTTGGTCCGAACTCTTTTTCCACGTCCTGCATGGCGGATGGGCAGTTAAATGTGGTAGGATAATGCTAGGGGCACCGGGGGCGGGCAGCCGGCCCGCCTCCCGGGGCGTTACAGGTTTACTACCTGTCCTTCGTTCAGATTCTGATACCCGGCGGAAATCACCTGGTCGTTGGCCGTCAGGCCCTGGGTCACTTCAATTTTACCGTTGTAAGTAGCGCCGGTCTTGATGACGCGCTTGCCGGCCACTTTCTGGCCGTCCTTCTGCTCGACCACAAACACGTAGCTGTTTTGTTCATCCTTCTGCACCAGGTCCACGGGCAATACCATGGCGTTGGCGCGGGTGTAGTTCTGGATGCGCACGGTGGCTACCATGTTGGGGCGCAGCTCGGGCACGGCCTTATTCAACCGGAATTCCACCGAGAAGGTGCGGCTCGTGGGGTTAATCGTGCGGCTGACCACGCGCACCGAAGCCGGCACGTCTTCCCGGCCCAGGTCACCGATGTTGATCAGGGCCTGGTCGCCGACTTTGATCTGGTTGGCGTAGGCTTCGGAGATGTCGGCAATGATTTTGCCGCCGCTGCCGCTGAGCAGGCGCACCACCGGCACGCCGGGGGCACCGTTCTCCCCTACTTTGGCCGGCACATCGTCGACGACGCCGCTAAAGGGCGCTACCACGTTGTACTGGGCCCGCTGCCGCTGCTGGGTCGCCAGGCTGCGCTGCAGCGCGTCGTAATTGTTTTTGGCCTGCAGGTACTGAATTTCGGTACCGATCTGCTGTTTCCAGAGGCGGTCCTGCTTTTCGTACACGATGCGGGCCAGATCGAGGCGGGTGCGCAGCTCGGCAATGCCCGACTCGAGCACCGAGGCGTCCTGGGTGGCCAGCACCTGGCCTTTGCCGACCCGGTCACCACGCTGCACCCGGATGCTGGTCAGCACGCCCGGCACGCGGGGCGACACGTTGGCATTTTCGTCGAAATCAACGCGGCCCTGCACTTCGAGGTAGCTCTTGAAGCTCTCGGGCGCCACTTTGATAACGCTAACGGGCGTCGATTTTACTTCCGTCTTATCGGCGCCGCTGGCCCCGGCTTTGGCTTCCAGTTCGGTAATTTTGGCCTGGTTGGCGGCCTGCTCTTTTTTCAGCTTAGCCAGCTCGGCGGCCGGGTCTTGCTTGCCACCGCAGGAAGCCAGAAAAGCCATTGCCAGCACGGCCGCAGAAGTAGTGTATTTCATGGTAGTGAAGCTATGGGCAAACCTGCCGGGCAGGCTAGCCGAAAAGGAAGGAAGTTTCTGAAGGGAGAAGAACATAAACACGAGCAATTAGCGGCCCAGGGTACCGGCCGCCTTGCCGTAGTCGACTTTGGCCACCAGCGCGTCGTAGAGGGCCGCGTAGTAGTTGGTCTGGGCCTGGCGCAGGTCGGTTTCGGCCGTAATAACCTCCAGGTTGGAGCCGACGCCCTCCTGGAACTTGATTTTGGCGACGCGGGCCACGTTGGTAGCCAGTTCCAGGTTGGCTTTCTGGTTGCCGAGCACGGCCAGCGTGTTTTGCAGGGTCGTGGTGGTTTGGGCCCGCTGCAAGTCGATGCTTTGTTGCAGGGTGGTAAAGCCCTTGTTGACCTGCTCCACGGCCAGCTTGCCCTGCTCGATGCTGTACTTCTTGCGGAAGCCGTCGAACACCGGAATGTTGAGCTGCAGGCCAATGTTGCCGAAGCCAAACCAGTTCTGGTTGATAAAGCCTTTCTCGCTCACCGAGTTGGGGCCGCGAAACTCCATCAGGCCCCCGAAGGTGTTGTCCGAGCCGGTGAAGCCATAGGCTCCCACCAGGTTGAGCGTGGGCAGGTAGCCCGAGCGGCGGTTGCGCACGTCGAGCACGGCTAGGTCGCGCTGGGTTTCGAGCACCGAGTACTCGATGCGGTTGCTGTAGTTGAAGGCGTCGCTGAGGTTGATCAGGCTGCCCCGCTCGGCTTCAATGACGGCCTCGTCGAGGCGGTCGGTGAGCTCCACGGGCTGGCGCTGGTCGAGGCCCATCTGGAATTTGAGCAGGGCCACGCTCAGGTCGATGAGGCGCTGGGCGTTCTGCTGCTCGATCTTGAGGTTGTTGACCTGCACCTGCAGGCGGTCCACGTCGAGCTTTTCCACGAAGCCTTCCTTATAAGTTTGCTTGGTCTGGTAGAGCAGCGTGTCGAGGCGCTGCACGTTGCGCGAGAGCAGGGCCAGCCGCTCGCGGGCTACCAGCGTGCTGTAGTAAGCTTTCGACACCTGCTCCACCACGTCAATTTCGCTTTGCTGGGTTTGCTTTACCGACAGCTCCTTATAAACGTTGGCGGCTTTGAGGCCCAGCAGGTAGGAACCGTTGAAGAGCATCTGCGAAGCCGAAGCGGCGGCGTTGCCGGCGTACTGCAGACCGAAAGCCAGGGGCTGAGGGCCCGTGGCGGGCACGGGCGTGTAGGCCGGGGTCAGGGTTACGGTTTCGCCGCGCTGCACCCGGGCCAGCTGCTCCTGGGTGAGGGTGGTGCCGTTCAGGGTACCGGGGCCGCCGGCAAAGGCGCCGAAATCGACCAGGGACTTCTGCAGCTTCAGGTTGTCGGTCAGGGCCGCCGACACGTTGACCTGAGGCAGGCCGGCCGAGCGAATCTCGCCCACCCGGGCCACGGCAATCTGCTCGTTGATGCGCGTGGCCTGCAGCGTCGACTTGTTCTTTAGGGCGTAGTCAATGGCCTGCTGCAGCGAATACTGCACGGGCGTGGAAGTGGCCACGGGCTGGCCCGTGGAAGGCGTTTGGGCCAGAAGCTGCTGAATACCGATGAAGGCCAGAGCCGCCAGCAGAAACAAGAAGCGAAGCGTATTTTTCATAGGAGCGAAAAACGATAAGCGGAAGGAGTAGAAAGCTCGGGGTCGGGCGGCGCTATTCGGCCGGTTCGGTCACGTTGCGGTATTGATTGATAAGCCGGTGGCCTTTAAGTGTGGAGATGCCCGTCAGGTAGTGCTCAATCATGACCACGTTGACGCGCTGCAGGCCAAACTGCTTGGGCGGAAACACGGTGTTGTTGAACATCAGCTCGATTTCGGCCAAGTGCAGGCGGGCCATTACCTCCACGTCCAGGTCGGGGCGGTACAGGCCTTCTTCCATACCCCGGCGCAGGTTGGCCAGGATTTTCTCCAGGATGAAGGTGTTCTTGTGCTGCTCGAACAGCAGCCAGGCCTGGGGATAGTATTTCTGCAGGTCGTGGAAGATGCTGGGGTGAATGCTGGCCAGCATTTCCTTGTGCCAGGTCACCAAGTTGAACATGGCCTCAATGGCGTTGGAGCCGGTGGCAAAAGCCTGCTCACAATCCACTTCCTCCCGGTTCAGCCGGCCCTGCATCACGGCCAGCACGATTTGGTCTTTATTCTCAAACCATTTGTAGAGGGTCTTTTTAGACATGGCCAGGTGGGTGGCAATGTCGTCCATTGAAACGCTGCGGATGCCGTTACGCATGAACAGCTCGATGGCAGCTACTAAGATCCGGTCCTTGATTTCCATACTCACGCCACAAAGGTACAACGGAAACTTTTAACGACTCCAAAGTTTCCATTATTTTTTTACGATGTAGTTGCATGGATTTCGCGGCCCGCTCCCGGGCTGACGAACGAGTAGCCGGAATACTTTATGCGCCGGCAACTATATTTCTGAAATCCGTGAATGAGTGAACTGGAGAATGAGTGAAGTATTCGATTGGCGCGGCCCTGCGCCGTAGGCTACTTCACTCATTCGCTCATTCACCATTTCACCATTTCGTACCTTGGGGCGTCTGTTTCCCCGCTTACCCATCTTCCCTATCGTATGAAAATCCGCACTGGCTTCGGCTACGACGTGCACCAGCTCCAGGAAGGGCTGCCTTTCTGGCTCGGTGGCATTCAGGTGCCCCACACCCACGGCGCCCTGGGCCATTCCGACGCCGACGTGCTCATTCACGTTATCTGCGACGCGCTGCTGGGCGCGGCCAACCTGCGCGACATTGGCTTCCACTTCCCCGACACCGACCCGCAGTACAAGGGCATCGACAGCAAGCGGCTGCTGGCCGAGGTGATGCGCCTGCTGCGCGAGCGGGGCTACAGCATTGGCAACATCGACTCCACCATCTGCCTGGAGGCGCCCAAGGTGAATCCCCACATTGCCCAAATGCAGCAAGTGCTGGCCGAGGTGATGCAAATTCCCGCGGAAGACATTTCCATCAAGGCCACCACCACCGAAAAGCTCGGCTTCGTGGGCAAGCGCGAAGGCGTGGCCGCCTACGCCAGCGTCCTGATCATGCAACCCTAGCGGTGAAATGGTGAGATTGTGAACTGGTGAGTTGTTAGGTTCGCCTTGCGCAAACCACACTACCCGCACGACAACTCACCAGTTCACAATCTCACCACCTCACCTTTATATGAAGAAAACCTCCCTTTACACGTTGCTGCTGGCGGCGTGCTGCGCTACGAGTGCCGTGGCCCAGCAGGCGCCGGAGAAAGTGAAAGTCAAGACCAAGCGCGGCAAGACCGAAAGCCCGGCCGCTACCACGCCCGCCGAGATAGTGCCGCCGGCCCCCAAGCTGCCCCCGCAGGAAGCCGACTGGGCTTTCGTGTATGGCAGCAGCATCACCCAGGCCGACCTGCGCGAGCACCTCACCGTGCTGGCTTCGGATGCCTACGAGGGCCGCGAAACCGGCGAGAAAGGCCAGAAAATGGCCGCCGACTACATTGCCAACCAGTTTAAGAGCCTGGGCCTGACCGGGCCCGTGCAAGGCTCCGACAACCCCTACCTGCAGCACTTCACGATGGAGCGCTCCGTCTGGACCGGCGACGCGACGCTGAAAGTGGGCGGGCAAACCTACAAGTGGCTGACCGACTTTTACGCCTACGGCAGCTCCCCGTTCCAGACCGAAACGAGCGTGCAGCCCGTGTTTGCCGGCTACGGCATTGAGCAGGACGGCTACTCCGATTACACCGGCCTCGACGTGAAGGGCAAGGACGTCATTGTGCTGCTCGGGGAGCCCATGAACGGCGAGGGCAAGCCCCTGCTGGGCAAAGACGGGCAGGGCAGCAAGTGGGGCATGGACTTCCGGGCCAAGGCCACCAAAGCCGCCGAGAAAGGCGCCCGCAGCGTATTTTTCGTGGACGCCACGCCCGGCGGCTTCGCCAAGTCGGTGGCCCGCATGACGCCCTACATGAGCCGGCCCACGGTTAGCTTCCTCGACAGCAAGGAAACGGCCCGCGCGGCCTTCTTCGTCTCGCCGGCGGTGGCCTACAAGATGCTGGGCACCACGGCCGCCAACCTGACCAAGTATCAGGGCAGCGTGAGCAAAGCCGGCAAACCGGTGGCCAACGCCTTCAAGCCCGTTAAGATTACCATTAAAGCCCCCAAGAAGAAAAGCCAGTTTACGACCGAAAACGTGCTGGGCTTTCTGGAAGGCACCGACAAAAAGGACGAAATCCTGGTCGTGTCGGCCCACTTCGACCATATCGGCATCATTGGCGGGCAGGTGCACAACGGGGCCGACGACGACGGCTCGGGCACGGTATCGGTGCTGGAGTTGGCCCAGGCCTTCACCAAGGCCAAAGCCGAAGGCCACCCCTCGCGCCGCAGCATCCTGTTCTTGACCGTAACCGGGGAGGAAAAGGGCCTGCTGGGCTCGGAGTACTACACCGACCACCCCATTTTCCCGCTGGAGCGCACCATTGCCGACCTCAACATCGACATGGTGGGCCGCACCGACAAGGAGCACGAAGGCAAGGGCGACTATATCTACGTCATCGGCTCCGACAAGCTGTCCTCTGAGCTGCACCGCATCAACGAGGAAGCCAACCAGAAGTACACCCAGATTGGGCTCGACTACAAGTACAACGACCCCGAAGACCCGAACCGCTTCTACTACCGCTCCGACCACTATAACTTCGCCAAGCACAAGATTCCGGTGGCCTTTTTCTTCAACGGCGTGCACGACGACTACCACGGCCCGGGCGACGAAGTAGAGAAGATTGAGTTTCCGAAGATGGAAAAGCGGGCCCGCCTCGTGTTCTACACCGCCTGGGAGCTGGCCAACCGCGAGCAGCGCATCGTGGTCGACTCGAACAAGCCGTAGGCTGATTGTTCCTGGCTGATTATTGAATGGCTGATTGCCGCCGCTCTTTCCGGGCCCGGCAGTCAGCCATTTTGTTTTGCGGGCGCGCTACGGCGGCTTGCTGGTTCCCCTACCTTTGGGGCCGATATGACAAAACCATTTCTTTCCGGCCTGCTGCTCGCGGCGGCCCTGGCCGGCGCCGGCACCCCGGCCGTGGCCCAAAAAACCAAGGTCAAAACCAAAGTGAAGGCCGAGGCCCCGGCTCCCGCGCCGGAAGCTGCCCCCACCGATTGGTCGGTGACCTACGCCAACACCATCACGGCCGAGGACCTGCGCAAGCACCTCACGGTACTGGCTTCGGATGCCTACGAAGGCCGCGAAACCGGCGAGAAAGGTCAGAAAATGGCCGCCCAGTACCTGGCCGAGCAGTTTCAGGCCCTGGGCCTGACCGGGCCCGTGCCCAATTCCGACAACCCGTTTATCCAGCACTTTACCCTGGAGCGCAGCCGCTGGGACTTGCCCAACATGAAGCTGCAGCTGGGCAAAAAGCAGTACCAGTGGCTGGAAGACTACTTCTCGACCAGTGACTCGCCGTTTGGGCAGGAAACCGCGCTGCAGCCCGTCTTCGTGGGTTACGGCATCGAGCAGGGCGCCTACTCCGACTACGCCGGCCTCGACGTGACGGGCAAGGACATTGTGGTGCTGCTCGGGGAGCCCCTGAAAGACGGCAAGCCCCTGCTCGACGCCGGCAGCGGCCCGAGCAAGTGGAGCACCGATTCCCGGGCCAAAACCGCCCTGGCCACCCAGAAAGGCGCCCGCAGCGTGTTTTTCATCAACCCCGACGCGGCCAAGTTCACCCAGAGCCTGACCCGCTTTAAGCCCTATCTGAGTCAGCCGCGGATGAGCATGCTGGGGCAGGCCAAAGGGCTGCAGCCCCCGCGGGCGGCCACGTTTTTCGTCTCGACGCCGGTGGGCTACGAGCTGCTGGGCACCTCGGCCGAAGGGGTAGCCAAGTACCAGGCGGCCGTGGCAGCGGCCGGCAAGCCGGTGAAGTCGCCCTTTAAGCCCGGCAAACTGCTGGTGCGGGCCCCGCGCAAGTCCGAAACGTTTGCGACCGAAAACGTCATGGGCTTTCTGGAGGGCTCCGATAAAAAAGAGGAAGTGCTGGTCATGTCGGCCCACTACGACCACCTGGGCATCCGGGACGGCAAGGTCTTCAACGGGGCCGACGACGACGGCTCGGGCACGGTGTCGGTGCTGGAGCAGGCCGAGGCTTTCACCAAGGCCAAAGCCGAAGGCCACGGCCCGCGGCGCAGCATCCTGTTCCTGGCCGTGACGGGTGAGGAAGAAGGTTTGTTCGGCTCGGAGTTTTACACCGACAACCCGGTTATTCCGCTGGAGCGTACCATCGTGGATTTGAACATGGACATGGTGGGCCGCACCGACCAGAACCACAAGGCCGGCGACCAGTACGTGAGTTTGGTGGGCTCCGACAAGCTGAGCTCCGAGCTGCACGCCATCAACGAGCAGATGAACCAACGCTACACCCAGCTGGAGCTCGACTACCGTTACAACGACCCCAAAGACCCCGAGCGGGTGTATTACCGCTCCGACCACTACAACTTCGCCAAGCACAAAATCCCGGTGATTTTCTACACCACCGGCGACCATGCCGACTACCACCAGGAAACCGACGAGGTCGACAAGATTGAGTTTCCCTTGATGACCAAGCGCAACCACCTGGTGTTTCACACGGCCTGGGAATTGGCCAACCGGGAGCAGCGCATCGTGGTAGATTCCAACAAGCCGTAATTCCGGCCTGCTTTTAGCCAGCCCCGGGCTTGGCTATCGGCGCCCGGTTTGGTTCTTGCTCCGAGGTAGGGCAAAAGCCAAACCGGGCGCCGCTTTTTTTACCCTCTCTCCTGCCCCTCGCGCGTGAAAAGATTTCTACTCCTTCCTCTGCTGGCGGCTGCCGTGGCGGGGCCCGCCGCGGCCCAGCCGAGTGCCCCCGCCGCCAAGTCGGCCCCCAGTCCGGCGCTGCCGTATTCGGCCCTGATTACGCCCGCGCTCTTGCGCCAGCACCTCACCGAGCTGGCTTCGGATGCCTACGAGGGCCGCGAAACCGGGCGCCCGGGCCAGGCCAAGGCCGCCCAGTACCTGGCCCGGCAGTTTGAGCAGCTAGGTTTGCGCGGGCCGGTCAGCGGGGGCGTCAGCGCGTTTCAGCAGCCATTTGGGCTGGTAAGCACGACGCCCACGGCCCAGGAAAAAATCAGGGTGGGCGCCACGCAGTTTGTGCACCTGCGCGACTTTGTCCGGTTTGGCCCGTCGATGTTTGTGCAGAGCCCGGCCCCGGCCGACCCCGTGTTTATGGGCTACGGCATCGAAACCGACACTTACAGCGACTACGCCAGCGGCCCCGACGTGCGCGGCCGCGACGTAATCGTGCTGGACGGTGAGCCGACGGATGCGTTTGGCAGCAGCTTCCTTTCCACTACCCCCCTGACGGGGGAATGGGCGTCGCCGTTTCGGAAGGCCGCCCTGGCCCGCGACAAGGGCGCCCGCAGCATTCTGGTGGTGACGGGCGCCAAGCCGACTGAGCTCTACGCTTACGCCCAGCCGCTGGCCGCCGCCCTGGCCGAGCCCACGTACTCGCTCACGGCCCCGGTGCCGCAGCCCGCCGAGCTGCAGCAGCTAATGGAAGAGCCCCCGGCCGGTATCAGCTGCTTTATTACCACCGCCCAGGTCGGCGTAGCGCTGCTGCACACCACCCCGGCTCTGCTGCGGCGCTACCGACAGGACTGCTACCGCCTCCGCAAGCCCGCGCCGGCCAGCTTCCAGCCGCCGGCTGTCACCGTCGAGCTGCCCCAGAAGCGCGAGGAGTTGACTTCGACCAACGTGCTGGGCTTTCTGGAGGGCACCGACAAAAAGGATGAAATCCTGGTCGTGTCGGCCCATTATGACCACGTGGGCGTGCAGCACGACACGATTTATAACGGCGCCGATGATGACGGCTCGGGCACCTCGGCCGTGCTGGCCCTGGCCCGGGCTTTTACCCAGGCCACAGCCGATGGCCACGGCCCGCGGCGCAGCATTCTGTTTTTGCTGAATTCGGGCGAGGAAAAAGGTCTGCTGGGCTCGGAGTACTACGCCGGCCACCCCGTTTTCCCGCTGAGCCAGACCATTGCTGACCTCAACATCGACATGGTAGGCCGCACCGACAAGGTCCACCAGGGCAAGCCCGACTACCTGTATCTGATTGGCTCTAACCGCCTGAGTACCGAGCTGCACACGCTCAGCGAGGCCACCAACGCCCAGTACTCTCACCTGGGCCTCGACTACACCTACAACGACCCCAACGACCCCGAGCAGCTCTACTACCGCTCCGACCACTACAACTTCGCCCGCCACCGTATCCCGATTATTTTTTACACCAGCGGCTTGCACGCGGACTACCACAAGGCTACCGACGACGTGGACAAGATTGAGTTTGACCGGCTGGCCGAACGCACTCAGCTCGTGTTCTTTACGGCCTGGGAGCTGGCCAACCGCGAAAAGCGCCCGAGCCTGAACGCTACCCGGCCATAATTCGGCCGAAAGTTGGGGGTCGGGGCGGCAGATGGGGCATAAAGACGCGGATGGCTGGCTGCTGCGCGTTATATTTGTTTATACCCCGCTCCTACTACTGCCTACTGCTATGACCAAAGCTGCTCAGTTCCTGACCGACTCCGACCGCAAAGCCTTTGACCTGGAGCACCGGCGCAAGATTCGCTTCAACATCGGCAAGTACAACGCGGCGGTGCAAACCGGCCTGGGCTGGTACCAGGACCACGAGCTAGCCCGGGAGCGGGCGTCCTACCTCAAGGCCGCGGCCATCAACAACCTGGACCACTACCTGCTGGAGTTCGAGAAGAACTTCACCAAGCGCGGCGGCAAGGTTATCTGGGCCCAGAACGCGGAGGAGGCGCTCAGTGAAATCGGCAAAATCATGCAGCGCAAAAAGGCCCGCACCGTGGTGAAGGCCAAGAGCATGACCACCGAGGAAATTCACCTCAACAAATACCTGGGCAAAAACGGCATCGACTCGGTGGAAACCGACCTGGGCGAGTTCATCGTGCAGCTCAACGGTGAAAGGCCCTACCACATTGTGACGCCGGCCATGCACCTCTCCAAAAAGGACATTGCCGACATCTTCGTCAAGCACCTCAAGATTGAGCCCACCGACGACGCCCAGAAGCTGGTGCTCACGGCCCGCCACCTGCTGCGCAGCAAGTACACCTCGGCCGAAGTGGGCGTGACGGGCGGCAACTTCCTGCTGGCCGACATCGGCGGCATTGCCGTGACGGAAAACGAGGGCAACGCCCGCCTTTCGGCCACGTTTCCCAAAACCCACATTGCCATTGTGGGCATCGAAAAGGTCATTCCCAGCGTCCACGACCTGAATCTGTTCTGGCCCTTGCTCAGCACCAGCGGCACGGGGCAGCAGGTCACGGTCTACAACACGATTTATACCGGCCCGCGCCAGCCCCTGGAAAAGGACGGGCCCGAGGAAATGTACGTGGTGCTGCTCGACAACGGCCGCACCAACCTGCTGGCCCAGCCCGACAAGCGCGAGGCCCTGCACTGCATCCGCTGCGGGGCCTGCCTCAACGTGTGCCCGGTGTACAAGAACATCGGCGGCCACACCTACGAGGCCACCTACTCCGGCCCTATCGGCTCGGTGATTACGCCCCACTTGTCGGGGTTGGAGGAAAACAAGCACCTGAGCTTTGCCTCTTCCTTGTGCGGGGCCTGCTCGTCGGTGTGCCCGGTGAAAATCAACATTCACAACATTCTGCTCAAAAACCGCCAGCAGAGCGTGCAAGCGGGTTATTCCGACAAGGAAGAGCAGCGCGCCATCAAGCTCTGGCTGTATGGCATGAAGCACCGCTGGCTCTGGGACATGGCCCCGGTGAGCGGCAAAAACTGGGTCTTGAGCCGGCTGCTGGGCCAAACCGGCTGGAGCAAGCGCCGCGAAGCCGTGCAGGTGGCTCCCAAGACGTTTCGGCAGCTGTGGAAGGAACGGCGGTAAGCGCCGGCCGGGGGCGGAGCTCAACCTTATTTTGCCACAATCCCGTTTAGGGCCAACCCATTCCAAGCTCTAGCAGTAGAAAGGCGCAGCGGGCACGGTGTCACGCGGTTGCACGTTTTCTATGCTCGATTTGCTATTGCGGGTGGCCGCCGCGCTGGGCGGAGCCTTCCTAGTTATTACGGTGGTCCTGTCGGCTATTCGCTCGTTTGTGTTGCCCCGCAACGAGTCGGTGCTGATCAATAACTGGGTGTTTATGTCCATCCGGTACTTGTTCAGCTTCCTGGCTTCGCGCTATCAGACCTACGCCAAGCGGGACCGGATAATGGCTTTGTATGCGCCCGTTGCCTTGGTAATGCTCCCTATTGTATGGCTGCTCATTCTCTCGGTGGCCTACACCTTCATCTTTTGGGCGCTGGGCGAGGGTAGCTTCATCAGAAGCTACCTGCTTAGCTCTTCGTCCCTGCTCACGCTGGGTTCGGTGGAAGCCGCCACCGTGCCGGTCAGCATTGCCACGTACTCCGAAGCCACTTTCGGCCTGCTGCTTATCACGTTGCTGATTTCCTACCTGCCCACCATGTACCAGGCCTTTACCCGGCGCGAGCTGGTGGTGGCCCGCGTGGAGCTGCGCTGTGGCACCAACCGTACGGCAACTGAGCTGCTGCTGTGGCTAAACCGCAGCGGCAACCTGGCCGACGACGGCCCGCAGTGGAAAGTCTGGGAGGAATGGTTTGTGGAAATCGAGGAAACGCACACGTCGTTGCCCATTCTGTCTTTTTTCCGCTCGCCTCAGCCCGGCCGCTCCTGGGTCACGACGGCCGACCTGATCCTGGAAACGGCCGCCGTCATTATTAGCACCGTAGACCAAAAGCGCGACCCCGAAATGGAGCTGTGCTTCAAGGCCGGGTGCGTGGCCATCAACCGGGTGGCGCGCTACTTCGAGGAACGGGCCCAGGCCGAGCCGGCGGAGGCAATTGCCGAGGAGCCCCCCATTGAAGACCCCACCCGGCGGGATTTTTTTCAAACCTACGACCAACTGCAGCAGGAAGGCGTGGCCCTGTGCCCCGACCGGGAAGAAGCTTGGCGGAAGTATAAGGAGCTGCGCACGCGCTACAGCAACGCCGTGCAGTTTTTGAGCAAGCTGACCATGGCCCCCGAGTCGAAACCGGTAGGCGGCAGCCACTAGGAGCCGCTCTGGCTAAGCCGGCTGAACTGGCCCGTGAGCAATAAGACCCGCTTCACTGGACTCATAAGTAGCTACAGAATATCCTGCAGAATAGGAAACCCCCAAGGCGCCACCAGGTGACCGGCGGGGCTTTGGGGGTTTACGGTAAGCGGCAGTGAGCCTTATTCGTGGTCCTCGTCGGGCAGAATGTTCACGTCCTGCACCAGCACCATTTTCTCGATTTCCCGGCCGCGCTTCGTGTTGGCCAGGCCGCCGAGGGCCGTTTCCTTGTAGCGGGTTTCCATGCTCTGCCCCACCTCGCCCAACGCCGCCACGCATTGATCCACGGGAATCACTGGGTCGACGCCGGCAATGGCAATCTGGGCCGAGGAGAAGGCAATGGCCGCCGCCGAGGCGTTGCGCACCACGCAGGGCACTTCCACCAGGCCCGCCACCGGGTCGCAGACCAGGCCCAGCATGCACTGAATGGTAATGGCTACGGCCGCAAACACCTGGTCGATGGTGCCGCCCAGGCAGTAGACGATGGCGCCCGAGCCCATAGCGGCGGCGCTGCCGGTTTCGGCCTGGCAGCCGCCCACGGCCCCGGCCAGGGAAGCATTCTGCTCGATAATCAGGGCAATACCGGCCGCGACGAGCAAGCCTTCCAGGATTTTATGGTCGTCGAGGCGGTGCAGGTCCTGAATGGTAACCAGCACGCCGGGCAGGATGCCCGAGGCCCCGGCCGTGGGCGCAGCTACCACCCGGCCCATGCACGAATTCACTTCCTTGGCCCCCAAGGCCCGGGTGATGAGCTGCTTAAACTCCGGCGACAACACCGTAACGGGTGAAGCAGCAATTTTCTTGGCCCCGTTGTTAATCATGCCCGAGCGCGAAGTCATGTCCTCGGTCAGGCCGGTTTTCACCGCGTCGCGCATCACGTCGTAGGCCCGTTGCAGGCCCGGCCAGATATCAGCCTCGGCCCGCCCTTTCTGCTCAACTTCGTAGTCGAGAACGGGTTGAAACAGGGGCTGGCCGGTGGCCTCGCAATGGGCCTGCCAGGAGGCAAAATCAGTGAACAGCAACGACATGATGGGGTGGGAAAGTTAGAGGGCGCAGAACTGGGACAATAAGCTCCAACAAGCCGGGAGCTACTTGGGTGCGAAAATCGGCATATTTTTCCGCTCCTTCCCTACGCAAAAACGCCCCGACCCGGCCCAGCAATGGGCCGCGACGAGGCGTTAGAGGAAGCAGCACTACTTCGGGCTTGGTCTATCAAGACTTTCACCTGCTGACTGTGCTCACCACACCAGGTACGAAACGGCACCCGGGCGGTGGGTTAGCCGGCTTAGGCCTCCTGCTGCTCAGTTACCAGCTTAATGGCGGCCGAGTTGATGCACAGGCGCAGGCCGCTGGGCGCGGGGCCGTCGGGGAAAACGTGGCCCTGGTGGGCATCACACACGTTGCAGAGCACTTCCACGCGGGTCATGCCGTAGCTGGTGTCCTTCTTGTAGCGGATGGCATTTTCCTGCACCGGCTGGGTGAAGCTGGGCCAGCCCGTGCCGCTTTCGAACTTGGTGCGGGAGTCGTAGAGCGGGGTGCCGCAGCACACGCAGGCGTAGAGGCCGGCTTCGTGGGCCTCGCAGTACTCGCCGGTAAAGGCCCGCTCGGTGCCGTGCTGGCGGGTTACGTGGTACTGCTCAGCGGTGAGTTGGGCTTTCCACTCGGCATCGGTTTTCTCTACCCGCCGCTCGGGGGCCGGGCTGCCGTGGTTGGCCAGGCGAATAACGTCGTTCCAGGTTTGCATATACAGGTTGGTTTGGAGGTCGGAGGAATTCAACAGTTCAGATTCTTTGCAAACGCGGCAGGTAGCCGGGAAGTTTTGCGGGCCTCGCCTATTCCGGGTCGTGGGTGGGCTGCACCGACCAGTGCCGCCATTGCTGCCGGGCAAAGGCCAGAAAGGCGGGTGGGGCCTGGACAAACTCCTTTTCGTTCTGGTAGCGCCCCTCGTAGATGCGGTAGTCGCCGGCGGCCTCGGCCCGGGCTTCATTCACCGTATCCAGGCAGCAGAGGTTTTTGGGGGCCCGCTGACTGGACGGTAACGAGTCGTACTGCGTCACGTTGTTGCCGCGCAGGGCGTACTTGGCCTGCCCTTCGTGCATGATGAGCTTGAGGCCATCGGCGCTGACGTCGCCGCGGCAGGCTTGCTGATACACGAGCATGGTTTCGGTTTGCCCGTCTTTATCCAGGTCGGTAATGGCCGTGGAGCCCGGAATAATGCCCAACACGATGTCGACGGGGCAGTGGCCCACGTTGTCCTGCAGCTTCCAGAGCAGCTCGTAGCCCGCCCCGGCCCGCCGCACGTACTGCCGGGCGTAGAGCTCCACGCGCCGGGCCCCCTCGGCTTCATCGGGCCCGTCGGGCTCGGGCAGCTCCGGGGTGCGGCTCACGAGGAGCAGGTTTTCCCCGCTCCTATCCTGCCAGGTCTTGGCTTCGACCAGCTTGCCCGCCATGGCCGGTAGCCCGGCCGGCAGCTGAGCGGCCGTCAGGTTGCGAACCACAATGCCCGTCGAGCGGTCTACCGCGGCCACTGGCGCAACGGAATCAGTTACGGGTGGGGAAACAGAATCGGCGGCCGCCCTGAGGGCTGTGGGAGCAGTGGCTGTGGGAGACTCTTGGGAACAGGCGACTAAGGCCAACAAGCCACTTGCCCAGAAAAATTGACACATCGATATCCGCTATAGTAAGTTTCAAGTATAGTAAACCTATGCGCATTCTGACCGCCGCCCAAACCCGCCAGGCCGACCAGGCCACTATCCAGGAAGAAAACAGCAGCTCCGCAGCCCTGATGGAGCGGGCCGCCACGGCCTTGACCGAGTGGATTCTGGCCCGCCTCAGCCCCCCCGAAGCCGACCCCACCCTGGTGTTCTGCGGCCCCGGCAACAACGGCGGCGACGGGCTGGTCGTGGCCCGGCAGCTGCACCAGGCCGGCTTTACGGTCCAGGTATTCGCGCTGCCGGCCGAGGGGTATTCCCCCGATTTTGACGCCAACCGCCAACGCCTGCCCGCCGGCCTGGCCCTGCAAACGCTGAGCGCAGCCGCCCTGCCGGTCATTGCCCCGGACGCTTTGGTGGTTGACGCACTGTTTGGCACCGGCCTGAGCCGCCCGCTAACCGGCCTGGCGGCGGCCGTGGTGCAGCACCTGAACCAGGCGCCGGCCCGAGTTGTGGCCGTGGACATGCCCTCGGGCCTGCTGGCCGATGCGTCCCAGCCCGCCGCCAGCCCCGTCGTGCGGGCCCGGCACACGGTGAGCTTCGAGCTGCCCAAGCTGGCGTTTCTGCTGCCCCAGAATGCGGCGTACGTGGGCCGCTGGCACACCGTCCCGATTGGGTTGAGCCGGCAGTTTCTGGCCGAAGTCGAGACGAATATGTACTTCACTGATACCGCGCTGCTGGCCGGCCGTCTGCCCGCGCGGGACCAGTTTGGGCACAAGGGCACCTACGGCCACGCGCTGTTGCTGGCGGGGAGCCGGGGCAAAATCGGGGCGGCGGTGCTGGCCGCCCAGGCCTGCCTGCGCAGCGGCGTGGGTTTGCTCACGGTGCGCACCCCGGCCGTGGGCTACGACATTCTGCAAACCAGTGCGCCCGAAGCCATGGCCCTCACCGACCCGGCCCCGGATTTTCTGAGCGAGCTGCCCGAGCTTACGCCCTACTCCGCCGTGGGCATGGGCCCGGGCATCGACAAAGCCGAGGAAACCAAGCACGTACTGGAACAGTTGCTGCGCCACGCCAAGGTGCCGCTGGTACTCGACGCCGACGCCCTGAACCTGCTCGGGGCCAACCCGGAATTGCTCCAGCT
Source organism: Hymenobacter chitinivorans DSM 11115 (assembly GCF_002797555.1). Lineage (NCBI taxonomy): Bacteria > Pseudomonadati > Bacteroidota > Cytophagia > Cytophagales > Hymenobacteraceae > Hymenobacter > Hymenobacter chitinivorans. Next base: position 410,485 of record NZ_PGFA01000004.1, on the reverse strand, counting down.
ACTGCCCGCCGACACTATCCTGACGCCTCACCCCAAGGAGTTTGAGCGCCTGGCTGGCCCGGCCCGCGACGATTACCACCGCCTGGAGCTGCTGCGCGAGTTTTGCCGGCTGCACCGCTGCTATACCGTGCTCAAAGGCGCCCACACCTGCCTGGGCACGCCCGCCGGGGAGCTGTACTTCAACAGTACCGGCAACCCCGGCATGGCCACCGGCGGCAGCGGCGACGTGCTGACCGGCATCCTGACGGCCCTGCGCGCCCAGCACCTTCCGGCCCTCGATGCGGCCCTGCTGGGTATCTACGCCCACGGCCGGGCCGGCGACCTGGCCGCCCGGCATACCGGCCAGGCCGGCCTTATTGCCGGCGACCTAACCCGCTTTATCGGCCCGGCGTTGCAGGAACTGACCACGCCGGACACCTTTTAATCAGAGGCTGGCCGCAAGTCGCGGGGCGGAGCCGCGCGGCTTGCGGCCTTACTTTTACGCCACCCAGTACACGGCCAGAAACTGCACCACCATCACCCCATCGGCCAGCAGGGCAAAGTAGTAGTCGGGGCGGGTTTCGTCGGCAAACCACACGAGCAGGCCGGTGAGCAGCGTCGGGATGGAAAGCACCAGCAGGTGGGCCGGCACCACGCCCTGCGGAATGAGCAGGCCCGATATAGCCAGGCAGAGCAGGGCAATACCCTTGGCGGCCCGGATGCCGAAGATGCCCGGAAACGTGCGCGTGCCGCTGAGCAAATCCTTGGTGTAGTCCCGGATGTCGAAGACGAAGGCCAGGGCCAGAATAAAGAAGAAGCGGCGGGCAAACAGCACCCACACCACCGGCGCGGTCAGGGCCTTGCCCAGGTAGAGGGCCGGCACCCACACGGTAATGGCCGCCCACACGTAGGCAATGAGAAATACCTTGAGCAGGGGCAAGTCGCGCAGGGCCCGCCACCGGCCGTGCACTTTGAGGATGGGAAAGGAGTAGAGCAGGGAAATAGCCGCCAAATGGCCCAGAAACAGCGTCAGGTGGCGCCAGCCGTCGAGCCAGAACAGCACCGCGGCCACTGCCAACGAGGCTAAAGCCAGCAGAAACAGCTCCCGCCGGTGGTGAATCATCCAGAGCTTGCGCCCCGAGAGCACCGCCTGCTGCCGGAATTTGTAGGGCAGCACGCTGTCGATGTTGTAGAGAAACAGCGTGGCCGTGAAAATGAGGGCAGCCAGGCGGAAGGGAATGTGCACCCGCCAGAACAGGAAGGTGGCCCAGGTGAGGCTGGTAGCGGCGGCGGCCACCAAGCCGCTGCTGTAGAGAATAGCATCAACCCAGCGCTTCAGGCCCGAGGGTAAAGCAGGAACGGCGGCCGCTGGTTTGTTGCTGACTTGGTGCATGGCTCCGGGCGTCGGGAGAAAAATAGGCAAACCCTATTAACGCCGCCCCGCAAAGATAGGGTTCCGCCTTTTACTCGCCCGTTTCGTCGTAGCTGGCATCCACCGGCTTCGACTGTGGGGAGCCTTGCTGCCGCAGAAAGATGGACAGCCCCACGATGGATACAATCGACAGAAACTCGCTCTGCCAGTTCTGAAACGACTCAAACCAGAACCGCGTCGTGCCCATGTACTCGATGGTTGAAATCTGGGGCTTGCCGTACTGCTTCTGCTCCACGTTGTAAACGCCGGCCCCGCCTTTGGCGTGCAGCCACACCGAGGCAAAAAACAGCAGGAAGAAGGCCAGGCTCAGGGATTGTTTGTAGAGCCACAGCACCCAGCCCCCGCGCTTCACCGGCGCCGGCGCATCGGGCTTGGTTGGGTCAGGCTCCCGGTCTACTTCCTCTTCCTCATACAGCTTCTTCGACTCCGACGAGCCTTTTTGGCGCAGCCAGATAGTGAGCATCACGTAGAGGCCCATCTGCAGAAACTCACTTTCCCAGTTTTCGAACGTGGCTTCCAGGAAATGGCCGGTGCCCAGATACTGGCCCAGGCTCAGCGGCAGCAGCTTCAGGTCTTCCAGCTCCCCGTTGTACTCCTGCCAACCCGTTAGCACCTGCCCGGTCATAGTGGCCAGTACCAGGGCCACGCCCACGAGCAATAGGCTGTTCTCATACAGAAACCGCAAAACCGGCGAAGACGATGGTTGTTTAGGCATAATTGCCCCTACGCAACCACCTCGACAATGGGTATAGCCGAGCTTGGCATCCAATTACTGCTCAGCCGGATACAAAAAAAGCCCCGCCGGCCAAGTTGGTCAGCGGGGCTTTTCAGGCCGGTTAGGGCCGATTCTTACAGTTCGACGCCGGTAGAGCGTTTCACGCCCGACTCGTCGAAGGTCTCGTTGTAGAGCTTGATGCTGTCCTCGATGATGCGGTAGGCATCTTCGCGGCCCATAAACCGCTCTACGGTCACCTGCTTGTGCTCCAGGGCCTTGTAGTCCTCGAAAAAGCGGCGCATTTCCAGCAGCGTGTGCGGGGGCAGGTCGGCAATGTCGTTGTAGTGGTTTACCGAAATATCGTTGGCGGCCACGGCAATGATTTTGTCGTCTTCCTCGTCGCCGTCAATCATCTGCATCACCCCGATTACCTTGGCATCGACCAGGCACATGGGCACGATGTCGACGGAGCAGATAACCAGGATGTCGAGCGGATCTTTGTCGTCGCAGTAGGTTTGCGGAATGAAGCCGTAGGCGGCCGGGTAGTGCACGGCCGAGAACAGCACGCGGTCCAGCTTGAGCATGCCGCTGTCCTTGTCGAGCTCGTATTTACCTTTCGAGCCTTTGGGAATTTCGATGATGCCATTCACAACTGCGGGGGCGTTTTCGCCGCGCTCCACATCGTGCCAGGGGTTAAAGTGAGCCATGTTTGGTAGAGGGCACGTCAGCCGCGCCCATTCGTTAAGAGAGGTAAAAGATTCGTATTCGGAAGGGCGCAGCGCCGCCGGAGCAGCTGACCAGCGCAAAGCCCAGCGGCCAATGCCCAAATTTACAGACGGATTACGTAGCCTGGGCAAAAAAGCTGGGCCGAGCCGGCCTTTCCGGCCGGCTTACTTGCCCAGCACCTCCAGCAGGGGCGTGCCGGTGCAGCCGTTGGGCTCCTGAATGTGGAGCCAGCGGGCCATGGTGGCAGCAATATCGGTAATCTTGGCCGGAGCGCTGGACTCGCCGTGCTTCACGTGCCAGCCCCAGAACAGCAGGGGCACGTGGGTGTCGTAGTTGTTCAAGGAGCCGTGGGTGGTACCCTTGTTCACGGGGTAGGAATAGGATTCCAGCCAGCCCGGCTCCAGCACCACCATCACGTCGCCGCTGCGCTTGGGGAAGTAGCCGTTTTCCAGGTACATCAGCATCCCGCTTTCCCAGTGCGACTTCTGCAAGTCGTCGGCCGTAATGGCGCGGTTTACGCCGAAAAGCTTGGTGGCAATGTCCACGACTTCGTCCTGCACCTTGCGCAGGTCGAGCTGCTTCTGGGCAATAAGCGGGCGGTTGAGATACACCTGCTGGTTTTCGTAGCTCAGCACCCAGTTGCCGGCTCCGTGCCGCTTCACCAGCTCCTGCTGAATCGAGTCGCGCATGAGGCGGGGGCCCACCGAGCCAGCCGGCAGGTGGTGCTCCAGCATAAAGTTGGGCGACTGGGCCGCGGCGTGGTCAGCCGACAAAAACACGAGCACCTGGCCTTTACCCACGGTTTTTTCGAGGGAGCTCAGCACCCGGGCAATGTCCCGGTCGAGGCGCAGGTAGGTGTCCTCGGTTTCAATGGCGGTGGTGCCAAACTGGTGGCCCACGTAGTCGGTCGAGCTAAAGCTCAGGGCCAGGAAGTCGGTTTGGCCACGCTGGCCCAGCTGCTCGGCCCGCACGGCTTCGAGGGCAAAGTCGGCGGTGAGGGAGTTGCCGAAGGGCGTGGAGCGAATCAAATCCAGGTTGCGGGGCGTGGCCACCGGGGCCTTTTCGCCTTCGGCCTTCAGGGCGCCCTGCACCGCAGCCGGGGCCAGGGCGCTCAGCTTGGGCAGGTCGTGGGGAAAAACGGGCTTGGCTTCACCCTTGTAGGCCGACTCCCACGCCACGTCGTCGGGTGAGCTTTCGGTGTACTGACTCAGGGGCAGCAGAGTTTCCCAAGGCTTGTCGAGGTACTGGGCGGCCCGCTGCTGGCTGTTAAACTTGCTGACCCACTCGGGCAGGCTGCTCTGGTAAAACGTGCTGGTGATGAAGGCCCCGTTGGAGCCGTCGTACCAGTAGGCGGCGTTGGCGGCGTGGCCGGCGGGCAAGATCGAGCCCCGGTCCTTGATGCAAACCCCGATAACCTTGCTCTGGAAGTTGGTGGCCAGGCGCAGCTCGTCGGTGATGGTCGTGGTCAGCATGTGGCGCGGCGACATCTGCCCTTCCGGCCCCGTGCCGCCTACGCTCTGCACCGTCTTGTCTTCGGTTACATACGTGCCCTTGCCGGTTTCGCGCACAAACCAGTTGTTGCCCACGATGCCGTGCATGGAGGGCGTGGTGCCGGTGTAGATGCTGGCGTGGCCCGGCCCGGTGTAGGTGGGCACGTAGTTGTAGTGGGTGTTTTCGTAGCTGAAGCCTTCGCCCAGCAGCCGCTTAAAGCCGTCGTTGCCGTACTTGTTCCAGTAGCGGTAGAGGTAGTCGTAGCGCATCTGGTCGACCACGATGCCCACCACCAGCTTGGGGCGGACGATGGGCTTCACATTTTTCTGGGCAAAGGCGGGGGCGGCCAGCACGGCAGCGCCCAACAGGAACAGGCTCTTTTTCAAATCCGTAACGCGTTAATTCGGCTGCCCCGGCTTTCTACTGCACGGGGCCGGCCACAGCGGCCGCAAAGGTAACAGCCGGCGGCCGTAATCACGGCCCTAACGGCCAAAATAGCCGCCCGCGCGTACACGCAGTGCCACTCCCGATTTCTATTCTTCTGCTTCCGCTATGGTTTCTCCGGCTCCTTACGCTCTGATTTTCGACATGGACGGCGTGCTGATTGACAACACGCCCTACCAGGCCAAGGCCTTCCAACTGCTCTTCCGCGACCTGGGCCTGACCACCAATGCCCGCCAGCTGCTGCGCCGCCTGAACGGCATGCCGGCCACCAACATTTTCAAGACCGTATTCCGCCACCCCGTGCCCGACAAGCAGCTCAAGGAATACTCTTCCCAGCGCGAGTTGCTGTACCGGGTGCTCTACTGGGACAAGCGCCGCGAAACGCCCGGCCTCTCGGCGTTTCTGCGGGCGGCCCGCACCGCCGGGTTCAAAATTGGCCTGGGCACCAGTTCTCCCCCCGAAACCATCAGCTACATCATCGACCACCTCGACCTGCGCCAGTACTTCGACGTGGTGGTGGGCAAGGAGGACGTGGACAAAGGCAAGCCCCACGCCGAAACCTTCGTGGTGGTAGCCCAAAAGCTGGGCGTGCCGCCCGAGCGGTGCGTAGTCTTCGAAGACGCCATCCTGGGCGAACAGGCGGCCTACAAAGCCAAGATGCGCTGCATCGGGGTCAGCAGCGGCCTCAAGCCCGAAGAGTTTCAGGCCCCGCTGCGGGTTATCAAGGACTTCCGCGACATCACGCCCGAGCAGGTGCGGGAGCTGCTGGAGCAAAACCCACCCGTGCCCAAGCCGAGCAAGGAAATGGCCAAGCGGGAGTATATGAAGCTGTAAGGGCGCGTTACCCACGCCTGAGCCTGGGGCCGCCGCACCAGGACTTGCCCAGAGCTCTATCAGGATTCTTACCTCTGTTGCAATTAGAAAAAACGCCCCGCCCGGCTCCGTGCCCGGTGGGGCGTTTTTTCTAATTGCGCAGCCGGGTTTCCCATCGTGCTCCGTGAATCCAGCCTCGGACCGCCGCTTTACCAACTACGAACCCTGCCCGTACCCGCCGCAACCAAAGATTTGCCGACGACGACAACTCCAGCCTGCGGTATACGTCTAATGCATGGCCCCAAAAGCTTATACCAGTGATGATAGACAACCAGCGCATTATCTAGCAACTGTATACCCCTCCTGATAGACGCATTCGGCATTTCAGATTCGCTGTATACCCTTTCTGCTAGCCCGACGCCCGCATCTACGCTTCCATTTCTGCTTTTCCTTTATGCCTGATTCTTCTCCCGCCCTCGATGTAAGCCTGGTAATTGCCGTGCGCCAGCATTTCGGGTTTTCCGTGCGCCAGCTGGCCAGCTACCTGGGCGTATCGGCTGGTTTTATTACCCACATGGAAACCGGCCGCAAAGGCCTGCCCGCGTCGTTGGTACCCCGCCTGACCGTGCTGGGCCGCCTGTTGCCCCCGCCCTTGGGCCAAGGCCCGCCGGCGCCCCCCGAGCTGCCCGAATCAGCCATCTACGACACGCTGGCTCCCCTGCCCGCCCCCGATGCCCTGCTGGAGGTTACTGAGCTGCCCGGCGCCACGGCTCCCGCCCCCGAGCCCCTGCGCCAGCGCCTGCGCGACGCCCGCCAGCAGCTGCTGCAGTACGGGCAGCGCCTGGCCCAGCAGCAAAACCGCGCCGTACTGCTGGCCCGCCGCCGCCGGGGCGTGGCCCAGCTCCAGACGGCCCCCTTCCCTACCGAGCCCGCCGAAACGGCTCATTACGCCCGCTGGCTGGGGGAGCTGGCCACCGATCTGGCCCGCGACGAGCCCGACCCCACCCAGGCCGCCGCCGACCGCCTGCTGCTGGCCGCCCGCGTAGCCGCCCTACGGGCCGAGGTGGCCCTGCTGGTGGCCATCAACGCGGCGGTTTGAAGCTGAAGCACTATCCAGAGGCCTAACGCCAGCGTGTCCGGCCTCTGCTTTTTTACCCGCCCTGGCTTACCTGACGGTCCTGTGGGCCAGTAGCCCGCGCAGCCCGCTCCCCAGCCCATCATTTGGCTGCTAGGTAGAAGGCCAGAACACCGAGCCGCACCGCTTCTACCCAACTAGGTAGAAGCGGTCAGCAGCAGAGGGAAGGGCTTCTACCTACCTGGGTAGAAGGACCCAATAATAATGGGCAGTCCTTCTACCCAGGTAGGTAGAAGGCAATGCCTTATCTTCCTTCCCCTTCTACCAAGTATGCATCCGCGCTTCGTAGGTAGATGGTGCTTGCGCTATGACTACTGATGCTTTTGTGTTGCCACGTAGCCTGACGGCCGCCGTCCGGGCCCACTTTGGGTTATCGATGCCCCAAATGGCGCGCTACTTGAGCGTGTCCACGGGGTTTGTGTCGCATGTGGAGGCCGGGCGCAAGGGCCTGCCGCCGGCGCGGGTTCCCCGCCTGCTGCACCTCAGTGGCCTGCTGCCCCCGCCGCTGGGGCAGGGCCCGCCGCCTGCCGAAGCTCCAGCCGCGCCCTTCGACCCGCTGACGGCCTTGCCCGCCCCCGACCCGCTCGTGCCACTGCCCCCCGCCGAGCCGGCCGCTGCCGAGCAGCTGCGCCGTCATTGGCGGGACTATCAGCTACAGCTGCTCACACTAGGCCAGCGCCTGGCCCTGTTGCAGCGGCAGGCCGCCGCCCTGGCCCACCGCCGCCGGGGGCTGGCCCTGCTCCGGGCCGCCACCCCGCCTCCCGGCCCCGCCGAGGCCGCCCACTACGCCCGCTGGCTCGATGAGCTGGCCGCCGACCTGGCCCTGGCCGACCCCGACCCGGTAGCGACGGCCACCGCCGGCCGCCTGCTGGCCGCCCGCGTGGCGGGGCTCCGGGCCACGCTGGCCCTGCTGCCTTCCGCGTAGGTACCGGGCCTGTTCGTTATTAGTAGTGACTTCTCAACAACGGAAGGCATAGCCCAGGGCCCGGCACCAATCCTATTTTAATGAAACGACCGTTTTGTTAAACTCGCTATGTCCCAGTGGGTGCCCTCTGGCCAACACCCTGTTCAGCCAGTGTTAAAAACCAGTTGGTACACGAATATTCCGTAGAAAAACTGCTACAAATCCGTGTTTTCCGGGTCTACAGCTCCATCCGGTTCGCTCGTACAAGAAGATTCTACCGGTAGTTGACGCTCGGCGCCCCTTTGGGGGAGAATTTATTCGGCCTTCTGTCTCGTTCGCCATTGCGGGTTTACGCCTCTTCGGAGCAGGCGGAAGGATTTCTTGTGCTGCGTGAGCCCTGCGGGTTCACCCCCTGCCTTTTTCAACCTCCCTTAACCTTGTTGGTCTATGTTAGCGATGAATTTTCGCGGGCCCTTCCGTATCCGCGCGGACCGCAACCGGCCCGATCCCGAAATCAAACACCCCAACGACGCCATTGTGCGGGTGACCCGCTCCCTGATTTGCGGCTCGGACCTGCACCTCTACCACGGCATGGTGCCCGACACGCGCGTGGGGATGACCTTCGGCCACGAATTTACCGGCATCGTGGAAGCCGTCGGCTCCGGCGTGCAAAAGCTCAAAGTGGGCGACCATGTGCTGGTGCCCTTCAACATTGCCTGCGGCAGCTGCCCGTTTTGCAAGCAGGAGCTCTACGGCAACTGCCACGAATCGAACCCCGAAGCCACGGCGGTGGGGGGCTTCTTCGGCTACGCCCACATTGCCGGGGGCTACGACGGCGGCCAGGCCGAATACGTGCGGGTGCCCTACGCCGACGTGAGCCCGACCGTGATTCCGGAAGGCATGGACATCGAGGACGCCGTGATGCTGACCGACGTGACCCCCACGGGCTACCAGGCCGCCGAGCAGGGCGGCATCCAGCCCGGCGACACGGTGGTGGTGTTCGGGGCCGGCCCGGTGGGCATCATGGCCGCGCGCTGCTCCTGGCTGTTCGGCGCCGGGCGGGTCATCATCATCGACCATTTGGAGTACCGGCTGGAATTTGCCCGCAACTACGCCAAGTGCGAGGCCTACAACTTCAAGGACATGGACGACCCGGTGGTGTTCCTCAAAAAAGCCACCGACTGGTACGGGGCCGACGTCTGCATCGACGCCGTGGGCTGCGAAGCCTCCGGCGACGCCTTGCAAACCATTTTGGGGAAAAAGCTCCTCTTCGAGGCCGGCAGCGCGACGGCCCTGCACTGGGCCATCAACTCGGTAAAAAAAGGGGGCATCGTGTCGGTCATCGGCGTGTACGGCCCGCCCTGGAACCTAGTGCCCATGGGCAGTCTGATGAACAAGGGCATTACCCTGCGCGGCAACCAGGCCTCGGTGAAACGCTTGCTGCCGAAGCTGATTGACCACGTGATGGCCGGGCGGCTCAACCCCAAGGGCCTCATCACGCATCGCGTCCCGCTGGAAGAAGTGCCGGATGCCTACCATATGTTTTCGGCCAAACGCGACAACATTATCAAACCTTTGCTCATCCCGCCGCGCGCGTACGCGGCTTAACCCCACTGGCATGGAAACGAACGTAAAAAAGCGCCGGAGACCACTAGAAACGACCATCCCGGCGAACCAAGACCGCCGCATCGCCGCCCAGCCCAAAGACATTCCCGGCTGGGGGATGGACGCGGACCCGGAAAACGACCCGACCTACCCGATGAAGCATGCCAACGGGGCCGACCACCAGCGGCTCGACTACGAAAAGGCCCCGCAACAGCCGGTAGACATGGAAATCCTGCATTCCATTGAGCGGCCGAACGTCACGCGGGTGTTTGGCACCTCCACGCCCCCGAAGGGCCTGAGCGGGGCCATCCGCCGGTTTGCCTACCGGTACAGCGAAGCCACGGCCACGCACTGGATGACGCTGATTCTGGCCGACCGGGTGAACGTGTATGAAGGCATCCTCGAAGACCTCGCCCACGGCATCATCCCCAACCCGTGGGTGGAGCGGGGCTGGCGGGCCGAGTGGAAGGTGAACCGCGCCGGCATGATTCAGAAAATGGCCGTGGGCGCGCTGGCCGTCACCGGCGCCGTCGTATTCTTGACCCGAAAAAACCGCAGAAAAGAACGGTTGCCCGCCGGACGCTACCGCTAAGCAGCAGAGGGCGTGACGTGGTTACGGGCGGCGACCGCACGGAAGCATCCAGTAAGCCGGACCGCCACCTTTACGGAGGGACGGTCCGGTTTTAAATCCTCCTTTCTCTGAACTACTGCACAGAAGGAGATTCCTGACTACTAAGCGTGCTCTACGGCCCAGATTGAGTTTACGAAACTGGTTCACCTTGCAACGTTCAGAAAACTCAAAATGGCGATGAGTTTCCTGAACTCCCCTTGGTTCGGAAGATTGCGGTAGAGGCCCTAAGCCTGCCGCCTCATTTTTTCTCGCGCATATACTAGCAAAGCTGAATATTACAATTACCTTATACTCGGCAACTCTGCCACCTCAATCCTATTTTATTTATGTCGTTTCCTGTCCATTTATTGCGCAATCACGCCGATTGCGACGCTGCCAAGGCAGCCCTTACCCGCGAACTGCGCGAGTTCGTTCTCAACGACCAAGTCCTCGATCTGCGCGCCGACAAGTCGGTGGAGCGAGCCGATGACCGGGCCAAGGCCTTGCAGCAGGCCCAGAATGAGGTGACGCGCCTCACCCCACAGGTGGCCGCCATGACGGCCGGCACCCGGGAGCACCGCTACCTCGACCGGCTGCTGACCCAGGCCACGCGCCGAGTCCAGGATTTGAGCCTGCCGCCCGCACCCGGCACCCACACCGCCGTGGATGTCTTTCTGCAAGCCGTAGACGTGCGCCAGGTACAGGTGCAGGTTCCCGAGCTGGAGCAGGCCATTATAGAAGTCACGGCTCACCGTGCCACGCTGGCAGCCTAACCCATCACCGTTATTCACTATACCTATCCGCAACGCCAAACGGCCCGCCTCCTAGTCAGGAAGCGGGCCGTTTTGGGTTTTGGGGACGAACGATGATAGCCGGACGGGCTGAGCCGCCGTTGGCTACACGCCCGCGTCGAGCCGGAGCTGCTTGATCATCTCCTCGCCTAGCTTCCAGGCCTGGGGCCAATCCTTCTCGGGACTCTCGAAAAGCAGCAAGTAGAAGGTGTCGGTAACCGTATTGGCAATGGCCCATTGCTGAATGATCTTAGCGCCGGCGGCCCCATTGGCCACCCGGTAACGCACGCCAAACAGCCGGAGGGGCCCCTGCGACTTGCTTTCCTGGCCCAACACCTGCTGCCCGGCCTTGCGCCCGCTGCTGGCGCTGAAGGCCTGGGCGTAAGCCGCCGCCGCCTGCTTGGATTTGACCGTCATTTGCCGCACCACGTTCAGCGACATGCCGGTTTGAAACTGGCCGCCGGCCACGATTCGCTCCCGGGTCAGAAAGTAGGCCTGGGCGTCGCGGCTGGTTTCGGCCTTGTAGTTCCAGGTGTAGGGTAGCAGCATGGCCGCCTTCACCTCCGGCAGCAGCTGCCACTTAAAGCCCATGGGCGCGGCAGCCTGACTCGCGGTCGGAGCAGGCACCCGCGTCGGCGACGTGGGCGTTTGGGCAGCAGTCGGGCTTGCCAGCAGCAAACTGTAGACAACGAGCAAGCAGGAGCGGTCCATGGAGGTTGAGCAGTAGTGGAGACCTGTTATACGGAGCAGCCCGGCAGTAGTAGCGGCTCACGCATCCGGTGCCTGCGCAGAACGAGCAAATCGGTAGCCCGCTGCCCTGGCAACTGTCGCCGCAGCCTAATAAAAACTGGGGTACAATTTCACCCCAAAAAACAAGGCCCACCTCCTTGCGGAAGCGGGCCTTGCGTAACTTGTAACAGCGTATCCTTAGCCGCGGCTGGCCGCCAGGGCTTCGGCCCCACCCACGATTTCGAGAATCTCGGTGGTAATGGCCGCCTGACGCGTGCGGTTGTAAGTCAGCTTGAGCGACTTGAGCAACTCCCCGGCGTTGTCGGTGGCTTTATCCATGGCCGTCATGCGGGCCCCGTGCTCCGACGCGTTGCTTTCCAGTACGGCCTTGTAGAGCTGCACTTTCAAGGACTGCGGAATCAGGGTCTGCACGATTTCTTCTTTCGAGGGCTCGAAGATGTAGTCCACGTTCGAAGCAGCGGCGGCCGTAGCGGGAGCTTCGGCTGGTACCAGGGGCAACAGCTGCTCGGCCCGCACGATTTGCGTCGCCACGTTCTTGAACTCGTTGTAGACCATCGTTACTTCATCGAACTGGCCCGTGCGGAAGCCTTCCATAGCTTCTTCGGCCGCGGCGCGCACCGTGTCGAAGGAGAGCTGACTGAAGACGTGGGTGTAGTTGCCCAGCACCGGACCACGCTTCACGAAGTACTCGTGGGCGCGCTTGCCGATGGCCAGCACCGTAATGTTACCGGCCGCCGCCTGAGCAGCATACCGCTCCGCAATCAGGGCATTCACCCCTTTGAAGATGTTGCTGTTGAAAGCCCCGGCCAGGCCCCGGTCCGACGTAATGGCGATAATCAGCACGCGGCGCACCTCGCGCTGCACACCGTACTCGCTTACCACGTCGTCGCCGGCCAGGCTGGTGAGGTTGCTCAGAATGCTGTTGAGCCGCTGGGCGTAGGGGCGCATGCGCAGGATGTTGTCCTGGGCGCGCCGCAGCTTGGCCGCCGCCACCATTTTCATGGCTTTGGTGATCTGCTGCGTGCTCTGCACCGATACAATGCGGTTGCGGACTTCTTTTAAGCTAGCCATTTGCGTTGAATGTTGATTGTTAGTTGCTGATTGTTGATTGTTGAACGACTCGGCTTGTGGCGCGACTCATTTAACAATCAACAACCAACAATCAACCAATTACTTAGAAGCGTAAACCGCCGACAGGTCTTTGGCAACCTGACGGATGGCGCCGGTGATGTTGTCATCCAGCTTGCCAGCCTTCAGCGCCTTGAGCTCCTCGGGGTGGCGCGACTGCATCACCTGACGGAACTCGGTTTCGAAGGCCCGAACCTTGTCTACGGGCACCTGGTCGAGCAGACCGTTGGTGGCGGCGTAGATGATGGCCACCTGATCTTCCACCTTTACGGGCGAGAACTGGGGCTGCTTCAGGATTTCGAGGTTGCGACGGCCCCGCTCAATGGTGAGCTTGGTCGAGGCATCGAGGTCGGAGCCGAACTTGGCGAAGGCTTCCAGCTCGCGGAACTGAGCCTGGTCGAGCTTCAGCGTACCGGCCACTTTCTTCATCGACTTGATCTGGGCGTTACCACCTACGCGCGATACCGAGATACCAACGTTAATGGCGGGACGCACACCCGAGTTGAAAAGGTTGGTTTCGAGGAAGATCTGACCGTCCGTAATCGAAATTACGTTCGTCGGGATATAGGCCGAAACGTCACCAGCCTGGGTTTCGATGATGGGCAGAGCCGTCAGCGAGCCACCACCTTTCACCAAGTGCTTGATGCTCGGGGGCAGGTCGTTCATATCGGCCGCAATCGTGTCGGAAGAGTTGATCTTCGCGGCGCGCTCCAACAGACGGCTGTGCAGGTAGAATACGTCACCGGGATAGGCCTCACGTCCGGGAGGACGACGCAGCAGCAGCGACACTTCGCGGTACGCTACGGCCTGCTTCGACAAGTCGTCGTACACCACCAGGGCGGGACGACCCGTGTCGCGGAAGAATTCGCCGATGGCGGCACCGGTGAAGGGAGCAAAGAACTGCATCGGAGCCGGGTCGGAAGCCGAAGCGGCTACTACCACGGTGTAATCCATGGCGCCGCCGCGCTGCAGGGCGTTTACGACCTGGGCTACGGTCGAAGCTTTCTGGCCTACGGCTACGTAGATGCAGAAAACCGGCTCGCCGCGCTCAAAGAACTCGCGCTGGTTCAGGATGGCGTCAAGCGCTACCGTCGACTTACCCGTCTGACGGTCGCCGATGATGAGCTCCCGCTGGCCCCGGCCGATCGGAATCATGGCGTCGATAGCCTTGATACCGGTCTGCATGGGCTCGGTTACGGGCTGACGGTAGATTACACCGGGCGCCTTACGCTCCAGGGGCATATCGAACGTATCGCCGGCAATCGGGCCGCGGCCGTCGATCGGCTGACCGAGCGTGTTCACTACGCGCCCGATGATACCTTCACCAACCTGGATCGAAGCAATCTTATTGGTCCGCTTTACGGTGGCGCCTTCCCGGATTTCGCTGTAGTCGCCGAGCATTACGGCCCCTACGTTGTCTTCTTCCAGGTTGAGAACCAGCGCTTGCAGGCCGTTTTCAAATTCAATCAATTCCCCCGACTGGGCATTGCCCAGCCCGTAGATGCGGGCTACACCGTCACCAACCTGCAGAACCGTACCAACCTCTTCGAGTTCGGCTTCAGTCTTGAAGTTGGACAGCTGCTCCCGCAGAATGGCGGATACTTCATCCGGACGCACGTCTGCCATGTTGTTAATTTATATGGTGTTGGTAGGGGTTCTCTTTAAAAGAATTGCGCAGCTTGCGCAAGCTGTTGCGAACCGACTCGTCGAGCTGACGGTCGCCGACCCGCAGGATGAAGCCACCGATCAGCGACTCATCAACCGTTTCTTCGAGCGTAACGTTCTGCAAACCCGACTGTTCGCGAACAATCTTATTGAGCTGCTCGCGCAGCTCGGGGGCTAGCGGGGCGGCCGTGGTAACCTGGGCTACCTGCATGCCGCGCAGCGCGTCGTACTGCGACTGAAACTCGGTAGCTACCCATTCGAGGGCACTTTCGCGCTTGTGCTGGGTGATGATGGAGAAAAACTTCTCCGTCATTTCCGTCACTTTGCCGCCGAAAATGGCCCGCAGAATCGCCAGCTTCTTATCGGATTTCACGATGGGATTGCGCAGCAGCAAGCGCAGGTCACGGTTCTGGTCCAGCGCTTTGCGGAACAGGTCCATGTCGAGCTTTACTTGCTCCAGCGTTCCACGCTCCTCGGCCAAATCCAGCAAGGACTTGGCGTAGCGGGAGGCAACTCGTTGTTCTGACATCGTTCTTAGTATTGAGTAGCTGGTAGTTGGTGCGGAGAAGCAAGTCGGAAAACCGTCTGACTACTCAGTACCGAGTACTCACTACTAATTCAACTTTACATCCTTCAGGTACGAGTCCACGAGTTGCTGCTGGGAGCCGGAATCAGCCAGCTCACGGCGCAGGATGCGCTCAGCAATGTCGATGGAAAGCTTGGCGGCGGTGTTTTTCACCTCCGTCAGGGCAGCGTGTTTCTCGTTCTGAATGGCTTCGCGGGCCTGCATGATCATGCGGCTGCCTTCTTCGGTGGCCTTGCTCTTGGCCTGCTCGATGAGCTGGTTGGCCATCATGGTGGCTTCCTGCATCATCTTGTCGCGCTCCATACGGGCTTCGGCAATGAGTTTTTCGTTACCGGCTTTGAGCTGCTGCATTTCCAGCTTGGCCTGGTCGGCCATGCGCAGGGCGCTTTCAATCGAATCCTCGCGCTCTTTGAGGGAGCCAAGAATGGGTTTCCAAGCAAATTTGGCCAGCAGGAACAGCACGATGAGGAAAATCACCAGCTGCCAGAAGATCAGACCAATATTGGGGGTTATCAATTCCATATACTCAGAGTAGAAAGTGGGAGTATCGAGGAGAAGAAAGGCTGCTTACGAGCCTTTCCAGCAACCCAAAAAAGCCAAGTCAGCCCGCCGCGCCGTGCGCCGAAGCGATGCGCAGCGGGCTGCTTAGCATTGCCCCTAGCTCTAGAGGTTGAACGAAATCAGCAAGCAAACTACTACTGCGAACAGACCCAGACCTTCGATCAGAGCCGCTACGATCAGCATAGCCGTTTGAATTTTGCCGGAAGCTTCTGGCTGGCGGCCGATGGCCTCCATAGCGCTACCACCGATACGGCCGATACCCAGGCCTACGCCCAGAGCAACCAGGCCAGCACCAATACCGGCACCCATTACAGCCAGACCAACAGAATTCGCAACCTGCAACAACAGAGAAAGAAGCATAAAACAGAAATTAGAGAGAAGTGAAAAACGAAAAAATCAGGGTGAGGAAAACTTAGTGAGCCGCGCGAGCAGCGTGGGCTTCGTCGGCACCGTCGCCGCCGCCCATCTGGTAGTCCGCATCGTGGTGCTCTTCCACGGCGCCGCCGATGTACATGGCGGTGAGCAGGGTGAAGATGTAGGCCTGCAGAATGGCGACCAGCAGCTCCAGCACGTTGATGAACAGGCCGAAAGCCAGCGTCACGGGGCTGATGAAAATGCTCTTGAAGATGAAGATGAGCGAGATGAAGCTCAGGATTACAATGTGGCCAGCGGTGATGTTGGCGAACAGACGCACCATCAGGGAGAAGGGCTTTACCACGACGCCGATGAGTTCCACGGGAATCATGATGGGCAGCAGGGCCTTCGGTACGCCGGGCGTGGCGAAGATGTGGTGCCAGTAGTTGGAATTGGAGCTGGCCAGGGTGATGATCAGCGTCATCAGGGCCAGTACCATCGTCACGGCAATGTTGCCGGTGAGGTTAGCGGCACCCGGCATGAGGCCCAGCAGGTTGTTGAACCAGATGAAGAAGAAGATGGTCAGCAGGTAGGGCATGTAGCGCTCATACTTGGGGCCGATGGACTTCTTGGCCACTTCGTCGCGGATGAACACGACGATGGGCTCGAAGAACGACTGCACGCCGCGGGGGGCACCACCGTGGTTTTTGCGGTAGCCACGGGCTACGGCCGTAAACACGAGCAGCAGAATGATACCGCTCAGAATAAGCGAGGCCACGTTTTTGGTAATCGAAAAATCGTATACCTTGCCACCGTCTTCGGCTACGAGGTGCTCGTGCTCCAGCTTCAGGCCGTTGTAGACTTTACCTTCGGCCAGGTTCGAGGACGAGAAAACACTCAGGCCCTTGGCGGGTTGGTAGGCAATAACGGGCAGCGGAATGGTGAAGTGCGTGCCGTGCTCTTCGTCGCCGAGGGTGGCGAAATGCCATTCGTGCGCGTCCCCGATGTGGTGCAGAATCATCTCCCCGGGGCTGAAGGCCTCCTTGTCGGTTGCTTCGGCCTGGGTTGCGACGGGTTCGTTGGCAAACACAGGAAGCGAAAGAATGCAGAAGAGAGCTATCAGTAAACGCTTCATTCAAAGAGGGTTAGGGTGGTGCTCACAAAACCTTCACAATTGGCTTTCACCCGGTTTTGAAAACGGGCGCAAGTTACTCAGGATGCTCCAGATTTCAAACCCGGCAAACAAGAAATACAGCAGGAAGAAGCTCCCGAGGAAGGTCCAGGTGCCGTGCCCCTCTTTGGCACCTCCTTTATATAGGTAGATCATGACCAGGGCCACCGACAAGAGCAGGCGCACGACCATGCCCCCGAAAAAAGCCACCATAAAGCCGTCGGGGTTGGCTTTGAGCAGCAGGGCCGTCAGCCAGTAGGTCAGGGCAGTAAGCACGGCGAAGAAGCCGAAGACGTAGTAAGCCAGCGGGTGAATGACGGCCGCGCCGAACTGCATCTGCAGGCCGTACATAATGGCCCAGAGGACGACGCAGAAAATCAAGAAGTTGCGGAGAAACTGCACGGCGTAGAATTCTATTCGTTGCGGGAAAGGGAGCGAATGACCTGGTAGGTGGCCGCAATCAGGCCGAAGACCATCAGGCCGATGGTGTACCAGGGCTTGTCGTTGTGGGTATACTCGTCGAGCTTGACGCCGCCCCAAGCGCAGACGCCTATTATAGCCAGCATCTGAAAGCCCAGGCCGGAATATTTGGCAAAGGCCCGTAGCCGGTCGGTTTCGTTGGGGTCTTGGGGCGAAGAAGGAGCAGCGGCCATGGCGGGAGCAGGTTTGGGGGTGCGAAAGTATTGATTTTCCGGCCGCTGACGCGCGGCCGGATTGCCAGATACGCAGGCAAAGGGCGGCGGCTACGGAAAAACCGTAATTTTACCCAACGTGCTGCGTTGTAGAAGCAGTGCCCTCCGGCCCGAACGAACGAATCGGCCGAGGTTGCGCGTTTGAATCTGCACCTCCAGGCCTCGACCCCACTATCTGCTTTGACACAGTATCCGCTTTTCCGCCTGCTTTTTGCCCCGGTTGCCCTGCTGCTGGGCGTGGCGGCCTGCTCTTCGGAACGCAAGTCCCTGGTGGGCCACGCCTACGAGAACGTCGTGGCCCGCGACAATGGCTTCTTCCTGGCCCGTGAAAAGCTGCGCGCCACCGAGGAAACCTTATACAAAGCCCGCGTCAACGACTATAACCGGGTGCTGCCGCTGTTTCCGACCCTGGATGACGCTACCGTGGGCCGGGTCACGGCCGACCTGGACGACATCATCAAGAAAGCCTCCCTACCGATTCAGCACCGGCCCGGCTCCGACTGGACCGATGACAGCTATTTGGTAATTGGCAAGGCGCGCTTCTATAAGAAGGAGTATGAAGACGCGGGCAAGACCTTTAAGTACGTCAACACGACCACCAAGGACCCCAACGCCAAGCACGAGGCGCTGATCTGGCTGATGCGCACGTTTCTGGCCCTGAAGGAGTACGACAATGCCGCCGCCGTTTCGGATATTCTGGACAAAGAGCAAGGGGTGGAGCAAAATGCCCGGGAGCTGTTCCTGACCCGGGCCGAGTACTTTCTGCTGACCGGTGACCAGAAACAGGCCATCGTCAACCTGGAAAAGGCCATTCCTTATATCTCGCCCAAGAATGAACAGTCGCGCACGCGCTACATTCTGGCCCAGCTGTATCAGGCGGGCGGGCAGGACAAGGAAGCTTACGCCCAGTTGAACAAGATTCTGAAGAAAAACCCACCCTACGAGCTGGACTTCTTCTCGAAGCTGATGCTGGGCCAGGTGTCGGATTTGAACGCCACCGACCGGGCCCGCCTGGATAAGTATTTTGCCAAGCTGCTCAAGGACACCAAGAACAAGGAGTATACCGACAAGATATACTACGAAATGGCGCGGCTGGAATACCGGCAGCAGCAGTACGACAAAGCCCTGACCCTGCTGCGCAAAGCCGCCCGGGCCAACGGCAGCAACCGGGCGCAGAAGTCTTACACCTACCTGCTGGCGGGCCGCATCTACTACGAGAACCTGCAGAAATACCGCCTGGCCGCCGCCTACTACGACAGCACGGTGCAGAACATGGACCGCGCGGCGCCCGAATATGCAGCCACGGCCGAGCGAAGCGACATTCTCAAGGAATTCGCCAAGCAGATTACCACCATCGAAACCCAGGACAGCCTGCAGACCCTGGCCCGGCTCGACTCGGCGGCGCTGCGCACCCAGCTGCTGACCTTTGCCACGGCCGAAGTAACGGCCCGCAAAAAGGAAGCCGACCGGATTGCAGCCCAGCAGGAACTCACGGCCCGACAGGAGCAGCAGGCCGCCAGTGGCGTAAACTCCCTGCGGCCCGGCGAATCGACCGTGGACCCTTTGGCTTTGGCCAACGGCGTGGGGGGAGCCCTGTTTTACTTTGACAACCCAACAGCACTGAGCACGGCCAAGGCCGAGTTTGTGCGGCGTTGGGGCGACCGGCAGCTGCAGGATAATTGGCGCACGAGCAGCCAGGTTTCGTCGTCGCCGGCTACGGTCCAGGGCGGCAACGTACCTTTATCCATTGCCGGAGGCAGCAGCACCCGCGTCAACCCGGCCGGGGATGCTACGCTGCCCGCCGCCGTGGACCCCGAAGCCCAGGCCCGGCAACTGGCAGCCACCTACCGCCAAAACCTGCCCCTGACCGAAGCCCAGATGCAGGCCTCGCAGAAGCTGGTGGAGGAGGCACTGTTTGCCTTGGGGGCCATCTACAGCCAGCAGCTGAAGGAGCCGACCCGGGCCGCCGAAACCTACGAGAAGCTGGTGACCCGCTTCCCGCAGAGCAAGCACAACCCAGAGGTTTTCTACAGCCTGTATTTGCTGTACAAAGAGCTGAACGACCCCAAGGCCGAGGCCTACGCCCAGCGCCTGCGCCAGGAGTACCCTAACTCGTCGTATGCCCGCCTGGTGGCCGACCCGGAATACCTGCGGCGCACCTCCATTGCCAACGAGCAGGTGGCCGTGCAGCTAGATTCGGCATTTGCCTTTTACAAGAAGCAGGAGTTTAAAAAGGCCACGGCCGTCCTGGCCCGGACCAAAAAGCAGAATCCGGTCAGTGACCTGAATGACCGGGTGGATTACCTGAGCACCCTGCTCGTTATCCGGACCCAGCCCCCGGCGGCGGCCAAAGTGGCCGTGGAGAAGTTCTCGAAGACGTATCCGGAAAGTCCGCTCAGCGGGCAGGCCCGGGAACTGCTGGCCAGCTACAAGCGCTACGAGGAAGGGCAAATTGCCGGGGCGCTGGCCTCAACCGACAAGCCCGTCGTTTCCATGTTCCGGCCCGGCGAGGTAGATAACCGGATGCGGATATACTACGACGAGGTTTCGGCGGCACCCAAAACCGTCCCTGCTCCTGCCCTGCCCCTGCCCACGGTGCCGGCTCCGGCAACCGACCCAGCGTCTAAAGCTACTCCCGCTCCAGCAGCAACACCCCCCGCGCCCGAAACCAAGGCACCGGTGACCAAGAAGGAGCCCGTTTCGAAGAAGGCCCCAGCCAAAAAAGGCGCGCCGGCAACTGCCCCTGCCCCCGCCACTACTACGCTGGCTGAGCCCGTCACGACTACGCCCTCCCCTACCCCGACGGCCCCGGCCACGCCCGCCCCGGAACCGGTGAAGCCGGCCACGCCCTACGCCTCTAACCTGGCCGCCGGGCACGCCGTAGTACTGGCCTTCCCGAAAGGCGCTGCCCCCGCCCAGGCGCTGCCCGCCCAGCTGGCAACCTACAACAGCCGCTTTTACCGCGTCAATAACTTGCAGGTGCAGCAGGTGGTGCTCGGCGACACGATGGACCTGGTGGTGGTACAATCCTTGCCGGGCGCCAAAGTGGCCCAGAGCTACGCCCTCAAGTTGCGCGGGCCCCAGTCGCCGCTGGCCAAATTGCGCGGGGCGGGTTACCAAACCCTCATTATTGGTATTGATAACCTGCCGCTGCTGCTGCAAAGCAAGGATGTAAAAGAGTATCAGCGCTTCTACGAGAAGACCTACAAATAATTCTGAATGGTGAATCCTGAAGGCTGAATTGCCTTACTCCACAAGGCCAAGCTCGATTCATAATTCCCCATTCATAATTCAACATTCCCTAAATGGCCTACCCCGCCACCAAGCCCAAGAATATCCGCAAACCCCAGCGCCCGGGCCGCTTCACCGGCCTTACCCGCACCCTCTGGTTTCTGTTTGGGGGCGGCGTACTGGGCCTGATTCTGTATATCCTGGCCGTCAGCGTCAACTTCCTGAACCTGTTTGGGCGCATGCCCAACCTCAAGACGCTGGAAAACCCTAAAAGTGAGCTGGCCTCCGAAATCTACTCGGCCGACGGCGTGCTGATGGGCAAATACTTCCGCGAAAACCGCACGCCCGTCGACTACGAAGATCTGCCCCAGAACCTAATTGACGCCCTGATTGCCACCGAAGATGTGCGTTTTGAGGGCCATTCCGGCATCGACTTCAAAGGCCTGTTTGCCATTCCCTACTACGTAGCTACCGGCCGGAGCCGGGGCTCGAGCACCCTCACCCAGCAGCTGGCCAAAGTGCTGTTCCGCACCCGCGGCGACCTGAACGACGGCACCCTGAATGACGTGCCCGGGCTGCGCATGCTCATCATCAAGACCAAGGAGTGGATTATGGCCGTGCGGCTGGAGCGCAGCTATACCAAGCGCGAAATCATGCGCATGTACCTTAATACCAATGACTTTGGCTCCAACGCCTTTGGTATCAATGTGGCCGCCAAGACGTTCTTTAATAAGTCGCCGAAAAACCTGACTCTGGAAGAGTCGGCCTTGATGGTGGGGGTGCTCAACGCGCCTTCGCGCTACAGCCCGGTGCAGAACCCCGAACGGGCCAAGGTGCGCCGCAACTGGGTGCTCTACCAGATGCGCAAGTACAACTACATCACGCCCGAGGAGCATGCCCTGGCCGCCGCCAAGCCCATTGTGCTGCACTACAGCGTCGAAAACTCGAACAAGGGCATTGCGCCCTATTTCCGCGCCGAGGTCAGCAAGGCGCTGCTGCAGTGGGCCAAGGAAACTGACCACGACCTGTATGCCGACGGCCTGAAGATCTACACCACGGTGGATTCCCGGATGCAGAAGTACGCCGAATCGGCGGTGGCCGAGCACATGCGGCAACAGCAGAAGCTCTTCGACGCCCACTGGAAAGGTCAGCTGCCCTGGCGCGACGAAAATGGCCGTATCATTCCCAACTTCCTGCAAACCTCGATTAAGCGCACCGAGCGGTACCGCTCCCTCGACAACCGCTTCGACGGCAACAAGGACTCCATCAACTACTACTTGAAAAAGAAGTATAAGATGATGGTCTTTTCGTGGAAGGGCGAGAAGGAAGTCCTGATGTCGCCGCTCGACTCGTTGGCCTACTACAAACGCTACCTGCACGCCGGATTTATGGCCATGAACCCGCTCAATGGCCAAATCAAGGCCTGGGTGGGTGGTACTAACTTCAAGTACTTCAAGTATGACCACGTGAAGCAGGGCAAGCGGCAGCCCGGCTCGACTTTCAAGCCAATTGTGTATACGGCGGCCATCGACCAAGGCTACTCGCCCTGCTACCAGCGCCCCGACATTGCCACGACCTTTCCGGCCGTAGCGGGCCGCGCGCCTTACACGCCCAAGAACTTCGAAGGCGGCTTCTCCGGCCGTACCTTTACCTTGCGCCAGGCCCTGGCCCGGTCCATGAACTCGATTACGGCTTGGCTGGTGCAGAAATTGGGGCCCGAAACAGTAGTTTCCTACGCCAAGCGCCTCGGCATCACCTCCCCCATCGAAGCCGTACCGGCCGTGGGCTTCGGCTCCAGCGACGTGAGTATCTACGAGCTAAGCGGGGCCTACAGTACTTTCGTCAACAAGGGCGTGTGGACAGCCCCGATGATGGTAACGCGCATCGAGGACAAGAATGGCAACGTACTCCGCGAATTTGTGCCCCAGACGCGCGAGGCCCTCAGCGAGGAAACGGCCTACCTGATGACCTACATGCTGCAGGCCGCCACCACGGAGCAGGGCGGCACTTCGGTTATTCTTAAGACGGGCTTCAAGTTTCCCTACGAAATCGGGGCCAAGACCGGTACCACGAGCAACTACTCCGATGCCTGGTTTATGGGCGTCACACCCGACCTGGTGTGCGGCATGTGGGTCGGCGGCGAAGACCGCAGCATTCACTTCCGCAACGGCTCCTACGGACAGGGCGCCCGGGCAGCACTGCCCATCTACGGTCTGTTCATGCGCAAAGTGTACGCCGATAAGAGCATCGGCGTCAGCACCAGCCCCTTCCCCAAGCCCGAGCAGCCACTGTCCATCGAAATCGACTGCAGCAAGTACTACGGCGGGCAGCGCGACACGATTCCCTACGACCAGAAGCTCAACCAAACCGACCTGCAGGATATCGACGAGGAAGATATTTAAACCAAGCCCGTAGCTTCGCAAGAGTCTAAATTCAGAGTGGCAGGCGGTTTTCGTCTGCCACTTTGCGTTTCTGAGCCGGCCGTATACTATCCTTGCCTGACCGAATTATCCCAACCTCTGCTTTGTTTTAGGAGTTACATCCCTACTCCGCTCCCGTCCTATTTTTCCTATGGCTGCCAAAGACCATCTGCAAGAACAAATCCGCCACCTGCCCCATCGGCCGGGCATTTACAAATTCTTTGACGACGAAGGCATTATCTACGTCGGCAAGGCTATCGACATTCGCAAGCGGGTCAGCAGCTACTTCAACAAGCAGGACCATAACAAGAAGACTCAGCAGCTGGTGCGCAACATCAAGCGCATCGAGTTTACCATCGTGGATAGTGAGTCGGATGCCTTTTTGCTGGAAAACAACCTCATCAAGCAGAATCAGCCCAAGTACAACATCCTGCTCAAGGATGGCAAAACTTACCCCTACCTCTGCCTGACCAACGAGCGTTTCCCCAGGCTGCTGCCCACCCGCAAGAAAATCAACGACGGCTCGCGCTACTACGGCCCCTACGCCAACCTGACGGCCATGAACATCCTGCTGGAGCTGATTCGGGCCCTGTACCCGCTGCGCACCTGCACCTACAACCTGTCCCGTGAGAACGTAGAAGCCGGCAAGTTCAAGGTCTGCTTGGAATACCACCTCGGCAACTGCAAAGGCCCGTGTGAAAACCTGGTCGATGAGGATTCCTACAACCAGAACATCCAGCAGATCCGCAATATCCTGAGCGGCAACCTGAGCGTGCCCAAGGCCTACTTCAAGGAGAAAATGATGGCCGCCGCCCAGGACCAGCAGTTCGAGCTGGCCCATTCATTCAAGCAGAAGCTCGACCGGCTCGATGAGTTCCAGGCCAAGTCGACGGTGGTAAACGCCTCCTTGTCCAACATCGACGTCTTCAGCATTGCCGCCAACGAGAAAAGCGCCTTTATCAACTACCTCAAGGTGATGAACGGGGCCATTATCCTGACCCAATCGGTGGAAGTGCAGAAGAAGCTCGACGAAACCGACGCTGAAATCCTGGCCCCAATGATTATGCAGATGCGGGAGGAGTTCGAAAGCCAGTCGCGCGAAATCCTGGTTAACGTAGCCTTGCCCGACTTGCCCATTGCCAATGCCACTGTCACCGTGCCCCAGATCGGCGACAAGCGCAAGCTCCTGGAGCTCTCCATCAAGAACGTCATGTACCTGCGCAAGGAGAAGGAAAGCATGAACGACCGGTCCAAGGACCTCAACGAGGTGCGCATCATGGAAACCATCAAGAAGGATTTGCGCCTTACGGAGCTTCCTAAGCACATCGAATGCTTTGACAACTCCAACTTCCAGGGCGACAATCCGGTGGCCGCTATGGTGTGTTTCCGCAACGCTAAGCCCAGCAAGAAAGACTACCGCCACTACCACATTAAGACCGTCGTGGGCCCCAATGACTTCGACTCGATGTACGAAGTCGTCACCCGCCGCTACCGGCGCCTGGTCGATGAAGGCGCCTCGCTGCCCCAACTCGTCATTGTCGACGGTGGCAAGGGCCAGCTCAGCATGGCCGTCAAAGCCCTCAAGGACCTCAACCTCTGGGGCCAGATTCCGGTCATCGGCATTGCTAAGCGCCTGGAGGAAATCTACGTTCCCAATGACCCACTGCCGCTCTACATCGACAAGAAAAGCGAGTCCCTGCGTTTGTTTCAGCGCATGCGCGACGAAGTGCACCGCTTCGGTATTACCTTCCACCGCAGCCGCCGCGACGCCGCGACACTCAAAACCGAGTTGACCGACGTGAAAGGCCTGGGCCCCGTGACGGCCGAAAAGCTGCTGACCAAGTTTAAGTCCGTCAAGAAAATCAAGGAGCTAACCGAAGCCCAGCTGATTGAAGAAGTTGGCAAAGCCAAAGCCCGGATTCTACTTAATTATTTCAGCGAGCAAGAAGCTGCTGAAACTAGCCCGGCAGCGGAGTAGCTACTAAACTAGTAAGCAAACAAAAAGGCCCGACGCATGCGCCGGGCCTTTTTGCTAATCAGTAAGCTAAGCTATTAGAAGCTCCACAGGTTGTACTCGTACTCGATGAGGTCCGAAGCAGCCTGCTGGGCAGCGAGGATACCCTGCTGTGGCCCGCCGTATACTTCGTCGAGACGTGAGTCGTTCGGGTTCGAAACCTTCACGATGTAGGAGTTGAACAGCCACAGTTCGAAAGCATCCGCCAGATTTTTGTGCTGGGCGTCGTTCTGGGAGTTAAACCAGATAGCTTTATCCGGATTAGCCCGGAATACGCGCACCAGGTCGCTGTATTTGAAAGTGCCAATCGGCGTTTCAATACCCGATACGTTCGAGCTCAGCGTGGAAGGAACGAGCAACGTAACGGTTTTGATGTCGTGATACATCCGTGACCGTTTCTTGTCAAAGATCATATCCTCTTTCAATTCCATCTGGTACAAGTCCTTGTAGCGGTACTCGTAGCTTGGCGGAGCAGCGGGAGCTTTCGGCTTAGAAGCCGTCTTCTTGCTGCCTTTCTTTTTAGGAGCACCCCAATCGTCGTCTGAGGTTTCGTCGGTGAAACCAGCAGCCTTTTCTTCTTCACTCAGACCGGCGCTAGCCTCTACATAAGACATCCGGCCCGATACTTCCGTGGGAGTAAAGGTAGAGGTCAGCGAGTCATTGCGGTAGGCCTGGAGTTCACCGCGCTTCACGGCTTCCAGAATTACCCGGCTGATTTCTTTGCCCTCCGAGAACATGGGCTTGTTCTGCTTTTCGCGAAGGTCAACCGCACGCCAGATCGTCTTGCGGAACATGATGTCCGAATTCGGAATCGGGCGGTACGAGCCGTTGCTGCTGGCGGTCGTAGCTTGTTCCTGAGCCGATGCTGAGACCGACAGCGTCAGGCTGGCCGCCAAAGCGGCGAAGGAGAGGAATTTGTTCATACCGTGGTAATCAAAAAAGCGCTGCGGTTAGTTCAGAAGAATAACGCTTACAGCAACGGAATATTGAACTGCTTCGCTACGTTTACTTCTTCCTGCTGATCCTGGAAGTTCAAGCGACGAACTTCTTTCACTTCGATGTAGAGACGGTCGCCTTCGCGGGCCGAGTTTACTACGTCGTTCAGGTTAGCCTCGGGGCCGTTGATGGTGCGGGTCGGAATAGCGGGACGCTTACCACGAACCAGAGTCACTTCGTAGCGAGTTACGCGGTAACGAGCATCCTCAGGCAGGAAAGTGGCAAAGCCAGCATCCGGAACCGCTTTCAGGCTCATGTTGCGAACAGCCGTGATGGGCGTACCCTGCTTCTCGTTAGCCTCGCGGCCACCGACGATGCACTTAATCTCGGGCTTGGGAATCGGACGAACCTGGAAGGTCTGCGAACCAATTGCGTTGCCACCGCTGCTTACGTTCAGGGTTACTTCGCGCGAGTTAGGCACCAGCGTTACTTCACCGGTTTTAGCACCGCTGATAACCGAAGCACCCGAGGCCGAGAAGCCTGGCTTGTACTGCGCACCCAAAGCGGGTACCTGTACGCTCAGCTTGTTGCCGCACTTGAAGTACAGCGCCTGCACCGAAGCCGACTGAATCTGCATTACGGGCTTGGTTACCGTGTAAGGAACCGTCACCTTGAAGGTCGTGTCGCGGCCATTCTGCTTGAAGCGGATGGTACCAGTCCACTGGGCCTTGGCGTTGCCGGAAGCATCAAACGAGCCGGGGCGAGCCGTGAATTCTACTTTGCCTTTACCATCGGGACCAACTGCCAGCGGGCTGCCGTTCAGGGTCATCGAAGGCTTGAGGCCAGTAGCCGAAGCCGTTAGGAACAGCTCCGCTTTGTACTTGGTACCGGCAGCCACCGTGTTGGACTCCGCACTGGCGAAAGCGCCAACCTTGTCGAATACGATGATGTTGCCACCAACCTTAGCCGACTGAGCAGCCAGAGCGTCTGACTCGTACTTCAGTACTTCGGCTTCTTTCTGCGCCAGGGTAGCCAGAGCAGCTACTACGGGCGTGTTTTCAAAGTTCAACTCAGCAAAGTTCTTGTTGCGCTGTTCTTTGTCCGTAACCATTGGATCTTCTTTGGCATCGAGTGCCAGAGGAGCGATACCAGGAACGAATTTGCCGATGTACGAAGAATACTCATTGAGCTTGTTCTTCATCTCATAAGCTACACCGTCCTTTTTGCCACCCAACATGGTTTCGGCCACCTTGTCTTCGGCGCTCATGTTTTTGAACTCGTTCTTGCCCTTGTTTTCAGTGGCCGCCAGGAGTTTTTCACGAACGGTGCCCAGGTAAGCAATCATATCCTGGGTAGTCTTGCGAATCTCTTCGCTTTGCTTCAGCACAGCAAGGTCACTGGCTTGGTTGCGGTTTTTCTCAACCTGAGCCTGAATGCCTTTTACCGTACCATCGTTCGACTTCGAAACCTTATTGTTGATAGCAGAAAGGCTGTCGTCGAGGAACTTGAATTTGAGCAGTATTGCTGAGTTTACTTGAAGGGCCAGAAGGGCAGTCAGTACCAGGTACATCATGCCAATCATCTTCTGCCTTGGAGTTTCTTTTCCTCCCGCCATCGTGGTCGTGCCTAGTCTATATGTATTGGACGGAAACTATTGCTACGCTATGATTAGCTGGTAGCACGCATAGCGTTGAGCATGTTGCCATACACCCGGTTCAACGAACCCAGGTTGCTGGTCAACTGAGTCACTTCCTGCTTGAACTGGTCGGTTTCCTTGCCAGCTTCGGTCAGGTTCTCCATGGCCTGGCTCAGGGTGCCATAGAACTTGTTCATAGACTTCAGGTGCGTGTTGGCATCCTGCAGTTCCATTTCGTACACTGCGTTCAGAGCGCCCAAGTTCTTGGTCACGTTCTGCACCTGCAGGTGGTACTCTTTAGCATCGGCCGTAGCACTCGACATAGCGGTGATGGCTTCTACCGTGTTCGAGTAAGCATCGTTGATGCGCTCCAGCGACTGAGCAGCCGAACGAACCTTGGTCGTATACTCCTCGGTAGCGTTGGTAGCGTCGCCCAGGGAAGAAAGCTGCTGCGTGGTCGTCGACAGACGGTTCAGGCCAGCACCCAGGGAAGAAATAGCTTCGGGCGTTACGTTAGCATCCTTCAGCATGTCGTCCAATTTCTTGGTCAGACCCTTGCTGTTGTTGTCTGTAGCGGCAAAGCTCTTATTGCCCGTCGAAGGATCATATCCTTCGCTCAACTCGGGATAAACCAGCGACCAGTCGGGCTCATGCGAGGTAGGCTGGAATGCGCTGAGTAGGAAAATCAATGCTTCAGTGCCGAGACCAACGATGAGCATTTCGCTAGCGCCATCCCAGTGCTGAATTTTAAACAAAGCCCCGACGATTACGACTGCGGCCCCGATGCCGTACACCTTGGGCATAACCACGTCATACAGGAAACTACCGCCTTTTGCTGCCATTTGAATTTGATTGAAAGAATTTGTTGAGTGATGATGTAAAAGCGAGGGAGGGGGGTGGGTATTGAGTTTTCCTAGAGAGCCGATCCAATCTGAATCATGGCCGTGCGGAAACCAATGTAGGAGCGAGCGGAATCCTGGTATTCAAAGTTGCGAGTACCAGTTTCCAGGAAGTAAGAAATGTCTTTCCAAGAGCCGCCACGTACTACTTTGCGGGGCTCATTGTCGTCGGGGTTCGTGGGGTTCATATCCCATACTACCGGTACCGAGGCCTCCATGTAGGCATCGTCGCACCACTCGGCTACGTTGCCCGACATGTCGTACAGGCCGAAGTCGTTCGGGAAGAAGGCGCCAACGGGAGCCGTGTAAGCATACCCATCGCTAGCGTAGTCGCCACGGCCTGGCTTGAAGTTAGCCAGCATGCAGCCTTTCGAGTTACGCAGGTAAGGACCGCCCCAGGGGTAGGTAGCCAAGTCGCGGCCACCGCGGGCGGCGTACTCCCACTCAGCCTCGGAAGGCAAGCGGAAGTTAGGCGTAGGAGCCAAGCCAGCTTCGGCGTTAGCAGCGTTTTTGTTCTTGGTGCGCCAGTTGCAGAAGTACTTGGCGGCAAACCAGTCAACCCCAACTACCGGATAGTCGTCGAAAGCGGGGTGAGTATAATAGTACTCCATCAGCGGATCACCCATGTGGTAGGTGAAGTCCCGAACCCATACGGTAGTGTCAGGATAGAGCTCCGTCATCACATACTCCTCGCCTAGCACGTCGATAGAGTCCTGGCGGATAGCGTTCATGAACTGACGGTACTCATTGTTGGTAATCTCCGTCTCATCCATGTAGAAGCCAGCGATAGTCACCTGCTTGTTCATGTTGACCATGGACGCCGAGATGTCCTGATCGGTTTGACCCATGTGGAACGTCCCGCCGGGGCAGGGTACCATGCCAAAGGGAACTTCCTGCGGATTGAACTCGGGGCGGTCCTCCGCTCCGACCAAATCGCCTTGCGGTCCTTTGCCGAAACCACAGCCTCCCAGAAACAGCGCCGACAGGGCTACGAGAGGCAATACGAGAAACTTGTTCATGTTAAGGAAAAAAAGACTGTTCAGGCGGCGATACCCTAAGATTACAATTTAACGAGCCGGCAAATCTAGCGAATATTACATTCGTTCGCAAGCCCGTCGCCCAATGCTTAGCTTTTGTCTACGAACCGGGGTAGATACCGGTTAAACGATGGAAAGCAGAGAGTTAGTGTAAAAGCCCCACAAATTAACCATTCTCACTACCAACGAACCAACAATCTTAAATTATCCCCCCGAAATTAGAAGCTGTATCGGGGTGTACGGATAGCTGGACGGGTAGCTGGACCGGGCTTGGGCAGCCGGTAAGAGAGCATAATTTCGTGGGAGCTGAATGCACGTGCTTCTTGATTAAATGCAATAAAGTCAAATGCGTAGCCAAAGCGCAAAGCATTGTCTTTAGCAAAGCTCATGCCTAACATGCCTGTAATTGACTCATCGTAGCGGTACCCCACTCCTCCCCAGAACTTATCGTTGAGCGTAGCGCGCACGCCGGCTTCGTACGAGTTGTTCTTGAAAGTGAATTTGTTATTGTCACCAAACTTCCCGGGTAATACCATCTTCACAAGAGCCGTGGGGGTAACGACAACGGACGGAGAAGCCTCGATATTGTAGCCAGCGGTCAGATAGGCGTGATTTTCACCAATCACCTTGGCGCTGTTCGTTCCTCCCTCACTTTTAAACCGGTATTCGGCTCGCAACAAGTTGTTTGTGCTCAGACCGGCATAGAGCTTATCCGACTCATACCAGACCCCTATGCCAGCATCGAACTTTTGATCTGAGCCATCCCGGGGTACGGCGGCATCCGGTTTCTCATCGGCCGGACGGTATTGGCCCTTGCTTAGGTGATTGAAGATGCCTTGAACGCCGATACCTAGTTTACCTTCTCCCACCTTCAGGTGTTTGGAGTATGATAGCTGCACGTTCGTAATACTCGACTGCGCTATTCTGTCGCGGAACACGCTAAGCCCAATGCCGCCCCCAACAGCGGCAACTGGCAAGGAGGCACTAAGGGTATAGGTCTGGGGCGAGCCGCCGTCGTCGAAGGTGGCATTGTATCCCAGATATTGATAGCGCCCAAGCGTTGTAATTTCTCCCTGGCCCTTTATACCAGCATAGGCTGGGTTCAGGTACATCCCGTTGAAGCCATAATGGCTAAACTGCGGCTGTTGTTGAGCAAAGGCAACAGAGAAAGTTGCGGAGCTCAGCAGTATAGAAAGTAGAGTTCTTTTCATCGAACTGTCTGATTTATGGCCTGTTAGGGCTGGGGCGGGCCAAAGTAGCTCTTTCCAAATGTATACAAAAAACCCTCTGTAACAAATCTGTGAAACAAACAAGCGGACGGGCTTTTTAGTGCCCGTCCGCTTGTTTTACGTGTTAAGCGTTTTGTTTGCCGCTTTTACTTTTCTCTTTTCCTACATCAGGCCCGTGATGCAGGCGAATATAAGCTTCTATTGCCCCCGTCATCGACGGAGCATTGGGCTGCGGCGCTTCAATATCTAGTTCTAGGCCAGCATCTAAAACCGCTTTGGCGGTAGTAGGTCCAAAAGCGGCGATACGCGTCCCATTCTGCTCAAAATCGGGGAAGTTGATAAACAGGGAGCTAATGCCGGAAGGACTGAAAAACGCAATACAGTCGTACTTCACGTCCGAGAGGTCGGACAAGTCGCTGGCCACAGTGTGGTAGATGACGGCTTCCGTGAACTTAAAGTTATTGGCCCGCATAAACTCCGGAATATCGTCTTTGCGAATATCGGAGCAGGGATACAGAAACTTTTCGCCCTTGTGCTTCTTGATAACATCAAACAGGTCGGCGGCCGTGCGCTGGCCCACGAAGAGCTTGCGCTTACGCAGCACAATGTACTTTTGCAAGTAATTGGCAGTTTGCTCCGAAATGCAGAAATACTTCATTTCGGCCG
Source organism: Hymenobacter chitinivorans DSM 11115 (assembly GCF_002797555.1). Taxonomy (NCBI): domain Bacteria; kingdom Pseudomonadati; phylum Bacteroidota; class Cytophagia; order Cytophagales; family Hymenobacteraceae; genus Hymenobacter; species Hymenobacter chitinivorans. The sequence continues at coordinate 378,865 of NZ_PGFA01000004.1, read as the reverse complement.
GCATTTCCAGCTTGGCTTCCTGACAAATGCGGAAGAAGTGGTCGACGGCATTGCGGCTGGTGAAAATAACTGCCGTATGCTCGGCGATGTTGACTTTCTCCTTGCGGAAGTCCTTGTAGGAAACGGGGTCGACCTGGATGAACTCACGGAAGTCAACTTTGATACCGTACTTCTCGGCAATGCTGAAGTAGGGGGAGACGTCGTTTGTGGGCTTAGGCTGGGTAACCAGGATGCTGGAAATACGCTTCGCGTGACGGCCCGTCCCCGGTTTGTCTGTGCTCTCGGCCATAGGGTAAAAGAAAGAGTAAAGCTAAGGCAATAAGGCGGCGTTGAAGTAGTAGAAGAGCTTCTGCGACAGAGAGATTAGTAAGTAAATACAATCAATTTGAGCAGAATGATCAAGGGAATCACTTCTGTGGCGCAAAGGTACGAAAACAAATGCAGATTTAGTAAAGACGCGCGCCGGTGCAACGTGCGCCCAATGCGGATGACCGTACCAATCAACATCAAGGAAACCACCCCGTTGGATACCCACAAGACAGTTTCAGGCAAGGTCTGGTTCAGTCCGAGGTAGAGGAGCATGACCCCCGGCAGGAAAAGTCCCATGAACAAAATGGTGCGCATAAACTCGCGGTACTGCACCATGACCAATTGGGTTACGTCGAAAATGTAGCCCATTACCTCCAGAAATAAGTATTTGCCGAGCACAAAGGAGGCAATCAGGATGGCGTAGAACAAAACGCGCACTACAATGGCCGACTCGGGCACGTCGAACAGGCGACGCAGAATAATAATACTCTGAATATTGGTGTGAATAGCCACCAAAAGCAAGGCAAATGACAGCGAAAACACCATCACCAGCAGCAGATTGAGCCAGGTTACGGTGGGCTTGGTCAGGAAGTCCTGGTCATTAGTGGGCTTACCCCACAGCCCTTCGAAGTGGTAGATGCGGGCAAAGCCGGGCTGGTAGGCCGAACGGATGCTGCCGTAGAGCAAACCGATAAGCAGCAGGAAGCACAGAAAAACATTCTGCCCCTGGTGCCCCCGCGGCAAGGGCTGCACAGCAACGGCTGGGGCCGCGCTTTTGTTGGCCGTGCGCACAGTGGGCAAGGCATTGGTGAAAGTTGATAGGTTGGGAGGCGTTTCGGGGTGCCACACGCAGAGCAAATGCGGGCCGGGGCCTGCACCGGCTGGCAGCAACCGGGCAACGTCGAGCGTGTAGGAGGCGGAAGAAGCCGCAGAAAAAACCAGCCGATTGTCCAGAAAAACACTCAGGCCTTTGGGAGCGGCAAAGCTGATGGAGAAGGGGCGACTGGGTCGCACGGAAACCCATTGGTAATACGCCAGGGCCGGGCTGTGATAATCGGGCAGGTAAAGTACTAAGCGGTTGCGCGCCGCGTCGTGGATCAGCCAGTCGGATGATAAGCCACCCTTGGCAGCTGGAGGAAGAGGCCGGTACTCGGCGGCCAAGCCAGTGGCGCATGTAAGAGCCAGGAGCAGGCCTAGCAGGCAGCGCATGTAGCGAGAGAAACTCGAACCAGCCATTTGCGCTAGAGGTGGGTGCTTAGGAAGCAACGCGCTGCTGGGCACTACGGCTCTGGTAGACGCCCAGAAAGATGCTGATCAGCACGGAAAACCCTACCAAGCAACCAATGAGCAGCATGTTGCCGAGGGCCGCGAAGTTGATGACAAACAGAATTACAACCAGGTTGAGCAAGCCAAGTAGCATAACGGTGCTGATTTGCTGGAAGCCCATAGCCAGAATCCGGTGGTGCACGTGGTTTTTATCCGGGGAGAAGGGCGAGCGGCCGGCCATCATGCGCACGATAAATACCCGCAGCGTGTCGAATAGAGGCACGAATAAAATGCCAATGGCCACGGCCGGGGAGGAAGTAGAAAAAGGCCCACCCACCTTCAAACCCATTTCGATGAACTGAATCGTGAGGATGGAGACGATAAAGCCGCAAACCAAGGAGCCTGTGTCGCCCATGAAGATACTGGCCCGGTGAAAGTTATAGCGCAGAAAGCCCAGCATGCCGCCAATCAGGCAGACGGATACGAAGACGTAGTTGCCGTACCCCGCCCCACCGTAGCGGGCAAAGTAGTAGCCGTAGGTGCTGGTGATAATCAGGACGATGGTACCGGCTAGGCCGTCGAGACCATCAATGAGGTTGATGGCGTTGGTAATGCCGACAATGGCTAGAAAGGTGAAGGCGTAGCTGATGCCAATGGGCAGCTCGTGAATGCCAAGGATGCCCTGAAAGCTGGTGACGCGGATATCAGCCATAATCATGACCACGCCGGTGGCCAGCAGTTGGCCCACAAACTTCTTGGAAACCGAAATACTCACCAAGTCATCTTTCAGCCCCACGAAGAACAATACGATGCAACCGGCCAGCAGCTGCTGAATTCCGTTGCCGAGGTCGGCGAAAATAGTCAGGGCCGACATGAACCCCGCAAACACGGCCACGCCGCCGAGCCGGGGCGTGAGGGATTCGTGCACGGTACGCACGTTGGGCGTATCGAGCATATTCTTCAGGTGGGCAATGTAAATAATGGACGGCACCGCAAACAGTGCTACCAAAAATGCCCAGAGAAAGGACAACCCCAACTGAATTCCGAGTGCATTCATCACGTATCGGCTCAAAATTAAGCAAATAGCCAGGACTTTTCACCTCCCGCCGTCTGCGAATAGTAGGTTAGCTATGCAGCACGCCTTCACGGTCTAGCAAAGCAATATGAATCAGGTTGGCGGCAACTATCGAATCGGGAACGAAGATGAACTTCTTGTCGAAGATCTGGGAGCCCCGGTAGTAGCTTACCCAGTACTGATTGTTGAGGTGAAACAACGCGGGGTCGATGGGCTCAATGGGCACGGCCGTATGCGGTTCGACTTCCAGGATAACGTGCCGCAGCGTAGAGGTTCGGACGTTTTCCCCGTCGCTCTGCACTCCGTAGCCGTTGGAACTGACGATGACGTTGCTCAGCGGATAGGGGTTGTGGTTGAGCAGGTACACCTGCCAAGTCGCCACTGCTTCTTCAGCAGCGCCCACTTGGTCGGGAACAATGGCAATGGATACCCCCTCTACCGGGTCGAAGGAAATATGTTCTTTCATGAATCAGGCAACATAGAATTCGGCGCCGAAGACGTGGGCCAGATGACGTACCAGCCGCTGCTCTACTTCGGGCAACGGCACCGCGCGGCCCAGCTCCTGCTGCAGCGACGTCACTGCTTTGTCGGTGATGCCGCAGGGCACGATGTAGCCGAAATACGAGAGGTCGGAGTTGATGTTCAGGGCAAAGCCGTGCATAGTCACCCAACGGCTGCACTTGACGCCCATGGCGCAGATTTTACGCGGGTTGGGGGCGCCTTCCGCAAAGTCGAGCCAGACGCCGGTGAGGCCGGCAATGCGGCCGGCCGACAGGCCGTAGTCGGCCAGGGTCAGGATAACGGCTTCTTCAAGCAGGCGCAGGTAGCGGTGAATGTCGGTGAAGAAATTCTCCAGGTCCAGAATGGGGTAGCCCACCAGCTGGCCGGGGCCGTGGTAGGTGATGTCGCCGCCGCGGTTGATGCGGTGAAACGTGGCGCCGTGCCGGGCCAGGCCTTCGGCGTCGAGCAGCAGGTGCTCGGGCTTACCACTTTTGCCCAGAGTGTACACGTGCGGGTGTTGGCAGAGCAGCAGGTAGTTGGGCGTGGGCTCGGGGGCCCGGCCTTCCTCAGCCGCCTGACGGTTGCGGGTCTTGATGGCCAGCGTGGAAGCCAGCAGCTCCTCCTGGTAGGCCCAGGTCGTTTCGTAGTCGGCCAGGCCCAGGGAGCGGACTTCCACCCACCGGCCCGGCACCAGCGGCGCGGCGGCCACGGGCGAGGACTCAGGAGTTGATGCGGTGCAGGAACTGTATTGGGACATAATCAACTCAGGGAAAGACCAAACAACCGACGCTTCCGCGGCAGAGCGGATGATGACCGGCCAGGCGAAACGGCCGCACTTTGGAACTAGCCAGCCAGCTCAGCCACGTACGGTAATTCCGGTCGGGCGCTACTACAGAAAGCGCGCAAAGGTACTAGATTTAGACCCAACCCCAATTGGCTGACTTTGCTTGCTCCCCTATGACCCACGCTGCGCACGAACTCGGGCAGGCCGGCGAAACCGCCGCCAGCGCCTTCCTGACCGGCCTGGGCTACACCGTGCTCCGGCAAGGCTACCGCTACCGCCGGGCCGAGGTCGACTTGATTGCCCAGCACGGAGCAGCCCTGCTGGTTTTTGTCGAAGTAAAGACCCGCTCCTCGACGCAGTATGGGTTTCCGGAGGAGTTCGTGACGGAGCGCAAGCGCCAGCTGTTTCGGCTGGCCGCCGAGCAGTTCCAACTCGAAACCAACTGGCAGGGCGACATCCGCTTCGACATCGTGGCCCTTACCCCCTCGAGCACCGGGTTTCGGATTGAGCACTTCGAGGACGCCTTTTACTAACCTAAGCAGGCACAAAAAAGGCTCATCCCGCGCGGGATGAGCCTTGGTACTACTATCCGGAAGCCCGCCTACTTTTTGGCACCGGGCCGGTCCGAAACGGCGTCGCGCTTGTCGATGCCCTTTTCCTTGTCGTAAACCAGCACCGAGTTGCGGTTGTATTCGCGCACCAGCTCGGGCTCGGCCACCTCGGGGTCGTAGCCCGACGCCCCGTACTGGTACTCGTAGTGGCGGCGGTTGCGGAAGCCCCAGTATTTGGTCCAGACGCCGACTTTCTTGCCGTTCTCAAACTGCCCGTCCCAGTCGCGCTGCCCGTTTTCGAGGTAGCGCACGTAGTCGCCTTCTATCTTACCGGCCACGTAGGGAATGACTTCCTTGATTTTCTTCTTCTCGGCGTCGTAGTAGGTCACGGCCGCGTCGCGGGGGAAGCCCATTTCGTAATGGGTCTTGGTCAGCAACTCATTGTCCTTGTTGAGCCGCTCCCAACGCAGGTGGCGGGTGCCCAGGGCGAAGTAGCCGGTTTCGACCACCTTACCGCCCTGCAGCTTTTTGTAGGGCCCGTGCAGCACCTTGTCGGTAGCCGGGTTCAGCTCAGCCGTCGACTTAAAGATCTTGCGCTTCTTGGGGTTGAAGTAATACAGGGCCGGGGCGTACTCGTTGGGCTGCTGAAAGGTCTTGAGGTAGTAGAACTGCTCGATAATCTGGTTGCGCCCCTTCGGCCCCGACTTGGTGAAGCTCTTCTTGATCTTCTCGCCCAGGAACACGTTCTTTTTCTTCTTGGGCTTGCGCTGGGCAGCCTTCTCTTTCTCCTTGGCGGCCCGCTCCTGCTCCTTGGTCATGGCCAGGCGCTTGGTGTCCAACGAGGGCGCCTTGGTCGTGTCGCTGAGGTTGGTCAGCGAGTCGGGCCGGATGGTAGCCAGGCCGGGCGTTTCGGGTTTGCTGTTAAAGGAAACCGTCTTTTTGCTGCAGGCCGCCACCACGAGCAAAACCAGAGCGAGCAAAAAGGGCAGAAAGGAAAACCGAGGTGGGCGCATCAACGAAGCTGACAGAATTCGAAGGGTCGAACGTAAAGATATAGGGAATTAGTGCCCCAGCGGTGAGGTGGTGAGGTAGTGAAATGGTGAGTTTGATGTTCGGCTAGTTCCTAAAACCCAAACGGCTCCGGCAGCAAATGCCACCAGAGCCGTTGTCTATTGCTGTTACAGAAAAGTCAAATGGCTGCGTTTGGACGACAAACTCACCATTTGACCACTTCACCAGTTCACCACTAAGCCGTCAGCAAGTCGGCGCTGCGCTTGACGAAGGCCGTCAGAGCTTCGCCTTTCAGCAGGCCCTGGGCCAGCAAAGCCAGGTCGAAGGCTTGGCGGGCCAGTTTCTGGCTGGCTTCATCATCGGCGCTGAGCACGCGCTGGGCCACGGGGTGGTTGGCATTTACGCTCACGCTGTAGGTATCGGGCAGGGAGCCAAACATCTGCATGCCTCCTCCCCCACCGGCGCGCTGCATATCCTTCATCCGGCGCATAAACTCGGGCACGGTGATAATGACCGGCGCGTCCTGGGGCGAAAGGGCCTCCACCTGCACGTTCATATTCGGGTTGCTGATGGCCTTGGTGAAGAGTTCCTGCAGTTTGGTCTTGTCGTCGTCTGACAGCACGCTCTCAGTGGCCTCGTCCTTCTCGATGAGCTTGCCGATGGTGTCGGCGTCCACGCGCTTGAAGGTGACTTTCTCCAGCTTCTGCTCCAGCTGCCCGATAAAGTGGGAGTCGAGCACGGTGTCGAGCTTGAGCACGTCGTAGCCTCGGTCGAGGGCGGCCTGCACGAAGCTGTGCTGGGTTTCCGGGTCGGTGGTGTAGAGCACCACGGTCTGCTCGCTCTTGTCCTTCTGGTTGGCCTGCACGAACTCCTGGTACTCGCTCAGGGTAAAGAACTTGCCGGCCGTGTTCTGCAGCAGCACGAAGTCCTTGGCCTTGTCGTAGAACTTCTCGTCGGAGAGCATGCCGTACTTGACGAACAGCCCGATGTCCGACCATTTCTCCTCGAAGCCCGCGCGGTCCTTGCGGTACAGCTCGCTGAGCTTATCGGCGACCTTCTTGGTAATGTAGGTGTTGATTTTCTTCACCGCGGCATCGGCCTGCAGGAAGCTGCGCGACACGTTCAGCGGAATATCGGGCGAGTCAATCACGCCGTGGAGCAGCATCAGGAACTCGGGCACCACGTCCTTCACTTCGTCGGTGATGAACACCTGGCGCGAGTACAGCTGGATTTTGTTGCGCGAGAATTGCAGCTCGTCCTTCACCTTGGGGAAATAGAGAATCCCGGTCAGGTTGAACGGATAGTCCACGTTGAGGTGAATCCAGAACAGCGGCGGCTCGGAGAAGGGGTACAGCTCCTGGTAGAACTTGGTGTAGTCCTCGTCGGTCAGCTCGGCGGGCTGCTTGGCCCAAATCGGCTGGGTCTGGTTGATAACCTCGCCCTCGAACTCGATTTCGATGGGCAGGAACTTGCAGTACTTGGTCAGGATGGTGCGCAGGCGGGCCGCTTCCAGGAATTCGTCGGAATCGGCGGCTACGTGGAGCACCACGTCGGTACCCCGGTCAGCTTTGTCGGTGGTTTCGAGGCTGAACTCGGTGCTGCCGTCGCAGGTCCAGTGGGCGCCTTCGGTATCTTCCTTGTAGCTCTTGGAGAAGATTTCCACGTTGTCGGCCACCATGAAGGCCGAGTAGAAACCCAGGCCGAACTGTCCGATGATCTGGTCTTTGGCGGCCGTGTCCTTCTCCTTGTACTGCTCCACAAACTCGGTGGCGCCAGAGAAGGCAATCTGGTTGATGTACTTCTTGATTTCCTCGGCCGTCATGCCCAGGCCGCGGTCCGAAATGGTGATGGTGCGGGCTTCCTTGTCCACGCTCACCTTCACCTTCAGTTCGCCCAGCTCCCCCTTGAACTCGCCCAGCTGCCCCAGGCTCTTGAGCTTCTGGGTGGCGTCTACGGCGTTGGAAACCAGCTCCCGCAGGAAGATTTCGTGGTCGGAGTAGAGAAACTTCTTAATGATGGGGAAGATATTCTCGGTGTGAATCGAGATGCTACCTTTCTCTTGCATAGCGCGTTGGCAAAAGGGTTTGAAATTAAGAATCCGGACGAAACGCCAGCTTCCGCAGCCCGCGTTCCGTACCAAGGCCCGTCTCAAAACCTGTTCCACGACTTCTGCCCTGCCAGTTTGACAGCGCAATTGTTTACTTCCGGAAAAAGAAAAAGCCGCCCCTTTCGGGACGACTCTCTTCAGCCAGGGCGGGCCAATTAGAACGTATCAGAGAAGTGGTTAGCTGACTCCACGGCTTTGCCAGTAGCCGGCTTATTTAACTTTTCTAGCTCAGCGAAGTTCACCGCCAGCCATTCCTGCTCCAGCTCAGGGCCACGGCCCGAGGAGTTGGTCAGCCAGTCGAGGGCGGAAGTGACATCGGAAAAGAATTGAATTTCTCCACAGTCGTAGCGCTGCCCGTCAGCCAGTACCGTTTCCACCACCAGCTGATTGTGCAGGCTGGTCGGCAGAATAATAGCAATGTCGGTTACCTGCAGCCGGGCAAACAGCGGCAGCCAGGTTTCGCTCAGCCAGGCTTGCTCGTCGATACCCACGACGGGCATATCGGTTGTATCCACCAACCAGCGTCTAACCTTCTCTTTTTCTGAAAGTTCTACCAAATGATAGAAGGCAGCCTGAAACTGGGCTGCCTGAATAGGACCGCGCCATTGCCAGCGCAGCAGGCGCAGGCCTTTGTCGTAATGAAGAAAAAGAGAATCGGGCTTGGTCATACTAGGCAACTCCAACTACGAACTGGTAGCTGGCAATACAACAAAGGTAAGTTGAGCAAAGTGCAAATCTATAATTTTTCGACTACGGCCCCAGCTTGCCTGCTTAACTACGCTTTGTAACCGGCCGGCTAAATTTGGGTTCGAAAATCAGAAAAGCAATAGAGCCAGCAACTTATATAAAATTGCACTTATTGACAACCCTACAGGGCCAGAATATATTATTATTCAATTTGAGCCCCAGTACGTTATTGTACTTATACAATAGTAAACATATAATTTGCAGTAGACCTGGTTTCCGAACTCCAGCCTTTCCAACCCCAGGCCAACCATTGCTCCTCCTGCCGACGGCGTTAGCAATAAAGCAAGCCAGGGCGTCGTACCGCTGCTGCCATTTGCTCACAAGCTGCTCATTTAAAATCGTTTAATATATCCCCGCAGCAATACTTACCGACCTTAGCCAAGAAGGTCCCTGCTGGTTTTGCTGATTCGTAATTTGTTTTACCTTTGGGCCACTCCTGACACATTGTTGCAAATGCACGCACTTCGGTCCCGGTTAGCTATTCTGTTGCTGCTCTGCTTTACGCGGGTGCTGCTGCCGGATACGTGGGTCCTGGCCTTGCACGCGCACCAGCACACCACGGAAGAAGCCGCCCAGCAGCCCGGCGCGCCCAAAGGCAAAGCCCTGCTCTCGGCCAAGCACCAGCACTGCGCCGTCGACCATTTCTACGACGTGCCTTTCCAGGCGGCCACGCCCCTGGAGTTTACGTTGTTTACGGGTTATGCCGCCCCCACCACCGAGCGGGGCACTTCCGTATGGCTGGCCACCCACCCGTCGACGGCCGATTTGCGCGGCCCGCCCAGCCAAGGGTAAACGTTCGAGTAATGAGCTGCTGCTAGCTCCGGCCGGGCTTTGGCGTCCGGCTGGGGCCTAACCTCAACGTGGCCCAGCGCCGTTGAGACGCCCCATGCGCAGCAGTGGTTTTACCCACTGGCTTCCCTTTTCTTTTATGGATTCTCGCTTCCTGGCAGTTGCTAGGGCAGCGTGTGCACTGTGGCTGTGGCTGTTAGCTGCAACCGCCGTGGCGCAGGCAGCCCAGCAGGTGCCCGAATGCACGCTCTCCTTGAGCGGCCACGCCACCGACCACGAGTCGCGGGAGGGGCTGCCGGGCGCTACGGTGGTGCTGCTGGAAACGCAGCAGGCTACCCAGACCGATGCGGCCGGCAACTACCACTTCCACGTTTGCGCGGGCCTTTACCACGTGCAGGTTTCCTACCTGGGCTACAGCCCGGAGGCGGCCGAAGTGCGCGTGGCGGGGGCCGTCATTCGGGATTTTCAGTTGCACCCCGACGCCATTCTGCTTAACAGCGCGCTGGTCCAGGGCCAGCGCACGGCCGCGCCCACCACCCAGCCCACGGCGGTATTGGCCGGGCAGGCCCTGCAGCAGACCCGGGGTCAGGCCCTGGGCGAAGCTCTGCAGAAGATGGCGGGCGTCACGGCTATTCAGACCGGGCCGGGCATTTTCAAGCCCATGGTGCACGGGCTGCACTCCAACCGCGTCACGATTCTCAACAACGGGGTGCGCCAGGAAGGCCAGCAGTGGGGCGTGGAGCACGGACCGGAAATTGACCCCTTCATTGCCTCCCGCCTCACGGTGGTGAAGGGGGCGGCCAGTGTACGCTACGGCTCCGACGCCATTGGCGGCGTGGTGCTGGTAGAGCCCAAGCCGCTGCGGGACTCGGCCGGCATCAGCGCCGACCTGAGCCTGGTGGGTATGAGCAACAACGGCCTGGGCGCCACCTCCGCCACGCTGGACGGCAATCTGCGCCGGCTGCCGGCCCTGAGTTGGCGGGCCCAGGGCTCTTTGCGGCGCGCCGGCACCATGCGCACCCCCGACTACTACCTGAAGAACTCCGGCTTCGCCGAGCAGAACTTTTCCGGGGCCGTGGGCTGGCGTAAGCCGACGTACGGACTGGAAGTTTTCTACAGCCAGTTCAACACCCGCATTGGCATTTTGCCGGCGTCGCACGCCGAAAGCAAGACGGATTTGCTGCTGGCCATTGCCCGGACCGAGCCGCTGGAAACCACCGGCTTCAGCTACGCCATTGACCGGGCCTACCAACACGTGCGCCACGATGTGGCCAAGCTCACGGGCTTTGTGCAGACCGGCGCGGCGGGCCAGTTCCAGCTCACCCTAGCTCAGCAAACCGACTTCCGGGACGAGTACGACAAGTTCCGGCCCCGCAACGACAACCTGGCCAGCCTCAACAAGCCCGAGCTGAGCTACACCAACCGCACCAGCACCGCCGAGCTGCTGTGGGAGCACAAGCCCTGGCACTACTTTCGGGGCAGCGTGGGCCTGGCCGGCACTTACCAGGCTAACCGCTACGCCAACGGTAGCCGGCAGTTTATTCCCTACTACACCAACCTGATTGGTGGCGCTTTCTGGATTGAAAAATGGCAGTGGGGCGCCTGGCTGCTCGAAGGCGGCCTGCGCCTCGACCGGCGTGACCTGGCCGTGAAGCGCGGCGACCGGGCCGCCAACGGCGCTTTCTTCGTGGACCGCAGCCGGTTTCAGTACACTACTCCCGCCGCCTCCCTGGGTGCCACCTACGACCCCTCGGCCCACTTCACCTTCAGCCTGAATACGGGCCTGACGCGGCGGGCTCCGGCGGCCAACGAGCGGTTTAGCGAAGGTGTGCACAACGGTATGTATGAGCTAGGCAACGACCTGATACCCGGCGCCACGCCGCTACTGCCCGAAACGGCCCTCAACACCGGCCTGACCGTGAACTGGCACGCCAATCCGCGCTTCAACGGGGAAGTGACGGTGTACCAGAACCGGATTCTGGACTTCATCTACCAGGTGCCGCTGACCGAACCCGTGCAAACCGTGCGCGGCAGCCATATCAGCTGGCAGTACCTGCAAACCGACGCCACCTTCCGCGGCCTCGACCTGAGCACCAGCTACCAGCTCACCGCCGACTGGCTCTTGTCGGCCAAGGGCTCGGTGGTGCGCACCCGCGACACCCGGGCCGACGAGTGGCAGATTCTGATGCCCGCCGACCGGCTCGAAACGACCCTGCGCTACACCTGGGGCCACGACCGGGGCCCGCTGGCGGGCCGCTACGCCCAGGCCGGCGTGTACGCCGTGGCCCGCCAAACCCGGGTGCCCGACCACTACGAGGCCCGCGACTTGCTGGCCCCGCCGGCCGGCTATGCCCTGCTCAACGCGGAAATCGGGACGACCATCCGCTGGGGCCGCCTACCGGTGGAGGTTAGCCTGACGGGCTCCAATCTGCTCAACCAGCGCTACCGCGACTACCTGAACCGCTACCGCTACTTCACCGACGAAATGGGCCGCAACGTGAGCCTGCGGGTGCATATCCCGCTGGAGCTGCCCCACAAACTTCACTAGTTCTTCCTTTCCATTTTTTACGCTTTTCACGTATGACGCATCCTTTGATCAAGAAATCCTGGTTGGCCCTGTTGCTGGTTGCTCCCTTACTCGGGGCTTGCAAAAAAGACGATGACGACCCGCAGCCCGACGATGACAACGAGCAAATCACGACGGTGCGCTACGAGCTGACCCCGGTGGGCGGCGGCACGCCCGTGACGGTGCAGTACCGCGACGCGGACGGCGACGGGGGCGCGGCCCCGGTTATCGGCACGCTCACGCTGGCCGCCGGCACTACTTACACCGGCAAGCTGGTATTGCTCGACGAAACCAAGAATCCGGTAGTTGATACCTCCGCTGAAATCAAGGAGGAAGCCGATGAGCACATCTTCTTCTTCGAGCCCAGCAATGTGAACCTGACCATCACCCGCACCGACAAGGACCCAAAGGGCCTCGAAGTGGGCCTCGATACCCGCGTGGTAGCCGGCTCGGCTAATGCCACCGGCACCACGGGCACCCTCAAAATTACGCTGCGCCACCAGCCCGGCGCGAAAAACGGCACGTTTGCCCCCGGCGACACCGACGTGGAAGTCTCCTTCCCGACGGCCGTCCGCTAGGGCAAAATCCAGTAGTCAGGCCCGGTTTCGGCGGGGCCTCACGTCTCCAATTGGTTTGGTTTTGGAGAGCTTAACGAAGACATCGGCTGCTGGCCGGTGTTTTCCTGTTTCCGGGCTGCATCTTCTCTCCTCATTTCCCGTTCATGCGCTACGGCGTTTTTGTAGTCATTATGCTTCCTTCTTCCTGGGCCCCCGGCCTGCTTTTGTTTGCTGTTTCCGGCTCCGTGTTGGCCCAAACCCCGGAGCAACCTGTTCCCCCAACCGCTACGCCCCGCGCCGCCCGCGTGGCCACCGCGCCCACCACCGGCCGGGTACTCGACGCGGCCACCCAAGAGCCGCTGCCCGGCGCCACCATCGTCTTTCCGGACCTGCGCCAGGCCACTACCAGCGGCCCCGACGGCTCTTTCCGCTTTAGCAACCTGCCCCGGGGCCGCTTCCTGATGCAGGTTCGCTTTATTGGCTACAACACCTTCGTCAAGACGGTGGATACCGGCTCGGGGCAGCCGCTGGAAGCCGCCTTGGCCACGGCCGCCACCGAAATCGGGCAGGTGGTCGTCACGGGCGTGTCGGCGTCCACGGAAATGCGCCGCTCCCCGGTGCCCACCACGGTCGTGGACCGCAACCAGCTCAATCAGGCCGCTTCCACCAATGCCATTGATGCCATTGCCCACACGCCCGGCCTGGCCCAGATTACGACCGGAGCTGCCATCAGCAAGCCCGTTATCCGGGGCCTGGGCTCGAATCGGGTGATTACCTTGAACAACGGGGCCAAGCAGGAGGGCCAGCAGTGGGGCGACGAGCACGGCATCGAAATCGACGAGTACGCCATCGACCGGGCCGAGATTATCAAGGGCCCGGGCAGCCTGCTCTACGGTTCCGACGGTATGGCCGGGGTGGTCAACTTCCTGGCCCCCGACCCGGTGGAGGAAGGCAAAGTGCTGGGCTCGGTGGCGGCCAACTACCAAACCAATAATCACCTGCAGGGCTATTCGCTGATGAATGCCGGCAACCGCAACGGCTTCAACTGGCTGGTGCGCGGCAGCGGCAAAATAGCCGGCGCCTACCGCAACCGCTACGACGGGCGCGTTTACAACTCCGGCTTCCGGGAGCTGGACGGCAACGGCTACGTGGGCATCAACAAAAGCTGGGGCTATTCCCACCTCACTTTCAACTCCTTCAACCAGCAGCTGGGCCTGGTGGAAGGCGAGCGGGACGAAGAAACCGGCCAGTTTCTGAAGCTGGTAAACGTAGGCGGGCAGTATGCCGATGAGCGGCCCGTAACCGACCAGGACCTGCGCGGCTACGACCTCGACGTGCCCCAGCAGCAAGTCAACCACCTGCGCATCGGCACCGACAACAACTTTATCCTGGGCCAGAGTCGGCTGACGCTCAACGTGGGCTGGCAGCAGAACCTGCGCCGGGAGTTTGGCGACGTGCTGCTGCCCAAGGACCCTTCCCTGTACTTCCAGCTTCGCACCCTCGACTACGCCGCCCGCTACTTCCTGCCCGAAATGAGCGGCTGGAGCACCACCATCGGCCTGAGCGGCATGCGCCAGGAAAACGTGAACAAGGGCGTCGAATTCCTGATTCCGGCCTACCGCCTGCTCGACGGCGGCGTGTTTGCCGTCACCAAGAAAACCTTCGGCAACCTGGACCTCAGCGGCGGCCTGCGCTACGACCTGCGCCGCATTACGGCCGACGCCCTCTACCTCGACCCCGATACCGGCCAGCCCGTGGGCAGCGGGGAAGGCGAGCAGAAATTTGGGGGCTTCACCAGCACCTTCCGCAACGTATCGGGCAGCGTGGGCGGGTCTTACAACGTGAGTGAGAAGCTGCTGCTCAAGGCCAACGTGTCGCGCGGGTTCCGGGCCCCGAACATTGCCGAGCTGGCCTCCAACGGCAAGCACGAGGGTACCATCCGCTACGAAATCGGAACCCCGAACCTCAAGGCCGAAACCAGCCTGCAGCTCGATGGCGGCGTGAGCTATACCACCGACCACATCAGCCTGAGCCTCGACGCCTTCCGCAACCAGATTCAAAACTACGTGTTTCCCGAGCGGATTGAGGGCCTCATTAGTGCCGAGGGTGACCCGGTATTCCAGTACACCCAGGGCACGGCCCGCCTGGCCGGCGGCGAGGCCTCGCTCGATATTCACCCCCACCCCTTCGACTGGCTGCACTTCGAAAACTCCTTCTCCATGGTGCGGGCCCTGCAGCTCAACCAGCCCGAGGGCCAGCAGTACCTGCCCTTTATTCCCGCCGACCGGCTGCAGTCGGCCGTGCGGGTAAACTTCCGCAAAGTGGGCAGCTCCCGCTTGAACAACCTCTACGCCCGGGCCGGCGTGGAGCACACCTTCGCCCAGAACCGCTTCTTCTCGGCCTTTGACACCGAAACCCGTACCCCGGGCTACACCCTGGTCAACCTGGGCCTGGGCTCCGACGTGGTGAATGCCCGGGCCAAAACCCTGTTTTCGCTCTACCTGACGGCCAATAACCTCTTCGACGTGGGCTACCAAAGCCACCTGAGCCGCCTCAAGTACGCCGCCTACAACGTCAGCAACGGCCGCACCGGCGTCTACAACATGGGCCGCAACGTGAGCCTGAAGCTGGTCGTGCCGCTGGCTTTCAACTAAGCCCGGCGGCCCGTGGTGCTGGCTGCTCGGCTGCGGCCCAGCAGTCCACTGCAAAGCTACCTGGGTGGGTTTCGAAGCACCCGCAATAACCTACTGGCCCGACTTGCCAGACTTCTTCTCCGTACAACTGCAGTTGACAGCAAGTGGGTATCTTGCTGTCAACTGCTTTTTTTATTCCGTTGCTCGCTATGGCTTCCTCGCACGCTCACGACCACGCCGGTCATCACCACGGCCCGCCCGCCGACGGCAACTTCAGCCGGGCCTTTGGTTGGGGCATTGCTCTGAACCTGCTCTTTGTGGCCGCCGAAGCCGCCGGCGGGCTGTGGGCCAATTCCTCGGCCCTGCTTTCCGACGCGGGCCACAACCTGAGCGACGTGCTAAGCCTGGCCCTAGCCTGGGGCGCGGCCCTGCTGGCCAAGCGCCGGTCCTCGGCCCGCTACACTTACGGCTACAAGGGCGTCACTATTCAGGCCGCGCTGGTTAATGCCGCCCTGCTGTACGCGGCACTGGGTGCCATTTTGTGGGAAACCATTGAGCACCTGCGCCACCCCGAGCCGGTGAATGGCAAAATGGTGATGCTGCTGGCCGGCCTGGGCATCCTCGTCAACGGCTTCACGGCCTGGCTGTTCAGCAGCGGGCAGAAGGGCGACGTGAACGTGCGCGGGGCTTACCTGCACATGCTCACCGACGCGCTGGTATCAGTGGGCGTCGTTATCGGCGGCGGACTGGTGTACTA
Organism: Hymenobacter chitinivorans DSM 11115; assembly: GCF_002797555.1. NCBI lineage: Bacteria > Pseudomonadati > Bacteroidota > Cytophagia > Cytophagales > Hymenobacteraceae > Hymenobacter > Hymenobacter chitinivorans. Next base: position 363,212 of record NZ_PGFA01000004.1, on the reverse strand, counting down.
CACGGGCTGGCTCTGGCTCGACCCAGCCATCAGCTTCGGCATCCTGGCCCTGGTAGCCTATAGCTCCTGGGGCCTGCTGCGCGAAACGGTACAGCTCAGCCTGCAGGCCGTCCCCGCCGGCATCGACCTGGACCAAGTGCGCACCTTCCTGCTGGCCCAGCCCGGCGTGGTAGAGGTCCACGACCTGCACGTGTGGCCCCTGAGTACCCAGGACACCGCCCTAACGGCCCACGTGGTGCGCCCCTCCGGCAGCTCCGATGCCAACCACTTCCTCAAAAACCTTCAGCACGACCTGGTCCACGAGTTCAACATCGGCCACTGCACCATCCAGATCGAGCAGGATACCGCCGTAGCCGGCCACCACGGCTGCTGCGACGCCGAAACCCTGGCCACCGCTACATCAGAGAAATCTTTGTGATACCGCAAGAGCACTTCCGCAAGATTGACGACGAACAATTAAAGCTGGTGGGCGCGCTTGAGGGTTACTGCCCCGTCCAGGCCGAAGGCACGGTAAACGCCTATCCGTTTTACTTCCGAGCCCGGTGGAAGGAGTGGGCTTTTTCCATTGCGGAAACTAGCCTTATGGACGCCGTAGATATGCAGTCTTTTGAGGGTGGTGAAGCTTACGGCTTCTTGGTTTCTGGCTCGGTTCCGGGTAAGTACGATGCCAGCTGGATGGATTATGACGTAGCCGAGGCCATAATCAAAGACTGCTGCCGCCAGTATCACCAGTTGCGGAGCGCGTAAATCTTCGTAATCTGCGTTCCTAATCCCGCTCCTTCCGCTCCTTTCCCACATGGCCATTACTTCCCCCCGCCCAGATTCCGCCCCCAAAACCGCCTCCCTCTTCAGCGCCATCGTCATCGTGGCTTCCCTGGGCTACTTCGTCGACATCTACGACCTGATTCTGTTCAGCATCGTGCGGGTTAAAAGCTTGAACGACTTGGGTATCACCGCCGCGGCGGCCGTGACGGATCAGGGCCTGTTCCTGATTAACATGCAGATGGGCGGCATGCTGCTCGGCGGCATTCTCTGGGGCATTCTGGGCGACAAACGGGGCCGGCTCTCGGTGCTCTTCGGCTCGATTCTGCTCTACTCCCTGGCCAACCTGGCCAACGGCTTCGTGCAGACCATCGACCAGTACGCCTGGCTCCGTCTCATTGCCGGCGTAGGTCTGGCCGGGGAGCTGGGCGCGGGTATCACCCTGGTTTCCGAGACGCTGCCCAAGGAAAAGCGCGGCTACGGCACCATGATTGTGGCCACCGTGGGCGTGTCGGGGGCCATGCTGGCCTACTGGGTGGGCGAGGCCCTGGGCTGGCGCAACGCCTATTTCGTGGGCGGCGGCCTGGGTCTGGCGCTTCTGGCCCTGCGGGTGGGCGTCTACGAGTCGGGCATGTTTGAACAGGCCAAGCAGGCGGAAACCGAGCGGGGCAACTTCCTGAGCCTCTTTACCAACGGCCCGCGCCTGGCCCGCTACCTGAAGTGCCTGCTCATCGGGGTGCCCCTCTGGTTCGTGGTCGGCATCCTGATTACCCTGGCCCCCGAGTTTGGCCGCGCCCTGGGCATTACCGGCGAGGTTACGGCCGGCCTGGGCGTGTTCTGGTGCTACTTCGGCCTCGTCTTCGGCGACTTTGCCAGCGGCACCCTCAGCCAGATTTTTCGCAGCCGCAACCGGGCCCTACAGCTATTTTTGGTGCTCTGCGGCCTGCTCTGCGCGGTGTATCTGTTTGCCATTCGCGGGGCTTCCCCCACGGCTTTCTACGTCGTGTGCTTCGTGCTGGGCTTCACCGTGGGTTTCTGGGCCCTGTTCGTGACGGTGGCCGCCGAGCAGTTTGGCACCAACCTGCGGGCTACCGTCGCCACCACGGCGCCCAACTTTGCCCGGGGCTCGGTAGTCATGCTGGTACCCTTGTTCAAAGGACTTTCGGGGCTGCAGGTGGGCGGGCAGCCGCTGGGCATTATCGGCAGCGCCGCCATTATTGGGGTGGTGTCCTTGCTCATTGCCTTCTGGGCCGTCAGCACCCTGCCCGAGAGCTACGGCAAAGACCTTGATTATCTGGAGGAATAAGTCGGCAAAATCTCAACTATGGCACCCAGGGGCCGTTACAGCCTAAACCGTAACTTCTCCCCTCAGCCATGAAAAAGATATTCGCCATACTCGCCGCCGTCACGTTGTTCACCGGCGCTGCCCAAGCCCAAACCGCCGCCCCCGCCGACACCGCCCAGGCCCGCCTGCAACTGCAGCAGCAGCGCACCGCCAACGCCCGGGCTACGCTCAACGACCAGAAAAACCAGTCGTCCTCCACCAGCAGCGCCGTCGCCGACACCAAGGCCCAGCTCAAGGAGCAGAAGCGCCAGCTCAAGGAGCAGCAGCTAGCCGCCAAGCAGGCTCGTACCCAGGAAAAAGCCGCCAAGCAAGCCTTGCAAGAAGAGAAAAAGCGCACCCGGGCCGCCAAAGCCGCTACCAAAGTATCGTAAGCAGCTCCGGCCTCTCCCGCCTCGTTTCAACACTCCGGCCCTTGGGTCGGAGTGTTTTTTGTGTTCCTTCACCCTTTCCTTACCCCTTCACTCCTTCTTTCCTCCGTTCCTATGGCCGACCAACCGACCAAAAACAAACCCATGTACTACCCCTGGCACCATTTCGTGCTGGTGCCCGCCGCCCTGGTGCTGGCCGGCTACGGGATTCGGCGCTACCTGAACGTGGCCGGCAACGACGAAATTTCCCGCCTCTGGTTTACCGTCATGTTCCTGGCCATTGTGAGCCTGGGCACCCTCATCATGCTGCGCCAGCACTACGCCCTGGCGTTGCAGGACCGCCTGATTCGGCTGGAAGTGCGGCAGCGCTATTTCGAGCTGACCGGCAAAAGCCTGCGCGCCTACGAAGCCCGGCTGCAGATGAAGCAGATTCTGTCCCTGCGCTTCGCCGGCGACGCCGAGCTGCCGGCCCTGGTCGACGCCGCGGCCCAGGACAATCTGAGCCCCAAAGACATTCAGGCCCGTATTCAGGACTTCCAGTTCGACCACCTGCGGGTCTGATTTTCGGGAGCTAGCGGGGGAAGTATTCAGCGAGTTGGATTTTTCCGCCGACTTTTGTGTTAGCCTGTTTCGCCGCGGCTCCCGGCTGCGGCTCTTTGCCGCCTGAACTTCCGAAACCGCGCTTTTTAGTACCCTAATAACGCATATGATTCTGTACAACGTCACGACCAGCCTCGACCCGGAAATTGCCGAAGAATGGCTGGTTTACATGCGCGACACGCACATGCCCGAAGTAATGGCCACCGGCTTTTTCCTGAAAAGCCAGCTGTGCCGCATGCTCAATGAAGAGGACAACGGCGTCACCTACGCTTCCCAGTACTACTGCGTAAGCCTCGAGCAGCTCGAGGAATACCAGCAAGTGGCCGCCCCAGCCCTGATTCGGGAAATGGAAAAGCACTTCGGGGGCCGCTACGCTTCCTTCCGCACCATGCTGGAAGTAGTGGACTAGAACCGGCCGTTACTACTGCTGCCTACAAGGGCCGTTCCTGCCAGGAGCGGCCCTTTTTATTGCCTTCCCGGGCTGATTCCGGAGCCGCAGCAGTTCCCCTCTGGTAGGTCAACACCGCGGGCTATGGTTGCAAAACCGCCAAAGCGATGCGCCGGTGTTCCAAACCCTGGTTTCAACCTCCCAAACCCTGGCCGCAGTCGTCCAAACACGTGCTTCAGTGCGCCAAACCCTGGCTTCAATCATCCAAAGCTTCGCCTCGGTCGTCCAAAGCCCGGTCACAATACCCCAAAGCTTCGCCTCAATCGTCCAAACACTAGTCCCAATTCTCCAAAGCCCGGTCCCAATCGTCCAAAGCCCGGTCACCAGGGCCCAAAGCCTGGCCCCAACCAGTAAAAGCCTCGCCGCGGGAATTCAAGCTATGATTTCAGACTATTCACTCTCCGGATCTGCGCCGGGGTGCAAGCCGCCGGGTGCCGGCTACCCGAACAAATAGTATATTCAGATTCCAACCTGCCTCTCCCACCCCAACTATTCCCACCCATGAGTATCAATCCAATAGTCTTATCCATCCCGATTTACTTCACCCTCATCGGCGTGGAGCTGCTCGTCGAGCGGCTGCAGCACACCGAGCGGTACCGCTTCCACGACGCCATTACCAACATCAGCTGCGGCATGACCTCCCAGATTTCGGGCGTGCTGCTCAAAGTCGGCGTCATCGGCATGTACGAGCTGCTCTACACTCACTTTGCCCTTTTCCACATCCCCCAAACCTGGGCCTGGGGCATCGTGCTCTTCGTTCTGGCCGACCTCTGCTACTACTTTGCCCACCGCTACTCCCACGAAATCAACTTCTTCTGGGGCGGCCACGTGGTGCATCACCAGAGCGAGGACTACAACCTTTCCGTAGCCCTGCGCCAAAGCTCCCTGCAGGGCTTTTTCACCTTCCTCTTCTACTTGCCGCTGGCCATCCTAGGCTTTGAAACCGAGTTTTTCGTCTACGTTTCGGCCCTGGTTACCCTCTACCAGTTCTGGATTCACACCGAGTTTATCGGCAAAATGGGCCCGTTGGAATGGGTGCTGAACACTCCCTCCCACCACCGCGTCCACCACGGCCGCAACCCCAAGTACATCGACAAAAACTACGCGGGCACCTTCATCATCTGGGACCGAATGTTTGGCACGTTCCAGCAGGAAGAGGAAACCCCGGTCTACGGCATCACCACGCCGGTGCGGTCCTGGAACCCGGTTTGGGTCAACTTTGGCCACTACTTCCAGATGCGGGAGCAGTTGGGCCAAACGCCGGGGCTGTGGAATAAAGTGCGCGTCATGTTCGGCCGGCCCGGCTGGCGCCCCGCCGCGTTGGGCGGCCCCTACCAGATTCCGGAAGTGAGTGCCGCTACCATCCAGAAGTACACCACCAGCGCACCGCGCACCGTCAATTTCTACGTGCTGCTCCAGTACGTGGTGCTGCTGGGCGTGGCGGCCGTGTTCATGTTCACCCAGAAAGACATGGAGCCCGCCGTGCGCTACGCCGTAGCGGCCTGGTGCATGTGGACGGCCGTGGCCTGCGGGGCCTTATTCGAAGCCAAACGGACCGGCTACCTCCTGGAGCCGGTCCGCATTCTGGCCTCCCTGGCCCTGCTAGTATTCGCCCTGCGCACCTCCGACCTGTTTATAACCGCCGCAGCCGTTGGCACGGCCTGGCTGGTGGTGTCGCTCGTGTGGGCCTACTCGTTCCGCCGGGTATTTTCCTCCACGGCGGCCACTACGGCCGCGTCGCACGCATACGCCTGAAGCTGCTCGGCCGTCATGTTGCCGTTGAACCACTCCGGGTCCAGGTTGGCCCCGATGCGCTTGTAGAAGCCAATGGCAGGCTCATTCCACTCCAGCACCTGCCACTTCAGCCGGTAAGCCCCCGTGCGCCGGGCCTCGGCCACCACGGCGTCAAACAGCTTCTTGCCGATGCCCGTCCCGCGGGCCGCTTCGGTCACCACCAGGTCTTCCAGGTACAGCATCCGGCCTTTCCAGGTGGAGTAAGCCGTGTAAAACAGGGCAATGCCCAGAATGCCTTGCTCGGGCGTTTCGGCCACGAAAAAGCCGAAAATGGGCTCCGGCCCAAACCCGTCGCGGTGCATATCCACCAGCGTATTGGTGACTTCCTCGGGGGCCCGCTCATAAATAGCCAGCTCCACAATCAGCTCGTGCACGCGGGCCAGGTCGTCGGGCGTACCGCGCCGGATGGTAATGTTTGCCATGGGAATGTAGTTTTTATTCGTCTGTCATCCTGAGCTTAGCGAAGGACCTTATGGGATACCAACGACTTGTTCTGGCGTAATAAGGTCCCTCGCGGAGCTCGGGATGACAGACGGTAATAAGCCTAATCAAAACACCAACGCCCACCTGCTCAGACTACGGCAAGTGGGCGTTGGCAGAAAAGCCCGAAGGCTGAAATTACATCTGGGGCTGCATCTTTTTGATGTCCTCGGTAGCGTTTACCGAGTTGATTTCGCGGGTTGCAGCGTTCTGGGGAGCCGTTTTACCGCCGGTCGTGTCGGGAGCAGCCGGGATGGGAGGCAGGGCCTCGGTGGCTACATCCTCGTTGGTTTCGAAATCAGGGTTTTTGCACGAGGTAACGGTCAACGACAGCAGCGAAGCGCCGGTCAGCAGACCGAGCAGGAACTTTTTGTTCATAGTAAGCCGAAATAAGACAGGCGTTTGGGACTTTGGGGCCGCAAGATACGAAGCGAGGCCCGCGAAACCTACCTACGGCTCAACGCCCCATTGGATACGGATTGACGCCCATGTTCTGGAAAGCAAACGACCACACGTCGGCCCACTCCTGAATCTGCAGGGCCGTACTCTTGCCCGCCCCGTGCCCGGCATTCACATCGACGCGGATGAGTTGGGGGTTGGGCCCGGCATTCATTTCCTGCAGCGTGGCCGCAAACTTGAACGAGTGGGCGGGTACCACCCGGTCGTCGTGGTCGGCGGTGGTAATCATCGTGGCCGGGTAAGTCGTGCCGGCCCGCAGGTTGTGCAGCGGGGAGAACTTATACAGGTTCTTGAACTGCTCGAAGTTGTCGGAAGTGCCGTACTCGGGGGCCCAGTTCCAGCCGATAGTAAACTTCTGGTAGCGCAGCATGTCCATCACGCCCACCGCCGGGAAAGCCACGTGGGCCAGCTCGGGCCGCTGGGTCATGATGGCGCCCACCAGCAGGCCGCCGTTGGAGCCGCCGGCAATGGCCAGGTGCCGGGCGTCGGTGTAGCTCTGCACCGTCAGGTACTCGGCGGCGGCAATAAAGTCGTCGAATACGTTCTGCTTGTTGGGCGTCATGCCGGCCTGGTGCCAGGCCTCGCCGTATTCACCCCCGCCCCGCAGGTTGGGAATAGCCAGGATGCCGCCGTTTTCGAGCCACAGCATGCGGGCCACGCTAAAGCCCGGCGTCAGGGAAATGTTGAAGCCGCCGTAAGCATAGAGGTAGGTCGGGTTCTGGCCGTTGAGCTTCACCCCTTTCTTATGCACGATAAACATCGGCACCTTCGTGCCGTCCTTGCTGGCGTAGAACACCTGCGTCGTGACGTAGTCCTGGGGCTTCACGTCCACCGTCGGGGCCCGAAACACGGTGCTTTGCTTCGATTCCAGGTCGTAGCGGTAGATGGTGGTGGGGTAGGCAAACGAAGTGAAGGCGTAGTATACGCTCTTCGCGTCGCGGCGGCCCCCAAAGCCCGAGGCCGTGCCCAGGGCGGGCAGCTCCACGTCGTTCTGAAACTCCCCCTTCTCGGAGTATACTTTCACCTGGCTGCTGGCGTCCTTGAGGTAAGTCACGATGAGGCGGCCACCCACGTGTTCCACATTTTCCAGCTTGTTCTCACCCTGCTTGATGACCTCTTTCCAGTTGGCTTCCTGGGGCTTTTTAGGGTCAATGAGCACAATACGGTAGCGTGGGGCCTTGTAGTTAGTCAGCACCAGCAGCTGCCCGCCCACGTTGCCAATCACCGAGTTGTTGTGCTCGTAGCTCGAAATAAGGGTGGTAAACTTGGTGGCCTGTTTCGGGTCGGTCAGGTCGCGCACGGCCAGGCGGTTGCCGTCGGCTTTGCCATCGGTGGTGTAAAGCACCAAAAACCGCTCATCCTCGGTAGTACCCACCGTGCGGAAGCCCAGGGCCATGGTCTTGTCTTCGTACACGAGCTTGTCGGCGCTCTGCGCCGTGCCCAGCTTGTGGAAGTACACCTTGTGAAACTCGTTTTTGCCCGACAACTGATTCTGACCCGCCTTGGGGGCGTCGTAGCGGCTGTAGTAGAAGCCATCCTTGCTCCAGGCCGCCCCCGACACCTTCACCCACTGCAGCTCGTCCTTGAGCGGCTGCCGGGTTTTAAGGTCCAGCACCTTCATTTTCTGCCAATCCGAGCCGCCGCCGGAAGTGGCGTAGGCCAGGTAGCGGTGGTCGTTGGAAAAGTACGTGCCGGCCAAGGCCGTCGTGCCGTCGGCCGAGAACTTGTTGGGGTCGAGCAGCACGTCGGGCTGGCCTTCCTGGCCATTTTGCTGCACGTACAGCACGCCCTGGTTCTGCAGGCCGTCGTTTTTGGAATAGTACAGATGCTCGCCCTCTACCTGCGGAATGCCAAACCGCTCGTAGTTCCACAGCTTGGTCAGGCGCTCCTTGATTTGGTCCCGGAACGGGATTTTCTCCAGGTAGCCGAAGGTCACCTTGTTCTGGGCCGTGACCCACTCCTTGGTTTCGGGCGAGTCAAGGTCCTCGAGCCAGCGGTAGGGGTCGGTGACGGGCGTACCGAAGTAGTCGTCGGTATGATTGATTTTGCGGGTCTTGGGGTATTCCACAGCGAGTCGGGGCAAGTCGGCCGCCGCCGACGCACTGCGCCGGCTCGGGCCATTGGTTTCAGCAGTAGGCACTTCCGTCAGGGGCCGGTGGGTGGCCAGGTCGTTGGCGGGCTGGGTCGATTTACAGGCGGCCAGGGCCGTCAGCGCCAATAGCGGATAGGATAGTTTGCGCATACGATACAGAACGAAGAAAGGAGGATGGGGCCGAATATAAACCCAGAACCCGCAAACTGCGCGGATTCCGGATTTTGTTTGGGTTCCTCTTCTCTGTAACGGTACTAATTCTGGCTTTCGTCTGCGACAATACGGGCATATAAATAGTCACTTCGCGCAAAATCGAGGCCTTTAGCATTGTTTGCTCTGTCCTCCTGAGCTTTGCGAAGGACCTTCCTCACCTGAGTGACAAAGCGCAATTCAATGTGGTAAAGCCTTTTGCTACTGTAGTAAAGTGCTTTGGGCCGTTGGTTCTACCTGCTGCGGGACAGGCGAGGAAGGTCTTTCGGCTCCGCCTCAGGAGGACAGGGGAAAGCCGGCAGGGAGTGCGGCAACGACAGCACGCAAGATACCTCAGCTCCTCTCGGCATGAGAGACGAGCGGCCTCACCTACCGGCTGGTAATACGCCCAATCTTGGGAATGACCTGGATCAGGAAGCGCTTATTCTGGCCTTCCTGAGCCCCCCGGTAGCGGCCGGTACCGAAGAAGCCACTACCGCCGATAATGAGCTCCACGCCGCTGTCCTGGCTGAAGTCGAGGCCGTTCTGTTTCCAGAAGTTGAGCAGGTTTAGGGCCCGGCGGTAGCTGAGCTGGTAGGTAAGCTGCTCCTCGGCCCGGTTGCGGGCGTCGTTGCCGGTATAGCGGGCCGCCATGCCTTCCACGATGACGAGGTAGCGCACCGGCTGCTCGGTTTTGATGGTTTTGAGCACCGAGCGCAACGTGCGGCCGGCCTGCAACAGGGCCGGCTTGTAGGCCTCCTGAATTTCGTCGCGGCCCGACTTAAACTGCACCGGCACCAGCAGCTCGTGCCGCTCCAGGGCGGGGTCGTACTTAAAATACTTGCCTTCGAGGCGCTTCAGCGAGTTGCGGATTTTGGTAATCTGCTCTAGCTCTTCGGCCTTGGCTTTGAGCTCTCCGTTGGCCGTTTTCAGGTCGTGCTCCCGGTCCTTGAACAGCTTGAAGCTATACACGAACAAGACCAGCATCACCACGAAGAGCGACGTCATCAGGTCCACGTAGCTGGGCCAGAAGAAGTCGTTGGAAGAGCGGTTTTGCGAGTCGTTCATGGGTAATTAAATGGATTGACGGTCTTCTTCAGCACTAAGAATCAAGCTCCAGACCATCATTATAGGCCAGCCACTGATTAGGAGGAAGGCAATAAGACGGAGTAAAAAACTACGCCAAGTTCCGCTCTTCGGCTTAAGAATCAGAAAGAAGAAACTCAAAGCCACCACGGCCGCGTAGAGCAGCATTAGGCCCGCGTAGACGATGATGAGTGAAATAGGCATCTGCTAAAATTGCTCGGCGAACAGCAAATACCTACTGCGGCCTGACGCCCCCAAACAAGCTGTCCATAAACCGCTGAAACCGGTTTTTGGACGTGGCCTTGACCAGCACCGTGTTCAGGTTCGACAGCTCGGACAAGAGCTTAGCCTGAATCTGGGAGTCCAGCTCGATTTTGCGCAGCAGCTCCCGCTGGGTAGCCGATACTTCCCGGCCGAGCACATCCTGCTGGGCGTTGAGGTTCTTGAAGGGCTCCAGGTACTGCCGGATTCGGTCGAAGACGTTGTCCTCGTTGAGCTTCTGGAAGTGCTGCTGCCACTTTTCGTAGGCCTGCTGGGCGTCCCGTTCGTGGAAGCTCAGGCGCTGTTGCATGAGGTCGGTGAGGCGGCCGGTGGCCTGGTCGAAGTACTGTTCGGTGCGGGAAGCCAGGTTGCCCATTTCCTTCTGGTGGCGCTGGAAGAAGTCGAGCTGGGCCTGCACCAGGTTGTCGTGCTGGCCGATGTACTGGCCCACGTTGTTGATGCCCCGCTCGAAGCCCACGAGCCGGTCGAGGATGCTGCTCACGGCCCGGGCCGTTTCGGTGCCGTCCTCCAGCATCTGGTTGAGCCGCTCCTGGTAGCCCACAAACTGCCCGAACATTTCCGCCGACTGGCTCACCTTCTCAAACACGGCCACGTTAGCGCTGGCCATCTTGTCGAACCCGATTTCGTTGAGCCGCATCAGGAAGTCGCGCTGCACTTTCACGTTCTCGGTGAGCGTGCCGATGACGGGCTCGAAGATGGTGACCTTGCTAACGAAATCCTGGTTGAAAGCGTCGAGCACGGCCTTCAGGTTTGAGAGGCTGCCGGCCATATCCGAGTGCAGGATGGGCAGCAGGCGGGCTTGCAGAAAGGTGTAGTAATTGTTCTGGGCCTGGTCAAGCTTCTGGTGGGCGTTGCGCACGAGGCCGTTGCCGAGCAAGGTCAGCAAGAGGCCCACGAAGGAGCCGGTCATGGCAATGAGCACGCCGGTCAGGAAGGGCGTCAGGGCCTCGTCGTCGGATACGCCGTTGCGGGCAATGCCCACCAGGCCCAGGATTACGCCCAGAAACGTACCCAGCAAGCCCAGGTAGAGCGGGGTGGCCACGTTGGCCTGCACCGCGTTTTCCAGTACCTGACTTTGCCGCTCGGAAATGTCTTTGAGGATGCTGAAGTCGGCCGCCCCTTTGTTGTAGCGCAGGTAGCCGTTGGTGTCGTCGACGATTTCGCGGAAACCCTCCGACACGTTGTCCACCTTGATGATGTCGACCAGAAAAGAGTCGGCCGGGGCGTCGGCGGCGTAGTCGGGCAAATCGATGCCGGCCGGGGTGACTAGTCGGCGCTCCACGCGCAGGGCGTCGCGGGCGGGATAAAGCTGGCTAAGCCGTAGCGCCTGGGAGCGGGTTTGCAGAAACGTGCGAATCTGCAGGCCCACGACAATGGCAACGACAACGACTTCGAGGATTATTTCGAGCATGAAAACTTCAACGGGAAGAAAGCACAAAGGTCAGCGCAAAACCGCTGACCCGCCACTCAATATGCAAAAAAACGCGCCATACCGTTGCTAATGCCAGGGTATAGCTTACACGGTACGTAAAAAAGAACGTCATGTCTCCCGGTGGTCGACATGACGTTCTGAAGTTGATTATTTGCCTTACTCGAAGTGAATAGCGGCTTTCTGCTCAATCTGCCAAGCGCCATTGCTCTTAATCAGCGTGCCATCCTTGTCGGTCACGATGCGTGAAACAGGGCCGTTGGGCTGCTGGTAGGCGCAGGCTTCGCGCAAGGAGTACTGGGCGCTCTGAATGGCGTAGGCGTGGACGCCGACGTTGGACGTCACCCGGAAGGTAGCCCGCTCGGGCACCCGCGGGTCGGGCGTAATTTCGTAGATACTGTCGTGCTGGGGCTGGTCCTGCAGGTCATACTCACTGAAGCCGCCGTTGACGGGCACCTTCACGTAGTAGCGCGACGGGGCAGGGGGAACCGGGGCGGCTACGGGTGCCGCGGGAGCCTCCCAGGTTTCGGGACCGGGCAGCTGCACGGGCGGCACGAGGCTGTCGAAATCGTCGCGCGGAGCCGAGGCGGGAGAGCCAGAAGGGATGGGCATCGGCGGCTGGGCTGTTTCGTGCATGGGCACCGGCGGGGCATAGCTCGTCGGGGCCGATTCGATGTTCTGAAACTGGTTTGGAGCCGGTGCGGCGGGAGGCGCCACCGGTATTGGAGCCGGAGCCTGCACTACTGGGCGAGTCGGTGCAGGAGATTGAGTTGGCGCGGCTGCAACAGGCCGGGCCGGGTTGTTAGTTGCCCGGGGTTGCGCACCCGTGGCCGGCTGCGGAGCCGGTTTCTCCGCTTTGGCGGGCGGCGTTGTTGGTTGCTGCTTGGCCAGCTCTTCGGCTACCCGCTGCTGCACGATTCGCTCAATCTCGCGCTGTAATTCCGGCGTCATCCGCTTGGGCGAGCCAGCCGCCGCTACCCCTCCGGCCGAAGGCACACTGCCGCTCATAGCCACCGCCTTCACCGATTCCAGCTCACTGCGGTGCCGGTCGGCGCGGGTGCCCAGGGCGCTGATGCTGCGGCGCAGCATTACGTAGAGAAAGATGCTGAGCAAAGACAGAATCAGGGCCAGCGGGGCAAACAGCTTGCTCATCAGGCTTTCACTAGCAGGTGCCGGGCGCGGCGCTACGGCGGCATTGCTTTCCACGGCTCCCTGCCCTACTCCGGCATCCGAAGCAGTCAGAGACGCGTCGTCGGCTACGGAAGTATCCTCCGTATCAACGGCGCCGGCCGTAACGTCGCTGTTGGGGTCGGCGGGCGGGGTGCCGTTGGTCAGGTAGGTGTCGAGCTGCGTTTTCAGGGCGTTGAGCCGAGCCATACGCTCCGCATCGGCCTTGCGGGCGGGGGAAGCCTGGAGCTTGTTGATGATTTCGGTGGTCAGCTTCTGCAGCCGCGACTTATCCGAGCCCAACCCTTTGTACATCGTGCCCTTGCCTTCGAGCGGCTGGTAGAGCAGGCTGTACACCTTCTGGCTGTCGGCCTTGATGCTGGTGACGAAATCCGGCAACGACCCGCCGCAGTTCAGGCTGCTTTTCAGGTTGGGGCGGTTGTTGTCGTCATACACGTAGCGCACCGTAGCGCACCAGATCTGCACCTTCTGCTCATCGAGCGTGGGCTGGCCGAGGGGCGTTTGGGCGGAAGCAGCAATTGACGCCACAGCTACACACAAAGCAGTCAGGGCAGAAAGAAGGAAACGATTCATGGGCAGGAAAGTCAGCGTGCAGTAGTGCGGCTATTGGCAATCAGCTAGTTGTTGGTCGAAGCGCATAAGTGAATCTTCTCCTAATAATACCAGCTGTTGGTTAAAGGCGGCTTTGGTAAACGGCCCCATTATATTGCTTCGAACATCCACTTTAACATAGTGTACCTCAGCAATTTTCATTTCTTGGTCTTGAATGCTCTTCAGCGGAATGATATAGTAGCCAATACAAGACTTAACAATAACAACCCGGGCATTATGCCCAGCCGCCGCAACACGGCTACGAATCAAGGGAAATCCAAACTCGCCCTAGTTGTCATAGTATAAGTGGTAGTCCTGTTCATCGGCTTTCATTCTAATCCAAAAGTTACCGACGACATTTTCCTCGTTGTTCTCATTACCCCAAAAGCATGAGTTGAGAGGAAGCAGCAGGCCCGTAAGCAGAGCAACGACGCGGCGGGAAAGAGTCATATGGCTTCGGGGCGGGCTCAGAAAGGATTCAAGCAGTTCGAAATGATTAGGACTATGTATCCTAATTAGAAGCCTGTATTGACAGTAGGTCGTTGGGCCACCTACTATCATTGCGACTAGAGGCAGGAATAAACATGTAACTCATGGTCACAGCTTTGCCATCATGTAGCAGCACGCATTCATTTCGACGAGGCGGTTTCTTTATTGAGTCCCCAACATGCACACTCTTACTAAGAGCAAGACTCATTGTGGCCAGATCAATAATGCCTCCATCAGTCCTGACTTTTATATGGTCGGCTTTACGGTAGTATTTCTCGATTACTACCCCGGTATACCCTTTTCTAAGCTGGGTGGCATATTCCTTCGGATCATCCCCTAACCAGCTTAGAAAATAGGCAACCACGGCAAGTAGCAGGAAAAAGATGGCCTTTTTCACTGGCATATTCTAGCCGTTCGAAATCAGCTCCCGGCTCAGGTTATACAAAGCTTGCTTGAGCGGGTAGAAGAACAGCGTTTCGGGGAGGGTTTCGCCCTGGCCGAGGTTGCGGCCAATCTGGTGCAGGCCCAGGTTGAGGCTGTCCTCGATTTCGCGCAGCAGCATTTCCTTGATGCGGGTGCGGTCCACGTCCACGCCGACTTCGCGCATGAGCGGGGCCACGTCGTCGTTGTCGAGCACGATTTCCAGGAAGCGACGGGTGTTGTCGATGACGCTCTGCTTGAGGTCGGCATCCACCTGAGGCATTTTCAGGCGGGCCGTGTCGATATCCTGACCTTCGGTGGCGCCGTTGAGCTTCACGGTGCGAATCTGGTCGAAGTCGGCGGCGCTGGTGGCGCTTTCCTCGAACAGCACCCCGCCGTTGGTGGTAGCTTCCTTGGGGTTGTCGGCCAAGATTACGCGGAAGTTCTGGGGTGCCTCCTGGCCTGTAGCAGCCTTGAACACGGCTTTGCTGATTTTCTCAATGGCCGCCATGCTGGCCCCGCCGCTGAGCAGGCGCAGGTACAAACTGCCCTTGCCCGAGAAACACAGGTAGCGCGGGGGCTTGAGGCCGAGGTGCTGCACGAGCTGAGCCACGTGGTAGACGATGGCCGTGTAGTGCAGGTAAAACAGCACCCGCAGCTGCCGCCCCTTGCCCAGGCCCAGGCTCTGGGTGAAGCGCAGCGCGTCGTTATAGGTGAAGAGCAGGCTGGTCACGTCGGCCGAGCCGAAGTCGGGGTTTTGCAGGGCGGCGCGCAGATAGCCCTTGTACTCCTGGTTTTCCTCCGAGTCGGGCAGGCTTTCCACGTACTGCACGCCGAGACGGAGCAGACCATTCTGCTTGGGCGCACCCTGGACGCGGGCGTAGCCGTCGCCCCACAGGTCGTCGCCGGCAAAGCGGAACGACGAGCTGAAGGCAGGCTTCTGCTCGGCGAAAATCAGCAGGTCGGTGGTGCCGCCGCCGATGTCGATGTTGATGACGTTTTCGTCGCGGTTGGGCACCACCTGGTTGGTGGCCGTGAGGTAGTAGTACGGGGCCACCGATTCCGAAATGCACTGGGTGGGGCGGCGGGCCCGGAAAATCTGCTGGAAGGCCTCGTCCCAGACCTGCTGGAACTGGTTGCGCAGGAACATGTCAAAGCTCAGTGGGGCAAACCACACCACGCGGGTATCTTCCAGAATACCGCCCTGCATGGCCGCCTTGTGCTTCATCAGCAGCAATATTTCCTTGAAGAAGGCCGCAATACGGTTCACGCCCTGAGGGTCCAGCTCGGCGCTCCACTTCAGGTTGGTCACGAAGCGGTTCTGGGGTGGCTGCCCGGTTTCGGTGTTGATGCTGAAGCCGATGTTGATGTTGCTCAGCACTTTGCTCGGCTCGTTGGCGTAGGAGTTCGTCTCGCACACGGCCGTCCGGATCGGGAATTCATACACCGAGCCGGCCTCGCCGATGATGCTGGGCACGAATTCGCGGTTCTGAATCAGCGGAATATCGAACAGCTGGCCGGGGCCGCGCATGTAGCGCTGGTAAGCCGAGTAGCCGGTATCGGGCAGCGGGGCGTTGAGCAGCTCCATCTGCAAATCGGCCTCGCCAATGGTGAATGGGCGCGGGTGGGCCGCCGGACCATCGGCGTAGGCCACGTGGGTGTTGCTGGTACCAAAGTCGACGGCGAAGGTGAAGCGGCGGGTGCCGCGGTCCAGCTCCCGCCAGCGCGGCACGATGAGGCCCCGGGCCGGCGGCGCGCCGTGGAAAGCAGGCGGGCAGGTCAGCTCAGCCAGGTCGAAGTGGGTCCCGGTGATTTCGTAGTAGGTGCTGCCGGCCGTGGACACGCTCTTCTGGGTGCGCTCAAACTTGGTGGCTTTCTTGGCCGCGCCCTGGTCGGTCAGCCGCTCGCCATTCACGAAGAACGTGAGGTCGTAGCGGCGCTGGAGCATCGTGGGCGAGTTGTCGGCGTCCACGAGCATGACCTTGTAGAAGTCGTTGTACTCGGGTTGGGCGCGCATCTTGTAGAACGGAAACACGCCAAGGCCGATGTTGGCCTTCACAATGCGACCCTTCTCGGGAATTTCCCGCCCTTGCGCATCCTTGGGGTTCTGCGGGTTCTGGTAGTAGCTCCGCTCGAAGGTGATGAAACGGCCGCCCTGCACCGGAATCCGCAGCGCGATGCGTACGTGGTTCAGGTCAATAGTAAAGGTGAGCAGCTCGGCCAGGTCGTGGTCGGAGAAGTACTCGAAGAAGGTCTGGCGCAGGGGCAGCAGGTACGGAAAGCGCGCCCGGCCCTGGGTATCGGCCCCGTACTGGAACGTGACCTTGCCGGTGTGGAAGCGCTGGGAATTCAGCTCGTAGGGCAGCTCCACCAGGGCATCTTCCAGGAAGTCGCCGACGGTCAAATACGGATATTTGAAGCCTTTGCCGGGCAGCACGCGGTTTTCCAGGGTCAGCTCGTCGGCGTAGGGCACCGGCGTGCGGTCGTCCCAGGGCTGGCCGTTGAGGTAGTTGGCGCCCTGCATCGTCAGGTTGGGGCGCAGTACCAGCGGCGTGGGCCGACTCTGGTTGGTCTGCCGCGTCGGGGCAATAAACAAGTCCGAGCTGGTCACGGCCGACTGGTCGGCGCGGCTCGGCAGGGGCACGTGCTTCACGCTGGCCAAGTTGCCCTGGAAGTCGGCAATGGCGGGGTACTTGGTGGCAAACTGCTGGGCCGTATGGTCGCCCCGCATCTGCATCTGGTTGATGATGTTGCGGTCGAGGCCGGCAAACACGCTGCCGGCAAAGTCGCGACGCTGCAGTTGCGGATAGGCCAGAAACAGCTCATACACAAACTCCCGGAACGCCGGGGAACGGTCTTCGAGCAGCACCACCTGGTTGTCGAAATAGTGGCCGCGGGCCTGGGCGCGCTCCAAGTCGAGCTGGCGCACGGCCGGGGCCGTGAACAGCATCGTCAAGGGCGAAGTACCGCCGAGCAACTGCGGGCCGCCGGGCAGGTTCGGCGACTCGTAGAACACGAGGTACATGTCCGAGAAGTCCCGGAACCGGTCATCCTGCAGGAACAGGCGCAGGGTTTCGCCCAGCAGGCGGGTACCTTCGTCGCCCTGCATCCGCCGCAGCTCCGACTCCACGTTCCAGCGGCGCAGCGTGATTTTGCGGCCGGCCTGGGTGTAGAGGTTGTAGTTGTAGAGGATTTCAAACAGGTCCCAGAAGTGCGACACCAACTCGTGGTAGACCGAGCCGGGGTTGCGCTGCCCTTCCCGGGCCAGGAAATCGAAGGCGGTTTCGAAGAGGTGCATCCGCGCAAACGGCGTCGGGATGCTGACCGCCACGTTCTTGGCCCGCCCGCCCGTGGGGTCGGTTACGGTATTGATTTCGGTGCTGGTAATGGGGGCGGTTTTCTGCCAGCCCTGCACCTGCTGGGAACCGTTGTTATGAAGACGAAGAACTTTGGGCATTGTCGGGAGTTTGTCTTTGGTAAGTAGAGCCGCTGAAAGGGTGCGGCAGGAGGGCGTCAACTCCCCTCCTTGTTGAAAGGAGGGGTGCCCGAAGGGCGGGGTGGTTTGGCGTTGTTTCGTTGGATTAGCAGCTCAACGAAGCGGTAGAGATGCTTCGACTTCGCTCAGCATGACGTTCTGATTGGTAGTTCAACCAAACAACATCAGCAACGACGTCAACCACCCCAGCCGCGCCTTCGGCACGGCGTCCCCTCCTCATCTGAGGAGGGGAGCTTGTCGTTTAACTACACCACTTTCACCTTTTCCTCAAAGGCTTTGTCCGTCACTCTATCGAACAAAGCCACGAGCTTCTTGAAGTTGTCGGGTTCCTGCACCGACTTGGCCGCGTCGTTGAGTTGGTTGAGGAAGTAGTTCTGGCTCAGTCCTTTGTTGAAGAAGTCGTTCCACTTCTTTTCCACGGGCTTGCCGGCAATCATGGCGTTGAAGTCGTCGGTGGTCAAATCGAAGGGACGGAAGGCGCGGCGGTTTTGGGCCAGCTCCTTCAGCCACTCGTCCACGCCGTACTCGGGGCTGTGCAGGAAGTTGTTGAGCTCCTTGAATATGGGCTCGTTGCGCAGGGCGTGGTCCAGGTTCAGGTTGTCGAAATAGGGCGCCTTGTCGGTGGGCAGGTGCTGCTTGTGGTAGCGCGAGAAGTAGAGCAGCTGGGTCAGGTTCTTGGCAATCAGCTCCCGCGACTCGTCGGGCAGGTGGCTGAAGTTGAGCTCCTGGGTGTCCACGCCGAGGCCGTACTCGTGGAAGTGCGGGCCGCCGTTGCGCAGCTCGGCATCAGTATACTGCATGAAATCCACCACGCTCAGGGCGGCTAGCAGCTCGATGAGGTGGGCCTTGTTGCGCTGGGCCGTGCCGCCGGGCTGGTTTTCGTAGGGCGTGTCGGGCGTGTCGGCCAGGTAGTACAGCGCGTCGAGGCCCTGCAGGTTGTGCTCGTAGTAGCTGAGCGCGGCCTTGGTCTTGGTCAGGAAGGAATTGGAGTCGATGATGGAGTTGTCCTCGCTCTGCAGGGCGAAGTAGGGCATCACCGTCACGGCCCCGGTGAGGGCGTCGCGCAGGTAGCGGGCGTTGCTCAGGCGGGTATTCTGATCCTTGAGGTTCTTGAGCAGCAGCGGGAAGCCGGCCGCGCCGGTACCGCCGAAGATGCTGGAGATAAAGAATACCCGGTCCCCGGCCTGGAAGTTGTCGGCGAAAAACCGGATTTCCGGCGACTCCACCACTTTATTCAGCACAATGCTGCCCACGTTGGGCGAGCCCCGGAAACCGATGGTGAGCGGGCTTTCCAGGTTGTCCTGGGTGAAGAGCAGCTCGACCAGCCCCTTGGAATCGACGGAAAGTTGGTCGTAGCTCAGGTACTGGCGGAAGCTTTGGTTGATGCCGCCGAAGTCGAACACGAAGGTGTCTTTTACGCCGCCGTTGCTGTCGGCCGAGATACTGCTGAGCGTGCTGATGTCGGTCTGGAAGAAACCCTCGTCGCGCTTGCCCAGGCGCTGGTAGATCTGCTGGTAGCTCTTGAGCATATCGACCGTGCGGTTCATGTCGCCGTTGTGGGCGTCGGGGTCGATGATGATGGGCACCACCCGGTCGCAGTTGGCGAGCTTCACGCCCGAGGCCAGCAGCATGGTCAGGGACCGAATGACGCGGGAACCGGTGCCGCCAATGCCGAAAATGAACAGTTTAGCCATGTTGGAGTTGAAGTTTGACGAATCTCCCCGGTAGAGATGATGTGGGGATGATGCAGTTTGAAGACCTGCGGAGTTAGTTGCACGACAGAGTTCTGACGTTTCAACCACCCCGCCCTTCGGGCACCCCTCCTTTCAACAAGGAGGGGAGTTTCGTTCGGCCTTAAAAAGGAGTCGTGCTGGCGTTGGTGGAGCCGCGCTTGAGGATGACGGAGAACAGGAAAAACCAGAACAGGCCCAAAATGGCGTTCCAGGTCGACATCCAGTAGATGTAGCTGTGGGAGGCCACGGCCTGGGAATTAGCTTGCCAGATACCGATGATAAAGGCCAGCAGGGCATTGATAACCAGGAAAGTAACCCAGTGCCGCACCTTGTTAAAGGTGGCCACGCCCATGGCCCGGTTGATGAGGTAGTAGAAAATCAGGACCATGGCCAGGGAAACGCCGAGGGTAAGCAGGCCCACGTTGGGGAAAATCACCTCCCGGTACACCGGCGTTTCGGACGGGGGCTGGGGGGAGCCGATGAGTTCGTAGATGAAGCGGAAGAAGCCTTTCATGGGGGATTATTGGGAGTTGACTGCTGGTTGTTGATTGTTAGGGGTTGATTGTTAAAAAAGTCACCAATCAGCTCCCAACAATCAACTTGTATATTAATCTGCCGGCTGCAGGATGAGCGGAATGGTAAAAACCGGAGCCTTGTCCTGCCCGGAAGTCGTTACGGCTTCTACACCGTCGAGCAGGGAACTTAGGGCAAAAGTCTTAGCGCCGGCCTGGTTGATGTTGCCGTCGTTTTTGGTGGTCCACTGCCCAATCCAGGCCGGGCGCTGGTTTTGCAGCACGAGCTGGAGCGGGCGGGCAGCTTTGCCGAGCTTGGTAACGCGCACTTTGACAAAATGCGTGTACTGATTTTCGGCCCCGCTGCTGTTTTTCGTCTGGTCGGTGGCCGCAAACACGTCGATAATCTTGGCGTCGGTGTCCTGGGCCTGTAGTTTCAGATTGGGCTTCAGATACTTTACGTCGCGGTACAGACCCGGCAGCGTTTTCAAATCCAGGCCGACGACGAACTCCACCGGCTCCTTTGCCGACACGCTGCTCACGGCTACGGTGTGGTAGCTGGCCCCGGCGGCCCGTTTGCTGGCGTCTTTCTCTCCGTAGTACCAGGAACCCACGTTCTGGAAGCGGCTGAGCAGGGACGAGGCCGGCACCGGGTATTTCACCCCGAAGTGGGCCTGCTGGGCGGGCTGCTTTTCCAGCAGCGCGTTATCGAAGCGCCGCACGGCGTCGGCGGGCCCAATTACCCAGAAGTAGTAGGGAATATCCGTGTCGCAGCAGCTGTTGATGCGCTTCACGCTCGAAGTCAGGGCCGGGTAGTAGGTGCCGCGGAAGTCGGACGCGTAGCCGTACACCGACACGGCCAGGTCCGGGCGCTGGGCGCGGTTGAGGGCGTCGGTAATGTCGGTGCTGATGTAGGGAATGGCCCCGGCGTTTTTGGGCGAGTAGATAAAGTCCGAAATCAGCACGCTCACCGAGTTGGGCGCGTAGTAATTGGCCACCAGCGTGTCGAGCACCGTGGGAATATCAGTGCTGCTGGCCGGCTGCTGAATCCCGCCGCGCACGGTTTGGGAGAGCTGCTGGTAGGAGTCGCGGTAGGGCTTCTCCTTGATGCGCAGAAAGGTTTTGCGGGCCGCCGGGCTGCGGTTTACTTCCGACAAAAACTGCGCTACGTGCTGCTGAAAGCGGGTGTTGGAGCCGCTGGCGCCGGTTTTGGGCATAAAGCCTTCCATCGAGCCCGACACTTCCAGAAACACGTTGACCTGGGTGAGCGGGCCGGCACTGGCCGCCGCGGGAGTAGCTGCCGCAGCCGGCGTTTCTTTGGGCGCTACGGCTCCGGGAGCTTCAGTGGGCGGCACCTCCGTGGGCGTTTCAGCCCCGGTTTCCTCCTTGATATCTTTGCGGGAGTAACAGCCGGGCAACAGTAGCAGGCCCAGGGCCAGGGCCAGAGCCGGAAGCAGACGGAAAGAACTGGTCAAATGCATTCGAACAAATTAAGAGCCGTCGACAAAGCGCCGCCCTCTGCGTACTGCCAGCACGGCCGGCAGGTTGTGGGTGGAACGTACGTAAGGCTATAAAATTTTACGGCAAAAACCGCACGCCGGTCCGGCAACCGGAGCAAGACCGTACCCGTCAGGGGCTTAAAACTGTGCCAAAACGCGGCAGCCGGACTAAATGAGTCTGACCAATGGCTCCTAATTGCCCCGACCGGCTGGATTATCTGGCAGCCGTTGCGCATCTTGTAGCGTCCAGCTTGGAGTCTGTTGGTGAGCCTGGGTGATTATTCTGTAGCTATGTGCAAATCATTTTTGGCGGCCCTGCTGCTAAGCGCCGCGCTGCTGAGCTGCGAGTCGCGCCAGCCCGCGGCTACCACCTCGGCTCCTACCGCCCCCGCGGAATCTGCTGCTCCCGCCGTGCCGGCCCGCCGCCCGGGGCCCGCCGTAGCCGATACGGCCGCGCCCTTCGTGACGCTCCACTCCCTGACCGATTCGACGCACCGGCCGCCGCTGGTCAGCCTCGGGGGGCAGCAATACCGGGTGCTGACCAGCGCCAAAACTAACCCCCGCCGCCACCTGCCGGTGCCCAGCAATCCGCAGGACTCGACCGACGTGGCCACTGGTCAGACCGAGGCCTGGGCCCTGGAAGGCAGCTACGGCTACGACGTGGAATATACCGTGCGCCTAGTGGCCGCCAATGGCAAGTCCCGGTTTGCCACCACGCTGCACAAGGCCGACTTTGCTGCCGCCATGAGCCAAGGCCACGTCAACGAGTCCGCGGCGGCGGCCCCCGATTTCTACGGCTACCTGCCCGGGTTCAACGCCCTGGTCTTTGTCGTCCCGTTTTACCTGCACGACTCCGACAATGGCGGTGAGGCTCTGCTGTTGCTAGACGCGGCCACCGGCAAAGTGCGCCACATTGGAAGGCAAGGCTGGGCCTTCGGGGCCAAAGACCACATAACGCTGACTCCGGACGGCCGCACCCTGGTCACGTCCTACGAAATAGTGCATGCCGATGGCCGCCACGTAAGCCTGGCCCGCAAAGACCGGGAGGCGGCCGGCGCACTTCTCGTAGACGACAACGCGGTGCTGGCCGTGTACGAAGGCACAGCCTATCTGGACGCGGATGGTGGCCTGACCAGCCGGGAAATAAACGGTCCTAATGCGTATTTGCTCGACCTGAATGGCCGCGAAACCGGCCGCTTCAACTTCCACGGCACGCAAGCTGAAATGGGCTACGCCTTCACCCACCAGTACCTGGCCCAGACTCGCTCCCACTATTTGTTCGACGCGGGTAATAAGGTTCTGCTCGTATTGACTCGCAACAATCTGCTAGCGCACCGGCCGATAAGCCTGAGCCAGCTGCGCAAGTTTGCGGCGCCCCGGCAGCCTACCGAGGTCCGCTTTCATTTGACGCCCAGCCTGGGTGGCCACCTCACGCTGTATGTCGACACGCTGAGTAGCAGCGCGGTGCGCTACTCGCTCGTTACGCCCAAGTACGAGTAGCAAGAGCCGCCTAGGTGCTCATCTCCACGTTGTCCCAGTCCGCGGCCCGGTTGAAGACCCACTCCAGGGCTTTGCGTCGCTCGTACACCAGGCTCTCCGATATTACGGCTTCGCGGCCGTTGAGGCGCTCATCCACGCAGTACCAGTGCAGGCGGTAGTAGTAGTCGAGCATGCGGTAGAGCTCCTCCGTGGGGCGTAGCAGCAAGGGCTGGGCCAGCTTGGCGTTGTCCTCGTTGCGCTCCAGATCCGGGAGCATCGTGGCCATGTCGTCGCCGCACCACTCGGTAGGTTGCAGCTCGTTGGTCATACCGGTGGCCCACATCAGGGCCCAGAGGCTTTCCAGGCTCCAGCGCAGGTTGATCAGCTCCTGCTCGGTCAGCGCGGCGTTGTCCTTTTGCAGCAGGGCCTCTTCCTCGGCCGAGAGAAACACCAGCAAATCGTGCCGGGTCAGCCAGTCACGGATAATATCGACGGGGGCCTGAAAGCCGATGTAGATCAGCGCGTTCAGCACGCTCATGCGGCCCTGCACTTCGGCCACCGCGCGCACGGCTGGCGTGTCCAGAATCGGCAGCCAGTCGCAGACGCGGCCACCCAGCATCAGCACCTTGCCTTCCGACTCGGTCTTGGTTTGAAACTTAAACTCCTCGGTCATATTACTTGTACTATCGGCGGCGCCAGAACCTAAAACTCACTATTTCACCGCCCTAGCTGTAGTCGATTTCGGTGTTGTCGCCGATGTTCAGGCTGTGGTTCAGGCCCCGAAATGAGGCATCCGAGCCCACGATGCAGTCGTGCATCACGGCCTGGCGCAGCTCCGAGTAAGAGCCGATGATGGAGTCGCTCAGGATGGTGTTCTTCACGATGGTCCGGTCGCCGATGGCCACGTTGGGCCCGATGATGGAGTGCGAAATCTGGCAGTCCTTACCGATGCTAACCGGGGGAATGATGATGGTGTCGGGAAACTCAGGGTACTTGTTGCCCAGGAATTCGGGCCGGTTCAGCAGCTTGGCGTTGGCTTCGAGCAACGAATCCTTGCGGCCGCAGTCAAACCAGTGGTCCACGGGGGCGGTGGTCATCTGGGCGCCGTCCTGAATCATGAGCATCAGCGCGTCGGTGAGCTGGAATTCGTTGTGGGTGCGCAAGTCCTGCTCGATGATGCGCTCCAGGGCCGAAGCCAGCCAGGCCGGGTCGGCAATCTTGTAGAGGCCCACCAGAGCGTAGTTCGACTTCGGAATCCGGGGCTTCTCAATCACCTTGGTCACCCGGCCGTTGTTGCTGGTTTCGACCACCCCGAATATCGACGGCGTCTTGACTTCCTTCACGGCCAGCACGTTGCCCTCGGTGCGCAATAACTGACGCAGGTCTACGTCCACGATGGTGTCGCCGAGCATGATGAGCACGCCGTCCGGGTCGTGGCGGAAGGTGTCGCGGGCCAGCCACAGGGCGTGGCCGATGCCCTCGCGCGGCTCCTGAATGACGAAGGTGGAGCGCAGCTGCGGATAGTAGCGGCGCACGTAGCTCTCGATTTTTTCGCCGAGGTAGCCGATGATGAACACGAATTCCTCAATTCCGGCGTCCTGCAGGCGGTCAATGATATGACCCAGAATGGTATTGCCGGCCACCGGCACCAGCGACTTCGGCTGGGTGTGGGTGTGGGGGCGCAGGCGGGAACCAATACCAGCGACAGGGATAACAGCTTTCATGCGGTATGAAACATGCGTAAGTCCGCAAAATAGTGAATCATTGTGGGAGCGGACCATAATACAACCGCAATGACCTGAATTCGTACTGGGAACCCGACAGCAACCGCGCCCTGGGCCGGTAGTTTGGCTAATGGGCCCATTTGCCTGACACCCTTCTTTCCTCTTTTTCTTCCAACTCCCTATTCCCTTTTCTCATGAAACGTCTTCTTCTGTACCTAATCGGGCTGGTCGTGCTGCTGAGCCAATCGTCTTGCGGCTATAACACGATGGTGTCGAAAGACCAGGCCGTGAAAGCCCAGTGGGCCAACGTGCAGAGTGCCTACCAGCGCCGCTCCGACCTGATTCCGAACCTGGTGAACACCGTGAAAGGCGCTGCCAACTTCGAAAAATCGACGCTGACCGACGTTATCAATGCCCGGGCCAAGGCCACGAGCGTGCAGCTCTCGGCCGAAAACCTGACGCCCGAGAACATCAAGCAATTCCAGGAAGCCCAGAGCCAGGTGAGCTCCGGCCTGGGTCGTTTGCTGGCCGTGTCGGAAAACTACCCCGAGCTGAAGGCCAATGCCAACTTCCAGGAGCTGCAGGCCCAGATTGAGGGCACTGAAAACCGCATCAACGTGGAGCGCAACAAGTTCAACACCATCACCAATGACTACAACGGCACGGTGAAGTCCTTCCCCAACAACATTTTCGCCGGGATGTTCGGCTTCAAGGAGAAACCCTATTTCGAAGCCGACGCCGCTTCGCAGAAAGCGCCCACTGTGCAGTTCTAAGGTCGTTTTTGGCTTCTGGTTTTTGGTTTTGGCCCTTTTCTTGGCCGAAGCCAAAAACCGCAAACGAATCACCAAAAACAGCATACCATGACCAATCCTATTACCCCGGAGCAGGAAGCCGCGTTGGTGGCCGCCATCCGGCAAGCCGAAATCACCACCTCCGGGGAAATTCGGGTGCATCTGGAAGATACCTGCCCCACGCCCGAGCCCCTGGACCGCGCCGCCCAGGTGTTTGCCGAGCTGGGCATGCACAATACCGCCCAGCGCAACGGCGTGCTGTTTTACCTGGCCTGGCAAACCCGGCAGTTTGCCGTCATCGGCGACTCGGGCATCAACGCGGCCGTGTCGGACGACTTCTGGGAAATCACCAAGGAAACCGTGCTGGAACATTTCCGGGCTGGCAAGTACGTGGTGGGCCTGGAGCGGGGCGTGCGTATGGTGGGCGAGCAGCTCAAGCGCTACTTCCCCTACGACGCCAAAACCGACAAAAACGAGCTCGACGACTCTATTTCCTACGGCGACTCCGTGCCGCCCCGCGTATGAGCAACCTCTCCCCTGCGCCCGTGCTGCGGCACTGGCTTCGTTTCCTGCTGCTTGTTGTTGGGCTCACGCTGAGCGTAGCCGGCTGGGCCCAGCAGGTACCACCCCGCCCCAACCCGCCCCGCCTGGTCAATGACCTGGCCGGCATGCTGCAACCCGACGAGGAAGCTGCCCTGGAGCGGAAGCTGGTGGCCTACAACGACTCCACCTCCTCGCAGATTGCGGTAGTAACCGTGCCCAGCCTCGGCGACGACGACATTGCCAACTACTCCCAGAACCTCTACGAAAGCTGGGGCATCGGGCAGAAGGGCAAGAACAACGGCGTACTGGTGCTGGTGGCTCAGCAGGAGCACCTGGCCCGCATCCAGACCGGCTACGGCCTGGAAGGGGCCATTCCGGACGCCCTGGCTAAGCGCATCATTTCCAACACCATCGTGCCGGCGTTCAAAGAGGAACGCTACTACGAGGGCCTCGACCGGGCCACCGACCAGCTCATTGCCCTGGCCAAGGGTGAGTACCAGGCCGAGCAGGCTCCGGTGCGGCAGCAGCGCGAAGACTCGAGCGGCTCGGGCTGGATGTTCTGGCTGATTGTCGGCGGCATCGTGCTCTTTATCCTGATCAGCAGCCGCGGCGGGGGCCGGGGCGGCCGGGGCGGCGGGTTCCGGGGCGGCATGATTCCGCCCATCATCTTCGGTGACTTCAGCGGGGGCCGAGGCGTGTTTGGCGGCGGAGGCGGCTTCGGCGGTGGTTTTGGCGGCGGTGGCGGTGGCGGCTTCGGCGGCTTCGGGGGCGGTTCCTCCGGCGGCGGCGGGGCCAGCGGCAGCTGGTAAACACACGAAGTATTCTTCCCAAGCAAAAAGGCCTGAACCGCGGTGGTTCAGGCCTTTTTGCTTGGGCATTGCGGCAGTTACTCGACCACCACGCGGCGCGTTACGGGGCCGCTGGTGTAGTTTACGCGGAGCAGATACACGCCGGCTTTTACTTCCCGTAAAGGAAGCTTCAACTCAGCTTGCGTAGCCTTCCGGGTAAGAACGGTGCGGCCCAAGTTGTCGAGCAGCTGCACTGATTCGGGCTGAGCCGTAGCGTCGAGGGAAAGGTTCAGGGTTTGGTGGGCGGGCACGGGCCAGGCCTGGGTGCGGGCTTCAAGCTGGGTGTTGGATACGTGCAGCACGTTGGAGGCCATCAGGCGGACCAGGCCCACTACCGGTTGACCAGCGACAGTGGTAAAAGAGCCCGCTGCCAGAATTTTTCCATCGGGCTGTACCACAATATCTTCGACAACGGCATTGGATAACACATCATTAAAGGAATTGTCGATTGCTCCATCAGGCATCCGGCGCAGTAGTGTGTTGTTTGAGGTAGCTACTAGAATACGACCATTAGGCTGTAAGGCTAGCCCGCGTACGGAGGTTAAGCCATTGACAGTAGGCAGGGTCGCCGAAAAGGCGTTATCTGTAGCCCCGCTGGGTAGCAAGCGGAACAATCCAAACGCTCTTGTGGCTGGATATGTATCGTTAACCCAGCCCCCAGCTACGATTTTACCGTCAGGCTGCACCAGAATTTCACTTATCGTCGTTTCCGCCGTGGTCTGAATAGGGGTGCTGAAGGTAGGGTCAAGATTCCCATCTTGCAGAAGCCGCACTAATGCCCACAAGAATGCCCCATTGTAGCCTTGAAACCTGCCCCCAACCAATATTTTGCCATCGGGTTGCGTAGCTAACGCAATGATGGAACCGCTGGGTCTGCTGACCGCAAAGCTGTAGTCAAGCTGTCCGTCAGCTAATAATCGGCTCATACTAGAAAAGCTACTCGTGACAATAGCACCGCTGGGCTGCAACGCAAACGACGTTACTTCCAAATCTGTGGGCACCTGGAAAGTATTGTCGACCTCTCCGGATGGTAACAACCGGACCAACCGCTGAGTTATAGCACTTCCTGTCACCGACTCGGTCCCGCAAGCCAGTATTTTGCCATCGGGCTGCAAGCCTACTTTGACTACAGCAAATCTGTTAGCCGTTTGGGTGGGAAATGAAGTATCCACGCTGCCGTCCTGATTAAACCGCGTTAGGTTATTGGCCCTTACCCCGTTCGCCTCATCGAAACGACCACCGACTACAATCTTACCATCAGGCTGTTGAACAATGCTGGATAATGCTCCGTCAGTCAGTAGTACCGGGTTAAAAGTAGTGGCAGCGGCCCCGTTTGCACCGAGTACTAGCAGACTATTACGGCGGCCACTTTGCCGAAACCCATTTCCACCGACTAATAGCTGGCCGCTGGCTTCACGTTGCAGGGAGGTTACTGTAATATCTCCAGGCAAGAGAGAAGTAAAGCTGTTGTCCCGAGTTCCACTCGTGTTGATGCGCACGAGGCCGTTTGTTGGTACACCATTGATTGATCCGGTAAGTGGTACAACAAACCGCCCATCGGTTTGCAGAATGAACTCGCTAGCATCGTTTGAATTAAGTGTTCTAGCACTGCTAATAGAGACATCACTACCGGTAAACGCCGGGTCAGCAGTGCCATTGACCAATAAACGCCCTAAAATGCGCTTGTTGCCGTTAAGAAAGTTTAGCTCGAACACGGAGCTGCTCAATAGAATTTTACCGTCGGGCTGTACGCCGATCAAAGAAATCCGTGCGTCTGTTTTCAGGGGTGAGCTAAAGCTGGGGTCTAGCGTTCCGTTGGTCAGTAGCCGCGCTACTGCTGCGGGCGAGTCGAAAGCACCACCAACCAGAATCTTACCATCAGGCTGCAGGGTCAATTCATCAACGGTGTCATTGAACTGGGTACCCGCGCTGAAAGTCGCATCTATTTCCCCCGTAGGCAATAGTCGCACAATACGCTGGGCTGGCACGTTATTGTAGGTAACAAAAGTACCGCCGAGTAATATCTTACCATCAGTCTGCACAGCCGACACTCGAGCCCGGCCTGCACCACTGGCCAACCCTGCGTCGAAACTAGGATCAGCTGTGCCGTCGGCATTGAGTAGCAGCAGATCTTGACGAACGACTCCATTTAGGGTCACCGTTCCATCACCGATGAGTAACAGCTTGCCAGAAGCCAGCACACGTACATTACTGATACTACCACGCAGTGTGGTCACGTTAGTAAAAAACGCCTGATCAACGGTATTATCAGCATTATAGCGCACTAGCAATTGTGTACCTACGCCGGCATCGGTGCGAGTAAAATTGCCTAATACCACACGCTTACCATCAGATTGAACAACGGCAGCGGTAGTGCCTGCCGGCTGATACAACGCAGTAGTCTGAAAAGTAAGGTCCAGCGCTTGACCTTGGGCAGTGCTCATAGGTAGCGCAGCTAGGCCTAGGAGTAGAAAAGGAGACAATAGTAATTTCATATTGTGCTATAAAAATGAATGAAACATCATCCAATATAGCCCATATCATATGACTAAACTCTAGTACTAATTATTGTTGAGTGAAGTATTTGCTCTGCCCTCACCTGCTGAGACACTGGCGACCCATAGAGCAGTTGTAGTTGTAAAGTCAGGACTCCTGTCACTGCTACGCATTCCACGTACATCAAGCATTAATAAACATACCCGTTATGCCGCCCGATTTAATCAAGCTGCATAACGGGTACTGGGTATTTCTCTTGTCAAATCAATGCCAATTCAGGCACTATGAGCCTGCCTGCAGTACCACCGCGTTAATTAAGGTACCTGCCACCTTGCGGCAGGTTTTGAATAGCCCTAGAAGCTATCCATGCCCTATACTAGACTAGTAGTACTGCGAAATGAAGGCAAAGGCCTGCAGCGTGTAGCTTGGGGCCGATGAAAAATGGTTGCCGCCCTGAATCGGGTGCAGCGTGACCTGGGTGGCGCCCCGGGCCTTCATGGCGTCGTAGGCGTGCTGGGAGTTGAAGAAGGGCACGTAGTCGTCGGCGGTGCCGTGGAATAGGGCCAGCGGGGCCTTGGGCTGCCAGTCGTAGATGTCGTTGGCGCGGAAGGCGGCCAGCATCTGGGCGTCGGTTTTATCCAGAATGCCCTGGCGGAACTTGGCCGTAAACAGCTCCTTGGCCTGACTGGAAACCTCCCCGTAGAGGTTGGTTTGCAGCTGCGTGGCCCAGGGCTCATTCACGTAGTAATTGATGGGCCGGTTCAGGCTGTAGGTCCGGTTGTAGGTGTCGAGCACCCACACGTAGGTACTCAGGAAGTTCAGCGGCTCATCCGACTTGAGGATGTACTCGGCGAAGGCCGACTTGTGGTAGGCCCCGGCGCCAGGGGCACTGGCCGTGACGGTAAACTCCTGGGCGGCTTTTTCCTCCATTAGCTTGTGCAAGGCCAGCGTGGCATAGCCGCCCTCGGAGTAGCCCAGCAGGAAGTTTTTCTGGTTGAGGGCCAGCTTTTCCTTGGCCGCAAATTCGCGGGCGGCCCGCAGCATGTCCAGCGAAGCCGAGGCTAACGACGCGGCGTGCTCGTACGGGTGGGGCCGGTTTTTGGAAGCCCCGTAGCCGATGTAGTCGGGGGCCGACACGATGTAGCCCGTGGAAGCCAGCACCGACACGGCCGAGTACACCTCACTGCTGGAACTGTAGTATGAGGGGGCGCGGTCCTCGTCGTCGGGCCGGATGGTGCCGTGTTGGTAGCTGAGCAAAGGCATGGCCTGGGTCGTCACCGGCACCAGCAGGGCCCCGGAAGCCGTAATTGGCTGCCCGGTGGCGTCGGGGGTGGTGTAGGTGAGGCGGTACACCCGAATCGGGTAGCGCACCAGGGCGCCCACCAGCGGAATGTCCTTGACCCGGCCAGCCAGCTGAGCGGGCGAGTATTCCCCAATCAGGGTGCTACTGACTAAGTGAGGGGCAGCAGGCGGGGTAGTTTCGGTCGTTTCGGTTTGCGGGGCGGCGGCATCTTTGCTACAGCCCGTGCCTGATACCGTGCTAATGCCGGCCCACAGCAGGAAGGTGAAACGGGCCAGGCCAAGATTGAATTTCTTAAGAATCACGTCGGAGTAAAACAGTTGATTAGCCCCTGCATAACACCGTGAGGCTTAAAAGATTTCCTCGGCTTCTCAGGAAAATCCGGCGCCCCACAACCAACGGCGGCCCTGGGCAAAAAAGCCCGCTACGGCCAGCCTAACCGACCTTTTGAGCCGGAAGGAGCTGGGCCTGAACCGGGCTTGGGAAAACCGGAAGCGGTCCGCTGGCACCGTCGAAGCTGACTTTTTCAGCCTTGCTTCCCTGCAAAAAGCCGTAACTTGCTGACCAGTCTTGCCTTCAACATCACCTGCTTCAGTGTCGTCCATTTCTTCTGTTACCCGTTTTTCCCGCCCGTTTCTCCCCGCTCTGGGCCTGCTGTTCTCCCTCGCCTTTGCTAGCTGCGGCACCCGCTCCGACGGCGAATCGGCCGATACCAAGGCCACGGCCGAAGTGCCCACCAAGCCCGTCGTTATCGACAGCGCGGCCCTGAAAAAGCAGGCCATGCTGCGCGACTCGCTCAAGGCCGACTCCATCGTGCGCAAAAGCGGGCAGCTGCCGGGCGCCATCCTGCCGGGCAAGCGCATTGTAGCTTTCTACGGCAACATTCGCTCGAAAGGCATGGGTATTCTGGGCCGGGAGCCCAAGGAGCAGATGTTCCGCAAGTTTGAGAAAGTCCTGGCCGAGTGGCAGGCCGCCGACCCCAGCATCCCGGTGCAGCCCGCCCTGCACAACGTGACCATCACCGCCCAGGGTACCGCCGGCAAGGACGGCAAATGGCGCCTGATGAACTCCAAGGCCACCATCGAGGAAGTTATTTCCTGGGCCCGCGAGCATAAGTGCATCCTGTTCCTGGACGTGCAGCCCGGCCACAGCACCCTGGAAGCCGAGCTGCCCAAGCTGGAGCAGTACCTCAAGCAGCCCGATATTCACCTCGGCATCGACCCTGAATTCTCGCTGGCCACCATGCCCGGCATCCGGCCCAACCAGCGCATCGGCACCCTCGACGCCAAGGACGTGAACTTCACCATCAACTTCCTGGCCCGCATCGTGAGCGAGAATAACCTCCCGCCCAAGGTGCTGACGGTGCACCGCTTCACGCGGAAAATGCTCACCAACTACAAAAACATCAAGCTCGACCCGCGCGTGCAGGTCGTGATGCACATGGACGGCCACGGTGAGCCCACCCTGAAAAAGGACTCCTACCACGACTACATCCAGACCGAGCCGGTGCAGTACACGGGCTTCAAGCTGTTCTACGAGTACGACCCCAAGCCCAAGCCCCACCACCTGATGACCCCGGTGGAAGTTCTGACCCAGCTCACCCCCAAGCCTCTCTACATCCAGTACCAATAGTAGTGAAGTTGTGAAATGGTGAGTTGTCGTTCTGGCGCTTGTCTTACCTATCGAAAAGCCCCGTCGTGCTGCACGACGGGGCTTTTTTGTTGGAGCCGGATGAAGTGCGCCTTCTGCGTCGCCGTTTTCGGCCACCGCCACAGGGCGTGCTGGCTGGTCAGCAGGTGCTTCCATAACTCCGGTAGCCCGTGCTGACCAGCCAAGAGGCCCTTGTTGAGTAGGCGGGAGGCATTTTTGCAATTCATGTAGCTCCTCCTGTCTACCCGGGAGGGGCTTTTGTAAATAGTGTAGCGCCTCTCGAGTAGACGGGAAGCACTTTTGTAAACAGTGTAGCCCTCCCTGCGTACTCGGGAAGCACTTTTGTAGTTTGTGCAGCCCTTCCCGAGTAAACGGGAGGCGCTTTTCGAATACGACAAGGCTTCCTTGAGCAAGTGAGTGGCCCGCTCAAACCAAGTGGAGTGCCCACCCGGTAGGGCCGACGCAGTGCAGGAACACAAAAAGCCCTTTCCCGCATAAGCGGAAAAGGGCTTTTAGCCGTTGGCAGGAGCTGTAGTGGGTTAGGTGAGGAAGGTCCTTCGGCTCCGCCTCAGGATGACAGCCGAAAGAAGAACGTCAAACTCACCATTTCACCACCTCACCGCTAGTGCGCGGCGTTGAGGTCGATTTTCTCACTGGTCTTGGCGCGCTTGATGAGCAGCACCAACGGCAGGCAAACCACGAAGAACAGGCCAATCATGGAAAACACCTGGGAGTAGGTGATGATGGATACCTGCTTCATCAGAATGCCTTCCAGGGCGGCGTAAGCCTGCTTTTGGGCCTGGTCGAAGGAAAAGCCGCGCGACATGAAGTTGGCCGTGAAAGCCTGAATCCGCTGCACGGTGTTGGTATCGTAGAGCGAGATGTGAGCCAGCGGACTGATACGGTTCTGGGCAATGCTGCGCTCCAGGTAGGTACCCACGATGGCCACCCCAAACGAGCCGCCGAGCTGGCGGATCATGCCGGTGAGGCCGGCGGCCTGGCCCGCGTCTTTGCCCTTGAGGCCCGCCAAGCTCATGGTGGTGATGGGCAGGAAAATCAGGCCCATGCCCAGGCCGCGCACCATCAGGGGCCAGAAGAAGTCGGACTCCCCGGCCGTGGGCGAAATAATCTGGGCCATCCAGAAGGTGAAGACGAAGAAGATCAGGAAGCCCACCGGAATCATGAACTTCTGGGGCACGCCCGCCTGCAGCATCCGCCCGATGACGGGCATCATGAAGCCCGAAGCCAGAGCCCCGGGCAACAGCATGAACCCGGTTTGGGCCGCCGAAAAGCCCAGAATGCGCTGGGTGAAAATGGGGAAGATGAACACCGAAGCAAACATGCCGAAGCCCAGCACGAACGAGAGCACCGCGCCCACGGCCAGGTTACGGCTCTTGCCCAGCACCCGCAAATCCACGATGGGCTGCTTGGCCGTCAGCTCCCGCCACACGAAGCCGATCAGGCCGATGGCGGCCAGCACGGCGAAGCTGTTGATGTAGGTGCTTTCAAACCAGTCCTCGGTTTCGCCCTGCTCCAGCACCAGCTGCAACGAGCCCACGCCCAGAATCAGCAGGAAAATACCGGCCCAGTCGATTTCGCGCAGGGGCCGCGGAATGGCGTTTTTGATCCGCTCGGGGTCCCGGATAAACAGGATGGTGAAAATAGCGGCCAGCACGCCCACAGGCACGTTGACATAGAAAATCCAGGGCCAGTCGTAGTTGTCCACGATGTAGCCGCCCAGCGTGGGGCCGATAGTGGGGCCAATGATGACGCCCATGCCGAACAAAGCCTGCCCCAGCGGAAGCTGCTTGGGCGGGAAGGTGTCAATCAGAATAGCCTGGGACGTGGCCATCAAGGCGCCGCCCCCGATGCCCTGCACGAAGCGGAAGGCCACCAGCTCCCAGATGTTGGTGCTTTGGCCGCAAGCCATGGAGGCCAGCGTGAAGATGACCACCGACACGAAGTAGTAGTTGCGGCGGCCAAACTGCTCGGCCAGGAAGCCCGTCATCGGGATTACAATTACGTTGGCAATGCCGTAGGAGGCAATTACCCAGGTCACCTCCTGCTGGGTCGCCGAGAGGTTACCCATCATTTGGGTGAGCGCCACGTTCACGATACTCGTGTCGATGAGCTCCAATAAGCAGCAGAGCACCACCGTAATGACGATGATCCACTTGGTAAATCCAGTTTCCATGCGGTGAGATGGTGAAGTTGTGAAATGGTGAAGTTGTGCGTTCTTAATTGGTTAGATTAGAAGCGCTACTTCTTATCACCTATTTATATGGACGTATTATCGGCCAATTTGCTATCCTTCAATGAAGACTTGAGAGGCCGAACTAAGCAAGCCGCGTTACGAGTAATCTATCTTTTTCAGCACCTGCCTCGCACGGGTGAGGCAGCTATTATTGGTAAGCAATTATTGCGCTCAGCCACTTCGGTAGCCGCCAATTTTCGAGCTTCTTGTCGGGGCCGCTCATCGGCCGAGTGGTACGCCAAGCTATGTATTTGCGTAGAGGAAGCTGATGAAACTTTGTTCTGGCTGGAGCTGCTGGGCGATGCCAATATTGTAGCAAAAAGCCGCATGACGGCCTTACAGAAAGAGTATGGAGAAATCCTTTCCATTCTAGCTTCCATTCGCAAGAAAGCTAAGCAGCAGAGCAAGTCATGAAAGGTGAGATTGAGTTTCTTGCCTAAGCAACAAGCCACAATTTCACCTTTCACAATTTCACCATCTCACTATTTCACCTTAACGGTAGCCGTCACGCTCATGCCGGCGCGCAGGGGATGGTCGGGGTCAACCTTGTCGAGGGCAATTTTGACCGGTACGCGCTGGGTTACTTTCACGAAGTTACCCGAGGCGTTGTCGGGGGGCAGCAGGGCGAAGCGGGCCCCGGTAGCGGCCGACAGCGACTCGATATGGCCCTCAAACTCCTCGTTGGGGTAGGCATCCACTTCCACGGCTACCGGCTGGCCCACTTTCATGTTTTCCAGCTGGGTTTCCTTGAAGTTGGCAATAACCCAGGTCCGCTCGGAGGCTACCAGGCCCATGAGCTGCTGACCGGGCGCTACAACCTGGCCGGGCTGCACGTTCTTGCGGCTCACCACGCCATTGGCCGGGGCTACGATAGTGGTGTAGCTGAGCTGCAACTTGGCGTTGTCGAGGTCGGCCTGGCGCTGTTTCACCACGGCCTGGGCTACGGCTACCTGCTGCTGGGCGGCGGCCACCTGCTGGCGGGCCACGCCTACCTGCTGCTGGGCCGTGGCGCGCTGGGCGCTGGTCGACTTCAGGTTAGCCTGCACGGCGTCGTACTCGCTCTGAGGGATGATGTCCTCCTTGCGCAGGAAGGCGCTGCGCTTCAGGTCTTTTTCGAGGCGGGCACGGTTGGCATCACTCACGCCAATGGTGGCCGAAGCCGCACTGACGTTGGCCGAAGCCGTACCCACGGCGGCCCGGGCCGCTACCACGTTGGCCTGAGCCGCAGCCAGGGCCGCTTCAGCAGCATTGATGCGCTGCTGGTAGTCGGCCGGGTCGAGGGTTACGAGCACGTCGCCCTTCTTCACGGTCTGGTTGTCTTCTACCTTCACCGTCAGCACGGGGCCGGCCACGCGGGGCAGCACGGGGTAAATGTCGCCTTCAACCTGGGCGTCATCGGTTTCTTCGTGGGTTTGGCCAAACTGATAACGCTGGTAGCCAAAATACCCGCCAACTAGCAATATGAGGGCTAAAACAAGGAAAATAATGGGGCGCTTCGAGCGGCCCGACTGCTCTTCCACTTCCGGCTCGTAGGCGGGAGCCGAAGTGGGGTGAGGTGCCGTGGCCTGATCTTGGTGAACGGGAGTTGCCATGGAAATGGGTCGGTAAGTAGTTGTTCGTTGAGTTGAGGTTGAAGCGGAAAGCCGAGGTTGCTGGCTGTTCCTCAGGCAGACTTCCGGTATTCGCCGGAGCTCTGCGTGTTGACGAGCAGGGTGGCGCACGGGGCGGTGCGCACCACGGCTTCGGCGGTGCTGCCCATCAGAAAGCGGGTCAGCCCGGTTTGGCCGTGTGCTCCTATTACGATTAAATCGGCGGCGTGGCGACGGGCGGCGGCCACGATTTCGGGGGCCGCCTCACCCCGCAACACGCTGGTAGTGACTTGGGCGCCTAGCTGTTCGGCCGCGGCCCGGTGGTGGGCCATCTGGGCGGCCAGGGCCAGGTCGGTGCTGTCGGTGGCCAGGGCCGGCTGCGGCAGCACGTGCAGCAGCCGCAGCTCAGCCTTTGCCCCCGCCGCCAGGGTAGCCGCATACGCCACCAACGACGCCGTAGCCACCGAGAAGTCAATTGGGCAAAAAATGAGCGAAAGTGTCATAACTGGTGAAGTGGGGAATGAGTGAATGAGTGAAGTGGTATGGGAGGAAATATTCGATGGGTGCAGTACCGTACCGGAGGCTACTTCACTCATTCACCATTTCACTCATTCACCGCTACCAAATCTGCTCGCCGGTGGCGCGCTTGAGCTGGTATTGGCCGAGGGTGTAGTTGTAGATGGCCTGCAGGCGGGCCAGGCGGGCCTGGGCCAGGGAGGTTTCGGCGTCCAGCACGTCGAGGTTGGAGCCAACGCCGTAGCGGTAGCGGGCCTGGGCCCGGGTCAGGGCGTCGGAGGCCTGCGAAATCTGGAGCTGGGAGTTTTCGTAGCGGGCGGTGCTGGCCTGCATGTTGTTGGCGGCCTGCCGCACATCGGCCCGGATTTGCTCCTGGGTGTCCTGGATGCGCGACTGAGCCCCACGGATATTGGCCAGGGCTTCAACCCGCTGGTTTTTGTTCTTGTTGCCGTCGTAAATCGGCACGTTCAGCTGCACCACGCCCACCGTGTTGGGCCGAATCCGGTTGAGCTCGGGCTGGTAGCCGTTTTTGGCCCCCACCTGTCCGCCGATACCGAGCACGGGCATGTTGCTGCGCTCAATGAGCTTGAGGTTAAGGTTGGCTGTTTGCTCGGCGTCGCGGGCCAGCTTCACCTCCGGGCGGTTTTCCACGGCCTGGTTCAGGGCCGCATTCACGTCCACGGCCTGGGGGTTGTAGGTGAAAGCTCCGCGGACGGGCACATTCACGTATTCGGGCTTGTGGAGCAGGCGGGCCAGCTGCACCTGCTGGTTCTGGAGCTGGTTTACCAGGTCGATGCGGGTGTTCTGGGCCTGGGTGATGCGCACCTGGGTGGTCGTCACGTCAAACTTGGTGCTCACGCCGCCTTCCACGCGCTTTTCCATTTCGCGCTGGTGCTGGCGCAGGGAGGCAATTTGGGCATCCTGCACCTTGATACTCTCGCGCACAAACAGAATGTTGTAGTACACCTGCGCGGCCGAGTACGCCAGGTCGCGCCGGGTCACGTTGATGTTGTCAACGGCGGTGATACGGCGGCTTTCGGCCAGGTTATAGGTTGCATCCTTCTTGCCGAAGTCGAGCAGCCCGTACTGCAGCGTAATGTGGGCGTCGTAGTTGTTGTTGGGCTGAAACTGGAAGGCCGGCGCGTCGGGCGCAATTTGCAGCTTCACGACCGGGTCGATACGGGTGTAGGTAGCCGTGCCCGTCACCTGGGGCAAAAAGCCGCCCCGGCTCTGGGTTACCCGGCTGGTGGCCGCGTTTACCTCTTCTTCGAGGGTGGTAATAGCGGGGTTGGCGTCTAATACCGAGCGGATGGTGCCGTCTAAGGAAAGAGAATCGGAAATAATCGGGCCCTGCGCGTGGGCCGCACCGGCTACCGAAACCAGCCCGAGGGCGAGAAGCGGAACGGCAATTGTTGGTCGGGAAAGCATCAGAATACGACTTGTTGGTGAGCGGCCTTTACCTAACCTTGTGCCAACCCATTAAAGCCGGATTAATTTTTCTGAAAATCGGCCCTGGTAGCGTAGAATCAAGGTTTATTTTTTTGTTAACTGGGTTTGAAAACTATGCGGAGGATGGACTGTTATCCTGATATTTCAGGAAATCCTAAAAACAAATCCTGATATTTCAGGAATAACCGACAACTATGCCTAACCAGGATGAATCCTTGCTGCTGTATCTGAACGAGGCTATTGCTACTACTCGGAGTAAGGAAAAGCTGTTTCAGATTGTCACCGAAAAACTCCGGCTAATATTTCCCTTCGACATGATTGCCGTGGTGACTTTCGACGCTACGCACCAGTTTAAGCGCCTATTTATGCGCGACTACATGGGCGACGTGCCGCCCTACGCCGAACAGATGGCCCAGGCTACGCCGGTAGCCGGCTCGCCCACTGAGTTGTTCGTGCGGGACCCGCACGTGCAGGTGGTCGACATCCGGGAGCTGGCCTCCGACTACCCGGAGTTTATGCCTTTCTTGCTCATGCAGCAGCGGGGTATTTTCTTCTCCACCTTCGTGCCCCTGCGCACCGGTGGGCAGCTCATCGGCCTGCTCTCGATGGCGGCCCGACGCCGGCCCGAGCTTACCCTGGAGGATTTTACCCTGCTCGAAAAGATTGGTAGCCTGGTCGCCGTGGCCGTCAGCAACACGATGGCCTACGAGGAAGTGGCCCGGCGGGAGCGGGAAAAGTCCTTGCAGCTCACGGTAAACAACGCCCTACTCAGCCGCAAAGACCGGGCGGCCCTGTTTCTGACCGTCGCCGAGGAAATTGACCGGATTGTGGCCATCGACTACTTCGGCGTCCGGATACGGCGGCCGGCCACGGGCACCCAGGGCTTCGTGGAATTCTCGAAGCAGCCCGACGGCACATTTTTGCTCCTGGATGAAAGCCGCTGGGAAGGCGTGCCCGAGCGGGAACAGATGCAGGCCGAAATCATCGGGGCCTTCACCGAACCGGTTATCTTTACCGGGCCCGAATTTGAGCTGGCCGCCCGGCGCTACCGCATGCTGCAGTACGCTATGGAAAAAAACGGCACCCGCTCGATGCTGGGCGTACCGCTCTGGAACAAGGGCGAGCATGCCGCAGCCCTGGTGCTGGCCGCCCGCCGCCCCGACGCCTTCACCGCCGACGACCTGGCCCTGGTGATGAGCCTGGCCCCGCAAATCACGCTGGCCATGCAGAACCTGTACGCCTTCGAGCAGATTGAAGCGCTACGGGCCCAGCTGGAGCGGGAAAAAACCTACCTCATCGACGAAATCAACACCACGGCCAAGTTCGAGGACTTCGTGGGCCAGAGCGCCATCATGCAGCAGGTCCAGACCCGCATCAGCCAAGTGGCCCCCACCGATACCACGGTGCTGATTACGGGTGAAACCGGCACGGGCAAGGAGCTGGTGGCCCGGGCCCTGCACAACCTGTCGCCCCGGCAGGAACGGGCCCTGATTAAGCTTAACTGCGCCGCTTTGCCCGCTCAGCTTATCGAGAGTGAGCTGTTTGGGCACGAGAAAGGCGCCTTTACCGGGGCCCACGACCGGCGCATCGGCAAGTTTGAGCTGGCCGACGGCGGCACTATTTTCCTGGATGAAGTAGGCGAGCTGCCCCTTGATTTGCAGGCCAAACTGCTGCGGGTACTCCAGGAAAAGGAGTTTGAGCGAATCGGGGGGCGGCGCGTGATTCACACCGACGTGCGCGTTATTGCGGCCACCAACCGGGTGCTAGAAGACGAGGTAGCCGCGGGCCGTTTCCGCGCCGACTTGTACTACCGGCTCAACGTGTTTCCCATCCGGCTACCGGCGTTGCGGGAGCGGCCCGAGGATATCGAGCCCCTGATGCGCCACTTTCTGGAGCGGTTTACCAAGCAGATGGGCAAGCCCGTGCGCGGCCTGCGGGAGCGGGACTTGCGGGCCATGCAGCAGTACGCCTGGCCCGGCAACGTGCGGGAGCTGGAACACGTGCTGGAGCAGGCCGTCATTGTAAGCCAGGGCCCGTTTCTGGAGTTTGCCGGCTTTTCGGCCGCCGCAGCCCAGGCCGGGCCGTCGTTGTCGTTTCTGGAGCAGAACCAGCCGCTCAAAACCCTCAAGGAGCAGGAACGGGACCATATCCTGGCGGCCCTGAAGCGCACTGGTGGCCGGGTGAGCGGCCCCAACGGCGCGGCGGCCATCCTCGATATCAACGCCAAAACGCTGGAAGCCCGGATGAAAAAGCTCGGTATCCGGCGCGAGCACCAGGTAGCCGAATAAGCAGCAACGCGCACTTACTGAATCGCCGCGCCGCGGCTAGCTGCCGAACCCGGGGCGGTTTATTAGCGTTTTGCGTGTACTTTCCGACCTGATGCCCGACTCCGCCGCCCCGTTTACGCCCGCCCAGCTTACCCGTGACCATGTGCTGCGCGCCCTGCGCCAGATTGACCGGGAAAGCCAGCCGCTGCCGCCTAGCACGGTGTACGATTTGGTGTACAAAGGCCGGCGCTACCCGCCGCGGCCGGTGCTGCAGCTGGCCTTCCGCCTGGCCAGCGGGCAGCCCGACGCCGCTCTACCCCTGCTGGCCGGCAACCCCACCAACAACCTGCTGGAGCGCCTCGACTTTACGGTGACCACTAAGCGGCCGGTGCTGGCCAACTCGCCCCACGACGGCGAGCTGGCCGCCCAGGAAGCCATGCAGGAGCTTTACACCGGCAACGGGCACGAACCGGTAGCCGCCAAGCCCGCCAAGAAACCCGCGGCCGTGGCCGCTGAGCCCCTGGTGCCCTACGAGCTGCCGCCAGCTTTGCCCTATACCCGGGACCAGGCCCTGCAAGAGCTGTTTATTTCGGCCCAAACGCTGGACCAGGCCCAGGCGGCCCTGCAGCGGCGGCGCAACCTGATCCTGCAGGGCCCGCCGGGCACGGGCAAAACGTTTCTGGCCCGCCGCCTGGCCTGGCTGGGGCTGGGCAGCACCGATGCGCGCCGCATCGAGCTGGTGCAGTTTCACCCCAGCTACAGCTACGAAGACTTTATCCAGGGCTTCCGGCCCGACGCTACCGGAGCCTTTCGGCTGACGCCGGGCGTGCTGCTCGACCTGTGCCGCCGGGCCGCCCAGGAGCCCGGCCAGCCCTACTTTCTGCTGATTGACGAAATCAACCGGGGTAACGTGAGCCGGATTTTTGGGGAACTGCTGCTCTTGCTCGAAGCCGATAAGCGCGGGCCGCACAACGCCGTGCGCCTGCCCTACGCCCCGCCCGAAGCCGCCCGGTTTTTCGTGCCCGACAACCTCTTCGTTATCGGCACGATGAACACGGCCGACCGGTCGTTGGCGCCCCTGGACTACGCCCTGCGCCGCCGCTTTGCCTTTCTGCCCCTGCCCCCCGAGTTTGGCGCCCCACTCCAGGAGTTTCTGGCGGCGCAGCAAGTACCACCCGCCGTTATCAGCCGCGTAGTGGCCCGCCTCACGGAGCTCAACCAAGCCATAACCGACGACCCCGAGCTGGGCCCCGACTTTCAGCTCGGCCACAGCTACTTCTGCCAGCCGCCGACTGACCCGGCCGCAGCCCCGGCCTGGCTCGACGCCGTTCTGACCCAGGAAATTGCGCCTTTGCTCGATGAGTACTGGCTCGACCAGCCCGCCAAGGCCGCCGCCCACCGCAAAAAGCTGCTGCGGCCCTAGCACCGGTATGATTCCGATTCAGAACCTGTACTACCTGCTCTGCTACGCCTGGAACCGCCTGCCCGAGCAAGTGGAGCTGCAGGCCATAACCGCGGCCCCGTTTCATAAGCCCCTGGAGTTGCTGACTCAGGTACTGCTTTCGGGCACCCAGCGCCTGCTGCGCCACGGCCTGGAAACGGCCTACACTGAGCGCGAAGAAGAACTGCCCGAGCTGCGGGGCCGGCTGCTGCTGGCGCCTTCGCTCAGCCGGGACTTGCTGCGCCGGGGCCGGGCCGTGTGCGCCTACGACGAGCTAGGGCCCAACACGCCGTTCAACCAGCTCCTGCTGGGCCAGCTTGAGCAGCTCGGCCGCACCCGCAGTCTGCCCACGGCCTTGCGCCAGCAAGTGCGGGTGGTGCAGCGGCGCTTTCCGGCTTCCATCACGCCCACGGCTTGTACCAGGCACACGCTGCGGCAGGTCCGGCGGCTCCGCCTTTCGGGCCGGGAAGCTTTTCTACTCAATATCTGCACCCTGCTGCACGACAGCGCCCTGCCCGCCCCCGACGCGGCTGGGCGCGCCCGGTTTCGGGATTTCCGGCGCGACGAGCGGCTCATGGCCCAGCTCTTTGAGGCCTTTGTGCGCAACTTTTACCGCCACGAGCAGCGCTACTTCCGGGTACTGTCCGAAACCATAGCCTGGCAGGCCGCCGCCGAGCAGCCCACCGATATGGCCCTGCTGCCGGTGATGATAACCGACACCACCCTGGAAGCCCCCGAGCGCAAAATCATCCTCGACACGAAGTACTACACCGCGGCTCTGCGCCCGCGCTATGACCAGCAGAAGCTCATTTCGCCCCACCTCTACCAGCTCTACGCCTACTTACAGAATCAGCCGGCCCTGCCCGGGCAGCAGCTCGAAGGCATCCTGCTCTACCCCGCCGCCCAACAGGAAGTAGCGGCCCGCTACACCCTGGGCGGCTTTCCCGTGCGCGTCGTTACCATCGACCTCAACCAGCCTTGGCCCGGCATCGCCGCCGATCTGCTGGCGCTGATTCGGTGAACTTGTGAACTGGTGAACTGGTGAGTTGTCGTTCTTCGACTCGTGTCATGGCGGAGCGCAGTCG
The DNA here is from genome assembly GCF_002797555.1 of Hymenobacter chitinivorans DSM 11115. NCBI lineage: Bacteria > Pseudomonadati > Bacteroidota > Cytophagia > Cytophagales > Hymenobacteraceae > Hymenobacter > Hymenobacter chitinivorans. The sequence goes on along the minus strand of NZ_PGFA01000004.1, from coordinate 320,518 downwards.
TAGCCAGCCGTCCTCTGCCCGTGACAAATGCCCTATTATCAGAAAGCCCTTTATTCCAGTTGGAGTAAAGGGCTTTTCACGTAGAACACTCCGCTCATTTCAGCGGACGGATGGCCACGGCTGCGGCTGCGCCATGACACGTTTTTTCATTTCTCACATTCCCCACATTCAACCTCATTTTGCACATTAAGCATTAGCAATTCTCCTCATTAGCACCTGAGCACATTCCCCTCCTTCACCTTTTCTTCACTTCGTGCAGCCTGCCCGCGGCAACGTGGTCTATTGAAATTGAATTTTTCTGCATTTCTGCCTAAACTGCTTCCCCTTCTTCTATCTAAAACTCTACCCCTTGAAACGACGCGACTTTGTCGGGCTGACCAGCTTAGCGGCCGGCGCCCTGTTCCTGCCCAGTTTCCCCGGTTTCGGTGGCACTCCGGTTGACCCGGAGCGGCTGCTGGAAGGCGTGGACCCCGCCCTGAAAAAGCGTCTGGCCGACGCCGCCCTGAACGCGGCTAAGTCGGCGGGGGCCTCCTACGCCGACGTGCGCATCGGGCGCTACCTGAATCAGAGCATCTTCACCCGCGAAAAGCAGGTCCAGAACATTGCCAGCGGCGAGAGTTTCGGGGCCGGGGTGCGGGTGCTGGCCAACGGTACCTGGGGCTTCGCGGCCACCAACACCGTAACCGAAGCCGGCCTGGCCAAAGCCGCCCAACTGGCCGTCCAGATTGCCAAGGCCAATTCTAAAGTACAGAAGGACAAGGTGAACCTGGCCCCGCAGAAAGGCTACGGCGAGGTGAGCTGGAAAACCCCGATTGTGCAGAACGCCTTCGAGGTGCCCATTGCCCAGAAAGTAGAACTCATGCTGGCCGCCAACGCCAAAGCCCTCGACAACGGCGCCAACTTCGTCAACTCGGCCCTGTTCCAGATCAACGAGCAGAAGTACTTCGCCAGCACCGACGGCTCCTACATCGACCAGGACGTGCACCGCATCTGGCCCACGTTCGGCGTGACGGCCGTGGACCGCACCACCGGCAAGTTCCGGACCCGCGAAGCCCTGAGCGCCCCCATGGGCATGGGCTACGAGTACCTGATGCCCAAGGCCGCCGACAAGATTGCCGGCCCCAGCGGCACGGGCCTGATTGGCTACAAAAACAGCTACGACATGCTGGAAGACGCGGCCCTGGCCGCCCAGCAGGCCAAAGGCAAGCTCACGGCCAAGTCGGTGACGCCGGGCAAGTACGACATCGTGCTCGACCCCAACCACCTGGGCCTGACCATCCACGAAAGCATCGGGCACGCCACCGAGCTGGACCGCGTGCTGGGCTACGAGGCCAACTACGCCGGTACCTCGTTTGCCACTCTGGAGTGGAAAAAGCAGAACAAGCCCTACGGCTCGAAGCTGGTCAACATCATTGCCGACAAAACCCAGCCCGGCTCCCTGGGCGCGGTGGGCTACGACGACGAGGGCGTCAAAACCAAGCAGTGGGACATCATCAAGGACGGCATGCTGGTGGACTACCAGAAAATCCGGGACCAGGCGCCCATCGTGGGCCAGAATGAGTCGGATGGCTGCTGCTACGCCCAGTCGTGGCAGGATGTGCAGTTCCAGCGCATGGCCAATATCAGCCTCAAGCCCGGCACCCAGAAGATGAGCGTCGACGACATGATTAAGGGCGTCGACAAGGGCATCTACATTGCCGGCCGCGGCTCGTTCAGCATCGACCAGCAGCGCTACAACTTCCAGTTTGGCGGCACGGTGTTCTACGCCATTGAGAAGGGCAAAATTGCCGGCATGCTCGAGGATGTTGCCTACCAGGCTAATACCCAGGAATTCTGGAACAGCTGCGCGGCCATCTGCGACGAGTCGGACTACCGCCTGTTCGGCTCCTTCTTCGACGGCAAAGGCCAGCCGCCCCAGGTGTCGGCCGTGAGCCACGGCTCCGCCACCACCCGCTTCAACGGCGTCAACATCATCAATACGGCCCGTAAGATCGGGTAATATTTAATGTGCTCAGGTGCTAATGTGACTAATGTGTTTTTTTCGACTGGCTTGGTTCCGAAGTAATGAAGTCGTCTGATTCGATGCCGGCCGATAATCCCATCGTCCGCATTTCCTTCGACTTCGCTCTGCAGACATTAGCTTATGTTCAGGAACTAGAGCAGGTGCGGCGCTTCGTCATTGCGCAGCAACTGTTACGCAGCGGTACTTCTATTGGGGCCAATGTGCGCGAAGCCCAGCACGCCGAAAGCCGGGCCGACTTCGTCCACAAGTGCAAAGTAGCCGCCAAGGAAGCCGCCGAAACGGAATATTGGCTCCTGCTCTGCAAGCACACACCTTCCTATCCGGAGCCACCAGCGGAATTGTTTGCCACTCTCCTTGATATCCAACGGCTTCTGTCCCGAATTATCAGCAGCAGCAAGGCCAACGGCATCACTCCAAGTTGAAAAGCACATTATCCATTAGCACATCAGCACCTTCCCACATCAGCACATTAACCAACATGGCAATACTATCCAAAGACGAAGCCCAGACCATCCTGAAAAAGGTGCTGGGTTTTAGCACGGCCAATGAGTGCGAGGCCACGCTAACGGGGCAGGTGGGCGGCAACGTCCGCTCGGCCCGCAACGCCATCAGCACCGCCGGCGCCGTCGAAAACGTGCAGCTGATTGTAGAATCCCGGTTTGGCAAACGCAGCGGCATAGCCACTTGCAACGAGTTTGACGACGCCACCCTGCGCCGTTGCGTGCAGCGGGCCGAGGAAATTGCGAAGCTCGCCCCCGAAAGCCCCGAATACATGCCCATGCTCGGGGCCCAGCAGTACCTCGACGGCTCCAAGGCCTTTGCCCAGAACACGGCCAACATTACGCCCGACTACCGCGCCCAGCAAACGGCGGCCAGCCTGCAGCTCTGCGAAAAGCGCAAGCTCTCCTCGGCCGGCTTCCTGACCGACAACGCCAGCTTCGTGGCCAAGCGCAACAGCAAGGGCCTCGAAGCCTACCAGGCGGCCACCAACCTGGAATACTCCGTGACGGTGCGCACCCCCGACGGTACCGGCTCGGGCTACGCCACGGCCGACTACAACGACATCAGCAAGTTTGACGCCGGCCGCCTAACCCAGATTGCGGCCGATAAAGCTTCCGGCTCGGTGAATGCCAAAGCCATTGAGCCCGGCAAGTACACCGTCATTCTGGAGCCGGCGGCCCTGGTGGCCAACACCGACGCTTCGCTGCTACAGGCCCTGATGGGCGCCATGGACGCCCGCTCGGCCGACGAAGGCCGCAGCTTCCTGAGCAAGAAAGGCGGCGGCAACAAGAAAGGTGAAAAGCTGTTCGACGAGCGGGTTACCATCTACTCCGACCCCACCAGCCTCGACATTCCCGACCTGGTATTCTCCGGCGACGGCCGCCCGCAGAAAAAGGTGACCTGGATTGAGAAAGGCGTGGTCAAGAACCTGTACACCTCGCGCTTCTGGGCCCAGAAAGCCGGTATTCCCGACATTCCGCCGCCCGGCGGCTGGATTATGGAAGGCGGCACCCAGAGCGTGCAGGACATGATTAAGGGCACCCAGAAAGGTATTCTGGTGACCCGCCTGTGGTACATCCGCCCCGTGGATCCGCAGACGCTGCTCTACACCGGCCTGACCCGGGACGGAACGTTCTACATCGAGAACGGCAAGATCAAGCACCCGGTGAAGAACTTCCGCTTCAACGAAAGCCCCATCATCATGCTCAACAACCTGGAGGCCATTGGCAAGCCCCAGCGCGTGGGCGGCAACATGGTGCCCCCGCTGAAAATCCGGGACTTTACCTTCACCAGCCTCTCCGACGCGGTGTAAATACGTTTCGAGAAAGCCCCAAAAAAGCCCCGTATTCCGGCCGGAATACGGGGCTTTTTTGGGGTTTAGCCAGTTGCTTATTTCTTGCCGAACAAGTAGCCCACCGAGCCCTAAATGACGCGGTTGTGCAGGCCGCCGAGGCCGAGCTGCTTGCGGAAAGCCCGCTCGGCGGCATCGTCGTTGATGTCGCTCAGGCCGTAATTGAGGCGTAGGTCGACGACGAAGCCCCCGGCCGTTTCGACGCCAATGCCGCCTACTACGCCGCCCTCCACCGATTTGTAGGTACCCGTGCCGGAGCCCAGCAACACGCCCAGCTGCGGGCCTACGTTTACGTAGAACGCGCCGCCGATGTACTGGCGCAGCAGCACGGGCACGTTCAGGTAATAGATTTTGCGGGTTTCCGTGGCGCCGTTGCGCAGCTCCAGGTCGGCGCCCTGCCCGCTGATGAGGGCTTCGAGCTGCACGGTGAAGTGCTGCTTGGTAGGCGCCAGCCGCAGCATGGGGCCGGCCACGAAGTCGGTGCGGAACTTGGAATTGGCGTTAATCACGCCGTCGAGGGTGGCCACCGAGGCGCCAGCCTTGAGGCCCAGCTTGGTGCCTTCGCCCGACTGGGCCGCGGCGGGCAGCGCCACCAGGGCCAGGGCGCAAGCACTGTAAAAGAGTACGTTTGGGGTCATATAGCGGAAGAATAAACGCGACAAAGCACGGCTATTCCCCGCAGAAATCCAACCCGGGCGCCGGGGCTAGTCGCCGGGGAGCTGGAAGCTGGCGTACACCTGAAACACGCGGTTTTTGAGCTGCGGATCATTCACGCCCTGCACCGACTTAACCTTGTTGATATCGTTCATGCCGGCGTTGAAACGGGCGCCCAGGGCAAAGCCCAGGGGCAGCTTGACGCCCGCCCCCACGGCAAAGCCCAGGTCGAGCTTCTTGTAGTCGTTCCAGGAGCTCCGGTCGTTGCTGGCAATCTGCACCTCCCCGTTGCCTTCCTGGCTGACGACCATCACGCCGTCTTCCCGGGCCTTGAGCAGAAAGCCCACCTGCGGCCCGGCTTCGGCGTACACCGGGCCCAGGGTTACTTTGGCCAGCACCGGCAGGTTGAGGTAGTGCAGCTTGGAGCGGTAGTTAACCAGGTCCGACTTCCGCTCGGTGCCCTGCAGGGAGTAAAGCAGTTCGGGCTGAATGGAGAGAATCGGGTCAATGACCTTCATTTCGTAGAAAATACCGGCGTGGTAGGACGTTTGGTAGGTGGCGTCGGTGCCCACGGTGCCCTGGAGCACGGCCGCGTTGAGGCCCGCTTTTACGCCGAGCTGAGCGTGGGCCGAAGCCGCAAAAAAGACACTAAAGAGAAATACAGCCGCAAGTCGTTTCATAGCAAGTAGGAGTGAAAAAGAGAGTGGATATAGTCGTAAGAGCCCTAACGGCGGCTTTACCCCTATTCGTACGCTCATTTTTTCCGGAAGGCTGTGGCCGAGCCCGTTTTTCGGGGCGGGTACCTCACTCCCCGGCAGGACAGGCCGCCGCGGGGCACTAGCCAGTGGAAGTTGCTGCCACGTACTTGCGTAAAGACAACTTCCGATAGGAACCTGCTCCTACGCATTGCGGTAGAAGCAACTTCCTATGGAAAGTTGACTGGCCGTATTGGTGTAAGCGCAGTTGCAGCGGGAAGTTGGCTAACCGTACTTGCGGAGGAGGTAATTCCGCCAGCAGGTGGTGGCTGGTTCCGCCAGCAGGCCGTCACGTATTTTCGGGGGGCCAAGCCACCTTAGGCTCGTCAAAGTGTCCTTAGCCCGTTGTTCTTTCGCCGCTTCGCTTTTTTCATCCCTGCATGCCCGTTCCGTTTACCTTCGTGCGCCTTCAGTACCGCTCCGGCGACTGGGATGGGGTGGACGAAAGAATGCCCGCCAACCTACTGCACTCCCTGATTCAGTACACCACGGTGCCCGTCAACCAGAAAGAAAAGGCCGTGGCCCTGGACAGCCCGGAGCTGTTCAACTACCCGTTCTGCTACCTCTCGGGGCACCGGCTAGTGCAGTTTTCGGCCCAGGAAAAAAAGAACTTCGTGCAGTACGTGCGCAATGGCGGCTTCGTGTTCGTCGACGACTGCAACCACGATATTGACGGGCTCTTTGCGCGCTCCTTCGAGGAGCAGATGCGGCAGTGCTTCGGGGCCGGGGCCCTGAAGAAGATTGCCAAAAACCACCCCATCTACTCGCAGTTCTTCAAGTTTCCGGACGGCCCGCCGCCCACTTCCTTCGAGCTCAATGGCTGGGGCGACGACCTGGTGCACGATTACCTCAAGGGCATCGAAATTGACGGCAAGCTGCGGGTGCTCTACTCCAACAAGGACTACGGCTGCGAGTGGGACTACGACTTCCGCAACAAACGCTTCCTGGCCGAAGACAATACTAAGTTCGGCGTCAATATCCTGCTCTACGCCCTGACGGCCTAAAATTCCCTACTCCTTCCAAGCACAACTTTGCGCCTACCGCTGCGAGAAATACTATTTGCATGACTGAACAAGACGTACGCCACCTGCTGGCCAAGCTGCCGCCGCTGCGGGAGGAAATCGGTAAAATCATCGTGGGCCAGCAGCAGGTGCTGGACGAGGTGCTGGTGGCACTGCTGGCCGGCGGCCACGCCCTGCTTGAAGGCGTGCCGGGCCTGGCCAAAACCCTGCTCGTGCGCACCCTGGCCTCGGCCACCGACCTGCCCTTCCGCCGCATCCAGTTCACCCCCGACCTGATGCCGACCGATATTCTGGGCACCGAGGTGCTGGAGGAAGACCACGGCACCGGCCACCGCTCCTTTAAGTTCAACCAGGGCCCCATCTTCGCCAGCCTGGTCTTGGCCGACGAAATCAACCGGACGCCGCCCAAAACCCAGGCCGCCCTGCTCGAAGCCATGCAGGAAGGCCACGTGACCTACGCCGGTCAGGAGCACGCCCTGCCCAAGCCCTTCTTTCTGCTGGCCACCCAAAACCCGATTGAGCAAAGCGGCACCTACCCCCTGCCCGAGGCCCAGCTCGACCGGTTTCTGCTTTACATCCGCATTGGCTACCCCACCGAGCAGGAAGAGCTGGCCGTGCTTAGCGGCACCACCGGCGCGGCCCGGGCCGAGGTGAAGCCCGTGCTGGGCGGCGAGGATATCCGCCAATTGCAGCAGCTCGTGCGCCAGGTGAGCCTGAGTCCCGAGCTGCTGGGTTTCGTCAACCGCCTGGTGCGCGCCACCCGGCCGGCGACGTCGCCGGTGAAGTTTATTCAGGAATACGGCCGTTGGGGCGCGGGTCCCCGGGCCGGACAAGCCCTTATTTTGTGCGCCAAAGCCCGGGCCCTGCTGCAAGGCCGCTTCGCCGCTACCCTGGACGACATTCACACTCTGGCTCCGCCGGTATTGCGCCACCGGGTGCTGCTCAACTTCAACGCCGAAGCCGAAAACCTCACCCCCGACGACGCCGTGGCGGCATTGCTGCGGGACGTGGTGGTGTAGTTGCTAGTTGTTAGGTGTCGGTTGTTAGGTCGTTCTTATCACGAACACCTAACAACCGACACCTGACAACTAACAACCAACAACTGACAACTAACCAAAGAATGCTGACTCCCGAACTTCTTCATGCGCTCCACAACCTGCCACTGGCGGCCAAACAGGCGGCCGAGGGCTTTTTGGCGGGCCAGCACCTGAGCCGGCGCCGCGGGGCGGGCATGGAGTTCAGCCAGTACCGGCCCTACCAGCCCGGCGACGACCTGCGCCGCCTCGACTGGCGCCTGGCCGCCCGCTCCGACCGGTACTATATCCGCGAGTCGGAAGTGGATACCAGCCTCACGGTGCATCTGCTGCTCGACGCCAGCGCCTCGATGAACCACCGCGACGACAACGGCCTGACCAAGCTCGACTACGGCCGGCTGCTGCTGGCGGCGTTGGCTTACCTTGCCCAAAACCAGGGGGATGCCGTGTCGCTGAGCATTCTGCACCCCGCGGGCCTGGTGCACCTGCCCGCCCGCGCCGACGCCCGTCAATTGCCCCGCCTCTACCAGGCCCTGCAAAATACGACTGGCGCTGGCCGCTTTCCCGAGGCCACCCAGCTGGCCCCGCTCCTGGCCCGCCGCCAGCGCGCCCTGACCGTGTGCGTGAGTGATTTGTACGAGGAGCAAAGCGAAATAAACGCCTTGCTGACCCGCTTGCGCACCGTAGCCGGGGAGGTGCTGCTGCTGCATTTGATGGCCGGCAACGAGCTGGCCTTCAGCTACCGGGGCGCCGTCACGTTCGAAGACCTGGAAACCGGCCAGACCCTGCAGCTCAACGCCGAAGACCAGCGCCGCCCCTACCAGGAGCAATTGCAGCAGTGGCTGCGCAGCACCGCCCACACGGCCCGCCGCCAGGGCTTCGACTACTTCCAGCTCAGCACCGCCGAGCCGCTGGATGGGGCCCTGCGGGAATTTTTGCGCCGCCGCCAAGCCACTTCCGGCCACTAGCCGGTGTCTTTGCGCCGCCGGCCGGTTCCGGGCCGTATTCTTTCTTTCGATTTTTAACCTTTCGCCGCGTTGCTCACGTTTCTTGCTCCCTCCGGTTTGCTGGCGTTGCTGGGCGTAGCTCTTCCCGTGGCCATCCACCTCTGGAACCGTCGGCCGGGCCGCACGGTGCAGGTGGGCAGCATCCGCTGGCTCGATGCCGCCAACCGCCGCCTGCGCAACCTCCGGCTGGAGCAAATAGCCTTGCTGCTGCTGCGCATTCTGGTGGTAGCAGTGCTGGCTTTGGCCTTGGCTAACCCCATATGGCGGCAGCCACCCCCACCCCGCCGTGGCCAAGTGTTTATTAGCCCCGACCTGCTGACCTCGGCGTCGGTAGCGGCCGTGCGCCCCACGATTGACTCTTTGCGCCGCCGGGGCTTCGTGCTGCGGCAGCTCGGGCCGCGCTTTGCCCGGGTGTCGGATACGGTGTGGCAACGACTGGCTACGCAACCAGCCGCCGCGGCCGCGGCGGCCAGCTACTCGTTCTGGCCCCGCGTGCAGCAGGCCGCTGATTCATTTCCCGGCCAGCCACTGTACGTGTACACTTCCGCCACTTTGCGCCATTTCCAGGGCCGCCGCCCGGCGCTGCCCGCCGCCGTGCGTTGGCAAACCGTGCCCCTGCCAACGCCCGAAACTACCTGGCTGCGCGGCGCCCACCTCGCGGCGCCCGATAGTCTGCGCCTGCTTATCAGCCGAAGCACGGAAGACGCCGTGCTGACCCGGGCCGTAACGGTGGCCCGGCCGACCCAGTCAGCCACCGAGCTGCCCCGCGTGCCGGGCTTGCCGCCGCTGCGCTACTCCTCGGTGGCCGGGCGCAGCTTTATTCAAGTCGAAGGGCCCGACTCGTCGCGGGTGCCGATTCTGACTGAGCCGCTGCGCGTATGGCTCTACCACGATGCCGACCACACCCTGGATGCCCGCTACGTAGCGGCGGCGCTGCGGGCGGCGGCTTTGGGCCTGGGCCCGCGCCTGGAGCTGACGGTTTCTACCCGCCCGCCCCAGGCCGGCGCGCCGCTGCACTGGCTTTTCTGGCTCGCCGATGCTCCGGTGCCCGCCGCCTGGCAGCAGCACGTTGCCCGGGGCCTACAGCTGTGGCAGGACGCCCGCCCGGCCGGCGTAGCCCAATCCACCAGCTTTACCGTAGCGCCCTATACTGCCAGCTATGCCATAACTCGCCTGGACACCGTAGCGGACCAGAGCAAGACGGATATTCTCTGGCAAGCCGCCAACGGCCGGCCGGTGCTGAGCCGCCGGGTAGCTGGCCCGGGCGCTGCTTACCGGCTCCACACCCGCCTGCACCCAGCCTGGAGCCGCTTGGCCGACAGCCCCGATTTGCCCTTCCTGCTGCTGGACCTGCTGCAGCCCGCCCGGCCGGCCGCTCCCGACCCGCACGACCAGCGGCAGTTGGCCCCGTGCCAGATTACCGGCCGTGCCACAGTTGCTCCAACGAGCTTCGGCAACCGCCGCAGCGCGCCCACCGACACCGATTTGCGTATTTGGCTGGTCGTGGCGGCGGCGGTGCTCTGGGGACTGGAGCGCGTGGTAGCCACCCGTACTTTTGCCGCTAAAGTCCAGTCCGCATGAGTACCGTTACGAACCATACTGCGCTAACCGCCGGCGGCCTGGCACTGCACCAGATTCGGCGGGCCCAGCAGGGGCGACGCACGGCCGCGGTGCTGCTGCCCGTGGCGGCCGGGTTGGCCCTGCTACTGGGGTTGGCCCAACGCTTTTCGGGGGCCTTGCCCCTGCTGGCCGGACTTGGTTTGGCGGGCCTGGCCTTTTGCGCCTGGCGGCTGTGGCTGATTTGGCGCCAGCCTCTCCCAGTCGTAGCCCAGCGGCTGGACCGCGAATTTGCCGAGCTCGAAGACAGCACCGGCCTGCTGCTGCGCCCCGCGGCCGAGCTCAACTTGCTGGAGCAGCTGCAGCAGGCGCACGTGGCTACCCGGCTCGAACAGCTGCAGCACCAGAAGCGGCCCGTGCTGCCTGTCTCTTTCAGGCCCGCACTGCTAGTTGCCGCCGTGGCCTTGCTGGCGTTGCTGGGCCTGCAGTTCTGGCCGGCCCCGCCGGCTCCCGCCGGGCCCAAGGCCGGACCAAGCGTGGCGCTGCATTTCCCGGCTCAGCCCGGAAAGGCTGCCCGGCCCGCCGCGCCGCGCATCACCGAAACCCGCATTCAGATTGCGCCGCCGGCCTACACCCGCCGCCCCGGATTCACGGTCGCCGAGCCGTCGTTTCGCTGCCCCCAGGGCTCCCGGGTACAGTGGACGGTGCAGGTATCCCGGGCGGCTGGCGGGCCGCCCGAGCTGGAAGTGGGCGGCCGGCGCCAGCGTTTGCAGCCGGTGACCGGTCAGCCGCTGACGTTTACGGCGGCCCACGTGTTTACTGCTTCCACGCTATACCGCCTCCGCTTTGCCGGCCAGATTTCCGATGATTACGCCGTGGAAGTGCAGCCCGACCGGGGCCCGGCCATCCAGATTCGCACGCCCAAACCCTACACCCTGGTTGAGTTTGGCCAAAAGCCCCAGGTCAACGTGCAGGTCGCGCTCAGCGACGACTATGGCCTGACCCGAGCCCGCCTCGTGGCCACCGTGGCCCAGGGCCAGGGTGAGGCCGTGAAGTTCAAGGAAGTTGCCACCGACCTGAGCGCCAGCTTGCGCGGGCAGCCCACCCAGGCCAGCCTGCGCCACCTGCTCCGCCTGCCCGCCCTGGGCCTGACCTACGGCGACGAGGTGTATTTCTACGTGCAGGCCTGGGACAACAACCGCCACAGTACCCGCTCCGACACCTATTTGGTGCAGTGGGAAGACACTACCGTCGACGAGTCCGGCTCCGACATGGCCATGGGCGTCAACGTGGTGCCGGCCTACTTCCGGAGTCAGCGCCAGGTTATTATCGATACCGAAAAGCTGCTGGCCGAGCGGAAACAGCTTGATGCCGGCAGCTTCTCGACCCGCTCCAACGACCTGGGCCACGACCAGAAAGTACTGCGGCTGCGCTACGGCAAGTTCCTGGGCGAGGAGTTTGAGGAAAGCTTTGGCCAAAGTGCTACCCGCCCGCCCGTGGCCGAGTCCGACGCCGACCATGCCGGCGAAGCGGCCCACGCCGAGGGTGAGGAAGCCGGCCACGAACACGCAGCGGCCCCAGCGGCCGAAGCATCCGTTACGGCCGAGTCGGAAGCCCTGCTCGACCCCTACGTGCACCACCACGACGACTCCGAAACCGCCGACTTCCTCGAGCCCGCCGTCAAGGCCAAGCTCCGCGGGGTGCTCAGCCAGATGTGGGAAGCCGAGCTGCGCCTGCGCACGGCCCGGCCCGCCGAAGCCCTACCCTACGAATACCGGGCCCTGCGCCTACTCAAGCAAGTGCAGCAGCAAACCCGCCTCTACGTCCGCAAATCCGGCTTTGAGCCACCCGTCATTCCCGAATCAACCACCCGGCTCAGTGGGGAGCTAAAAGGCGCGGCCCCGCCCCAGCGCCAAGCTCAGCTGCCCGCCCCAGCCAGCCAGACCACCATTCAGGCGGCGCTGCGGCTGCTGGCGACCCTGCACCAGGGTGCTGCTACCAGGCCGGCCGACGCCCTACTGCTCGACCGGGCTAGCCCGGCGGTAGCCCAGGCGGCCCTGCGCAACCCCGGCCGCTACTTATCGGCCGTGCGCTACCTGCGCCAGTTGGCCGCCGAAATCCGGGCCGGCGCGGCTCCGTGCCGCTCCTGCGCCGCCACCGTCGAATCGGCGCTGACGGACCTGCTACCCACCCCACCCCCGGCGCCCAGCCGCGCCGCCGGCCCCGACCGGTTGGCCCGGCGTTATTTCCAGGCGCTAAGCCGGTAGCCACTTTTTGTATGTCGCACTCCGTTACTTTCTATGTATTGCTGCTGCTCTGCCTGCTGCTGGGCCTGGGCCTCACGGTAGCGGCGTTGCGCCGGCCCAACCGGCAGCATCTACTGCTGCGCTTGGTGGCGGGTGGGCTGGCCGTGCTGGGCTTGTGGGCTACGGCCTTTCCTCCCCACCACCACGTGCCGGGCACCAGCGGGGAAGCCGTGCTGCTGACGCCCGGTTATCACCCCGACAGCCTCCGCCAGGTGCTGCGCCGCCTCGGGCCGGCTACCGCAGTGTGGCGCCTGGGCTTCACCACGGCTTCCGATACGCCCACGCTGCCTAGCCTACTGCTGTTGCGGGAGCAATGCCCCGGTCTGCGCCGCCTGCACGTGCTGGGGCAGGGCATGCTGCCCGAAGAGCTGGCAAACCTGGGGCCGCTGCAATTGGTCTTGCACGAAAATGGGCCGTTCACCGGCTTCCAACAGGCCGTCTGGAGCCGCCAGCTCGAACTGGGTCAGCCCTTACGGGTTGCCGGCACGTTTGCGCCCGGCCCGGCCGCGGCAGCCCCCGTGTGGATCAGTTTGCACGGCGCCGGCCGCCCCACCGATTCGGTGCGCCTGGGCCCCGGTCAAACTGCTTTTCAGCTGTGGGTAACTCCCAAGGCAACGGGCCCTACGGTGTACCAGCTCCGGGCCCGCCGGGCGGGCAAGCTGGTTGCCACCGAACCCGTGCCGCTGGAAGTCACCGCCCCGCAGCCTCTACGCCTGCTCCTGCTGAGCAGCACGGCTTCGTTTGAGTTTAAGTTTCTGAAAAACTACCTCGGTGCCCAACAGCACCGCGTGGCCCTGCGCACGGGCATCAGCCGGGGGCTGCTCCAAACCGAGTTTCTCAACCAGCCCACCCACGACCTCAACCGGCTAACTAGTAACACCCTGGCCCGCTACGACGCTGTCATAACCGATGGCGCCGTGCTAAGCGCCCTTTCCGCCACCGAGTCCCAGGCGTTGGCCACGGCAGTGCGCACCACCGGACTTGGCCTTCTCGTGCTGGCCGATGCGGCAGCCCTGCCCCGCCCGCTGCCAGCCCGGGCCAGCTTCGCAGTGGTTCCGCGCGTGGCCGGCAGTACCGACCGGCCCTTGCCCATTCAGTGGCCAGACGCCCCTGCCGTGGCCCAGGCCCTGGTGCCCGCCACTCTGCGGCCGGCCCCCACTGCTCAGGTTCTAGTCACTGACCACCAACGTCACGCCTTGGTAGCTACCCAGCGCACCGGCCTGGGCTTCGTTACGGTATCAGTGGTAGCCCAGACCTTTCCTTGGTTTTTGCAAGGCGCCACCGCCATCTACGGCAGCTACTGGAGCCAACTGCTACAGGCCACTGCGCGGCCCCAGCCGCCTCAGGCCTACTGGCAATTGCTGACGCCCTACCCCCGCCCGGACCAGCCGGTTCAGCTGCGGCTCACAGCCGCTACTGCGCCCGTTTCGACAACGGTGGCATCGGGGGCGTCATCAATGGCGGTGACAGTATTGGCGCTGGAGCAGCAGGCGGAGTTACCCGAGTGGCACGTTGGAAAGTTTTGGCCCCGCGCAGTGGGCTGGCACCAAGCACGGGTTGCGGGGCCGCGGCCCTTTTCCTTCTACGTCTTTGCTCTGAATGATTGGCTAGGGCCCGAACTAGCTCGGCGGCAACAAGCCGCGGCGCACTTCTATACTACTCTGGGGGCCGGAGCTGCGGCGCCGGTTACTACTACCGAGCAGCCATATCCGGCCATCTGGTTTTTTGGGCTGTTTATACTGGGCGCGAGCTTTCTGTGGCTCGAAGAAAAGCTGTAGCTGCTAACGGCACGGCTAGTAGCGAATGTCGGGGTGGCCGTTGAGCAGAGTATCTTCCGCATCTCCCACCAGATATTCACCGACGGCCAGTACGCGGGCCACGGGTGCTGCCGGTTCAGCCTCCGGCGCCATGGACGCTGGGCTGGGCCCACTGGTCCCGGCCCGGTCTTGGGCCTCAGCAAAGCGCACGGGCACGGGAGTGGATGGTAGTGTCTTCGGCAAGGCGGATAATAATAGCTTGGAAAAATGCAGTTGCAAATATTGCATTAAAATACTTAAATATTTAACCTATTCAGTATTTTAATTTTCACTTAACTCTCTGATAAACAGAAACGGCCCGGCTCCCCAAGTGGGCAGCCGGGCCGTTTGCAGCGTTTACATGCCAGCCAGAGCCGGCGCGTAATTACTTCTGCTCGGTCGTCGTGGTGGTCGTCGACGTCTCGGTGGTAGCAGCAGGAGCGGCAGCAGCCGTCGTGTCAGCAGCTACGGTCGTGGTCGAAGCCGAATCCGTAGTCGTGGTGGTAGCTTCCGTAGCGGGAGCTTCAACCGTCGTCGTCTCGGTGGTTTCAGCCGTCTTCGACTCGCACGAAGCAAGCGTGGTAGCGAATACGAGAGCCAGGGCAGAAACCTTCAGGAGATTCTTCATTTTGGTGTTACGTTTGGAAAATTTTAGTCTGAAAAACGCCCTTCATACCGTCTTTTAAAGAAGGTAACCCGACCGTAGAAAAAATATTTTTCGCGGGTTACCAAAGGGCCCGCACTGTATTAACCGACAAAGCGAATGGGTAAGGGAATTCCTTCCTACACCGACGAAGAGTTCGTGGCGGCTATCCGCCAGGGCGACGACCGGGCGCTGGCACAGCTCTACCGTTTGCACCTGCCGATGGTCTCGCACTACGTTCTGCAAAACAGCGGAACCGAAGACGAGGCCAAGGATGTGTACCAGGAGGGCGTAATGGTATTTTATGAGAAAGTGCGCGAAGGCTCTTTGGAGCTGAGCTGCCAGATCAAAACCTACCTCTACGCCGTGTGCCGCCGCCTCTGGCTCAAGCGCCTCACCGAGAAAACCCGTTTCGGCGGCCGCCTCGATGACCACGAGCCCTACCTCGAAACCGGCGCCGAGGCCGACCTGGCCCTGGCCGAGGAGCGCGACAAGCGCTTCGCGACGATGAGCGAGGCGCTGGAACGAGTGGGAGAACCCTGTCGTTCGCTTTTAGAAGGTTTTTACCTGCTGGATAAGTCTATGCAGCAGCTTACGGCGGAATTTGGCTACACCAACGCCGACAACGCCAAGAATCAAAAATACAAGTGCCTGGTGCGCCTGAAAAAATTGTTCTTCGCCCATTACAAGGAGGAAGAGTCGTTTTGACCGGCCCCGGGAAGCCAGCAGAGCACCCACTCTGCGCCAGACTATGAAAACGGAAGCTGACTATTACGCTTTATTCGAAGCCTACCAGACGGGTGGGTTATCGGCTGGGGAGCGCACCGACCTGGAGCGCCGCCTGGCCGCGGATCCTAACTTTGCCCAGAATTTTGCCGACTTCACCCAGCTGACCAGCACGCTGCACGGCTACGGGGAGCGGCTGGCCACGCGCCGCAAGCTCCACGCCATTCAGGCCGATATGGACGCCGAAGCGGCCGTGCGCCTGGACGGGGAGACGGTGGAAACCGGCAACCCGCTGATGCCGCAGGTGTATATTTCGCCGGTGGAGCGCAAGCTGCGGGAATTCTGGGGCAAGCACCGGGCTACGGCCATGGTGGCCGCTTCGGTAGCGGTGCTGGCCGTATTTGCCACGTTGCTCGGCCTGGAATGGTGGCGCACCGCCCAGCGGCCTTCGCTGTACGGCTACACCGTGCTGCGCCGTGAGGTGGAGCGCATCAAGCAAACCCAGAAGGCTATGAACCGGGCCATCAACCAGATTGACGGCGTCAAGCCCGATGCGGAGGCAAACCCCGGCAAGTTCAGCGGCACGGGTTTCGCCCTTACCGCCGATGGCTATTTGGTGACCAGCTACCACGTCATTCAGGGGGCCGATTCGCTGCTGATTGAAAGCCGGGACCGGCAGCGCTACCGCGCCGAGCCCGTCTTTACCGACGTGGCCCACGACCTAGCCATTCTGCGCATCAAAGACCACAAGTTCAACGGTTTCGGCCGCCTGCCCTATTCGTTTAAGCGCGGCACGGCCGAGCTAGGCGAGAAAGTGTTTACCCTGGGCTACCCGCGCGAGGACGTCGTGTTTGGCGAAGGCTCGCTGAGTGCCCGCTCGGGTTTCGAGGGCGACACGGCTTTCTACCAGATTTCGATTCCGGTGAACCCGGGCAACAGCGGCGGCCCGCTGCTCGACGACCGGGGCAACCTGATTGGCATCATCAGCGGGCGGCAGGCCGACATGCAGAGCGCCGCCTTTGCTACCAAGTCGTCGTATTTGATGCGCCTGGTCGATTCGCTGTCGAATGCCGGAACGGCGACGCCCTACAACGTACCGCGCTCCAACCAACTGGCCGGCACCTCGCGCCGCCAGCAGATTCGCAAGCTGCAGGACTACGTATTCGTGGTGAAAGTGTACGAATAGACCCGGTTCCGCCCCGCCTCACCTTGGAAAGCCCCGCTGCTGCAGCGGGGCTTTTTTTGTGTTGCTCGGCTAGCCCAGCCGGCTTATAAAATTTTGGCTTTTGCCACACTACCAGCCCACCCAACGGACGCATATGGCACCCAGGCAAGATTGGGTGCGACTCCGATTAGAAAACAACATTAAACGTTGGCTATTCTCTATGGTCTATAGCTGAAACGCTAGTCAAACAGGGGCTAAACGCTTACCTTACAAGAGCTTGTTCGCCCTTTCTGAAGCTTTTCAAACCACGCCGCGCATGGACCGAAGAACATTTCTACGCAAAAACACTGCGGTGCTGACGGCCCCGGCTACCGGGCTGGCTGAGCGGCCTGCTGAACCGGGCGGGGCCGAGGAAGAAACCGTCAGCCGCTATGCCAACACCGCCCTGCCGAGCACGGCCCGCTCCACGGCCGGCATTGCGCCCTACACGGGCACCTGGGGTTACGAGCAGGCCGCGCACCTGCTGCGCCGCACGCTGTTTGGGCCGACCCGGACGGAAATCGTGACGGCCGCGGGGCGCAGCCTGACCCAGGTGGTGAATGACCTGCTGACCGTGCCCGCCGCTCCGGCGCCACCGGTGAATGTGTCGGCGACGGATACCAGCGTGGCCATCGGCTCAACCTGGGTGACGCAGCCCTTTGACCAGAACTTCGAGAGCGTGCGACGCTCCTCGCTGCGGGCGTGGTGGCTGGGCCAGATGCTGACCCAGAACCTGTCGTTGGTGGAGAAGATGACCTTGTTTTGGCACAACCACTTCGTCATCGAGTTTGGCGACATCAACGACGCCCGGCACGCCTACCAGTACACGGCCCTGCTGCGGCAGCACGCGCTGGGCAACATCAAGCAGCTGGCCAAGGATGTGACGGTGAATGCGGCCATGCTGCGTTACCTCAACGGCAACCAAAGCACGGCCTCGGCGCCTAACGAAAACTACGGCCGGGAGCTGCTGGAGCTGTTTACGGTGGGCAAAGGGCCCTTGATTGGAGCCGGCAACTACACTACCTACACTGAGGCCGACGTGCAGGCCGCGGCCCGGGTGCTGACCGGCTGGCGCGACAACCAGGCCACCATCAGTAGCTACTACACCGCCTCCCGCCACGACACGGGCACCAAGGTATTCTCGGCCGCCTTCGGCAACGCCACCATCCCCAACGGTGGCGACCAGGAATACAAAACGCTGATTGACCTGATTTTCAATCAGCCCGAAACGGCGCGGTTTCTGGTGCGCAAGCTCTACCGCTGGCTGGTGTACTACGTCATTGACGCCACCACCGAGCAAAACGTCATTGAGCCCCTGGCCCAGCTCCTGATTCAGAATGGCTACAACGTGGCGCCGGTGCTGCGCACGCTGCTCTCGAGTGAGCATTTCTACGACGCCGTGAACATGGGCTGCCTGATTAAGAGCCCCCTGGACTTTACCCTGACCGTGGGCCGGCAGCTGCAGATTACCTTTCCACCGGCCTCGAACCCGGTGGCCCAGTACGGCATGTGGGACTACCTCAACAGCCTGACCAACCTGCAGCAGCAGCTGGTGGGCGACCCGCCCAACGTGGCGGGCTGGGCGGCTTACTACCAAACACCGCAGTACTACGAAATGTGGATTAACGCCGTGACCCTGCCCCGCCGCAACCAGTTTACGGACCAGATGATCAGCACCACGGGCTACACCCGCAACAGCTTCAAAATCAACATCGACGTGCTGGCCCTGGTGCAAAGTTTGCCCGCGGCCACGGCCCAGGAGCCTAACCTGCTCATTGCCGAGTTGGCCCGCCTGCTGCTGCCCATCAGCCTAACGACCGGGCAGCTGGCTTTCCTCAACGACGTGCTGCTGCCCGGCCTGCCCGACTTTGAGTGGACCGACGAGTGGACCCAATACCTGGCAGCTCCCACCAATACGGCCAAGAAAACGGCCGTGACCACCAAGCTCCAGGCCCTGCTGCGCACGATGATGGGCCTGGCGGAATACCACCTCAGCTAAAGGTGAAATTGTGAAGTGGCGAAGTGGTGAATCCCGTTCCGGATTCGCGCGCCACCGATTCACAAGTTCACAATTTCACCACTTCACTATTTCTGATGAAACGCAGAGACTTCCTCCAAACCACGGCCGCGGCGTCGGTGCTGCCGGCGTTGCTGGGTGGCTTTCCCATTGGGGCCTACGGCTACTCACCCGAACTGGCCGCCCTGACCAATGCCGCTACCCAAACCGACCGGGTGCTGGTGCTGATTCAGCTCAACGGCGGCAACGACGGGCTGAACATGGTTATTCCCCTAGACCAGTACTCGGCCCTGATGAATGCCCGCAGCAACATTGCCATTCCCGAAAGCCAGGTGCTGCGCCTGACCTCGGCTACCGGTATACACCCGGCCATGACGGGCCTGAAAAACCTGTATGACGGCGGCAAAATCGGGGTGGTGCAGAGCGTGGGCTACCCTAACCCGAACTTCAGCCACTTCCGCGCCACCGACATCTGGACGTCGGCCTCCGATTCAAACGTAACCATCACCTCGGGCTGGGCCGGGCGCTACCTCAACGGCGAGTATCCCAACTTCCCGACCGGCTACCCCAACGCCCAGGCCCCCGACCCGCTGGCCATCAGCATCGGCTCGGTGGTGAGCAACTGCGTGCAGGGCCCCAGCGTGAACATGGGCATGGCCATTGCCAGCACGGCTTCGTTTTACCAGCTGCTGACCGGGGGCGTGGATACGGCCCCCAACACGCCGGCCGGCCACGAGCTAACCTTTATCCGGCAGGTGGTCCAGCAGACGCAGGTGTATAATACGTCCATCAAAACGGCGGCGGGCCGGGCCCAGAACCTCTCGCCGCTTTACCCCGCGGCCGGGCAAAACTCCCTGGCCGACCAGCTCAAGATTGTGGCCCAGCTGGTGGCCGGGGGCCTGCAAACCCGGCTCTACGTCTGCAACCTGGGCGGCTTCGATACCCACGCGGGCCAAGTACCGGCCACGGGCAGCACCGCCACCGGCACCCACGCCACGCTGCTGGGCAAAATCTCCCAGGCTCTGGAAGCCTTCCTCGACGATTTGCGCCGCCTGCAGGTCCAGGACCGGGTGGTGGGCATGACCTTCTCCGAGTTTGGACGCCGCATCAAGTCGAACTCCGGCTACGGCACCGACCACGGCGCGGCGGCCCCGCTCATCGTGTTTGGCAGCAGCGTCAACCCTATGATTCACGGCACCAACCCCGTGCTGCCCGCCACGGCTGGCGTCAACGACAACGTGCCCATGCAGTTCGATTTCCGGGCCATTTACGGCAGTTTGCTGCTGGATTGGTTTCGGGTGCCGCAAGCTACCATTGAGGCCCTGCTGCCCCACGCTGGCGCCTCTTTCCCCTACGTGCCGGTGCTGCGGCCGGGCGTGGCCACCGGCGTAGCCTCGGCTACCGATATGAGCATCAAGGGCTTCAGCGTGTATCCCAACCCCGTGCGGGAGCAAGCCACCATCGAGTTTGAGGCCGACGGCGGCCACGTGCAGGTGCTGCTCTACGACATGCTGGGCCGGGAAGTGCGCCGCCTGCTCGACCGGCCCCTGCCCCGGGGTGTGCAGCGCCTGCCCCTGCTCCCGGATGGGCTGGCGGCAGGAGCATATTACTGCCAGGTGCAGGAGGGCAGCCGGGCCAGTTCCCGCCTGCTGACGGTGGAGCGGTAAGGCCATTTCCCGTTTCGCAATTGCCATCTAACCGTTCAGCTACCAGCGCAACGGTTAAATGACAATTGCGAAACGCCAGGTGAAAAAGTGTAGCCGACCCGGGACTTTTTGCGTACAGGCTTCTCAGTGGCGCCACGCTACTCTGTACTGACTTTTCCACCAACACCTACACCTCCGCTATGGAATCCCAGATGGAACAACAATTGGAGAAAATTATGCCCGAAGATCTGGCTCGTACCTTCGAAAGCGCCTACCACGTGCTTATCCAGGGCGACCATGACCATATCGACGACCTGCTGAAACACGGGGGCACGCTGCTCAAAAAAGCCGCTCAGCGCTTTACCCCCACCCAGCTCATTCTGGGCATTGCCGCCATTGCCGCCGTGGGCGTAATTGTGGTGAATCGCTCCATGAGCCAGGACGACGCGCCTGAAGACGCCAACACCTCCGCCGAGCCCGTGAAAGAGCCCAAACCCAAGGCGGCGGCTAACAAAGGCAATCAGGAAAACAAAGGCGACCAGGCGCACCAAGGCCACTAGCCTTTTCCTTACCCGATTCGCAAGCCCCGGTAGACTGAATTCGTTCAGGCTGCCGGGGCTTTTTGCTTTCACATTATCATGTGGTATTTATTTATTGCATCTATCTCATACAATTGTCTAATATTGCAACACCAAAAGACAAAAACATCAAACCATAATACAACATACTATGAAAACATTTGTCGCTCTTCTGCTCACCACGCTGGTTCTCTCGTCGCAGGCTGAAGCCAGCGTAGCGCCCACCGCCCTGGCTACTACCACGCTTAGCGCTGATGCCAACACCGCTTCCGACTGGGGCCTGTTTAAGCGTAAGAAGTACAAGAACAAGAAGCGGCGCAAGCCTAGCCGTAGCCGCTACCACCGCGGTGGGCTGTTTGGCCGATAAGCCTTTTTAGCTCAATTCTATTGGCTCTGCCGGGGTAGCACAAGCACCCCGGCAGAGCTTTTTACTTCAATTAACTTCTTTTTATTTGCACTTATTAAGCACAGCTCGTATTATTGACCTCGAAATCTTCTACTAATTATTTGCACACTTCTACTCTGCGCCTATGAAAACTGTTGCTCTACTCCTGATCCTGGCCGTATGCGGCGCTGAAGCAGCCGAAGCCATGTCGACTTCCGCCCCATCGACTTCTACCACCCTCACCATAACGGCTGGATCAGTGGAGGCCCGCATTTTCAACCGCGACGCCGCCAAGCGCCGCAAGAAGCGCAAGTCGCGGCCCGCATACCGGCGCCTGGGCATTCTGCCGGTGCCAGCGCCGGCTGCCTATACCTACGTAGCTTAAGCGGCCGGGGCCAGTACGCTCGGGTCGTTATTGGCCGGGGAGTTGACCAGGGTGCTGACCACGTATTCCTGCATCAGACTGGCGGCGTAGGGCTGCAGCAGGGTTTGGTGTTCGGTCACGGAGTGGCCGTCGTCGAGCCAGGCCAGTTCCGCCCGCCGGTCGGGCAGGATAACGGGCATCCGGTTGTGGAGCGAGGCCATCAGCTCGTTGGGCTCAGTGGTAATGATGGTAAACGTGGGCACGACTTCCCCCGACGAACGGTCGACCCATTCATCCCAGAGCCCCGCAAAGGCAAAGGGCTGCTCGTTGCGCAGCAAAATGCGGTGGGGCGTTTTGGGTCCTTTTTTGGCCGGTGCGGTTTGCTGCCATTCGTAGAAGCTGTCGGCCAGCACCAGGCAGCGCCGCCGCTGCAGCAGCTGCCGGAAGGAAGGCTTTTCGGTCAGGGTTTCGGCGCGGGCATTGATGGGCTTGGGCGCGGCCTTTACGTCTTTTACCCAGCCCGGCAGCAGCCCCCACTGCACCAGTTGAATGCGGCCGGGCTCGGCGTTGGTAATGATGGGCAACTGCTGAGACGGAGCCGCATTATACGTTGGGTCCATGGGCTCCAAAAAGCTGGCGTCGAAGCGCTCCTCGATTACGGGGACGGGGGAGGTAAAGGTATAACGGCCGCACATACGCTAAAAGGGGAAAACGAAGCATCAGCTCCGCAGGTGAAAGCTGAGTAAGGTACGCCGCCGGGGCCACGCAAGTTTTCGGGCATTTAGCCACCGGAAAGCCTCTTTCAGTCAGCACCCAGCCGACGCGCTACCCGCATAAGCATGTGAGGCAAGCTTCCTTTCTACTGCTCTTTAAACACCAAAAAGCCGCTGGCAGTGCCAGCGGCTTTGGTTTTTGTCCGACCTACAAGAACTTATTGCCGCACGAAGGGAAACACCAGCGGCGACGAGGTGGGGCTTTGCACCTGGAGTAGGTAGGCCCCGGGGGCCAGGTTAGCCACTTCCAGCGGCTGCTCCTGGGCACCGGCGGCCACGTAGCGGCGCAGCACCCGCCCGGTCAGGTCGGTGAGCAGCACGCGGCACTCCCCGGCGGGCAGGCCAGTCAGGTCGAGGGTGGCGGTGCCGGGGCTCGGATTGGGATACACGCTCACCGCCAGCTTACGGGCGGTGGTAAACTGCACGGTCCGCACGGCGCTAAACGACTCGCTGCCGTCGGTATCTACTTGCCGCAGGCGGTAGTATACCAGCCGGTGGGCGGCGGCCCCGATGCGCACGTCGCGGTGCTGGTACTGGGTGGCGCTGCTGGTAGTACCGTGCCCGTCGACCGTCTTAACCAGTTGGAATTCGGCCCCATTAAAGGAGCGTTCCACCTCGAAACGGGCGTTATTTTTTTCGGAAGCCGTTTTCCAGTTGAGCACCGCATCCGCGTTGTCGGCCGCGGCCGTGAAGGAAATGAGCTCTACGGGCAGCGGTGCGCCAACGCTGGTTTGCATCGAGGCCGTGTTGTTACTCAAATCGGGGTCGGGCACGGCGGAAGTGGCCGAGGCCTGATTGTTCAGAGTAGCGGGCTGATTATTAGTTACCCGGAAAACGGCCGTGTTGACGACTGCCGCGGCGCCGTTGGTCAGGGAGGTAATCGTGTTGTAGGTCACCCAGCCGGTGGCCGGGTCGTAGCTGCCGTTGGGGACCGTTACGGCCGAGAGCGGCATTCCGGCGGGCAACTGCAGGCGGGGCACCACGTTGAGGGCCGTGGTGGCACCGCGGTTGGCCGTCATGACGGAGTAGGTCACGGCGGCACCCCGGTTGGCCGAAGCGGGCCCGCCGATGGTAGCTACTATATCGGCGCCCTGCACCGTAATGCGGATGTTGGCCGGGCTGGAGGTATAATCTTCGCCCAGGATGGAGCGCATCGTGTAGGGCGCCACCACGGTGCCGGCAAACGTACCCGAAGGCGTAAACATCACTACCCCAGCGTCATCCACGGCAAAGCGGCCTTTACCAGGCACTTCCAGCGTGGACTGAATGCCAACGGTGCCGGGGTCCAGATCAACGGAAGTAGGGTCGATGCTGCTGCCGGGGGCCACGTCGTTGCTGAGCACGTTCAGCGTGACGGGCGCGTTGTAGAGCGTGGTGGCCAAGTCGGTATTAGCGAAGGGCACCTGCACGATGTTCAGGTTGCGAATCTCGTGAATGTTGGTGCTACCGCCCGTAGAGCCCGAAAAACCCAGCCGCAGGTTCTGGGGCGGGGTGGGCACCACGAAGTTGTCGATGGCCGTGCGGATGGAGCTGCCGTGCTGGATGCGCACCGAAATCCGGTAGGTCGTGACCGTGCCCACGGTGGTCGGCACCACGTCGATAAAGGCGCGCCGGTAATCGTCGGAGCCGGCCTGGGCCCGGGTCGTACCCACGTCCAGGGAGAAGTCGAGGGCCCCGGGGTCGGTGCCGGTCAGGTAGGGGTAGTCGGTCGTGGCCGAGCCGTCGCCGGCCCCGCGGATGGCAATGGCATTGGGCACCCGGCCGTTGGCATCGAACTCGGTGTTGCCGCCCGAGCGGCCTTCCTGCCCGTTGGAGTAGTTGCCGAACTCATCGAGGCCAATGCCAATGTAGCCCTTGGACACGCCGGGGGCAACGGGGTCTACGGTTTTTTGGGCGTAGCCGAGCGAGCCGCCGGTGGCTCCAATGCGGAAGCCGGAGCTAGGCTGGGCGGCATCGACCAGAAACACGCTGAAGCCGTCGGCGCCGGGCGTAGTACCGCCGTAGGAAAAGAACTCGAAGGAGATGGTAAAACCCGCCGACGAGGGAAAACCCACGTTATCAATGGCGTAGCCGGCCTGGTTGTTTGCCGCATCGGTTAGGCGCAGGTAGCCGCTGCCCACCGGGTCGTTGGTGCCACCCGTGCCGGTCAGACGAGCCACACCCCCGAAGGTAAAGTTGGAAGCCGTGCTGCCCTTGAAGGTCTCATTACGCGGAAAAGCCGGCTGGGCCTGCACCGCCGAGGCCAGCAGCAAGCCGCCCGCCACGGCCCACAGGGTTTTATGCCAGCGCCGGACAGTAGCGCGGGCCAGAGAAAAAGTACAAATTGCTTGCATAGCACATGAGTTGAAGGATTGGAAATGGAGCGGCGTATGCAATAGGTATACAATAAAACGACACAAACTTCGCAAAGACAATATGCAGTGCAACAACTATATTTTATAAGTGCAATAAAAAAGGCAATTAGTTAGCTTATTACATTTATTTACTAATAATATCCTATTATGAAATCGTCATTTTTTGAGCCCTCTCCTTGGCCTCTCGGTTGGTGGCCGGCCCGGCCGAACCGTAACTCTAGCACCGAAGCCATGTGGCTTCCGAAACGGGTTTAATTCAATTAAGCCTGACTGATGCCCTCGGCAAGCCACCAGAGCTCAGTTCCCACCAGCGCGGGCGGGGTTACGTTTTGGCACCCGGCCGCGGGCAAGCAAAAGCAACACTTGCGTACTTTCGGCATCCCTTAGGCCCACTATCCTTTCTTTTTGTTTATGACTGCCTCGCGCATTGCCGCTTTTGCCGGGGGCCTCCTGCTGGCCACCACCACCCTGACCCAGGCCCAGAAAGCCCTGACCTACACCGTCAACATTGACCCCAAAACCGACGCCAACCTGTTTCAGGTGCAGCTGGAAGTGCCCAAGCTGCACAAGGAGCAGAGCATTTACCAGTTTGCCGCTACTGCCCCGGGCACCTATCAGGTCATGGATATTGGCCGCTTCGTGCGCAAGTTTGAGGCCTTCGACGCCCAGAACAAGCCCCTGGAAGTAAAGCAGGCCTCCGTGAATCAGTGGCAGCTGCTGCAACCCGAGAAAACCCGCTTTATCCGCTACACCATTGCCGAAACCTGGGACACGCCCGTGACGGAGCACCGCGTGTACCGCATGTGCGGCACTTCCCTGGAAGCCGACCACGCCCTGCTCAACGGGCAGGGTATCTTTGGCTACCTGCAGGGCTGGCAAGGTAAACCCCTGCGGATCAAGCTCAACTACCCGGCCGACTGGAAAATCGGGACGCCGCTGACCACCGACAAGCAGGGCTACTACACGGCCGCCACCTACGACCAGGCCGTGGACTCGCCCTTCCTGCTGGGCCGGCTCACCGAGGCCAAAACCAAGCTCGGCGACGCGGAAGTGGCCTTGTATTGCTACTCCAAAACCGACCAGGTGAAGGCCGAGCCCCTGCTGGGCTACATGCAGCAGATGCTGCAGGCAGCCCAGGCTTTTCTGGTGCAGCTGCCCGTGAAGCGCTACACCTTCCTCTACCACTTCGACGACCAGAATTTCGGGGCCTGGGAGCATTCCTACAGCTCGGAGTACGTGCTGCGCGAAACTCCGCTCACGCCCGAGTCGGCCAACCTGGTGACCAGCATTGCCGCCCACGAGTTTTTCCACGTCGTGACCCCGCTCAATATTCACTCCGAGATTATCGAGCAGTTCAACTTCGTGCAGCCCACCGGCTCGGAGCATTTGTGGCTGTATGAGGGCACCACGGAGTGGGCCTCGGGCATGATGAAGCTGCGCGGCGCCCTGGTCACGCTGGACGAGTACCTGCAGGAAATGTCGGGCAAAGTGGCGTACGCCCAAACCCAGACCGACACGACCTACTCCCTGAGCAAGCTGGGCCTAAACTCCTTTACCGATGAAGGTCAGCGGCAGTACGGCAACATCTACCAGCGCGGCGCCCTCACGGCGGCCCTGCTCGACCTGCGCCTGCTCGAGCTCAGTGGTGGCAAGCGGGGTTTGCGCGAGGTGATGAACGAGCTGACCAAGCGTTACGGCCCCAACAAGCCCTTCAGTGAGAAAGACTTCTTCACCGAGTTTACCAAGCTGACCTACCCCGAAATCCAGGACTTCTTCAACCGCTACGTGAAGCAGGCCGAGCCCCTGCCCCTGCAGGAGTACTACGCCAAAGTCGGCATCCGCTACACGCCGGTGCTGCACACGGGCCAGCAGGTGGTGGCCGTGGGCACGGCCAATCCGTCGGTGCGCTACGCGGGCAATGCGGTGCAGCTTACCGAAATACCCAGCACCTGGCAGAGCTGCGGCGTGGCCGTGGGCGACGAACTGGTAGCCATCAACGGCACAGCCATTACGCCCACCTCGATCAAGCCCACCCTGATGGCGCTGCAAACCCGCAAGGCCGGCGAGGAGTACGAGTTGACCCTGCGCCGGGCGGGTACCGAGCAGAAAGTGCGCTGCCGCCTGATTCAGCAGGAGCAGATCAAGCGCTACAACTTCGCCGTGCTCCCCGACGCCACCCCGGCCCAGCTGGCCCTGCGCCAGGCCTGGCTGAAAAATCTGTAGGCGGCCCGGTGCGCTACTCGTAGGATAAAGCCCTTACACAAACACGCCGCCCCTCCCGAGCACAGCCAAGCTGCGCAGGAGGGGCGGCGTGTTTGTTTGCGGAATTACTGCTTAAACAAGCGGCTCGTCCGCTGGTAGCCGTCCTCGTCCTGAATCGTGATGAGGTACAAGCCGGGCTTCACGTCTTTCAGGTCAACGGGCTGATTGGTCAGGCCCGTTTTCACCAGGCGGCCCGTGGTGGTGTAGAGTGAAAACTCCCGCTTGCTCTTCCACTCCACCAGCACTTGGTCAGCCGCCGGGTTGGGGTACACGTTGACTGCTTGCAGCTCCTGCGGCCGGCGGGTGGCCAAGGGCGCCGCATACACCGTGCTCATGTAGTAGAGGTTGGCCGTGGTGCCTTTGGCAATTTGATGAGTGCCCACCGGCAGGCTCATCGTGAGCCGGCCCGCGCTGACGGTCTGGTTTACGCCGTCCACTTTTACCGTGCCGCTAAAGGCATCGTTGAAAACCAGCGTGAGGGTGGCGGCCGCGGTGGTCGTAAAGGCAATGGCCGTCGACGACTCCAGCTTCAGGCACTGAGTTAGGGTCAGGCCGTTGTACTGCACCGTGCCCTGGGAAGTGGACAGGTTGCCGGTGATGGTGTAGAACGTGTTGGTGGTGCCCGACAAGGTGAAGTTGTGCACCATATCGGCCGCCGTGGTTCCGCCGCCGCCCGTGCCGCCGCCGGTGGGGGCCCCATCACCCTGAACCGAAACCAGGCCGGTCTTGTAGTTTACCAGCGCCGTTTGCAACGGCACGTTAATGGCCGACGACGCATCGTCGACGGCGTTGTCGAAGGCCCACTTAAAATCGCCACCCGTTATGCGCCCCGCGTACTGCGTGGCCTCGGCCTTGGCCGCTTCGGGGCCGTCGGGCGTGTAGGCGTACATCACGGCCGGGTTCGTATCGAAGTTGTTGTAGGGGGTTTTGCCATACGCCGACACGATGCTGCTGCTGAGTGCCTCGGTCCGGGTTGAGGCCACGTAGGCATCGAAGTCGACCGTGGAATTGGGGTAGCCGGCCGCGCCGTACGGAACGAAGCGTTGCTGCCCCACCATGTAGTTGTCGAAGGCCTTGATGGTGCCGCCATCTTCCTTGGAGAAAATGGGCATGTTCACGTAGTCATTTTTCTGCGTGGCGGGGTTGTACACATCCGTGCCCTGCATGGAGGTCAGCATCGGATACTTGCAGTTGCGGAAGTAATTGCCTTCCATGAACACGGAGGAGCCTTCCGTAGAGCCGGCCCCGTATTTGGAGTTGCCGTCGTAGTAGTTGTTGTAGACGTGGGCCGAATAAAAACGCACCCGGGGGTGGCGCGAATCCGAATGGTCGTACCAGTTGTGGTGGTAGGTGATGTAGAGTCCTTGGGTGGTGGCCTCGCTCAGACCCAGCAGGTTGGATTTGCCCGAATCCCAGAAGTGGTTGTAGGAGAAGGTCACGTAGGTCGACTTTTTGCAATCCAGCGACCCGTCGCCCTTGACCTGGTCGGCGTCGCTGCCCGCGTGGCCGTAGAAGAAGTCGACGTTGTGCACCCAGATATAGTCGTTGTCCTGCTGCAGGCCGATGTTGTCGCCCTCGTCACTGTCGCAGTTCATCGTGCCGATGTTGCGGATTTCGACGTTGGAAGCATTCTTGACTCGGATTCCCCAGCCGTCGGCCACGGCGTCGTTGCCCACGCCTTCGAGGGTGATATAGCTGGAGGCAAAGTTGTTGTTCTCGATTACCAGGTCGCCGGCGAGCAGGTAGCTCGGGTCGGTGATTTGCCCCACCAAGCGCACCAGCAACGGCCGCGTGTCCTTGCCTTTCTTGTAACCATCCAGAATGGTTTGCAGCCCCACGCACGGATTCACACTGGCCCCGCTCACGTTGAGTGAAACCGTGTTCTTGGTGTTTTGCGTGATGTACAATACCACGGCATTGCTTTTCACGGTGCCGTCGGCATTGTAAGCTCCCGGCACGCGGCCATTGCTGAAGGCAAACCCGGTCCGGTCCTGGGCCTGTACCGTCAGGGCGCTGGTCGTGGCGGCGGTGCCTTCCACCCCCGAGATGACGGGCACGACTTTGAGCGTGTAGGCGCCCGGGCTAAGACCCAGCACGTCGGCCCGGTAATAGGAGCCGTAGCTGCGGATCAGCTGGTTGTCAATCTTCTGATTGACCACGCCCCCACCGCTGTAGTACACATTGTAGCTTTGCGCGCTGGCCAGGGGCTGCCACTTCACGTACGCCGACTCCAGCCAACCGGATGATTCTAAGACGGTCGGCGCCTGCGCGCGCAGGACCACCGGAAACAACAGTAATAGCAGAGTAAACAACTGCTTCATAATCGGGAACTTTGGGGTGGGAAATAGCGGATATGAGCCGCGGAGCGGTTCACACAAACCTACCTTTAAGTTTCAGAAAATAAGAATTTAACAAGACCGGGGCCTGACTAAAGTTATGCAAACGTTGCCGGCAACGTTGCCGGAAGAGGTATTCGGAATACCGCGGCCCATCAGCAGGCCACGGGCGCTGGGGTGGCAGCGGGGAAACACCTCCGTGCGAGGCCGTGAGTGCGAGGCTAGGCCCCCGAAGAGCCCCCGCCGTATGCTCCCTATTGACTTACTGCCCGCCATGCCTTCCGAAAAGCTCCTGACGATTGATTCCAGCTTCGTGCTGACTGGCCTGGGCGTGCTTGTGCGCAGCGCCGCCGGCCAGCCCGCCGAAGCTCTGCGCCGCTTTGCCTTGTACACCATGCTGCCCGTAGAGCTGGAACTGGCCGATGGCCGGCGCCACCCCACCACGGCCAGCGTGGAGGAAGTAGCCCACCCCAGCCCCGCCGACGGCCCGCTACCCCCGCCCGAACCGGCCCTGCTGCTCCACCTCGCCGAGGCGCTGGACGTGCCGCCCGGCACCGTGGTCTGGCTCAGCGCCGAACCGACGCCCCCGGAATGGCTCTAAACGCAAAAAAAGCCCCGCCGGACTAACCGGCGGGGCTTTGAACAAGCTCAAAAAGGCCCGCTACTACTTGATGGCCACGGGCAGCTCCAGGTTTTCCCAGCGCAGCACGATGCCATCTTTGGTCACGTCGTAGGCCAGGCTTTCGGCCGGGGCAGTGGTTTTGCGCGGGGTGGCGGTTACGCGCAGCGCGTCCTGCTTTTCATCGTACTTGAAAGCACCCCACTGCTTGGCCGTCTTGTTGAAAATGACGGTCCAGTCCTTTTCGGTCGGGATGACGAAGAAGGCGTAAGTGCCGGCGGGCAGCTTTTTGCCCTGCACCATCACGTCCTTGCTGAATTCGACGGTGGTAGCCTCGTTGGCACCGGCCCGCCACACCTGGCCGTAGGGCACCAGCCCGCCGTAGATCTGCCGGCCTTTCACGCTGGGGCTGCTGTACTTGATGGTTACGTTGGCGCCGCCAATCTTGCCGGTAGCCGTGGCAGCGGGGCTGGCGGGAGCGGGTTTGGCCGCGGGAGCTGCGGGCGTCGTCGTGGTCGTCTGGGCCCAGCTGAGGGAAGCCGAGAGCAGGCTCACGAGCAGCAAAGTCAGGGGGAGCAGCGGGCGGAAATTTTTCATTGCGTGCAAAATAAGGGTTGGGTGAAACAGGAAAACCGAAGCCCGGCCACGACCGGCATTGGCAAAGTCACGGTTTGAACCGAGCGGGTTGCGTGGGCAATATAGGCACTTTACTATACCCCCACGCCCTGGGCTTACTCTGCCACGGGGGCGGGCTGGGGCGTGCGCGACGGGGCGGCGGCATTGGCCATGCGGGGCCAGCCCTGGTGGTACTCGATTCGGTCGAGCAGCATCACGCGGCGGGAGTAGCCCTGCGCGTCGTCGATGGCGTCGAAGGTGGGCTGCTGCGGGTCGATGGCGTGGTAGGCCAGCCAGTCCTGCCCGGCCGCGTCGGTTACGATGGAGTTGTGGCCGGGGGCGCGCCAGTGCTGGTTGGTTTCCAGGATAATGCTGTGGCCCTGCCTGGTGGCCTGGGACAGGGTTTCGAAAGGGCCGGTGGCGTGGCGGGAGCGGGCCACCATCACGCCGTAGTGGGCATCGTCGCCGCAGCAGTTGTTGCCCGAGTAAAACAGGAAATACCAGCCCTCGCGCAGCACCACCCAGCTGCCTTCGAGCAGGCGCTGGTAGTTGGCAGGGTCATCATCGGGCACGGGCTGCACCAGCTCTTTCACCTGGCTGCCCTCGGCAAACGAAATCCGGTCGGGGGCCAGCTCGCGCACCAGCAGTGGCCCGAAGCCCGAGCCCCAGTAGAGCAGGCACTTGCCCGTGGCCGGGTCGTCAAATACCATCGGGTCGATGTTCAGAAAGCCCGGGCCACACTGCAGGGGCTGGCCAATATCGGTGAAGGGTCCGGCGGGCGTTTCGGCGGTGGCCACGGCCAGGCA
Organism: Hymenobacter chitinivorans DSM 11115; assembly: GCF_002797555.1. Classification (NCBI taxonomy): domain Bacteria; kingdom Pseudomonadati; phylum Bacteroidota; class Cytophagia; order Cytophagales; family Hymenobacteraceae; genus Hymenobacter; species Hymenobacter chitinivorans. Next base: position 289,184 of record NZ_PGFA01000004.1, on the reverse strand, counting down.
GTAGGTATCGGTGCCGTTGGGCAGGGCCGAGTAGTAGAGGTAGTAGCGGCCGGCGTGCTCGGTGACGTGGGGCGCCCAGATTTTTTGAGTGGCCGACGCCCACTGCGGCTTTTGGGGCAGGGCATCGGGCAACAGCTCCCACTGCACCAGGTCGCGGGAGCGGGCCACCTGCAGGTTGATGATGCGGCCTTGATATTTGGTTTGGGTGCCGTAGGCGTAGTAGTAGCCATCGGCGGCTCGAATAATGGTGGGGTCGGGGAAATCCTCGTCGAGAATGGGGTTTTGATAGGTAGCGGACATAGCGGGCAGGGTCGGTAAGAAACGCAGCGGACGGCTCCACAGCCGCCTCCGCGTCTTTCTACGGCGTAGCTCCCGGTAAAGCTCACTCCGCAGCCTTAGGCGGGCCGCACGGGCTGCTGCAGCAGCCACACGTAGGCCGAGGCCACGTCGTCGAAGCCCCCGACGGAGGGCTCGGTGATGTAGCCCAACACCTTTTCAGTGGCCTGGCGGGCGGCAAAGTTGCGCGGAAACACCCAGGCCACGTACTGCAGACCGGCCCGCCGCATTTCCTGCAGCCACCAGGCGCCCCACTCGGTGAGCTCTACCGTGGTGCGGGTAATGCTGGAATTATCGTTCAGGATTTTGGCGCAGGGCCAGGCCCGCAGGCAGTCCAGCAGCAGCAGGCAGCACTCCTGCGACGAATCCTGGCTATGCTCGCCCTTCCAGTCGGCATACAGCCACTGGTTTTGGGCGTCGTAGCCGATGTAGATTCGGGGCTCGTCAATCAGGGGCTGCAGCTGCATAGAAAGGGCCCGCGGCTCCGGCAGTGGTCCGCAGCCCTGGCTAGTCAAAGATACGGCCCGCCGGGAATAGTACTACTGCCGCCCTAAAGTCCAGGCCGGCCCGGCGGGTGGGGCGAAACTTATTCCGCCGGGGCCGTGTCTAGGCAGGCACCACCGCCGCGCCCGGCCGCTGGCCGTTCTTGGCCCGTGGGTAGCCCCCGGTTTTACGCTCTTCACACCTTGCCTTCCCGCTTCCATGAAAATTCTCCCAGTAGCTTTTCTGGCCGCCGGCTGCACCCTGCTCAGCGCCGCAACGTCGCCCACTACCTCGGCCCCGGTGCAGGTAGTCGTCACCGATTTGCCTTCCACCAAGGCCACAGTGAAGCTGTACTTCTACAACGTGAAGGAGAATTTTCTCAAGCGCGGCAATTACACCCTGCTCAAGTACGTGAAGCCCGGGGGCAGCAAGCAGATTACGCTGCCCATCGACCTGCCCAACGGGGAGTGGGCCGTGGCCCTGACCCAGGACTTGAACGACAACGACCTGGTGGACAAGAACTTCATGGGTATCCCGACCGAGCCCTACGCCTTTTCCAACAACGTGCGCCCCAAGCTGGCCCCGCCGGAGTTCGACGAGTGCAAGTTTGTCGTCAACGGGGCGGCCCAGGTGGTAACCATTTCGATGCGGAAGTAGCGCCCCGGGGCGGCTCTGCTCAGGCGTTTTGCAAAAAGGCGGGCTGGATAAAGACGTGGCGAATGTCGGGAAACTGCTGCTGAATGCTGGTGCGCAGCCGCTCCACGGCCTGGGTTAGCTCGGTGGCGGCCAGCCGGGGCACAAACTCGACGCGCAGCACCAGCAGAATTTCGTGGGGGCTCAGGTAGGACGACAACGGCTCGGCCACGGCCACTACCGCCGCATCGGCCCGGGCGTGGGCCGTTATCTGGCCGAGCAGGTCGGTACCGGCGGGCTCCCCGAGCAGCAGGCTGCGGTTTTCGCGCAGCAGCAGGCCCGCCACCACCAGCAAAATAACGCCGATAAGCAGGGAAGCCGCCCCATCGAGGCGGGGATTGTGCAGTTGATGGCTCAGGAACACGCCCAGAAACGCCACCAGCAAGCCCAGCAAGTCGGCGGCATCCTCAAAGAGCACCACGAAGATCGAAGGGTCCTTGCTTTCCCGGAACGTGGTCCAGAATGGCCGGCCCGCCCGCTGCTCATTGAAGGTGCGCCGGGCCACCAGAAACGAGGCTCCGTCGAAGAGAAAAGCCAGGCCCAGCACCACGTAGTTCCAGGTTGGGTCGCCGAGGGGCGTGGGGTGGCGCAGGTGCTCGATGCCCTCGTAGATGGAAATCCCCCCGCCAATGGCAAAAATGCAGATGGCTACCACAAACGACCAGAAGTACAGCTCCCGCCCGTAGCCGAACGGCCGGCCGGCGTGGGCGGGCCGTTGGCTTTTGCGCAGGCCCAGCAGCAGCAGCCACTCGTTGGCCGTATCCACCACGGAGTGAATGCCTTCGGCCAGCATGGCCGAGCTGCCGGTGAAGGCCGCAGCCACGAACTTAATGACGGCAATGGCCAGGTTGGCCGCCAGGGCCGCCACAATGGCCAGCTTGGAAGATGGCGGCGCCTCCACCGGGGGCGTAGGAAAAATATCAGTAGGCACGGGCAACAAAGGCTAGCGGGTGAACAAGCCGGGAACCAGCTGGCCGGCTCCCGTTGGCCTACTCATACGCTGGAAGGCCGGGCGGTGTAGCTCGGCGGCGGCGGATATTTTGCGCTTTGCTGCGCCAAGCTTGTACCTTCAGGCGGCGCTTGGGCCCGGGCCCCGGCCCTACCGTTACTTTCCCGTATTCCTCTATTCCGATGACCAACCCGTTTTTCTCCGGTCTGCTGGCGGCCTCGTGCCTGGCCGTAGCCCTGCCGGCCGCCGCCCAGCAAACCAGCCCCATTATGGCCGCCCAGGCCCAGCCCCGGCTGGTCAGCAAGCAGTTTAAGTTTACCGAGGGCCCGGCCGTGGACAAGGCCGGCAACGTGTTCTTCACCGACCAGCCCAACAACCAGATCTGGAAGTACGGCACCGACGGCAAGCTGAGCGTTTTTCTGGATAAAGCCGGCCGCTCCAACGGGCTCTACTTCGACCAGAAAGGCCGCCTGCTGGCCTGCGCCGACGAGCAAAACCAGCTCTGGTCCATCGGACCCGACGGCAAGGCCACCGTGGTGCTCGACAACGTGCAGGGCCACCGCCTCAACGGCCCCAACGACCTGTGGGTGAATCCCAAAACCGAGGGCATCTACTTCACCGACCCGTATTACCAGCGCGAGTACTGGCAGCGCCAAACTCCGGATCCGGCCATCGGGGGCCAGAAAGTGTATTTCCTGGGCAAGGGCCGCAAGGAGCCCGTGGCCGTGGATGACAAGCTGGAGCAGCCCAACGGCATCATCGGCACCCCCGACGGCCGGCAGCTCTACGTGGCCGACATCAAGGCCAACAAAACCTACCGCTACCAGATTGGCGCCGACGGCCAGCTCAGCGGCCGGCAGCTCTTCGTGGAACAGGGCTCCGACGGCATGACCATCGACAACCAGGGCAACGTGTACCTGACCGGCAAGGGCGTGACGGTGTACAACCCCGCCGGCCAGCAGATTGCCCACATCGATATTCCGGCCGAGTGGACGGCCAACGTCTGCTTCGGCGGTAAGGACCGCAAAACCTTGTTTATAACCGCCTCCGAAGCTCTTTACACCCTACCCATGCTGGTAAAAGGCGTACAATAGCCGAAAGGCCCTGCTCAACAAAAGCCCCGGCCAGAAGAAGTGGCCGGGGCTTTTGTTTTTCGGTCAACGCATTGATTTATACCCAGAAGTGGGTATTGCTAAAGCTGAATAGACCTCCCATTTTAGCTGCCGACTCAGCCCCCCGGCTTAGTTGCCGCCCTGCCCTGCTACTACGCTTTTTCCCCTATTGCTTCACTGATAATCCCGTGTTCATGGTTATAAGTTTACTCCTGCTATGTCGTCGAACTTCGGGGCCGCCCTTGTTGCGGCTCCTGCCACTCTGCACCGGCAAGGCCTGCTTGCTCTCCTGCGCGAAGCCTGCCCTGGCCTGACCATCTGCCTGGTTTCGGATACCGACCTGCTGCTGAACTTTCTGCAGCACCGGTCCTATACCCTGTTGGTACTGGACGAAGCCCTGACTACGCGGCCCCTGCTCGTGCTCCTGGAGCGCCTCTACGCCGTGCGCAGCACCCAGCACGTGCTGTGCTTTAGTCAGGCGGGCTCTAGTGCCCTGCCCCCGCTGCTGTATCCCCGCCCCTGGACTATCCTGCCCCACGCCGCGGCCCCGCACGAAGTGAGCGGCGCCATCGAGCAGCTGCTGGCCCATACTCCGCCCCGCGCCTGGGCCCTGAAACCAAGCCTGCCCGCCGCGGCCGCGGGTCCGCCTACGCCCTTTAGCCGGCGGGAGCTGGAAGTGCTGCGCCTGGTGGTGGCTGATTACTGCAACCAGGACATTGCCAATGAGCTGTGTCTGAGCGTACGCACCGTGGAAAGCCACCGCCGGGCTTTGCTGCAGAAAGCCGGAGCCCGCACCCTGGTGGGCCTAGTGGTACAGGCCGTAAAGCAGGGCTGGGTAACAACGACGGAAGTCAGCCTCTGAGCAAGAGTTTGGCCCCTACGGCTCGGCCGCTAGTACTGGAATGCAGCCGCTAATAGCGCACCTTACCGGTCGACGTCGTCTTCTTGATTCGACCATCGCGCTTGAAGCGGGTGCCAGGCAGCAGCTTCAGCGATACAGTGGGCAGCTGGCAGCCGCTGGGGACCAGGGTCTGGGTTTCGTAGCCGCCGGCGCTGATTTGCAGCCGCGCCGCCGCCGGCAGGGGCTTGCGGCTGCTCACGATGTACTGCCCCTCCGAATTGGTGCTAAAGGCATCATTGACGCCCACAATGACAACCGTAGCCCCGGTCAGGGGCCGTTGGTTTTCGTCGGTTACTACTCCAGTCAGGGTGGAGCATTCTTGAGAGGCCGCGGGAGCCGAAGCCGTGACGGGTTGCTGGGCCAGACAGGCCCCGGAAAACAGGCTCAGAGCTAGACCAGAGAGGAAAGTACGCGGACGGAGCATGGGAGAGAGGAAAATCAGGACGAAGAGAGAGCAGCAAGCGTAACCACAGGCTATTCCTACGCAAAGCCGCCGGCCGGCAGCCGACTTCCGCGCGAAAACCTCGGTTTTGCCCGCAACGCTGCCCTGCGCCGCTTGGTTTCAGTCTGGCCCAAATAGCGGCTGCCCCGCGCGGAACCTGGCGCCGGCTCCCAACGGCGCCGCCCCGGCAGCGGCAGCTACCGGGGCGGCGGTGGTACTTCAGGCTCAGCCGTAAGCGGCGGCTAGCGGGCGGGGCGGGTGCTGCTGCCCCCGCTGGCCTGGGAGCTGACCAGCCGGGCCCCGCCTTTGTAACGCACGTCGGAGCCGCCCGAGGCGCTGGATACCAATTCCCCATCCACGCTGATGTTGGCGTCGGAGCCCCCGCTGGCGCTTACTTCGGCCGTGGTGCTCTGCAGGGCAAAAGCGTGGTAATCGGAGCCCCCGCTGACGGCCACCTTCTGGCGCTCCACCCGGCCCGAGAGGGTCATGTCGCCCCCGCCGCTGACGTTGCAGATAATGTTTTTGGCCGTGAGCGTGAGCTGCATATCCGAGCCGCCGCTGGCCCCGAGGCGAATGTCCTCGGCCGTGAGCGGGGTTTCGCTCCGGGCATCGGAGCCGCCGCTGACTGACAGGGCCGTGAGGCGGGGGCAGGTCACGTACACGCGCACGGGGCCCAGCTTGCGCCCCGCCAGCAGGCTGCGCCACGACCGGTCGGTGTCCCAGCCAATGGTCAGCGCGCCGTTCTTCACGCTGGTAACCACGTGGGGTTGGGCCTCACTGGCGGCATCTACGACCACGGCCGCGGCCGGGCCCTGGGTCAGCACAACGTCGATGCCACCGCCGGCCTGCACGGCCTGGAAGGGTTCAACGGGGCGACTTTGCCGGACCTGGGCCTGGGCGGCGGCAGCACTACAGAGGAGGGCTCCGAGGAGCAAGGGGCGAATAGCGGTTTTCATAGCGAAAAGGGTTTGGTGCTGATAACCGGTAGATGAGGCCACGGGCCGGGGCGTTGCCTGGCGGGGCATTTATTTCCCGAGCCACGCCCACGAAAAGGCGCCGGAGCTTTAATATATAATTATTCTGATTATTATTTATAATATCATCCTATTTGTGTACTTTATGGTGTTGCTTGCGCAGCTGCCCCGCCCTGATTACTCCCCTCTGCCTATTGCTACCCTATCCGCCTACTTTCTATGCCCTAACTATTCTCTTCGTCATGTCATCTTCCTCAGGCTCAGGGCCCATCTTGATTGTGGGTCCGCCTACCCTCTACCGGCAGGGCTTGCTGCTGACGTTGCAACAAGCCTGGCCAACTCTGGAATTTGTGCTCACGGCCGATGCCTGCCAGGCCCCGACCCTGCTGCGGCAGGCCGCTTACGGCCTGGTCGTGGTGGATGGGCTGCTGCCCGACCCACCCCTGCCCCAGTTGGTGGCCCAACTGGCCCAGGCCCGGGCCCACCAGCACCTGCTGCTACTGACCGGGCCGCGCCAGGCCCCTGAGCTGCGCCACCTGCCGGCCCGCCCCCGGGAGCTGACCCTGGTGCCCCGGCACGCGGCCCCGGAGGTAGTAGTGGCCGCCGCGCGCATCCTCTTAGCCCCCAGCCGCGCGTTCAGCCGACCTCTGCCGGCAGCTTCGGTTCGGCCCGCGGCCCGCCTGCTGCCGCCCCCCACGCCTTTTAGCCGGCGGGAGCTGGAAGTGCTGCGCCTGGTGGTGGCCGACTACTGCAACCAGGACATTGCCAATGAGCTGTGCCTGAGCGTGCGCACCGTGGAAAGTCACCGCCGAGCCCTGCTGCATAAGGCCGGGGCCCGCACCCTGGTGGGCCTGGTGGTGTGCGCCATGCGCCAGGGCTGGGTGGCAGCCTAAAGTTCAGTGGTGGTACGGACGCAAGAGAGTAAACCGATGGGCAACTTCGAGGCCTAACCTCTTGTGCCAAAGCCCTTCTGCCATGCCTGCCCTCCCCCCCGTCTTGCTACTCAGCGCCCTGCCCGGCCTGAATTTCGACCTGCCCACAGCTGGCGCCCTCACGGATTACTTCTGGTTTGCGCCTTTTGGGGAGTTATTTCTGGTATGCCTGGGCATTACTATCGTCTTGTTCGGGGCGGTGTACACCGTGCTCAAGCAAACCACCCTGCTTGCTACCTCCCCGGGAGTAACTACCCAAGGCACCGACTTTGCTATTCTATTTGTGTGCATAGTACTTGTTTTTGGCTGCTGGGGAGTTATCCAGTTAGGTAAAAAAGAGGCCCGCAGAACCCTGCACGATTCGGTTGTGTACCTGCTGCGGGCCAACGGCTGGGAACAAATCAGCTTTAAACAGATCCGGCAGCAGTTCGGCATGAGCGACCCGACCATGCGCACGACCGTTTCGGCCATAAACCTCAGCGACACCCGCACCGACCGGCTGCTGCTGGAAATGGGCCAGGACAACAACGACAAGGATTTGCAGCTCATCGCCTTCGACAGGGAGACGCTGGGGCTACGACTAGGTGACTCCTCCCTCGTGCGGGATGCTCTGTGCGCCGATTTGTACCGCTGCTGCGCCCGCATCGTGCAGCGTTACCGCAGCACATCATTGCCGCTGGCATCCGTGTATTTTGGCACGATCAGCAGCGTACTGGCTTCCGACAAGTCGCCCACCTTTCTGGCCAGTGCCCTCAGCGCTTATCCCACCATCTTTAAGCCGCAACGAGACAAATACCAAAACATCGTTTCAGTTGACATAGACGCCAAACGCTGGGATGAGGCCATTCAGCGCGCCGTGGCCGACAAGGCCAAATCCCTGGCTTCCCCGACCGGCATTCCGGCCGGCCTGGGCTCGACGGCGGCCGTGCGCTCCATGACCGAGCAGGATACCATCGACTGCATCAGGGAGATGATGCCGCCCCGGCTTAACCGGCTGCGCAACCCGGCCATTCTCAAGGAGCTGGTGGCTTACTCCCAACAGGAGCTTACCCGCCAGGCGACAACAGCCGCTGCCCCGCCAGTAAAGAAGCAGCCGGGCACCGATTCAATCAAGGCCCCAAAGCCTAACGCACCAGCCCCCTTAACCAAACGTACTGAGACAAACAAAGCGGCGCAGCAGGGCGGCCAGCCATAGGTAGTGCGCCCCGACCCGGCCGCCTACCCGACGCTGGTGTTTCTACTCCCTTACGCTTGTTCCGCTCATGACTGCTCCCGATACTCCAGCCCCCTTGCCGCCCAACCCGCCCCCGGATGGCTGGGACAAGCTCAACGCCCGCATCCCGATTCTTAACAGCTTGGCCCAGTTTGTTCTGGTGACGCTGCTGGGATTTTTCGCCAAGTGCAGCGTCGACGACTACACCCACAACATGGAGCGCACCAAGCGCGTGGACGAGCTGACTGCCGCGCTGGCCAGCCTCGACTCGGGCCAGGACATTACCAAGCGTAACCTGGCCCTGGTAACCCTGGACCGGCTCTACTCCCACGCCCGGCCCGGGTGGCAGCCCGCCGTATTGGGGTCGGCCGAAAACGAGGCCGACGATTCGCTGATGTTCAACATTGCCGAGGAAATCTACCGGGCCCGGATGGCCACCCCCGTCGGGCCCGGCGACACGGCCCAGGTGCTGGCCCGCCTCAACCTGGCCGCCCGGATTATGGGCCGCCGCGACCCAGACCGAGCCGCGGCCCTGCTTGCCTCATTCACCGCCGCCGCCAAAGAACGGACCCGCTCCTCAGCCAACGCCGACTCGTCGGTGACGCTGGCCGCCGCCCTGCTGCCCAGCCTGCCCATTGCCCCCGAAAACCGGACCCTGCTGGACCCGTCCGCGGCGGCCCCCGCCAGTGCCCCGGCCGAGGACGCGGCCATACTAACCACCCCGCCCACCTGCTACATTCAGTTTCGGGAATTTCCCCGGGCCACCGCCCAGCAGCTGCAGCAGCGGTTTCAGCAGGAAGGCTGGGAGGCCCCCGGCGTGGAGCGCGTCGACGGCAAGTACGGCAACAGCGTGCGGTATTATTTCGCCGCCGACTCCGCCACCGCCGCCGAGGTATTGCGCACCACCCAGGCCTTCCTGAACACCCTGCCCGGCACGCCCCGGGCTACGCTGCTCTCCCTGACGGGCCGCAAGCTGGCCGGCACCGTGCCCCCCGGCCAAATCGAGGTCTGGCTGAGCCGCGGGGAGAAAAAGAGCCGCTAGTCGCTGAATGAACTGCGTAATCCATCCTGGCAAAGGGACTGAATCTAACTAAACGCCCTATCCCTCAGCGCGTATAACCTATATCAATCTTCTATTCCACGACTAACCACCCCACGCTATGGACCAGAACGAGCACCGCCGCACCCAGGCCGAAGTGGCCAACGACGGCAGCAACACTTCCCGCCCCGAAAACACCCAAGGCGCCGGCGCCCAGCAGCAGGGCGACGCCACCCGGACGCCTGCCGGCCCCAATGATACCACCGGCCGCCACGGCGGCAACCACGGCAACGACGGCGGCGAGCTGGTGCGCGACGCCCGCGGCAGCAGCCACCGCGGCGACGAGCCCAACGCCGAATCCCGGAACACCGGCGGGGGCGACGACAACCAGCGCAAGCCCAACCACCACTCCCAGAACACCACCAAGGACCGCACCGCCTACAACAATGGCGGCCAGACGCCCAGCACCGCCAACGATGGCGGCAAGATTGACGACGCCAACAACCAGTAGTAGTTGGTTGCGCCGCACCAAGTTGTAGGCGAAGCAATCAGCGAGGCAATCTATCCGTAACAAGACCCCACGGGCATCCGCCGTGGGGTCTTGTTCGGTTTGGGACCAACAACATGCCCGCCACCCGGCCCCAAATCCTTGCCTACTAAATCACCACTTGGACCGCTCGGGTAGCCATAGCGGCTAGCCTTCGAACTCAAGCCAGCTAACCAGCACCCCCACCTGCGGCCGGCACGACCGGGCGGGGCCGCACTGGTCTGATAGCCAGCACCAGGAGTAGCCCGAGAAACAGGGGCGGTACCAGCTCGGACAGGCCCGGGTCGTAATCGGCGGAGATGAAGTCGTTCAGGGTGGGGTCGTAGCGCACGGCCAGGCGGGAGTTCTGCGCGTTGAGGCGCTCGAAGTCGGCCCGCTCAATGGGCACGACCCGCTCCTGGCCTTTGAACCGGAAGGTGGCCTGGTAGGTGTACCAGCTGGTGCGCCGGCCGTGCGAAACCCGGTCCGTATCGACCACCGTTACTTCCATCGGCTGCCCGTGGCGCTGGAGCTGGGCCGCGTACCGGTAGTACTGCACGGTGTTGTAGGTAAAGAACAAGGCGCCCATGCCCAGGCAGATGACCAGAACGCCCCGGGCCAGTGCTTGGATAACCGTCAGGCCGGTGAGCGAGGCCAGCAGCCCGCTCCCCACAAAAAACAAGGCGACGCTAACCAGGATGAAGAGGGCCAGTGCCTTGGTTTCCCGGGTAAAATCGGCCACTGCCGTCCAGCCAATCAACCGCGAGACCACCCGGTCGGGCCGGGCAACCGGCTGGACCGGGGCCTGCCCGAACACGTCGAGCCGGGGCTGATAGAGCAGCGTCACCCGGTCGCCTTCCGACAGCCACAGCGTGTCGTTCACGAAACGGGTTTCGTAGGGGCGGCCCTGGTAGCGGAAGCCGACGTAGACGAAGTTGCCCAGCCCATCCCACAAGGCCCGCGGTGCCCTATCGGCCCGCTCAACGCGCACCGTCACGGGCTGCCCCCCGGCGTTTAGCTGGGCTGCAAGGTGCTCCTGCTGGTAGAAGTGCCAGGTCAACAGGGTTGCTACACTTAGCAGGGCCACCAAGATGCAAGTCCAGAGCAGGCGGTATACGCGGCCCAGCAAGCGAAACAGGTTCTGCAACATAGGCCCGGACGAGGAATAGTTTCTGGTGTAACTCCCGGTGTATAACTGCATAGCCGCTGAGCAGCCGGTTACTGCCCTCCGCAACCGGCGGTGCTACGTGGGATGTGCCCTGCTGAGCACCTAGCTAAATATAGTATTTAATGCGTATTGCTTCTATCCGACTGTTCCCCAAGCTATAACAGCAGTGCGGCATTGGCTTATTATCGCCCAAACCCCTCCCGCCGTTGCCACCGCTCAGGCAGACGCGGCTGCTGGCCTTCGAACTGCAAGAGCACGTGTTCGTCACCGCGTAACTCCCGGAACGAACTGGCTACCCGTACGCGGCACTGCGGGTTGCTGAGGAATCGGAGGAGGGAAACCAGGGCACAATGGGGTAGGTGCAGGCCCGCCAGCACTACGCGCGTGAAGGTGCGACTCGCATAAACCTATACACTTCGCCGGTTAGGCCCACCCAGGCTCACCGCTGGGCCGGACGCTACGCCTCAATAATTGAAGTTGCGGGGCTCACCGGCCAGCTCACGGCCGCGCAGAATACCTTCTTTGAGGTAAGGCATAATGCGGCACTCCTTGGCGGGGTCTTCAGCGGGCTTGTCGTCGTGGTAGGCGCGGTACTCGTCGGGTGGAGCGGGTTGCAGGCCGGCCTGAAGGCGGAATTCATAGTCCTCGAACACGGCGGGTAGGGCGGCCAGCAGCAGCTCGCGGTGCAGTCGGGCGGCGGCGGCATAGATGCCCTGCCGCCAGTCGGCGTGGGTGGGCACGGGCCAGGGGCCGCGGGCATCGGCCAGCAGCTCCAGGTTTTGGCTGGTGTGGCTGAGCACGTTGTTGTAGTTGCCGTTGTACACGCACAGCATGGCCCGGCGGTAGGCCAGCAGGGTTTCCGGGTCCGGGTCGAAGCGGCGGGTAAACTCGGCGAAGTGCCAGTCGTCCTCGGTCAGGTAGCGGTCGGGGGCATCGGCAAAGGCATCGGGCTCGTTGTGGAGGTTCATCACGTCGGGGCGCGGGTCGGGCACGTAGGGCTTGGGCGGGTTGAGGGCCCATCTCTCTTCCCGGGCCAGGTCCATATAGTGGTCCTGCAGCTCTCCCCGGCGGTTGGAATGGGTGGCGAAAGGGTAGCCGGCCGGGGTCCCGGTGCGGGCATCGTAGTAGGCAAACCAGGCGGGGTATTCGATGTATTCTTGCCGCTTATTCTCTTCGGTAGGCGGGGTTGGGGGCGCCTGGGCCCGCACCCACTCGGCGCGCATGGCGTTGTAGTCCTGCCATTCCGAGTCGTTGCGGTAGTAGTCCTGGTGGTTGGCAAACTCCTGACAGGCGTCGCTGGCCAGCCAGTCGCGGTAGAGCTCGTATTCGGCCCGCGTGATGGGGGGCAGAAACGGGCACCGGTGAATGCCGTTGCGCTGCCAGGCCTCAAACTGCTGGTAGGTCTGCACCCCGGGTAGAGTGATTTCACCGGCCCGCCAACGCACCTGCAAGTCGAACAGCTTCTTGCGCTGCACGTCGAAAAGCCGCTCGTAGGCTTCCTCCTGGTACTCGATGACCTGGTGCAGCCGGAACTTCACCATGCCGGGGCCCTGTTCCAGGCAGCTCACCTTGTGGCGGGCGTAGTGCTGAATAAAGGCTTCGATGCTGGCGGGTGTGTAGCCAGCAAAGTAGGGCTGGTAGCGGGGGTCGGTACGCAGGGCGTGCTCAGTGGCAAGACGTACTTGCTCCAGCTCCGCTTCGCGGGCCAGGGCGGCATGATGATAATCCATAACAAACGAAGGATAACTAGTGAATGAATGTGCCACGCCGGCCGGCCAACGCCGCCCGCCGTGAGCCGCTAAAAGTTGAAGTCGCGGGGCTCGCCGGCCCGCTCCCGCCCCTTGAGGATGAGCTTGCGCACCTGCTTCCAGGACTTCCGGGCCAGGTCGCTGAGGTCGTCCGATTTTGAATAGGGCGAAGGATGGGGCTGACCGGCCTGCTCGCGGGCGGCGTAGTCGGCGTAGGCCGCCTGCAGGGCCGTGGCCAGCCGCTGCTTGCGCCAGCCGAGCCAGGTACGGTGCAGGGCCACGCGCCAGTCGGGGTGGGCTTCGATGGGCAGGCGCTCCGGAATTTCCAGCAGCACCCGCCCGGCCTCGGCGCCTAGCTCAGCTAGTGCGGCCTCGTTCTCGTCGTCCTGCTCGTAATCATCGTCGTCATCGTCGTCCGTGCCGGGGGCCGCTACCGGTGCCATGGTGGGCTCATGCAGCAGGGCTTCATGGAAGCGCAGCAGCTCCGGCGTCTCAAATTCCCGCATCAGGGTATCCGTAAGGCTATCGAACTGGTTGTAACTAAGGTAGCGCAGGGGCGGGTCGGCATCCGGGGCAGTGAGTGGGGGGTCAACGGGCGCTGGTTCGTCGCCGCCGTCGGGCTCCTCGTACACGTCGGGCGCTTTGCCCGTGCGGCCCAAATGCCGGTAGTATTCCTCTTTCTCGCCCCGGAGGTCGGGCAGGTACAGCACCAGGTTGGGCGGGCCCGCCACGGCATCACAGTGAGCATACCAGGCCGGGTAGTCCAGGAAAAAATCGGCGAGCATGCCCATCAGGCCGCCCAAACCCGGTTCGGGGTTCCGGCCGGCTTCGCGGCGCACCTGTTCGGGGTCCTGCCCTTCGGCCTCTAGCAGCAGGTAGCGCCGAAACCGCTCGTAGTTCTGCCATTCGCGGGGACGACCGGAGTCATCATCGGCATCGGTGCAGGCGTCGCTGAGCAGGTACGCCAGGTAGCTTTCTACCTCGGCCGCCGCAATGGGCGGCACCAGCGGGCACTGCTCAATGCGGGCACCCCAGCGCTCGAAGTCCTGGCTCAGCACGACCAGCTCCGCCGGCAGGCGTACTTCCTCGGCCCGCCAGCGACATTGCAGCTCAAACAGCTTGCGCTGCTGAATCTCCCACAGGCGCTCGGTGGCCTCCTGCACCAGGTCGGCTTCTTCGCGCTGGTTGATATCCCAGAACGAGCGGCCGTCTACCAGCGCGCTGGCCCGCTCGGTGGCATAGCGCTCCAGAAATCGGGCCCCGTCTCCCCGAAACTGCCGTAGCCACTCGGCCACGGCCGGGTCGGCCTGGTACCGGGCCAATGTTTCCTCGTGGTGGCGAATCAGGTCGAGGTGGCGCTGGGCACTGCGCGAAACGGGGGCCGGGTCACTCATGGGGCTAGCTCTGGGGATGAGCACCTAAGCTACACCAGCAGACCGATTTATCGGCGGCGGGCAAGAAAAATAAGTGGGGCCGCCTGCTACCGGAGGCATCAGCCCCACGGCCCCACAGTTGCCGGAAAGTATCAGGGCTTCACTAGTACCTGCCAGCCCCAACCCCAAACCCCTCCTTCCGCGGCCACCACTCCCGCCGCTCGGGCAGCCGCAGCTTCTGGCCTTCGAACTGCAACAGCCCATGCTCGGCACCGCGCAGCTCCCGGAAGGAGCTAGCTACCCGCACCCGGTAGTCCTGGTCGATGCGGAGGAGGTGGCGGTCGAAGGCGCGGTGCAGGGTGGGCGTCAGGGCCAGGCCATTGCCGATGGTGTCGTCGTGGCTGATGGCCCAGGGCACGATGTGGCAGGCATCGAGCAGCGGGGCCGGGGCAGTGGTGCTGGTGCTGATGAGCTGCAGGCCGGAAATGGCGCAGGTGAAGTTGTAAGCCTTGAGCACCTCGCGCTTGAAAACGGCGCTGCGCACGGCAGTTTCTACTTCGTCGGCCAGGTTAATATGGGTTTGGTAGACGGCGGCCGGCTCCTGCAGCATTTGCTGGCCCAGCACGCGCAGGGCCTCGGGGCCGGCCGTGGGACGGTAGCGGAGGCGGGTCTGGGGGAAGTACCGGTCGAGCAGGGCGTCGCGGAACACGTGGCGGGTGGCCCTGTCCTGGAGCAGCAGCCACAGGGGCTCGTCGAAGCTGGCGTAGGCTACCACCTGGCGCAAGTGGCCCAGGCTGCGGGGCGAGCCGGAGGAGGTCAGAACCAGGGGCTGGCCAAAGTGAGTGCGCAGGTGCCAGAACCCGTCGCCGGTGAGGTGGTAGAAGGGCAACGCGAAGTTGTTGGCCCGAAACCGGCCCGAGGTGCTTAGGTCGCGGCAGTTGCTTTGGAAGGCAGCCAGCAGCTCGGGCGTAATGACTATTTGATTGGCCTGGACGCTGCCATCTTCGAGGCCTTCGAGCACGGCCAGCAGTAAGGCAGGCTTGTAGGGCGCTTCTTCGCCGGCCAGCTTACTGGTCTTGAGCTTGCGGAAACGGGTGAGGTAGTGGGGCAGGTCGGTCATAGGTCGGGGCAAGATAGCCGCAGGCATCGTTCTGGCGGCACGTCTTACCCTGCCTACGGCTTTGAAGAGGACTGAGCACCCCAGATTTGCACGTGTGGCTCCTTACCTCCTTTTTGGCCCCGGAATAGCAAGCAGATGCCAGTATGCACTGCCGCCTGATATGGACGCGTTTGCTGGTACTTTGGTTAAAGTCGGCGGCAGCGTTGTGACAGAAGATGAGCCAATGGCGGTGGCATACGCCAGGTATATACCGCGGCTAAAATTCCGTGCTACCACTGATACATACTACCAGCCGATATGGTAATATATCTTATCTAATTCTCACTTTCTCAGCTTAGTTTCTATGGCGATTTTACGGGACAACAGAATACTGTTTCTATGGCTGCTGCTTTGGATGACGACGGCTGTTTATTTTGGCTCCGGTGCGTATCAGGCCCTTTCATTAGCCCGCTACTGCGATGAGGAAACCAAGATACCAATCATGAAAGAGCACGGCGACAAGCGCGAGGACAAGCTCTTACGGCAGGAAATTCAGGAGTCCTGTCAGTTTGCCACCGATGATCAGCAAACTTCCTGGTGGCCCTGGAGCAGTAATAAGGACGCTTTTGGGGCGGCGCTGCTGCTTGGTGCCATGGGCGGGCTCATCGGTATCGTTACAAAGATTCTGTATGGGATAACTGAAGCTGAAAAGGTCAAACCGTCGGCCATTTTATTCGGGCCCTTATTGGGCCTCATCATTGGAGCCGCAGCTATGCTGCTCTGGCTTGTTACGCTGGCCAATTCAGTGGCCTCCGATTCGCTCCTCAGCCATATTCCTATTGAAAGAATAAACTCTGTAACCGGGGCGGCCCTACTCGAGGTTTTTATAGTTGGATTAGCCCCTAAAAGATTCATAGACAAGCTGCTTAAGGACCGGAGTACTGACTCGACCTCCGCTGCTCTACCATCGATACCCACAATTTGAACTACACCCATGAAAACGCTCAGCGCAGCTCCTGCTCTCGTCCTCTTACTAGTCGGTTTGTTGGTGCTGACCGCACCTTGTGCCTATGCGCAAACCGAACCCGCCGCACCCATACAAGGTACCTGGAAGGCCGAAAAGCAGCAAACCATCGGTGACAATGCTCCTGAGCAAATAGGCATTGATGGTACCCGGGTCGAGGTATTGCGTGACAAAAGCACAGCGGGAGCTGCTATCCCCACGAAAAACTCCAGAATAAAGGATCGGTCAGCAAATATCGACCTGGATGATGCGCAGTTTGAGCGGGTAAGATTAAAGGTAGACCCCAGCGGGAATACCGCAAAAGCGCAGGTAATTTATCGTTCTACCGCAACTGGCGCGATGCAGAGCAGCGAGGTACTTTATACGCGGGTTTATTGTTGCCGCAATCCGGATAAAGACCACGTAGCCAAGGTGCACATTGATGGTCTTTGCACCAAATCCATCCCCACTCCAAGAAACGCCGATTGTGATTACCAGTCAGTACCCTAGCTAATCCCGGTTGCCAGCAGCACTTATTAAAGCCGTTCAGGATTTCCGTGTCATGCCGTTTCACCGAAGCATGGCACGGAAATTCGGCTTTTTACGCATTGCCCCGGGCGCCGGGGCTGCCTTCGGGGCTAGCGCCGCAAATCGGGTGAGGTGGTGAGTCGCCGCTTCCCTTACTTTCGGGCCGATAAAAGCATTGGTTGCTGCCCTGCTGTCGGGGCAGCTTAACCGACTACGCCCCCACGCCCTTAACGGAAAGTGCTATCGAATGTACACCGAACGTCATTCCCCACTTCGTTCGGAATGACGTTCCGCTTACACCGGCCCCTGCCCTGGCGCCCAGCAGCGCCGCCAGTAGCGTTTTTAGCCGGCAGCGGCTACCTTCCGGTCCAGGTTGGGGAAGCCCCGGCCCTTAGCTGCTTTCCTGATGCACGATAACGCCCTACACGAAACGATACTGCTGGTTCTGGGTCTGCTGTTTGCCATGCTGCTGCTCGTGATGCTGGGCCAGAAACTGCGCATCTCCTACCCCATCTTTCTGGTGCTGGCCGGGCTGGCGCTGAGCTTCGTGCCGGGCTTGCCGCTGATCGTCATCGACCCCGACCTGATTTTCCTGATTTTCCTGCCGCCCCTGCTCTATCAGGCCGCCTGGGACACCTCCTGGAAGGACTTCTGGCGCTGGAAGCGGCCCATTGCCCTGCTGGCGTTCGGGCTGGTATTTTTCACTTCCACCATCGTGGCCTACGTCTCGACCAGCATCATCCCGGGCTTCACCCTAGCCCTGGGGTTTCTGCTGGGCGGCATCATCTCCCCGCCCGATGCGGTGGCCGCCACTTCGGTGCTTAAGGGCGTGAAGGTGCCGCGCCGGGTAACCGGTATTTTGGAGGGCGAAAGCCTGATCAACGATGCGAGCAGCCTGATTGTGTTCCGGTTTGCGCTGGCGGCGGTGGTATCGGGCGCCTTTTCCTGGCACGAGGCGGCCACCAGCTTTGTGCTGGCCAGCGGCTTGGGGCTGGTCATCGGGCTGGCCGTGGGCTACGGCTTCTACCTGATTCATAAGTATCTGCCTACCACGCCCAGCATCAACACGGTGCTCACCTTTATTGCGCCCTACGTGATGTACCTGCTGGCCGAGGAATTCCACTTCTCGGGCGTGCTGGCCGTAGTTAGCGGGGGCCTGATGCTGTCCTACCACTCTCATCGGGTTTTCGACGCCAACACCCGCCTGCAAACGGCCAGCGTGTGGAGCAGCGTGGGCTTTGCCCTCAACGGCCTGGTCTTTATCCTCATTGGGCTGGAGCTGCCGGTGGCCGTGCAGGGCTTGGGTAATTATTCCCTGCGCCAGGCCATTACCTACGGGCTTATCATCAGCGCCATGGTCATCGTTATCCGGCTGCTGTGGATGTTTCCGGCGGCCTTTGTGCCGCGCTGGCTGTTTCGCAGTATCCGCACCCAGGAAGTCAGCCCGGGCTGGCAGGGGCCGGTTATCATCGGCTGGGCCGGCATGCGCGGGGTGGTATCGTTGGCTTCGGCTTTGTCGGTGCCGCTGCTGCTGAGCAACGGGCAGGCTTTTCCGCAGCGCAACCTGATTCTGTTCATCACCTTCGTCGTGATTCTGGTCACGCTCGTGTTTCAGGGCCTGACCTTGCCGGCCATCATCCGCCTGACCCGGGTGGCCGATACCGAGGAGCGCATGCCCACCGACGAGCAGGAGGCGGGCATCCGCCTGCGGCTGCGCCACGTGGCCCTGGCCCATTTGGCCCGTAATTATGAAGCCGACATCCGGGACAATGAGATGATCAGCGCCCTGCAGCACCGCATGCAGGCCGAGGCCCAGCGCACCGGCAACCTGCTCGAAGCCCTGGACTACGACGAGTCGAAGCGCCGGGCTCTGCAGCGTTACCACCAGGTACTGCTCGACGTGCTGCAGGTGCAGCGGGAGGAGCTGTTTGTGCTGCGCCAGGAAGACGTGTTTGAGGAAGAAATGCTGCGCCACCAAGAAGCCCAGCTCGACCTCGACGAAGCCAAAATCAGCCACATGCCGCACTAGCGGCCCCCGCAGGTGGCGGCTTGGCCCTGGATATAGCCGGCCCCACCCCAACCGGCCCCCGGAAAGGATTCGGCGAACTGGTTGGGGTGGGGCCGGCTTCTGCAGTCTTGGGCCAGCCGCGAGGCGGCGGGGCCCGGGCGGGCCGCCGAATATTTACCTGTCGCAATGCACCCGCAATAAGTCGGAATTAGCCCTGCTGCCGGGGCCCGAGTCTTACTAAATTTGTTGGCAATCAAATCCCGCGCCGGACACCTTAGCACTACTCCCGTTAGCACCAGATCGAGCTTTGGAGCGCTAACTCTTCCATCCGTTCAACCCCAAACGTCTTTTTGCCATGAAAACGACCAACATTCTCTACTGGATTTCGACCGGCCTGCTCTGCGCCCTGATGCTGCTCTCGGGCATTAGTAATGCGCTGAGCGTACCCGAAGCGGTGGAAGGCTTCAAACAGCTGGGATACCCGGCTTATCTGCTGCCATTTCTGGGCGTAGCCAAGCTGCTGGGCGTGCTGGCGCTGCTGGTGCCCGGCTTCCCGCGCCTGCGTGAGTGGGCCTACGCCGGCTTCGTCTTCGATTTGGCCGGGGCCCTGTACTCGGGCCTGGCCATCGGCGCCCCTTTAAGCCAGTGGCTGCCAATCCTGGTTTTCTTCCTGGTTATTGCCGTATCGTACCGCACCAACCAGCGCCGCGCTGCCGCCCCGGCCGAGCCGAAGACCCAGCTCAGCGTGGCCTGAGCCGGCGGCCCGTTCCAGCGCTTATCTTCCTATTCCTGCGTTATGGTAGAAGTCTTTAAAACCAACGTCCGGGCCCGGCGCCACGCCCGGCGGCTGGTGGAGCAGATCCACCAAACCTTTGCCCAGTACCGGGCCAATTTCGACCTCGACGACTGCGACAATATCCTGCGGGTAGAAACCTCCTCCGACTTTATTCCCGCCGCCGAGCTTATCACCCTGCTGCGCGCGGCCGGCTTCCAGGCCGAGGTCCTGCCCGACGAGCCGGCTTTGGTGGCGCACCACTACGGCGGCTAGCCGGCGGCCCAGCAAAAAGCCCGCTACCGGCTCCTACACGTGTTTTGCAGGAGCCAGTAGCGGGCTTTTCGGTAGCAGAGCCGGGCTTATTCTTTCACCACGCGCAGTACCGTCTGCTGGCCGCCCTGGGTTAGGTGGAGCAGGTATAGACCGGCAGGGTAAGCACTCAGGTCGAGGTGGAGCGGCTGGCCCGGCGCCATAACGTGCGTACCGAGGCGGGTGCCCACGGGCGCCGTCACCACGACGTGCAGGGCTTCGGCCGAGGCCGTACCCAGCTCCAGCAGCACGCGGCCCGTGGTGGGGTTGGGGTGGGCCGCCGCGGCCAGGCGCACCCCGGCAGCCACGGCCGTTACCGTTTGCACGGGCGAATACCTACCCACCGGGCTGCCCAGGTCAACCTGCCGTAGCCGGTAGTAAGCCAGCGTGGCGGGAGCATACCCATCCGAGTACTGATAGGTGTGAGCCTGCGAGGTCGTGCCCTGCCCGGCTACCCGTGCCAGCTCCACGAAAGTGGTGCCGTCGAGGCTGCGCTCTACGGCGAAGTAGTCATTGTTGACTTCCTGGGCCGTTTTCCAGTTCAGCACCACCGGCCCCCCATTGGCTCGGCGGGCCGTAAAGCTGGTCAGACTGACGGGCAGGGCCTGGTTGTTGCCGATGGACAGCGTCGCGGGCGTCTGGCTTAGCCCCACGGTGCAGCCCGCGTCGGTGCAGGTAGTGGTGAAGGTGTAGGTGCCGGGCGTGAGCTGGCTGGTATTGGCCACGTAGAGCTCCCCCAGGCCGTTGCGGGCCCGCAGCGCCGTGCCGTAGGGAATAATGCCGCTGGCCAGCGTAGCGCTGGTAATGACCCCGTCCGGGTCAGTGTAGGTAGCCAGTACTTCACCGGCGGTGTAGAGCTGCAAATTCTTGGAAGGCGCCGTGACGACGCTGGCCGTCTGGTCGGTGTTAAAGGTCAGCGTGAGCGGGGTGCTGGTTACGCCGCCCTGCGCATCGGTCGTCTGCACGGTAAACGTAGTGCTGCTTCTAGACTGAGTCCCAACGTTACCGGAGGCGGGCCTGGCGGCCAGGGTGCCGGCCACCATCAGCTCACCGGTGTCGGAGTTCAGCTCGACGCCCGCGGGCAGGCTACCGCTGCTGATGGTCGCACTGCTGACGCCGCCGTTGGCATCGGTTACGGCGTACAGCACCTGCCCTACCGCGTAGCAGCTCACCTTCTTGGCTGGGCTGTAGGCTTGGGCGGCGTAGGTGGCCAGCTGGTCGGCCACGACGGCGCGGGTGGCCGGATTGCTCACGCAGCCGCTGGTGGTGCCCTCCACCGTCACGTCGCCGGAGGAGGTGCCGGCCGTGACGGTGATGGTGTTACTGCTCGTAACCAGGCGGAGGCCGCCGTTGGTAGCCCCGCTGGGCGCGGTAATCGCCCAGCCGCTGGGCACGCGCCACTCGTAGCTGCCGGCCCCGGTGCTGCTTACCTGGTAGGTATAGCTTTGCCCGGCCACGACGGCGCCGGGGTTGGTGCTGGCCGTGGTGGCGGTAAAGACGGGCGGCGGGGAAGTCGGCGTGAGGGTGGCGGTAGTCGAAACCGGGCTCAGGCAGCCGTTGGCGTTGCGGGCCTGCAGGGTTACGGCCCCATCCTGGGCAGCGGCCCCGGGCGTGACGCTCAGCGTAGCCGTGCCGCCGGAGAGCGTAGTCGAGTTGATGGTCCAGCCGGTGGGCACCGTCCACACGGCCGCGGTACCCGTAGGCATGGCGGCCGAGTACGTGGCGGCCGTATTGGGGCAGTACTTGGCCAGGTTGCCGGTGCTGCTGGCCAGGGCGGCGGGCGTAGTGGGCGAGGCAATGGGCGCCACGTTCAACGAGTTGTCGAAGCCGCCGGAGCACTGGCTCACGCCCGTAACCTTAATCTGGCCGCTCTGGGCCGTGGTGCCAGGCGTAACCGTAATGCTGGGGCCGGTACTGATGTAGCGGCTGCTGTTGCTGGGGTCGGGAGTGGTAGCGGACGTGATGACCCAGCCAGTCGGCACGCTCCAAGAATACTGGGCAATACCGGTAATGGGGGTCACCCGGTAGATGTAGCCGGGGTTGCCGGCGCAGGGTGCGGCGGCATTGGTCATGCCGCTGGCTGCGGCAAACTGCGCCTGGCCGGGGTTCTGGTTCACCAGCACGTTGTAGACGGTGCTGGGACCGTCCGAGCAGCTGTTCAGCGGCGTTACGGTCACGGTTTGCTGCCCGGCCGTGTTAAAGGAAATGGTAACCGAGTTAGTCGACCACACGCCCGGCGTGGGCGTGTAGGTGCCTACTGTGCCGCCCGTTACTACCCAACGGTAGCCGGTGGTACCGGCCGCGGCATTCACGGTGTAGGTGGCGCTGTTGTTGTTATTGCACATGGCCGTGGGGCCCGCCGTGAAGCTCACGGCCGCCGGGGCTGTGGGCGGGGCTACGCTCGTGCTGCGCGCTGCACTGGTACCGCAGCCGCTCACGGCCGCCACCGTTACGTCGCCGCCGGTGGAGCCTACGGTAACCGAAATGGTGGACGTACCCTGCCCGTAGTTGAGAATCCAGCCGCTGGGCACCGTCCAGTTATAGACCACGCCCATTACCGGCACCACGCTGAATACGTGGCCCTGCGAATTGGGACAGGGCACCGTGGCGGGCTGCTGAATAGCCGTGGGCTGGGCCGGGGCGCCGGTTGAGAGGCGAATGAGGCGGCCCGTGGCGTTGTAGGAGCTACCCGCGCCATTGGCCTGCACCGTGATGATGCCCGTAGCCGAGCCGGCCTGCACCGTGACGCTTAGGGCCGTAGTATTGGCCAGCGTCCGGCCGCCGTTGGTAGCTCCGCTGGGGCTAATGATGGAGTAGCCGGCGGGCACGTTCCAGGTGTAGGACGAGGCCCCGCTCACGGCCGCCACCGAAAATACGCTGGTACTGCCGGTGCCCGAGGTGCACATCCGCTCCGGCCCGTCCAGGTCGTTGGGACGCAGGGAATTAGTTACGGGTACGTAGGTGCAGCTCGTAACGGTGCTGGCCACAGTGCCCGAGTTGGTAGTGGTACCGGCCGTGCAGACAGAGATGCTGCCCTGCAAACTACCGCTGTTGGAGGAGTTGCCACTGATGGTAAAGCCGCCCAGCGTACCGGTCAGCAGGCCGCTGTTGTTGGCTAGGTTGCCATAGATCCGGATCAGGCCGTCGTTGGTGATGACGGCGCTGGAGCTGTACTGGTTGGTCAGGGAGCCGGCCGCGGTGCTGGTGCCCACCTGCACGTAGCCGCTGCGGGCGTTGGTGAAGGCCCCAGTGTTAATCAGGGCCCCGCTGATCAGGAGTGAGTCGGAGTTCAGGGTGGGGCCGCCCTCACTGAAGTAGCGCCGCACCGAAAACAGGTTGTCATTGGCTACCAGGGCGTTATTTTGCTGGTATACGCCCCCGCTTACCATCTTGAAGCGCCCCGTAGGGCGGTTATACAGTACGCTGCCCCCGTACATGGTCAGGGCCTGGTCGCCGGTGGCCGAGCAGCTGATGGTACCGCGGTTTTCCCAGAGCACGGCCCCGTTCAGCAGCATCGTGCCCGTGATGGTGAGCGTGCCGTTGATGGCGTCGTTGAGCAGCTGCCCGCCGGCATCCTGGCTGATGTTGCCGTTCACGGTCAGGTAGGCCCGGTTGATGACCTGCCCGCCGTTGCTCCAGCTTTGGTTGCCGTTGAGCGTGGCCGTGGCATTGTTGACGAAGGTGGCCCCACTACCGTTGAAGGCCACGTTGCTGACGTTCAGCGTGCCGTTGTTGGTGAAGGTGAAGCTCGACCCACCCGTCACGGTTACGGTGTAGGGCCCGGTGAGCGAAGCCCCGTTGTTGACGACCAGCCCGCCCACGTAGATGCTGTTGGCCAGCCCGCCGACGGAGAAGTTCTGGTTCAGGGTTACGGCGTGGTCAATGATGACGTAGTCGTAGTTGGTGGGTACGTAGCCACCCACCCAGGTAGTGGCGGCTGAGAAGTTGCCGTTGGCCGCCGAGCGAATGATACGGGGCGTGGTTTGGTCGGCCAGCGCCCCGAGCGGACTAAGCCAGCAGCCCAGCAGGAGCAGCCCCACCAGGAGTTGGGATAAATAAAAACGATTCATGCAACGGTGTAAAGGATTGAGAGCGAATCGCAAAACTACTAACCGTATTGATAATTTACTATATGCGGATAAGCAGATAATTGATTAGAAAATTCTTAAAAAGGACTTACAGCACATTCCGTAGTACTTCCCCAATATCTGCTGGTTGGCTAGCCAATCCGTCTCAATTTTTGGCGCCAAGCTCACCCGTTTGCTCAGCCAGGCCCAGCCCTATGGGGCTACCCGGCCACTCCGGCAACGGGCCCCGGTACTGGCTGCTTTTCTTGCCCGCTCAGCCCACGTGCCCAGGCTTGTTTTTGGGGCGGGCCGGCGTTTTTTTGGCCGCAGGTGAGGCAGCCGGCCCGGCCGGCGGGTTGGCAGTTGGCTTGGCCGCAGCTAGCCGGCCCGTTTTTTTGCTAGCTGCGCCCAAGGGAGCTGCCGGGGGCTCCGCCAAGCCGGGCTGGGGCCTGAATACGCTCCGCAGTTCTTCGTAGACGCTGAGCATGACCCGCTCGCGCTGGGTTTTGCTCATTCCCGACAGGGGCTGACTAGGGCTGTTCATGGCCTGCAGCCGACTCAGGGGCGAATCCCGAAAGGCGCAGGGCCGCACGATGATAGACAGCAGAATAGCTCCCTCCTGCTCGGCGGCCACCAGCAAGGGCGGCAGCTCTTCGGCATGGATAAAATCGGAAGCCAGAAAATCGGCGCTGACCAGGAAGATGGCCACCTTGGCCTGGGCCAGCTGCCGCCGAATCCGGTCCTGCCACCGTTCACCCTTGTGCATGTCCCAGTCGCTCCAGATCTGCACGTGCTGGTCGCGCACTAGGGGGTGTAAATGAATGGTCAGCATCTCCCGCCAATGACTATCGGCGTGGCTGTAACTGATGAATACACTGGTTCGGGCGGTTTTCATAGCGGGAAAAAGATAGAGCAAGGTTTTACCCAAGCTAATTAGCAATAACTAATTTAATTAGCAAATATTTCTTCCGGTAAGTCTTCAATGGGGAAGCCGGCCGAGGAGCCAACCAAGCGGAACCGGGCCGCAGCACTGGCAACCGGCGTGGTACAACTAGCAGACTGGCAGCGCACTTGCACAAATTTCAGTGGTAGTACGGACACAAAAGCAAGCAGGAATGCGCAAATCGTAGGTGCTGCCGGGCCGTGGAGCTCCGGACCTTGGCGGCCCTGTCCTACTGCCTGTGTGTCACCTTACATCCCCTGCCTTATGCCCGTAGCTTCTATTCACGAAATCAAAGCCGGCGACACGCTGGCCAAACTGGCCCAGCACCACGGCCTCACTCTGGACGAGCTGCTGGACGCCAACCAGCAGATTACCAATCCTAATCTGGTGCTCATTGGCCAGCTCATCAAGATTCCGACTCCGGCGCCCCTGCCCATGCCGCCCAAGCTGCCGGGACAGGCGCAGAGCTTCAACGGCGTCCACCCGGCTCCTTCTACCATTTCCACCAACCGCGCGGCCCTTGTGCAGCCGCCGCTGACCAACTTGCCCGGTCACCGCAAGCCCGGCATCTACGAGCAGGTCATCAACCAGTTTGCCGTGGCCCACAACCCGCGCTACCTGCGCAACAGCACCGACACCTTCTGCAATATTTTTCTCTGGGACGTAACCCGGGCCATGGGCTGCCAGATTCCGCACTGGATTGACCCGCGGGGCCACGCGGCGGCGCCCTTCCAGCCGCACGCTCACGAGCTCAACATCAACGCGACGGTAGAGTGGATGCGCACCGAGGGCGTGCCGCACGACGCCTGGCAGCTGGCCACCGCCAGCCAGGCCCAGGACCAGGCCAACCTGGGCAAAGTAGCCGTGGCGCTCTGGAAAAATCCCAGCGGAGGTCACGGCCACACGGCCGTGATCCGCCCGGGCCAGCTCACCGACAAGGGTCCCGCCTGCGCCCAGGCCGGGGGCATCAATTTCAACATGGGCCACATCAAGGACGGCTTCCACCGGGCCCAGCCCAAGTATTACGTGCACGACTAAGGTGCCTAGCCGGCCGGGCCAGCCCGACAACTCCTTGATGTAACTTCTTAACCAGCAGCGGCTATGGATGTAGTAACGGAACTAGCAGCGCGCCTAACCGGGTACGTGGGCCTGCTGCAGGATGCGCTGGTCCTGATGCCGCCCAAGACGCTGACCTCTACTCCGCCCACTACGCCCACGGCGTACCCTGCCCTGCTGGCCTTGGAGCTGACGGACGACAATCTTCCCGGGTTTGAGCGGCAGCTTCGCACCACGCTTACCGATTATCCCGATTTGGCCGCCGGGGCGGTAGAGCTGGCCGCGCCCGAAAAGTATCCTTCTACCCAAGCCAGCGCCCCACCGACCCAAGGCCTGGAAACCTTTGTACACCAGGCCCTCGGCTTGCTTCAAACCTTATTGCTGCCCAAACGAAAGCTGCTGCTGGAAGGGCTGCACAAACGAGCCCACCTCCTGGGAACCAAGCCGGAGAACTTTCCGCCCCCCGAGCAGTGGCGCTACGCCATCCGGAGCTTGCTCTACAACGAGCCGCAAGTCCGGCAAACCATGGTGGAAGTCCTGGCTCCTTACGAGCCGGTTATGGTGCGCAAGGCCAAGGAAGTTCTGCAGAAAAAGGAGGCGCTGACTCCGGAAAAAAGCCTGCTCCTGCTCCTCGACGACAGCGCCCGGGACCAGGTACTGCGGGAAGGCGAATGTGCCCTGCCCTTCGAGGTAATCCTACGGTGCGAGCTGCAGGAAGTGGAAGCCCGGCGCCACGGCGGCCCGGGCCAGCCGCTGCCGGCCAGCTACGACGTTTTTGAGCGGGCCCGCACCCTGGAGCTGTGCGGCCTGGCGTTTTCGGGCGGCGGTATCCGGTCGGCTACCTTCAACCTGGGCATTTTGCAGATGCTGGCCAGCTACGGCTGGCTGCCCCACGTCGACTATCTGTCCACGGTGTCGGGCGGGAGCTACCTGGGGGCCTGGTTTACGGCCTGGGTGAAGCGGGCCGGCGCACTCAGCAAAGTGGTAGACCGGCTCTGCCCCAACATTGCCCCCGAGCCCCGGGCGGAAGAAGTGCGCCCCATCCGCTGGCTGCGCATGTTCAGCAACTACCTGGCCCCCAACCCCAGCATCATGTCGAAAGACTCCTGGACGCTGGGCCTGACCTGGCTGCGCAACACCGTGCTCAATCAGCTGATTCTGGTTTTGGCCCTGGGCTCGGTGCTGGCCCTGGGCGTGTGGCTGCGGCACTGCTGGCAGACTCCCCTCTCTGCCGATAACTACTCCCCGCGGTTCTGGACCAGCTTGCTTTCGGGGCTGGCGGTGGTGGCCGGTACGGCCGGGGGCCTGGGCATGAGCATGTACGGGGCGGGCCACACCTGGCCGCCAAAGGCGCGCGTGGGTTTCCTGGTTACGAGCACACTGGTTTGCTGCCTGGCCGTGGGCGGCATTGGCAGCGCCCTGATGGTGCACCATACCCCGCCCGATTTTAACCTGGGCTTTGTCGGATTCTGGGTGAGTATCTGGCGTGAATGCGCCTGGATAGCTGCCACGCTGCTGGCCGTGCTGCTGCTGGTGGCCATCATCGGGCGCTACGACCGGTGCTTTTACGGCCAGCCTGACGCCGCCGCTGAGGAAGATGACTTCAAATTCTGGCCCTGGATCGGGACCTGGGTCCTGATTTTTATGGGCAGCCTGCTGGCGGCTCTGGTTGGCCTAATAGCGCTGGTGCTCACCTGGAAGGGGCTGCACGCGCTGTTCCACACCAGCATTTCCGTGCAGCAACAGCAAGTGCGGGAGTTGGTCAAGATTGGCTCCTTTTCTCAGCCCCCGGGCGCCACGCTCTATACAGCGCTGCAGTACCCGGTTAAGAAGGCTGGTTCCAATCCGACCTTGTACCGGAATGTCGCCTTTATTCTGGGCCTGCCAGTGGTAGTAGAAACCCTGGCCGTGACGGTCGTCACCCGCATGGCTCTGCTGGGGCGCAACTTTCCCGATGAGCGGCGCGAGTGGTGGGGCCGCATGGGTGCCGTCATCACCCTGGCCGTGGTGCTGTGGCTGGTGCTGACGGGCTGCATCCTGCTCGGCAATGACCTGGTTGGCGTTATTCAAAAACACCTGGGGGCCCAGGTAGCCGCCACGGGCTGGGTGGCGCTGGTACTGGCGGCCCTGCGCTGGGCCTACAGTGAGCGGACCCCGGCTCAGCCCGACCAACAACAGTCCAGTTCCTGGCTGAACACGCTGCTCAGCATCGGGCCTTACGCTTTCGGCCTGGGCGTATTGCTGCTGGTTGCCAACGCCCTGCAGGCGGTATTAGGCCTCAACTGGGGCTTGGGCAATGAGCAGCAGCACGCCCTGGTTTGCTGCGCCCTGCTGGCCCTGCTGGCCCTGCTGCTCGCCTGGCGCGTCGATGTCAACGAGTTTTCCCTGCACCACTTCTACCGCAACCGCCTGACCCGGGCCTACCTGGGCGCGTCGCGCCGCCGCACTGAGCGGGCCTTCACCGCCAACCCCTTCACCAGCTTCGACCGGCGCGACGACGTGAAGCTCTGCAGCCTGCGCCGCCACGACCCGCTGACTTTCACCACGCCCTACGACGGGCCCTACCTTATCATCAACACGGCCCTGAATGCTACGGTGATTTCGGAGCTGGAGCTGGACCGGCAGGACCGCAAGGCCGAATCCTTCGTGTTTACGGCGCACTACTGCGGCTTCGACATCAGCCGCATCCGGGCCATCAACCCCAATGTGCCCACCTACGACTTTGGCTACCGCCCGACCCGGCAGTACGCCTACCCCGACAGCAATGGCCCGGGCCTGGGCACGGCCCTCACCATTTCTGGGGCGGCCGTGAATCCGAACCGGGGCTACAGCTCCTCGCCGGCCTCGGCCTTTTTGCTGACGCTCTTCAACATTCGCCTGGGCTGGTGGATCGGCAATCCGCGGCAGCAAGACACCTGGCGCCGCTCGGGGCCGGGTCTGGGCCTACTCTACCTGCTCAAGGATCTGGTGGGCCGCTCCGCTACCGACGACTGGTTTGTGAATCTCTCCGACGGAGGGCACTTCGATAATATGGGCCTCTACGAGCTGGTGCGCCGCCGCTGCCGCTACATTATTCTGGGCGACGGCGAAGAAGACCACCTGTTTACCTGCGAGGGTCTGGCCAATGCTATTCGGCGCTGCCTGGTGGATTTCGGGGTTGAAATAAAAATTGACGTAAGGCCAATCACGAACCGAACCAAGCGAATTTCCAGCCGGCACTATGCCGTGGGCACCATCAACTACCCCGACGACCCACCGAACCAGCCCTCGGGCTACCTCCTTTACCTAAAAACCTCGCTCACCGGCGAGGAGCCAACCGACGTGCGGGAGTACGCCGACAAAAATGCGGCCTTTCCCCACCAGTCTACCGCCGACCAGTTCTTCAGTGAGCCCCAGTTTGAGAGTTACCGGCGCCTGGGTATGCATATTATTCAGGAGCTGGCCACCAGCGGCGGCACGTTTACGCCGGCTTCTTCAGCCAGCCTACCCGGCATTTTTGCGCAGCTCAAAACAAACTCGGAACAAAATTCAGCCCAGCCCAACGGCCATTAAAGCTTACCCCCCGACGTTTCTTCAGGGGCGCGGGCCAGGAGACGGCAGGGCAAAGTTCAGTGGTGGCACGGAAAAGTCGGGCGTGAGCTTACCCTACATTTCGGCATTATTTTCCACTGCTCACTACTCGGTTTATGACGCTGGCCATGCTACTCGAAATAGCTATTGCAATGGCTTTTCTGTATTTGATCTGCAGCCAGGTGGTCTTGTCAATTTACGAGCTGTGGGCCGGCTACCGCAACGTGCGGGGCAAATTTCTCTACGAGCAGCTGCAAGGCTCACTCGGCGTCGACACGGCCAACGCCCTGTACGCCAACGCCCCGGTAGCCCTGTTGTCGCCGCCAGACCAGGCCGCTCCGAACGTGGTGGCGGCTACGGCCCCGCTCAGCTGGTGGCTTGGCAAAGATGGCCTGCCCGCTTACATCGCGCCAGACCTGTTTGCCAAAACCCTGCTGAACCTGCTGGCCCCCACTGCTGGCGCGGCCGTGGCTCCCGCTACTCCTATTCAGGCCGTGGCGGCGGCCCTGGCCGCCCCGCCGGCAACGCTCAATCCGCCGGCCATCACGCTCCTGGCCGACCTGCTGAGCAACGTTGACCAAACCAAGCCCGACGCGCTGGAAATCTACCAGCGCAACATTGCTGCCTGGTACGATGCTTACGGGGAACGACTCACCGGCTGGTACAAGCGCCGGGTGCGGCCCCGGCTCTTTTTCATCGGGGTACTGGTGGCCGCGCTGGGCAACATCGACACGCCCTACATTATCCAGTACCTGCGCACCCACGATGCCGAGCGGGGCCAGATTTCGACGCTGATTACCCAAAAGCTGCCTTCCAGCGCCCAGGGCAGCCCCATTACGCCGCCCAAAGTAGCGGCCAACACCGACAGCCTGGTGACTTACGTCCAGGCCACCCAGCAAACCATTGCCGACGCGGCCACGCAGTTGCGCGGGTATGGCTTCCCCATCGGGCGGCCCAGCCGAGACACCATCCGGGCGCGCAAAGTGGCCCTGGCTCCAATAGACAGCACCACGCTTCCGGATTTCTACGAAGAAATTGCGGCCCGCACCGAGGCCCGCCTGCGTGATAAAGACGGTAAGCTCAAAGCCAGCAAAGCAGCCGGGGCTTCCGGCGACACCTGGGTGCTGGTGACGGTGCCGGCGCACTACCGGCGCTACCAGCGCCAGGCCCTGCCCTTGCTCGACCGCGACCTGGCCGTGACCGGCTACCGGTGGCAAATCAGCTCCCTGCCTCAAACTCCGGGGGCTCTGCCCAAAGAACTGGCCCAAAGCAGCAACCGCACCCCGACCCGGCTAGCCGCGGAGCAGCAAAAACAGCTGAGCGAGCTGCGAAAAGCAGCCCAGGCCGATTCAGCCCGGCGCAGTCAGGCCCAGCAAAGCCACTGGTTTAATCCGCAGTACCAGGTGCAGCAAGGCTGGCAAACCTGGCTGGGCTGGGTTATTACGGCCCTGTTGCTGGCGGTAGGCGCCCCCTTCTGGTTTGATCTGCTTTGCCGCGTCGTCAATATTCGCAACCTGGGCATCAAGCCCCCGCGGATGCCTCAGAAGTCCTAGCGGTGCCGCCGCTGGCCCACCGCACCCAATACCGTGGTTCTATTTTCTCACTTTTTCATCCTTCAACAGCTATGGCTTCTATGACTGCAACCTTCGACCCGGCTGGCCCAATGCCCGTTGTGGAGCTCTCCATGGGCGGTATTTCTTACTGCAAGTTTCACTTCCTGGTACAGGCGCCGGGCAGTGGCAGATGGGTTGAAATCAACCAGGGCGACAACCAGCAGAGCCTGCGGAAAGTAGTGCTTGACCCCACCATCTTTCCGCCTCACGAGCCCAAAGTCAACGCCATCAAGGAAATGGCAGGCTGGAAGCTGGGCTGGTCCATTACCTTTTTCGGCTTCAGTGATAATTCAGAGGAGCCCTACGACTTCACCCTGCGCATCACCCAGAACGACCAGGACGTCTTGGTTCCGCCCATTTCGGCGCGTGGCTCCTTCGATGCGCCATCCAAAAGCTTTAATGGTTCTTGTGACTTGGCCGTATGAACAACCGTACCCGCACTTTTTCGACGGCCAGTTTTTTCCTCCTTGGCGTTCTGCTTTCCCGGCATGCGGGGGCCCAGCACCAGGGGGATAATAGCCCCGCCAGCAACCGCAGCCTAGACTTTTCGGTGCCTGCCTCCCCAGCCTTTGTCACGCTGGGGGTGGCGCCCGAAAACGTGGTCCGGCCGATTAGCCCCCGCCTGTTTGCCGCCTCCCTAGCCGACGCCATCGACCAGCGGGGGCGTATCCAGAACGGAGTAGCTATCGATGCGGCGCCTTTCATGGCTACTACTACGCTGCAGCAATACCGCACCAGCGCGGTACGGCGCTTTTTTGCTAATACCCAGTTTTCCCTGGGCACCACCAAAGGCCAAAGCTCCGTCGACGAAGCATTGCAGGGTGCCCTCGGGATTCACTTTACCCTTGTCAACACCAGTGACCCCCGCCTGGACGATGCGGTACTAGACTTTTACGACAAGCTGGATGCCCAGGCAATGGCCAACATTATTTTCACCCCCGATGAGAAAGGGGCTCGGGCCAAGGACGCGGAAATTGCCCGCTTGAAGGAGGAGCAGGCCGCCAAACTCCGCCAAACCGGCGAGCAGGGTTTCGCGTGGACGGCCGCAGCGGCCCTGAGCAGCCGTAGCGACTCAAGCCGGATAAACGACTTACAATACAACGGCTTCGCGGCCTGGACGTCCGTGAGCTACGGCTTGGGCAGTACCGTGCAGGGCATTCTGCACGCCCGGGGCCGGTGGGATGAGAAGGTCGTCAATACCAATAAGCTGGGCGGAACCTACTCGCAAAACACCTTCCTAACTGGTCTGCGACTTCGGGGTAGCTTCGGCTCGGTCAAGGCTTCGCTGGAAGGCGCGGCCACTTTTACTCACCGTGACGTAAAAACCTCCGATGGCAGCACTCCGCCTACCGATGTGGCCGGGCTCATTTCGGCGGTACTAGAGCCCCGGCTAACCGAAAACCTCTGGCTGCACTTGTCCTTATACAGCGAATTCGCCAAGGATTTGAATCGTAATACTATTGGGTTTAAGACAGCTCTTAAATGGGCCGTTTCCCAAAAGGATTAAACAGCACGGCTTTTCCTCGGCTCTTGTGCCCAGCCACGCACTGCCGCACGAGCAACCTGGCCCAAAACTACCCACGCCCAATAGGGCTACAACACAACGAGCCGCCGAAATAATTTTCGGCGGCTCGTTGTGTTGTAGCTGGCATTACTAACCGTCTTACCCCAGGCTCTTGTACCGAACCCGCTTGGGCTCGACATCTCCCAGGCGCTTCTTCTTGGCTTCCTCATAGTCCGAGAAGTTGCCCTCAAACCACACCACCTGCGAGTCGCCCTCGAAGGCCAGGATGTGGGTGGCCAGGCGGTCCAGGAACCACCGGTCGTGGCTGATAATGACGGCGCAGCCGGCGAAGTTCTCCAGCGCGTCTTCTAGGGCCCGGATGGCATTCACGTCCAGGTCGTTGGTGGGCTCGTCGAGCAGCAGCAGGTTGGCGCCCTGCTTCAGAGTCGTAGCCAGGTGCACCCGGTTCCGCTCCCCGCCCGAGAGGCTGCCGACTTTCTTTTCCTGGTCGCCGCCGCGGAAGTTGAAATTGCTTACGTAGGCCCGGGCATTCACGGGCCGGCCGGCCAGCAGCATGGTTTCGGTGCCGCCCGAAATGGTTTCGAACACCGATTTGTTGGGCTCCAGCGTGTCGTGCTGCTGGTCCACGTAGGCCGTCTGCACCGTGGGGCCCACTTCGAACGTGCCCGCGTCGGGCTGCATTTGGCCCGTAATGAGACGGAACAACGTGGTTTTACCCGCGCCGTTGGGCCCGATGATGCCCACAATTCCGCCCTGGGGCAGCGAGAAGCTCAGGTTTTCGAACAGCAGCTTCTCCCCGAAAGCCTTGGTCAAGCCCTCGGCCTCGATTACCTGGGAGCCCAGGCGCGGACCATCGGGGATGAAGAGTTCGAGCTTCTGCTCCTTCTCCTTGGCGTCTTCGTTCACCATCTTGTCGTAGCTGGCCAAGCGGGCCTTGCTCTTGGCCTGGCGGGCTTTCGGGGCCATGCGCACCCATTCCAGCTCGCGCTGCAGGGTTTTGTGGCGCTTGCTTTCCGTCTTTTCCTCCTGGGCCAGGCGGTTCGACTTCTGCTCCAGCCACGAGCTGTAGTTGCCCTTCCACGGAATACCTTCGCCGCGGTCCAGCTCCAGAATCCAGCCAGCTACGTTGTCGAGGAAGTACCGGTCGTGGGTTACGGCAATGACGGTGCCCTTGTACTGCTGCAAGTGCTGCTCCAGCCACAGCACGCTCTCGGCGTCGAGGTGGTTGGTGGGTTCGTCGAGCAAGAGCACGTCGGGCTCCTGTAGCAGGAGGCGGCACAAGGCCACCCGGCGCTTTTCCCCGCCCGAGAGGTTACCAATGATGGCGTCGGCGTCGGGAGTGCGCAGGGCATCCATGGCCCGCTCCAGCTTGGAGTCGAGGTTCCAGGCGTCGAGCTGGTCGAGGCGCTCCTGCACGGTGCCCTGACGCTCGAGCAGCTTGTCGAAGTCGGCATCTTCGGCCCCGAAGGCCTCGTTAATTTCGTCGAACTCCTTGAGCAGGGCCACGGTTTCGGCGGTGCCTTCCTGCACTACTTCCAGCACCGTCTTGGTGGGGTCGAGCTGGGGCTCCTGCTCGAGGTAGCCCACCGTGTAGCCCGGCGACCAGACGACTTCGCCCTGAAACTGCTTGTCGACGCCGGCAATGACTTTGAGCAGCGAAGACTTACCCGAGCCGTTGAGGCCGAGCACCCCAATTTTGGCCCCGTAGAAAAACGAGAGGTAAATATTTTTGAGAACTGTTTTTTGCGGCGGATAGACTTTAGTCACGCCGGCCATCGAAAAGATAATCGTCTGGTCGCTCATGGAGGGGTGGTTGGAAGTAGTAGGGCCTCAGGGCCTCAGGTAAACGTACGAAGAGAGGGGCACTTGCCCAAGGGCGCCGCTGCGGCCGGCCAGCCGGGGCGCAAGGCGTGGGTTTGGGCCGTAAAACGGGGCGGGCAAGGCCGCCGAAAACGGTAAACAGTTGGGTATTTGGTAATACTCGATATTTTGCGGGCTCATTGCGGTACCCTAACCTGTTCTGTTTGCCGTGGCTGCATCCCTTAGCAGCCGGCGGCGTGTTGCGTGAATGTCATAACCGTGCAGGCTGCCAGTGCGTAGCCTACCATTCGAGAGCATTCTTGCAGTTCGGCTTCCCGGGCCGTCCAAATGGTCAAGTCGGTTCTCCAAAGGTAGGCAGCCCGGCCTAAGATTCCGCCAATTGGCCGGCGGCCGGCAAAAAACCAATGGAACTGTTAGGCATGCCGTAAATCTTGTACATATTTCCGCTCTGAACCCCCACTTCACCCTATTCGCCCTGCGTTATTAGTTTATGGAACCACAAGACCACTTACTGGCCGAAGCTCGCCGATATGGCTACATCGAGGGCGACCAGGTGTGGCTACAACCCGTTATGGATTTGCCGGCCCGGCAAATTGGCCTGGTAAAAGACACTGAGGAAGCCGCTCTGCTATATTTTGCCCAGCGTTTCGAAAATTTCCGCGCCAAGGTCGACGAACTCCTGCACAAGATGGAGGAGTCCGAAAACAAGGGCTCCTTTCTGATGAAGGCCCTGCACCTGAAAGAGCAAACCGCCACCTACGACGGCCTCGGTGACTTTGAGGCCCTGCACCGCCGCCTGACCGAGGCCGAGGAAAATATCAAGGTGACCATTGCCCGCAACCGGGAAAAAAACCTGGCCACCAAGATCAGCCTGATTCAGGAAACCGAAGCCCTGCGCGACTCCATCGACTGGCAGGCCGCCGGCGACAAGCTCAAGGACCTGCGCCAGGCCTGGATCAAGACCGGCCCAGTGGACAAGCAGATTACCGAGGAGCTGGAAACCCGCTTCCGCGACGCAGTAGAGGAGTTCTTTGTCAAGAAAAAGGAGTTTATGGCCCAGAAAAAGGCCATGACCAACCGCGTCTTCGACAAGTACAAAGAGCTCATTCACAAGTCGGAAGCGCTGCAGAACTCCGACGATTTCGAAGGCACCACCGCCAAGCTCAAGCAGCTGCAGCAGGAGTGGAAGGAAGTCGGGGGCTCGTTGCCGCGCAAGCAGGCCAACGAGCTGTGGACCCGCTTCCGGGCGGCGCACAACCACTTCTTCGAGCGTCTCAAGGAACACATCAGCACCAAGCGCGTCGAAACCGTGACGGCCAGCAGCGGCGGCCCCGACGACAACCTGAGCCGCAAGCGGGCCCTGGTAGCCGAAGCCGACGCCCTGCTCAACCGCCCTATGAACGAGGCCGTGGCCCGGGCCAAAGAGCTGCAGGCCGCCTGGAAGAAGGTGGGCCCCGTGCGCGGTGAGGAGTCGGACCGGGTGTGGGAGGCCTTTATCCTGGCCTGCGACAAGGTGTTCGAAATGAGTGCCCTGGAGCACTTCATCCGTAAGCGGCAGGCCAGCAACCCCGAAGTGCTAACCAAAGACGAGCAGGTAAACACCCGGATTCAGGCCCTGCGCGACTTTATCAAGTCGGACCAGCAGGAGCGCCTGACGCTGGAAGAAAACCTGGGCAAGCTCAGCGACTCTCCCGGCAACGACACGTTCCGAACCATGCTGCAGGGTAAAGTGCGGGCCTTCGACCGTAAAATCCGGACCAAAACCGAGCTCATCGAAATCTTACGGCGCCGCTTAGTTGCGTAGCCCAACATTCAGCGGTATTTTACGTTGTCCTGCTGAAGCAACCATTCCACCTGAGCCGTGTTCTGCAAGTAGGCGGCTCACCGATTCCTTTTTAACACTACTTTTGCCAACCTTTTTTTGTAGCACACACGACTATGTATTGGACCCTCGAACTGGCTTCGTATCTGGAAGATGCCCCCTGGCCTGCCACCAAGGATGAACTCATTGACTACTCTATCCGCTCGGGCGCCCCGATGGAAGTAGTAGAGAACCTGCAGGCCCTGGAAGATGATGGCCAACCTTACGAGAACATCGAAGAAGTGTGGCCGGACTATCCGACCAAAGAGGACTTCATGTTCAACGAGGACGAATACTAAGGAAATGATGATTGTTGATTGCTGATTAGTAAAGATTGATTGTTGAATGCAGGCTGTAGACTCCATTTTGAGTAACCAACCAGGCAACAATCAACAACCAGCACTCAACATTCAAAATCTGGTTGCGGGGTACGAACAGCGCGTTCTGCTCCGCAACCTTTTTTTGTGCCTGCCCGGGCCGGCTTTCGTAGCCATTATTGGGCACAACGGCTGCGGCAAAACCACCCTGTTCCGGGCCCTGACCGGCCAGATTCCCTACCAGGGCACGGTCCACCTTGCCGGCCACGACCTGCGCCAGGTGCGCCGCCCCGCCGCTACCGGCCTGCTGGCCCATTTGCCCCAGCGCAGCTCGGTGGGCTTTCCCATTGAGGTGCGGGAGCTGGTGGTCATGGGCCGGTTTCGCCACCACCGCTTTCTGAGCTCTTATAGCAAGCGGGATTACGAGCTGGCCGAAGCGGCCCTGCAGCGCGTGGGCGCGGCTCACCTCTCCCGCCGCGACTTTACCCAGCTCTCGGGCGGGGAGCAGCAGCTGGTGTGGCTGGCCCAATTGGCATTGCAGGATGCGGGCCTCTACCTGCTCGACGAGCCCACCCAGCAGCTCGACGTGTACTACCGCCGCCGCATCTTCGATTTGCTCCACGAGTGGGTGGCGCAGGCCGGCAAAACCATCCTCTGCATCACCCACGACCTTGACAACCTTGCGGCCCTGCCGGGCTACTTGCTCAATCTGTCGAGGCCTGAGCCCCAGCTGCAGCCACTTTCGGCCGCCGTGGTGCAGGCCGAGCGGGAATTTCTGGAAAGTGAGGCCAGTTTGGCGGTGCCCCCGGCCCGCTGAGGCAGATAGCAATACTGCCCGTGAATAGTTAATCGGGCCGAAGCTCGGTGGGCAATGATGTGGGTAAGTCGAACCGCGCCAGCAGCAGTTGCCAGCCAGTATCCGCGTCGGGTTGCTCCGGGTATTGGTCGGCCGCCCGCCGCATTAGCTCTTCTACGTCCTCCATCTTCATGCGGCAGCTTAATAAGCCCGGCAAGCTCACCGCCGAGCCAGGGGAGCAGGTTGTTTTTCCAGGTCAAACAACTCGGTCAGAGAGTTAATCCAGGCACCGGTTTCGCCCCGGTGGCCAGCGGCCTGCTGCACGGGCTGCCTGAGCACCTTTTGCAGCAAGGACTTCGTCATTTCTTCCAGCAGCATGGCTTCCTCGGGCGTCAGCTTTTTGCCGTAGCGCCGCACTTCTTCCCGTCGTAGCTGCTCCCAGGCATGTTCCAGCTTCTGAATCGTCGCCGCAGCGGCCATTTCAGCACTTGGTTCGCGCAAATCGTCCATGCCTTGAATGTATAATGGTGTGTACCGCACTTTCGGATACGCCACCGACGGCGCGGCCGAGCTAGGGAAGTCTTGCGTTTAGAAGGACATTCCCAACGCGGCCGGCCCGCACTGCGCAGAGTGGCCCAGGTCCCCCCTTCCCCACCCCAATTTGGCCCCGATGGCCGCATCCGCCGCCGACCTTCGGGACCAAGTGGGGCGGGTTTAGTGACCCACTACGTCGCCTTGCATCTTGTCGACAATGGCGTACACGGCCGCCTTATCGGACTCCGTTACGCCATTCGAAGCCAGGGAGGCCTCGAGCTGCTTGTGCCACACGCTGAATTCCAGGGCCGTCACATTCATGCCGGTATGGGCCACGAGCATGCTTTTGCCCTTGTACGTCAGCGGGCCGCCGGCGGCTTCTCCCAGTTGGTCGATAAAGTTGTTGCGCAGGCGCTGCAGACGGGTTGGGTCGGTAGGAGCCTGGCCGTTCACGCCATTCACGGCGTCGAGCATAGGCTTGTGTGAGCGGAGCATCACCGAGTTGGCCGTGGCCGTTTCGGCGCCAACATTGGCAATCAGGCCATCCACGATTTTAGCAATGCCTTCCGTTTTGCCCAGTCGGTCGTAGAGCGTGGGGGCCGTGGCCTGAGCTTCTTCTTCTTTGCTGCCACAAGAGCCCAACAGCAGAGTGCTAGCCAGCAGGCCAGCCAGGAGTAAGGTGTTTTTCATTAAGTGTGGTAAAAATGGTTGGGGAAGACGGATAGAAACCCCGGCCGCCGCCTACAACGACACGAAGAGTCGGCGCAGATTCAGGGCAAAGCGCACCCGCTCCAGGGCTAGCACGTAGCCGGCCGGCACCGGGCACTGCCGCTCCGAAGGGTCGGGGGCGGCCACCGCCAGGGGCCTCAGCCCCAGCCGCCGCCTTACTTCGTCGGCCGTCACTTCGTCGGGATGGTAGGCCAGGGTCAGCAGCTGCTTATCGGGGCGCAGGGCGCAGGCCGTTACGCCGGGCAGGGCCTGGGCCCGGGCCTGCAGCTGCTGGGCCGCGGGGCCCGGGTGCAGACTGGGGGCACTCAGGGTAATAAATTCAGTAGTTGGGGCATACTCGTGCAGGCTAGGCTCGGTCCAGCTGCTCCAAACCAGCAGGGCCAGCACAGCCAATACCCCCACTTTCCACGCCCGAGGACGCAAAAGGAGCCGTAATTTCATAGCCAGAAGCGGAGGCAGCCTTAAATCTGGGACTTAACCGTGAAGTTGCGGGCTACCGTGAAACCGAAGTACAGGTCGCCGGAGAAGAACTTGCCGGTGGTTTCGGGCACGAAAAACTTTTCGGTCATACCCAGAGAGTTCGTCACGTGCAGCTGAAACACGTGGCCACCAGTTTCCAGGTCGACGCCCAGGCCCAGGGCATTGCGAAAATTGCTGGCCGTGTTGCCCCCAAACAGATAGTAATAGTCGGCTGTCAGGGCCGTACGCTTGGTGATTTTCTGACGCAGAGCCCCGCCCAGCGCATACACGTCGTTTTCCTCGGGGGCCGTGGCCACGTAGTTGCGGTGAATCAGCGTGGGCATGAGCTGCACCGACAGCTCCGGGCTGAACTTACGCGCTATCAGGGCTTGGTACGCGTAGGTCATCCGCGAAGCCGTAGTGCGGTTCCGGTCTTCGGCCGCGTTAAACTTCAGCGTGGTAATGGCCGAAGAGGCAAACAACGTCACCGAAACCGGCATGGCCCGCGTGCCGGTTGACTGCTGAATGGCCCGGTACTTTACGAACCCGTCGAAAGTCTTCTCCTGCGAGCTGCGGCCCACGCCCACGGCCAGGCGGCTGGTCAGGCCGTACTCGAAGCTCAGGCGCAGCACGGCCTGGTCGAGCCCGAAGAAATTGTAGGCCCCGCTGTTGAGCGTGCCAAAGCGGTGCTGAATCAGAAAGGCCAGGGTACCTTTCCCGGGCGTCTCGACCGACTGCGAGTTGATGATGTGCGTGCCTTTGAAAGTGGCGGCCACTACCTCGCGCTTCTGCGGGTCAACCGTCTCCTTTTCCAGCTGCCCCAGCAAATCGGTCTGGGCGTGCGCCAGGGGCACCGCCAGCAGCAGCACTGCCAGGCTAAAGAAAAAAGAACTCGTGCGTTGAAGTGTTTTCATATAAACAAAAACTTGTTTTTGAATTAGTTAGGAGAAGCCGAGCGCGAAACCGGGGCTGCTGAGCCGCCTACCGGGTCGCCAATCAGAATGACCCGGATACTGACTATTTTGGCAATGTTCTCGCGCACCAGCAGCGGAATTTCGATTCCGTAATCGGCTGGGGCTACGCTGAACAGGGCAAAGGCCTGGAGCTGCCCGTTCTTCATTTCCAGCGTGCCGGGCACCGTGACGTGGTGAGTTACGCCGTGCAGGGTCAAATCACCTTCGGCCTTCACCTGATGGGTGCCAGCCGTGCTGAGCGTACTCACGTCGAGGCCCACAAAACGGCCGGTAAACGTGGCCCGGGGAAATTTCCCCGATTCCATGTAGTTCTCGTTGAAGTGCTCCTGCATCAGGGTGCGCTTAAACGTGAAATCCTTAATCGGCACTGAAAAAGCTAGTTGACTAGTATTAAGGTCAATAACTGCGGCCGTAGCGTTGTTAATGGCCTCTATGTCCTCGATGATGCTGGTGGAGAAGAAAGTAACCCGGCCCGTCTTGGTCATGAACTTGCTTTGCCCAAAGCTGGCCGGGGCGGCCACTAAAAGCAATGGAATAAGCACTAAGGACACGAGCCTCATCATGGAAAAGGGGCATAAGCGGCGGGAAGGAAGAGAGTCGGGCGGGGCAAGCGGCGGTACTCCGCGGGGAAGCACGCGCCTAGTTGTTGGGCTGACCAGCGTCAATCCAAGCTTTGATCTTGGCAATGTCGCAGGTCGAAAGCTTGGCCAGGCCCTTGGGCATGGGGTCGTAGCCGGGCTGGTGCTGAATGCAGCCCAGAATCAGCGAAGCCGACTGGTTTTTGATTCCCTGGTACGTACTGTAGTCGTTGCCGCCGCCCAGCTGCTGGTAAACGCCAGCTCCGTGGCAGGCCCGGCAGTTGGTATCGAAAATGGGGGAAATAACCGCCTGGTACGTTACCGGCGTCGTATCGGCGCACGGGCTTGGCTCCTGCCCCTTGGAATAAGTGCAGGCGGTAGCAAGGGCAAGAAAAGCTACGGCGACCCCGGCAAAAGCCCGGGTCGGCAACGAGAGTATACGTTTTTGCATCAGGCGGTGGGAAGGTCGGAAACAGGCGTACCTGTCCAGGATTAGGACAAAACCGGCAAATGATTTTTAACTCCGAAAGATAAAATGAATAATCTACTTCATTTATTACTATTCGGTGAAACTCAAGAATCACTCGTTAAAGGGAACTTATCCCTCTTTATAAAAAAACTGCGTTTTTAGCGCCAAATCAGCAATTTGGCTGCTGTCAAGCTAGTATTATGGCGTAGCAGATGATATATCATTAATATAGCTCCAGGTCTATATTAATTGTATTAATCAAACCTCGCTCCTTACTAAGCCCCCACGTAGCACCACAACAGTCTGGGATTATTGCAACTCACTCCCAGTCCAGCTACTGCCGGTACGCATCACCGTAGCGTACTATCTGCCCGGCTTTCTTCCCACCGCGCTTAATGCGCACGGCCGGGTCTCGCTCCAGCACGATGTCCGACAGCGCACAGCTGGTCAGGGTTATCATTGCGGGCAGGTAGCCCGCCGCCTCAACGGCCACTACTTGCTTCTGCGACACAGGCGCCGT
The DNA here is from genome assembly GCF_002797555.1 of Hymenobacter chitinivorans DSM 11115. Lineage (NCBI taxonomy): Bacteria > Pseudomonadati > Bacteroidota > Cytophagia > Cytophagales > Hymenobacteraceae > Hymenobacter > Hymenobacter chitinivorans. The sequence goes on along the minus strand of NZ_PGFA01000004.1, from coordinate 247,741 downwards.
AATCTCAAAACTGCCCTTGCCATCGGTGATATAGGCATTAGTCGTGCCTTTTAGAAGCAATGTTGCGCCGATTATAGGCTGCCCCATGGCATCGACGACCTGCCCGGCCAGCGGCTGGCAATTCAGCCGGGTGGAGACTTCGGCACCCGTCTCCCTGTCGGCATCCATACTGACCAAGCTCTGAGCCAGAGCATCTTGCGCAGTAAACAGTAAGACCAAGCCTATCAATGTGGAAATGTGCAGCATAAAAAGAGACTTAATGTTTGTAGATCCAGACGCGGTGAGCCATCCGTTTGCTTGTACCAGGAGACTAGTGGGCCGAAAAACTGAGCTCGACCTGCCGTCACTTATTTGGCTATTTGCCTCAACCGCTGGCTGTATTGGAAAGCAGCCTAGCAATGGGCAATCATACGTAAGCTGTAAGGCCGACAGATTTAAACGCAGCAATTGCTCGGCTGAACCACAGCCCAAAACGAATTCTGGTCCGCTTGATACGGTGCTTCCCGGGGTTTGTTTAGGCTATACAGACAAAAGCTTAAACAAAATGTTTTATTGTTGAGCTACAAATAATACCATAAGCTCAACCATACGAATAAATAAGGCGCTTATGAATAGAGTAGTACCTATTGTAATTCTGGCGCTGTTGGCCCCTATATTTAATTGGGTTCGTAGTTGTAATACGACAAAAGCAAGCTGGGCCTGAGTACGGCTTGACCTGACCCGTTTGCAATTTTTACCGGCGGCCTGGACGGCCCCGCAGCACGTGCCAGATGGATAGAAGGAAGGGCCAGGGCGTCACTGAGTTCATGATGCGGAAGTTGTTGAGCCACCCGGTGCGCTCGTCCAGAAAAGCCAGGATCCGCTCGATGGGGTTGCGCTGAAACAATTCCGTGAAAATGTCGCGGGTGGTTTCGCCGCGGCGCTTCATAATGTCGAGCAGCAGCGTATCGAAGAGGTGAAACTGGAACTGGTCGCCGGTCAGGTCACGGGGCGGCTGGCCAGTGGTAGCCAGGGCCTGCACCAGCCGGGCGCTGTGTTCCTGAATGCGCATAAAGGCGTAGCCCGTGCTGGGCTTGGCCCGGCCGGCGCGGGTCCCCAGGTTGATGATGTGGGCTCCCTGCTGGACGGGCAGCGCATGGTCGGTCATGGGGATGGCCCCAATTTCCTCACTGACAATCCGGTAAGAACTCAGCCCCAGCGTATTGCGCAGGTAGTCCGCCATAGCCGCTTCGTACTCGGCCTTGGGCAGCAGCTCTTCCGAGAAGAGCGTATACTCGACCAGGGCCGTGCGCGGGCTGAACGGCAGCACGTAGATAAACCGCGCTTCCTGATGCTGCGCCCCCCGAAAATCCATGAATTCGGCCGTCGCCGGATCAAATACGTCGTGCTCCGCTTCCACCTCCCAGCCCACAAAGTGCTGCAGCAGGTAGCGGTGCTTTTCGGGCTGCTTATTCAGCTGCGGGGGCCGACTATCGAAGGCGTAGCGGGCAGTAAGCACACCGGCGCTGGTGGTGGCCATCACGCCCTCCGGCGTATTGGTCAGGGCCTCGACGGTGGCTTGCACGAAGGTAAACTGCGGATTCTGGGCCAGTTCGGCGCGCACAAACTGGTAGAAGTCCAGGCCCCGAATCATCTTGTAGCGGTAGCGCTGCAGCTGGAATACCTGCTCGAACGTGGGACTGCGAAACGCCAGCTGCCGCCACTCGTGGGCCACAATCGAATCGAAGAGCGTGGGCGCAGCCGTCCAGAACGACCAGGTCCGGTCGTTCTGATCTTTGGCACTGGGCTCAATGAGCACCACGCGCTGGTCACGGAGCCGGGGCTCCTGGCTCAGGTGGTAGGCCAGGCTCAGGCCGGCCGCGCCGCCGCCGGCGAGTAGGTAGTCAAAGTCAGGCTTCACGCAGTAAAGAAAGCAGCCCGCTCCCGAATTGTTCGGTGACCTGGTGCAAAGCCCGGCGGCAGGGCACAAAAAAAGCCAGGCGCGGGGCCTGGCTTTCTGAGCAGTAGCGTTGCGGGCCTAGAAGTTAGGCGACAACAGGTACTTGGAGTAGAAATCGTCGATGATTTTCACGGCCGAAGCCGCGTCGTCCACGAGCTGCACCAGGTCCATGTCCTCGGGCGAGATGTTGTGCTCGTCTTCCAGCATAGCCTGCTGAATCCAGTCGAACATGCCCTGCCAGTACTTGGTACCCACCAGCACGATGGGGAAACGACCGATTTTCTTGGTCTGAATCAGAGTAATAGCTTCGAAGAGCTCGTCGAGGGTACCAAAGCCGCCGGGCATGCCAATGAAGCCCTGGGCGTACTTCACGAACATCACCTTACGCACGAAGAAGTAGTCGAAGTTGATGATCTTGTCCGAGTCGATGTAGATGTTGTGGAACTGCTCGAAGGGCAGCTCAATGTTCAGACCGACCGACTTGCCACCTTCGGCGCGGGCGCCCTTGTTGCCGGCTTCCATGATGCCGGGGCCGCCGCCCGTGATAACGCCGTACCCGTGCCGCACCAGCTTGGAGGCAATTTCCTCGGCCATCTGGTAGTACGGGTTGTCGGGCTTGGTGCGGGCCGAGCCGAAAATCGAAACGCAGGGGCCAATCTTGGACATCTTCTCGAAGCCCTCCACGAACTCGGCCATCACCTTAAAGATCTGCCAGGAGTCGGCAATCTTGATTTCGTTCCAGTCCTTATCGACAAACGCCTTGCGGATGCGCTGCTCGTCGTCGAGCTGCACCGTCCGCTCCCCGTGGGTTTGCTCCCGGATGTCACTGATGCTGGTGACTTTGTTATCGTTTACGTTGGGCTGAACGATGGTCTGGCCGCTGCCCGCGTTGAGGGCCTCGTCGGAGGCTTTGGTCCGACTGGTTTTTTTGAGTTTCGTCATGGCTACACATGGGAATTGCAGGGTCAGCCGGAGGCAACGACGTTGCCCGTAGCGGTACAGCCGACCCGCTAGTGAAAAATTAAAAAAGAGTGGGGGCAAAAGAAAGCCGCCCCGCGGAAACAGGGCGACTAAAAATTGGGGCGTGCAAGTTAACAATTTGTTAACAATAGCCTAACCCCCTGCCGGAGAATACCCTGCTTGGCGACTTACTTCGAACGAATGGCAATTACCGGGTCCAGGTTGGAGGCCAGCACGGCCGGAATAATCCCGGCCAAGACCCCAATTACCACCGACACGGTTAGCCCCAACGCAATATTGCCCGCCGATAAGAACAACGGCAACGAATCCTGGGGTATCATCGTGATGAGGAATACCAGAAAGATGCCCGCCGCGCCGCCAATTAAGCACAGAAAAACGGCTTCGAAAAGAAATTGGAACAGAATAAAGAAGTTCTTGGCTCCCAACGACTTCTGAATTCCGATAATGTTGGTGCGCTCTTTTACCGAGACGAACATAATGTTGGCAATGCCAAAGCCGCCCACCAGCATGGCAAACGAGCCAATGACGGCGCCGGCAATGCCAATGATGGAGAACAGCTGGGTAATAGCATTGGCCAGCATTTCGGGCCGGTTCAGGGCAAAGTTGTCTTCCTGCCGCGGCTTGAGGCCCCGAATGTTGCGCATCACGCCCTGCAGTTCGTACTCCAGGTCGAGCAGGCCGGGGTCATCGTCGGAGCCCTTTACGGCAATAGTGGGCGTCACGCCGGTCATGCCGCCGGTGTTGAGGGCAAACATCTTGGTAAACATGCCGAAGGGAATCAGGCAGTTGGTGTCGTTGCTGGGCGTATCGAGCAGCTTCTTGCCTTCCTTCTGCATCACCCCGATGATAACGAACTTGCGGCCCTTGGCGCTGAACTCCTGGCCGATGGCGCTGCCGTTCGGAAACAGGTTTTCGGCAATGGTAGCCCCGATGATGGCCACGTTACGGGCAGCATCCACTTCCTGGGAGGTGAAATAGCGGCCTTCGGCAATGGGCACGTCCGAGACTTTACGGTAGTCGAAGCTCACGCCCTGCAAGGCGCAGTCCGACACGCTGTTGCTGCCGGCCTTGAGCACGCTGCCGCCCACGGCTCCGAAAATGGCGACGCCCTTGTTGTTGGGACCCAGGTTTTTCTGCAGCTCCCGGAATTCGCGCACCGAGGGCACCGGCCGGTTGAAGTATTTCCACCACGGATACTCGCCCCCGAAGGCCCAGGGCCACTTCCCGACGTAAATCACCTTGTCGCCCACGAAGCTCATGCTCTTGCGCACGTTGGCCTCGAGCGAGTCGACGACGGCAAACACGGCAATGATGGCAAAGATACCCACCGTGACGCCCAGCAGCGACAGAATCGTGCGTAACAGGTTGGATTTGAGAGCTTGCCACGCGAAGCGGAAGCTTTCCAGAGTCAGGCGCAGCGTTTTCATGCGGTGAAGTTGTGAGGTGGTGAAATTGTGAGGTTGATGGTTGGATGGCGCAAACCTGAGCGGCTAGAACAGGAACACGCAATTTCACAACTTCTCCATTTCACCTTTCCGGGCGAAAAGTAACGATTTATCCGGCCATTGTACGTACTTTTGCCAACCCAAAATTTTGTTAGATTCCCCTCCTATTGCCTTTGTTTAGCCCATGAAACTGTCCGAGTTCAAATTTGACTTGCCCGAAAGCCTGCTGGCGCAACATCCGGCCAAAACTCGTGATGAATCGCGCCTGATGGTTTTGCACCGCGAAACGGGTAAAATCGAGCACCGCGTGTTTAAGGAAATCATCGAGTACTTCACCGACGGTGACGTGTTTGTTCTGAATGATACTCAGGTGTTTCCGGCGCGGCTGTACGGCAACAAGGAGAAGACCGGCGCCAAAATTGAGGTGTTCCTGTTGCGTGAGCTCAACAAGGAAATTCACCTCTGGGATGTGCTGGTAGACCCGGCCCGTAAAATCCGGGTGGGCAACAAGCTCTACTTCGGCGAAAGCGACATGGTGGCCGAGGTAATCGACAACACTACTTCCCGCGGCCGCACGATTAAGTTCTTGTTCGACGGCTCCGACGAGGAGTTTTATAAGGCCCTGAACGACCTGGGCGAGACGCCCCTGCCCCGCGAGGTCATCACCCGCGACGCGGAGCCGGCCGACAAGGAGCGCTACCAGACTATTTACGCCAAGCACAAAGGTGCCGTAGCCGCGCCTTCGGCCGGTTTGCACTTTACCCGCGAGGTAATGAAGCGCCTGGAAATCAAGGGAGTGGATGTAGTGCCAGTAACCTTACACGTGGGTCTGGGCACTTTCCGCCCCGTGGACGTGGAGGACCTGACCAAGCACAAGATGGACTCGGAGAACTTCATCGTGCCGGCCGAGTCGGCGGTGGTAGTAAACCGCGCCCTGGACGCCAAGAAGCGCGTGTGCGCCGTGGGTACCACCACGATGCGCGCCCTGGAGTCGTCGGTTTCGGCCCACGCCCGCCTGAAGGAAAATCAGGGCTGGACCGACAAGTTCATCTTCCCGCCCCACGAGTTCAAAATTGCCAACGCGCTGCTGACCAACTTCCACATGCCGGAAAGCACGCTGATGATGATGGCCTCGGCCTTTGCCGGCCACGAATTCCTGATTGAAGCCTACCAAACCGCCATTAAGGAGAAGTACAAGTTCTTCACCTACGGCGACGCCATGCTGATTCTGTAGAGTTCGTCGTTTGCTAAAAAACCGGTTGCGCCGGAGTCATTCTCGTAATGGCTCCGGCGTTTCTTTTGGCAAAGAAGTACCTTCGGGCAGCGCTTGGGCCCTTTTCCCCTTCATGACTTCGACCTCGACTTCCGCTCTTCCCGTTTCCTCTTCGGCGGCCGTGCCGCGCTACGCCATTCTGGTGGCGGGCGGCAGCGGCTCGCGCATGGGTGCCGACCGGCCCAAGCAGTTTCTGAACCTGCTGGGGGAGCCGGTCTTGCTGCACACCCTGCGCCGCTTTACGGACCCGGCCGTGCAGCTTGCCGAATGCGTGGTGGTGCTGCCCGCCGAGCAGTTTGCCACCTGGGAGCAGCTCTGCCAGCAGCACCACGTAACGATTCGGCACCGGGTGGTGGCCGGCGGAGAAACGCGCTGGGCCTCGGTGCGCAACGGGCTGGCGGAGCTCAAGCAGTACCCGGCCGGTCTGGTGGCGGTGCACGATGGGGTGCGGCCCCTGGTATCGGCGGTGGTGATTGAACAGACGTTTGCGGCGGCCAGCCAGCACGGCGCGGCGGTGGCGGCGGTGGCCCCCAAAGACTCGGTGCGCGGGCTGGCCCAGCAGGGCTCCTACGCCCTGGACCGCAGCCGGCTCCGCCTGGTTCAGACGCCGCAGTGCTTCGAGCTAAACCTGTTGCGGCGGGCCTACCAGCTGCCCGAGCTGCCCACCTTCACCGATGATGCCAGCGTGGTGGAAGACCTGCAGCCCATTTATATGGTGGCCGGCGACTACCGCAACCTCAAAATCACGACGCCCGAAGATTTGATTGTGGCCGAGGCCCTGCTGCGGGCTGAGCAAGGTGCTCAGCAGCCTCAGTAGGGCCAGGTTTGCCGGCTTCGGCGTACTTTTCGGCTCCCATCCTTTTTCCCGAACTTCCGCTTATGTATACCTGCCTGCTGTACGACGTTCAAAACGGCGTTGCGACTATTACCCTGAACCGCCCCGAGGTGTTCAACGCCTTCAATAACCCGCAGAGCTACGAGCTGCAGGATGCCCTGCAACGCGTGGCCGACGACAACTCGGTGCGGGTGGTCGTGCTGACCGGGGCCGGCCGGGCGTTCTGCTCGGGCCAGGATTTGAAGGCGACGCAGGACGAGGAAAACTTTTCCTTTGCCGAAACCCTGCACAAGCGCTACAACCCCATCATCCGCGCCATGCGCAACCTGCCTAAGCCCATTATCGGGCGGCTCAACGGGGTGGCGGCCGGGGCCGGCTGCTCCCTGGCCCTGGCCTGCGACGTGCTGGTGGCTTCGTCGGAAGCCTCTTTAATTGAGGTGTTTATCAACATCGGGCTGGTGCCGGATTCGGGCTCGTCGTACTTTCTGCCGCGGCTAGTGGGTACGCTCAAGGCTTTCGAGCTGTGCACCCTGGGCTCGAAGGTGACGGCCGACGAAGCCCTGCGCCTGGGTTTGGTAAACCAGGTGGTGGCCCCGGCCGAGCTGGACGCCGCCGTGGCCGCCCTGGCCGCGCGCTACGCCTCGGCTCCCACCAAATCCATTGGCCTTATCAAGCAGATGCTCAACAAGGCCGGCACCGCCACGCTGGATGAAATGCTGGACTACGAGGCCGACTGCCAGCAAACGGCCGGCGAATCGGCGGACTACCGGGAGGGCGTGGCGGCCTTCACCGAAAAACGCAAGCCCACGTTCCGCGGCGAATAAGCGTCTCATTCCGCCACGCGGAACTTCAACTACCAGCCCCCGACAAAAGAAAAGCGGCCCGGATACCGGGCCGCTTTTACTATGTACATGCCGATGGCGGCAAGTAAGACTGGGGCACTAACGAAGGTTACTTGAGGCGAATTGTGCGCGTCACGCCGTTTACCGTTACGCTGGCAATATTGTCGCAGGCCTCGGTACCGGTCGGGTCGTAGTTCAGCACCAGGCTTTGACCCTTGGCGTTGCTGATATTCACGGTGCCGGCCGTGAAGTGCCGGGCGCAACCCAGGGCGAAGTTCTTGACCAAAGGCTGCTGAATCTGGGCCGTGTAGCCGACGCCTTTGCGGTTGGTACCGCTGGCCTGGCCCGTCACCTGGTACTTATCGTCCTGAATGGTAGCCGTACCAAAACCGGCCGTGCGGGTGTAGGTGCGCTGCGAGGTCCAGCTGTGGGTACCGTCGGGGGTGATGATGCTGGCATTCTGCACGTCGAGAGTGAAGGAGCCGCTGCCCAGGCTGGTAAAGACGCGGGTGCCGGTGTGCTGCTTATCGTTGACGAAGTAGTTGACCAACGTGACGGTGGCCGTAGCGCCGGCCTGCACCACGCCATTGAGGCGGTAAGGGCCGCCAAAGACGACAACGATTTTGCCGCGGCGGGTTTTGCCGTTGGGGCACAGGCAGTTGGTAGTGCCAAAATCGATAGTCAACGTGCGGGTTTCGGCGTTGTAGGTGCGCGTGGCGCAGGTGCCGAATACCCGGGCCACGTCGGCCGGCTCCCGCACGGGGCCGTTGGAGAGCTTTTCGTTGTCGGGTGCCCCTACTTCGATAATGTCGCCGATGTTGGCGTTTTCATCCTCGGCATTGCCATTGTCCTCCGCCGATTCCAGGTTTTCGGGGGCGGCGTCTTTGTCTTTGTTGCAGGCGGTGAAGCAGAGCAGGCCGCTGGCCAGCGCAGCAAGACCCAGGGAGCGGAGTGTGGCAGTAGTCATGGGAGTGAAAATGGGAATGGGAGGTTGAAAAAGGTGTGGTACTTGGTGGTTTTGTAGCGGTTAGAGGTCAAAGCCAAGCCGTAGTTTAATCACGCAGCAAACTTTTTTTCAAAAGCCGGAACTATTTTGAATTGAACCGCCGGCCAAACGGCCCGTATAGATGGAAGCTCCTCTTCATCCCCACCCTTCAGGCCACTTCCTTATGCACTATTCTTCCCGAATTCTGGCCCTGGCCTTTCCCCTGCTACTGGCCGCCTGCTCGCCGGATGCCAGCAAAAAAGACCCGGTTGCGGAAGCGCAGTTTCAGAACGAGAAGCGCATCGGCGACGAAAACGTGACCGAAAAGCAGGAGCGCGACGCCGAGTTTATGGTGGATGGGGCCAGTGACGGGCTGCTGGAAGTGGAGCTGGGCAAGCTGGCCCAGCAAAAAGCCACCACGCCGGCCGTCAAAAACTTTGGCCAGCACATGGTAGAGCAGCACGGCGAAGCCAATAGCGCCCTGAAAGCCTTGGCCGAACAGAAAGGCCTGACCCTGCCCGCGGGTCTGGGCCAGGAGCAGCAGGATACCTACGCCAAGCTGGCCGCCCTGACCGGCACCCAGTTCGACAAGCAGTACATGGCCACGATGGTCGATGACCACAAAAAGGACGTCGACGAGTTCGAGGACATGAGCGAGGACGCCTATGACGGCGACATTCGTGGCTTCGCGGCCAAATACGCGCCCGTGCTGAAACAACACCTCGACATGGCCAAGCAGGTCAATGAGCAGGTAGAAGACCTTCCCTAGCCTCCCACCCGCATTTCTATTCTCGTATTCTCAACCAACCTACACCTAATTACCCATGAAAATCCGCTTTTTCTCCTTACTGGCCCTGGGGGCCGTGCTGTCTTTCTCCAGCTGCAACAACGCCGAGAAGCGTACCGACGGCACCGCCGGCGAAGCCGTGAGCGACATGGACAAGGCCGCTGACGAAGGCGGCGTCCAGGCCGACGCGACGGTAATCGACAACGAAGCCGGCCCCACGGTAACGGCCAACGCCGACTCGGCCGCGGCCGACACCACGATGGCCAAGTAACCGCCCCCGCTCCTACTACCTAATCCGCCCTGATTTTTCCTGCCCCCTTTTTCTTTACCAACCAAACCAACCGCTATGAAACGGATTCCCCTCAGCTTGCTCTGCGCCAGCCTGCTTACCCTGGGCGCTTGCAGCAGCAACGACAGCACCACCACGACCGATACGAATACAAACTCGGAAGAGGCGGGCGGCAATGCTGGTGACAACTACATGAATGCCGCCACCAACGGCGACACGGCTTCGACCAGCATGCCCGGCGACACCACCCAGGCCGGTAGCGCGGCGGCCAACCGCACGGCCCCGGCCGACATGAACGGCAGTCCCGGCCCCGGCGACACAGCCCCCCACTCCACCGACCCCGAGTTTATGATGTCGGCGGCTCACAGCGACCAAAACGAGATTCAGCTCAGCAAGCTGGCCCTCGAAAAAGGCGTAACCGGTGCGGCCAAGGACCACGCCAACATGATGATTAAGGACCACACCAAGTCGACGGCCGACCTGAAGGCCATTGCCACCAAGAAGAAGGTGACCCTGCCCACCGACATGGACGCCGAGCACAAGGCCATTGCGGCCACGATGCAGAAATTATCGGGTAAGGACTTCGAAACCAAGTTCATGGACCAGATGGTCATTGACCACCAGAAAACCCTGAACACGCTCAAAGCGCACCAGACGATGACCAAGGATGCCGACCTGCAGGGCTTTATTACCAAAGTAACGCCCGTGGTGCAAAGCCACCTGGATATGTCGAAGCAGCACAGCGACATGAAGATGTAACTGGGCTGAGCTTCTCCTAAAAAGCCGCTACGACTGGTTCGTAGCGGCTTTTTGCATTTGCGGGTTTCCGCGCCCCGCGGTTGGCGGCTTATAGACCATGCTCTATATTTGACCATCCGGCTTACTATGGCCGGCGCAACTAGACTATGGATGGCAACGAAAAAGCCCAGCACAACCGTGACGCTTTCCAGATTGAACGGGTAATTCTGTTTACCGACGCTGTTTTTGCCATTGCTATTACGCTGCTGGTCATTGAAATCAAGGTACCGGAGCTGGAGCACCCCACCGAGCAGGCCGTGCAGGTTGTGCTGGCCCACCTGATTCCGAAGTTCGTGGGCTTTTTTCTGAGCTTCTTCATCATTGCCATCTACTGGACGGCCCACCACCGCATCTTCCGCTTCGTGCGCCGCCTCGACAACCGGCTGCTGTGGCTGAATTTGGTGTTTCTGCTCAGCATTATCCTGATGCCCTTCACCACGGCTTACCAGAGCGAGTATAGCCTGCTGCGCACGCCCTGGATTCTGTACAGCATCAACATTGCCTTTACCGGCCTGATGCAGATTGCCTTGCAGCGCCACCTGAGCAATGCCCGCCACAAGCTGGTGGCCCACCCCGAGCACGAGCATCCCGACCTGGATATAGCCCGGCCGCTGATGTCGCCGGTGGTGTTTATCAGCAGCATTGCTCTGGCCTTCGTGCTGCCACCGTTGGCTTTGCGCATGATTCCGGCCGTGGCTTTTCCCCTGCTGGCCTTCCTGAACCGCAAGCGCCATAAGCGCCTGACGGCCGCCTACCACGGCAAGCACGGCGCTACCGTGCTGGCCTAAGTGTGACTCTCATTCAGCAGAAAGGCCCGTACCAGCAGTTGGTACGGGCCTTTGCGTTGTTGGCGCAGCAGCTTGGCTTAGCTTTTTTTCTCCTCGGCGTACTTGCTGACTTTGAGCTCCTCGGCTAGGAAGCGGGCCGTGTGACCTTTCTTGACCTTGGCCACCTGCTCGGGCGTGCCCTGGGCCACGATGGTGCCACCGCCCCCGCCGCCCTCAGGACCGAGGTCGATGATGTGGTCGGCTACCTTAATCAGGTCCAGGTTGTGCTCGATGATGAGCACCGTGTTGCCCTTGTCGACGAGCTTCTGCAGCACGTCGGACAGATGGTTGATGTCCTCGAAGTGCAGGCCGGTGGTGGGCTCGTCGAGGATGTAGAAGGTTTTGCCAGTGTCCTTTTTGCCGAGCTCGGTAGCCAGCTTCACGCGCTGAGCCTCGCCACCCGACAAGGTCGTCGCTTGCTGGCCTAAGGTCAGGTAGCCCAGGCCTACTTCGTTCAGCACCTGAATCTTGCGCAGAATCCGGGGCTGATTTTCGAAGTACTCCACGGCTTTTTCCACCGTCATGTCGAGCACGTCGGTGATGCTCTTGCCCTTGAAGCGCACTTCCAGCGTTTCGCGGTTGTAGCGCCGGCCTTTGCAACTCTCGCAGGGCACGTGCACGTCGGGCAGGAAGTTCATTTCGATGGTGCGCATACCGGCGCCCTCGCAGGTTTCGCAGCGCCCACCCTTCACGTTGAAGGAAAAGCGCCCCGGTCCGTAACCCCGGATTTTGGCCTCGGGCAAGGAGGCAAACAAGCTGCGGATTTCGGTGAACACGCCGGTGTAGGTGGCTGGGTTGGAGCGCGGGGTGCGCCCAATCGGCGACTGGTCGACCTCAATTACTTTGTCAATCAGCTCCAGGCCCTCGATGCTCTGGTAGGGCAGCGGGTCGCGCTTGGCGTTGAAAAAGTGCTGGTTGAGAATCGGGTAGAGCGTGTCGTGAATCAAGCTGGACTTGCCCGAGCCCGACACGCCGGTTACGGCCACCAGCTTGCCCAGCGGGAATTTGGCCGTGACGTTTTTCAGGTTGTGGCCGGTGGCACCTTTGAGCACCAGCTGGCCCCCGTCGCCCTTGCGCTTCTGGCGGCGCAGCTCGATGTGCTTCTGCCCGCTCAAATACTGGGAGGTCAGGCTGCCCGACTGGAAAATCTCCGTGGGGGAGCCGTGGGCCACGATGCTGCCGCCGTGAATACCGGCCCCGGGGCCAATATCGAGCACGTAGTCGGCATTCATAATCATGTCCTTGTCGTGCTCCACCACGATGACCGAGTTGCCGATGTCGCGCAGGTGCTGCAGGGCTTTGATGAGCCGCTCGTTGTCGCGCTGGTGCAGGCCGATGCTGGGCTCATCCATGATGTAGAGCACGCCCACGAGCTGGGTGCCAATCTGGGTGGCCAGGCGGATGCGCTGCGACTCCCCACCCGACAAGGTCCGGACCGAGCGGTGCAGGTTCAGGTATTCGAGGCCCACTTCCAGCAAAAAGCCGATCCGCTTGCGGATTTCCTTGAGCAGCTCGCGGGCAATCAGGTTCTGACGGTCCGAAATCCGGTCTTCCAGGCCTTCAAACCACTGGGCCAGCTGGGCAATGTCCATCACCGACAGCTCGCCAATGTTCTTATCGGCAATCTTGAAGTGCAACGACTCCTTTTTGAGGCGGTAGCCGTGGCACTCGGGGCACTCCTTGGCCTGGGTATACTCCTGAATCCAGGCCCGGATGTTTTCCGAGTCGGAGTCCATTTGGCGGCGCAGAAACGGGATGATGCCTTCGAAAGGCTCCACGTAACCGGCCTTTTTGGGGTCACTGCCTTCCTCTTCCTCCACTCCATAAAGCAGCTTGTCGAGCAGGTCGGCGGGCAGCTTATCCAGGGCCGTGGAAAGGCTGGCTTTGTGGCGCTTGAGGATGGTGCTGAGCTGCTGGAAAATCCAGATGTCGCGGTACTCGCCCAGGGGCGCAATACCGCCGCGGCTGATGCTCAGCTTCTTATCGGGCATTACGCTCTCCTCGGTAATCTCCTGCACCTCGCCCAGGCCGTTGCAGGTGGGGCAGGCGCCGTAGGGCGAGTTAAACGAGAAGGTATTGGGCGCCGGGTCGTCGTAGGCAATGCCGGTGGTGGGGTCCATCAGGAAGCGCGAGAAAAACTGCGTTTTGCCCGAGTCCGAATCCAGCACCAGCATCGTGCCCTTGCCGTGGGTCAGGGAGTTCTGCACCGAGCCCGAGAGGCGAAAACGGTCTTCCTTGGTGGCCTTGAGGCGGTCGATGACGATTTCGATGTCGTGGATTTTGTAGCGGTCCACCTGCATCTTGGGCGTGATGTCGAGCAGCTCGCCATCGACGCGCACCTTGGTAAAGCCCAGCTTGGCAATCTGCTGGAACAGCTCCCGGTAGTGCCCTTTACGGCCTTTCACCACCGGGGCCAGCACCACCAGCTTCTTGTCGGCGAAGTGCTTGAGGATGTAGTTGATGATCTGCTCGTCGCTCTGCCGGATCATCTTCTGGCCGGTGGCGTAGCTGAAGGCCTCGGCGGTGCGGGCGTAGAGCAGACGCAGGAAGTCGTAAATCTCGGTGATGGTGCCCACCGTGGAGCGGGGGTTGCGCGAGGTGGTTTTCTGCTCGATGCTGATAACCGGCGACAAGCCTTCGATTTTGTCCACGTCGGGCCGTTCCAGGCCGCCCATAAAGGAGCGGGCGTAGGCCGAAAACGTCTCCATGTAGCGCCGCTGACCTTCGGCGTAAATCGTGTCGAAGGCCAGGCTGGACTTGCCCGAGCCCGAAATCCCGGTAAATACCACCAGCTGGCCCCGCGGAATTTGAACCGATACGTTTTTCAGGTTGTGCTCCCGGGCCCCGTATACCTCAATAAAGGGAGCTTCCACATCGGCCGCCCGTTGGGACGGAGCAACGGGTGCGGCCACCGCGGCGGGTGATGGAACAGCAGTACGGGAGGCAGTCGTTTTCTTGGCCATGCAAAGCAAGTCGAATAAGTCCGCAAAGGTACGCAAAACGCGGCCCTTTGGCTACCCCGAATAGCTTATTTGCCAGTGGTTTTAGCGGGCAGCGGCTTCGGAGGCTCCGAGCGGCGAGTGGCCCGGCGGAGGAGGTATAACAGCCAAGCCCGGCAGATTGTCCCGCCACTTTTAAATAAATCGGGGAAGCCGGGGCCAGCCTGAACCGGATAGGATTGGCGCCGTATTTGCCTTGGCTCCGCTATGGTTCCGTTTGGGGGCCATTCACTCTACTCCCACCGCATCATGAAACTGCTCAAAATTGCCGCCGCGGGTCTGTTTGCCCTCACCCTGCACACCACCACGGCCCAGGCCCAGGTTAATATCAACATCGCGCCGCCTTCCTGGGGCCCGGCTATTGGCCCCAACAGCCAGTACTACTACATCCCGGAAGTAGACGGCTACTACGACGTGCGCGACCGGCAGTACGTGCTGCTGCGCGACGGCCGCTGGGGCCGCGTGGCCAACCCCGGCTACGACCCGCGCACCTTCCACCCCGTCGTGGTTGACTATGTGGGCGCCCAGCCCTGGGTCCGCATCGAGGAATACCGCACCAAGTACAAGGGTCACCCCCACGGCATGCCGCCCGGCCAGGCCAAGAAAATGCGCGGCGGCCAGACGGTTATTGTCAACGGTCCCGCCTACCAGGGCAATGGTAACGGCCGCGGTAATGGGAATGGGAAAGGCCATGGCAACGGCCACGGCAAAGGCAAGCACTAAGCCTTATCTGCCAAAGATTGAGAAAGGCTCTTCCGTGGGGAAGAGCCTTTTTTGTTGAATCTGCCCGGACTCCCGTAACATTGCCGGCCGTACTTTTCCCGGCCTGCCCGCCGTATGCCGCCCGCGCTTTCCCGTCAGTCGTTGCTGCTCGTCTATTTGCTGGCCCTCGCCCTGCTTTGGAGCAACGCGTATTTTCTGCTGGTCAACCACCCGGCGGCGCATACCCCGGCCGAGCTGAGCTACCTGCGCATGGCCCAGGGCGACTTCGAAGTGCCCGCCCCGCTCCGCTACCAGGTGGTGGTGCCGCTGCTGGCCAGGGGCTTGGCTTACGGGGCCCGGGGCCTGGCCAATCTTATTTCGCCGGCCGACAAGCCCCCGTTTGGCTTCAGCTTTTTTCTGGTAAACACCCTGCTGCTCGCCGGGGCCGGGCTGCTGACGTTCCGGAGCGCCGTAGCCACCGGGGCAGCCCCCAGCTCGGCGCTGCTGGGCACGGCCGCCCTGCTCACCTGCGGCACTGCTACCTACGTGGCGGGCCGGCTGGTGGTAGACAGCGCCCTGGTGCTGGTGGTAGCTCTGCTGTATTACGCCATTCTCGCCCGTTCGGGGCCGGCGTTGCTCACGGCCGTGGTGCTCGGCCCGCTGCTAACCGAATCTTTTCTGCTGTTTTTGCCCGTGGTGCTATTCTGCGGCGGCTTTGCGCGTTGGGGGCTGCGGCTGCTGGCTCTGGCCGCCGGCCTGCTGCTGCTAGTGGCCGGGCACTGGGCGGTAGATACGCTGCTGGCTCCGACCCCGGCGGCGGGTAGTAATCCAACCGTCCTGGCTTATAGTCACCTCCTTGCCGGCAACTGGGGCGGACTGTTAGCTGGCGCCGGGGCGTTTTTCCCGTTTAATCTGGTGCTGCTGGCGGGCGGCTGGGGCGGTTTGGCAGCTATGCGCCAGTGGCTTGCCCCGTTGCGGCCCGTGCCTACCCTGTTGCTACTGCTGGCCGTGCTGGGCCAGGTCCTGCTGGGGGGCGAAACAAATTGGTTGCTGGCGGGCCCGGTCGTCGGCGTAGCGGTGGCACTAATTCTGGACCGGCACCCGCTGTTTGCGCCGTGGCGCCGGGTAGCGGGCTTGGCTCCACTGCCGGAAACAGAATAGCCCGGGGCGGGTTGATACACGTAAGATACTTCCCACCCACTCTATTTTCCGACGGATTATGGCCTCTAAAGAGTATCAGCCCATCAGCTGCTCGTTCTACGACGAGCTCGAAGCCCGCGCCACCACGCGCCAGGTGTGCACCCTACTCTACCGCACCGAGCCCGACACGCCCCCGAGCACCTATACCGGCATCATCACCGACCTGTTCATTCAAGAAAAAGTAGAATACCTGCGCCTGGAGGACGGCTTTGAACTGCGGCTGGACGCGCTGGTAGCCGTGGATGACAAGGAGCTGCGCAATTACTGCTAGTATTGCTAGCACTTTGTTATCAATCAAAAAGCCACATAAATAGGATTACGAGCAGTGCTGGAATTGCTACAATGAGAACTACCAATTCAATTTCATACAGCAGATAACAGTACAGGATGAAGGAGGTAACGCAATTTATGACGCCCCATTTATACTCCTTGTTCTGTTTATTCTTCTTGTACCTGTTACGATCATATGCCACCATTATCTGATTTATGCCCACTATTGGCAGCCAAAAAGCTATGAACAATAAAATTCTAAGAGGTATTTCAGTCATCGTTTGCACTTATTAATCGGCACCATAAGGACTAAAAAAATCGGTGGCCTTCTACAGACCACCGATTTTTTGATTTACTCAAACTATAAAGCTTCCCGGCCTAAAACTCGGCGCTCTTGGGGAAGCGGGGGAAGGGAATAACGTCGCGAATGTTGCCCATGCCGGTGACGAACAGGATGAGACGCTCGAAGCCCAGGCCGAAGCCCGAGTGGGGTGCGGTGCCGTACTTGCGCAGCTCCAGGTACCACCACAGGTCGTGCTCGGGCACGTGCATTTCGGCCATGCGCTTGGTAAGCTTCTCGAGGTTTTCTTCCCGCTCCGAGCCACCGATGATTTCGCCGATGCCGGGGAAGAGCACGTCCATGGCCCGCACCGTTTTGTCGTCGTCGTTGAGCTTCATGTAGAAGGCCTTGATATCCTTGGGATAGTTAGTCAGGATAACGGGCTTCTTGAAGTGCTTCTCCACCAGGTACCGCTCATGCTCGCTCTGCAAATCGGTGCCCCAGTCCACGGGGAACTCGAACTTCTGCTTGGCCGTTTTCAGAATTTCCACCGCCTCGGTGTAGTTCAGGCGCTGAAAGTCGTTGTCGACCACGAACTGCAGGCGGCCCAGCAGCTCCTTGTCGTACTGCTCGTTGAGGAACTTGAGGTCGTCCTGGCACTTGTCCAGGGCGTAGCGCACCAGGTACTTGAGGAAGTCCTCGGCCAGGTCCATGTTGTCCTGCAGGTCGTTGAAGGCCACTTCGGGCTCAATCATCCAGAACTCGGCCAGGTGGCGGGCGGTGTTGGAGTTTTCGGCCCGGAACGTGGGGCCGAAGGTATAGACTTTGCCCAGGGCCATAGCCGTAACCTCGCCTTCCAGCTGCCCGGATACGGTCAGGTTGGTTTGCTTGCCGAAGAAGTCCTGCTTGTAATCCACGGCCGACTTGTCCTCGGTCAGCGGCGGGTTCTGGTCGGGCAGCGTGGTCACGCGGAACATCTGGCCGGCACCTTCGGCATCAGAGCCCGTCACGATGGGCGTGTGCACGTAGTAGAAGCCCCGGTCGTTGAAGAACTGGTGCACGGCAAAAGCCATGGCGTGCCGGATGCGCAGCACGGCTCCAAACGTGTTGGTGCGGGGGCGCAGGTGGGCAATTTCGCGTAGGAATTCGAGCGAGTGGCCTTTTTTCTGGAGCGGGTAGGTTTCCGTGTCAGCTTTGCCGTAAACGCTGATTTCCGAGGCCTGGATTTCGACGCTCTGGCCTTTGCCCTGCGAAGCCACGAGCTTGCCGCGCACCATTACGGCCGCGCCGTTTTCGACGCCGTCGGCCTTGAGCTTTTCCTCGGGAAAGTTTTCGGCGTCGGCTACCACCTGAATCGAATTAAAGCCGGAACCATCGTTGATGGCAATGAACTGCACGTACTTATTGCCGCGGCGCGTGCGCACCCAGCCTTTCACTACTACTTCGCGCTCCAGCTCCTGGCTGTGGAGCAGCTCCTGCACACTCGACCTTCTAACAGACATCGGACTCAGCTTTCGGTAATTAAAATCGTTAAGTCGGCAAAGGTAGGAGTTTTGCGGGCCGTAAAAATCAGTTTAGCCGTTTCGCGTCGTTTGTTTTGTGAATCGGGGCCTTCGGCGTTGTTTTGCCAAAATGATGTGGGGCCCCGGCCTCAACTTTTTTGACCTAACTCAAGTACAGAAAGGTCTATATTTGACAAGCGCGCCACCTTGTATTTTTGTGACGCACCACGCTTTCCAGAGTATGCAAAGACTTGACATGAAGCAGCTTCTCTCGCAGAAGTTGTCTCCCCAACAGATACAGTTCATTAAGCTGCTGCAAATCCCGACAGCAGAGCTGGAGGCGCGCATCAAGGAAGAGCTGGAAGTAAACCCGGCCCTGGAAGAAGGCGACGAAAACACCGACGACGAGCTCGAAGATCAGGAGCGCGAAGACGACGATTCGGACGATGCCGACGACTACGACGACCCGGATTCCGAGTTCGACAACGACGACAATACCCTCGATGAGGATTTCGACGCGGGCAGCGAGGAGCAGCCCGAAATCGAGGTACCGACCAAGGACGACGACCCGGTGGAAGCTACCAAGGACAACGAGGAGCTGGACCTGGGCGACTACCTCAACGACGACGAAATAGCCGGCTATAAGATGCAGGGCGACGGGCCCGGCGAGCCCGACGACGACCGGGAAATGCCCCTGGCCGACACCGGCGCCTCCCTCACCGACGCCCTACTCGACCAGCTGGGCTTTGCCGACCTCGACGAAAAGCAGGAAGCCATTGGCCGCCAGCTTATCGGCTCCATCGACAACGACGGCTACATCCGCCGCGACCTGTCGGCCATTGCCAACGACCTGGCTTTTTCCCAGAACATCGAGGCCGACGAAGCCGAAATTGAGGGCGTGCTGCACGTGATTCAGAGCTTCGACCCGGCCGGTATTGCCGCCCGCGACTTGCAGGAGTGCCTGCTGCTGCAGCTGGAGCGCCGCCACCAGGACGAAGTAACCGAGCACGCCGAGCGGATTCTGACCGAAACCTTCGACGAGTTTACCAAGAAGCACTACCCCCGCATTCAGCAGAAGCTGGATTTGGAGGACGATGAGCTCAAGGAAGCTATTGCCCTGATTTTGCGGCTTAATCCCAAGCCCGGCGGCACCGGCCCGGTGGGCATGGGCAAGGTGCAGTACATCATCCCCGACTTCATCCTGACCAACGACAACGGCGTGTTCAACCTTACCCTGAACGCGCGCAACGCCCCGGACCTGCGGGTGGCCCCGGCCTACACCGAGATGTTCCAGACCTACGACAAGGCGGCCAAGAAGGACAAGAAGATGAAGGAGGCCGTGACCTTCGTCAAGCAGAAGCTCGACTCGGCCCGCTGGTTTATCGACGCCATCAAGCAGCGCCAGCAAACCCTGCTCCGCACCATGGACTCCATCGTGCGCTACCAGCACGACTTCTTCCTGGAAGGCGACGAAAGCAAGCTGCGGCCCATGATTCTGAAGGACATAGCCACCGAAATCGGCATGGACATCAGCACCGTGAGCCGGGTGGCCAACTCCAAATCGGTGCAGACCGAATTCGGCATTTACCCGCTCAAGTACTTCTTCTCCGAGGGTATTGCCACCGACTCGGGCGAGGACGCCAGCTCGCGGGAGGTGAAGCACATCCTGAAGGAAATCATTGAGGGGGAGCAGAAAAACAAGCCCCTGAGCGACGACAAGCTGGAAAAGATGCTCAACGCCCGCGGCTACAACATTGCCCGGCGCACCGTGGCCAAGTACCGGGAGCAGCTCAATATTCCGGTAGCCCGCCTGCGCAAGGAGTTGTAGGCCAGCTGACTGCTTAAAGCCCAAAAAGGCCGCTGGAATTGCTCCAGCGGCCTTTTTGGGTTATTAGCCAGAATGGCGGCTACCGGTGAATTACGCGGCGGGTGGCCTGCTGGCCCTGGGCGCGCACCGTCAGCACGTAGTTGCCGGGCTTCACAGTGGCAGGCACTGTCACGGGCAACACTCGGCTTGGGCTCTGGGTTGTGGCGCTGAACACCAGACGGCCCTGCATGTCGGTCAGCGTGGTCAGGATGTCGCCGCGCATAGGCTCGCGCAGCTCCAGCGTGAAGTTTTGCTCGAAGGGGTTGGGGTACAAGCCCGTCAGCAAAGGGGCCGAACTGGGTTTGATGTCAACCGTCACCACGGGCGAGTACGACGTCTTGCCGTCCTGGTCTACCTGCCGCAGGCGGTAGTAGTAGAGGCCGGTTCCCACGGTAGCATCGGTGTGGGCGTACGTGTGCGCCACGCTGGTCGTGCCAGCGGCGGCTACCTTGGTCAGCAGCTGGAAGCTCTGGTCTTTGGCGGCCCGCTCCACCTCGAAACGCAGCGAGTTTTTCTCCGAAGCCGTTTTCCAGCGCAGCGCCACGCCCTGGCTGGTCATCTGCCCCGTGAAGCTGGTCAGCTCCACTGGCAGCGGCTGGTCTTTGAGAATATCGGAGGTAAACAGGCCCCGGCCGTGGGTAGCGGCCACAACCTGCTGGTCGGAGGCGCGGATGCGCAGCATGTCGACGCGCACGTTGGCCAGGCCGGTGCTGGAGGGCTTCCACACCGGGCTGGCAGCTGTCAGGTCGTCGGTGCTCCACACGCCCAGCTCGGTGGCCAGCATGGCGCGCTTGTTATTGGTCGGGTCGAATACGGCCCAGCGCACGGGCATGTCGGGCAGGTCACCTTGGCGCTTGGTCCAGGTGGCAGCGGCTACCGTAGCGCTACCGGTGTTCGTGCCTTCCTTGGTTTCCAGCACCTTGGCTTCGGTGGCGCTGTAGTTCGAGATGGTCATCAGCAGGTGAGCGTCGTTGCCGGTTTCCACGGCCACGCTCGATATCGACAAACCCGCCGGAGCCGTGTACAGCAGCGTCACCGTGGGCGTGGTCGAAGCGGCGTTATCGACGCGGTATAGGTGGCCGGGGCCGGGGGTAGTCGCCGAAAAGTCCGGCTCGGTGCCCACAAACAGGCGGTCCTGGTTGTTGGGCGAAACCGTCACGTGGGTTACCATGCCAGCCCCGGTGGCCAGCAGCACGTTGCTCACCGCCGACGCGGCAGCCGTGGTGGCGTTGGGCAGGCGGAAAAACCGGTCAACCGTCCAGCCCCCGTACAGCGTGTTGCTGCGGCTGTCGTAGTCGGTCGGGTTGATGAACTGTCCGGCAGAGCTGCTCAAGTTCAGGTTGGTAAACGCGGCGCCGCTGTTCGTGGAGCGCCGGTACTGGGCATACACGTAGGCCGTAAACTGGAATTGAGGTTCGTTCTGGTCAATAAAGCAGAAAGCCCCGTCGCCGCCGGTAGCTTCCGTCGTAACCTGGCCGCCAGTTTTGGTATAGCGCTGCGTACCGTTGTCCTGCGCACCGGCCAGGAAGTAGTCCACGTCGCTGGGGTGCAGGGCTAGGGCATAAAACTGGGTGATGTTCAACCCGGTATTGCGCTGCCCGTAGGTTGGCGTCGTCGAGTTGGCATTGGCCGAGTAGGCAATACCTCCGTCGCTGGCAAAAAATGCCTTCGTTGCGGTACCCGAGCTGGTAGGCACCCAGGCCACGGCGTGGTGGTCGGCGTGCACATAGTCGCTGTTGGTTTTGGGGTTATACCAAATAGATGTCTGGGTCCAGGTAGCGCCCGAATTGGGGTTACCCGACTGAGGCGTATCGGCATTGGTTGTAATCCATAAGTCGAGCCCGCCTACGTACAGCGTGTTAGGGCTCGTGGGCGATACGCCGATAGCCAGCGCGTACCAGCCCTGCCCGCTGGTGAAGTCAAAGGAGTTGCCACCGGGCTTGCGAATCGTGCCCCAGGTAGTACCGCCATCCTTCGACATGTAGATGTTCATCAGCACGTCGGCAGTCGTCGTAACGATGGCATACACGCGGCTAGCGTCGCTGGGGGCGCAGGCCAGCTCAATACGGCTGTAGCCCGTGGTGGGCAGCCCCGAGCCCGCCAGGGTGTTGAGGTTAGTCCAGGTGTCGCCGTTGTCGGTGGACCGGTAGATACCGCCGGTTTGGAAAATACCCGCGCCCACGAAAATCGTCCCGTTGGCGCTGATCTTCACGTCGGCCATTCTAATACCGCTGGGCTGCAGCACGGCCGTCCAGGTAGCTCCTTTGTCTTTGCTGCGAAACAGCCCCGTGCGGGTGGCGGCAAAAACATAGCCCGTGCTAGGCTGCACGGCCAGGCGCTGCACCCGGTAAAAGTCTTGGCTGGTGGACGGTGAGGTGCTAGCCAGCTGGGTCCAGGTCACGCCATGATCGGTCGATTTCCAGATGCCCAGGCCCCGGATGGCATCGGCATTGTAGTAGCCTTCGCCCGTGCCCAGGTACATGATATCCGGGTTGGTAGGATCATATACCAGCGACGTAATAGCCAAGTTGGCCATAAAGCCATCCACGCTCACCCAGGTGGGTGTAGCGCTGGTAGCATTGGTGCTTTTCCACAGGCCACCACCTACCGAGCCCACCCATACGGTGTTGCCCGTAGCATCGGCCGGATCAATCAGAATGGCACGTACTCGTCCGCCCACGTTGGAAGGTCCTTTTTCCGTCCAGCTGGCAGAGGCCAACGAACCAGCTACGGCCCGCTGGGCCGCTTGCTGGGAGAGTAGCGCTTCGGCCCGGGCGCGGGCCGCAATCAGCCGTTCGCGGGGTACGGTACCGGTGGCAGGGTCCCGCGTCCGGTTGAACTCCTGCAACATGGCCAGATCCGGACGGTCCCGCCGGTCCTCATCCTCCTCATCTTCCTCTTCTGCCTCAACTGAAGTCAGCAGAGAAGACACCTGCTGGGGTGAGTAGTAGCTGCCCGCAGCTCCTAAAGTTAGGGCACCGACAATAGCCCATTGCCACCGGCGCAAATTAGAGTAAAGTGTTTTCAACAGGGGGAGAAAAAAGGTAAATGGAATTGGCTAACTACAAATATATCTATTTGCTGCCATTAGAAAAATTTAATTTTTGTATTAAAAATATTAGTATGCTGTATCAGACCTTTCTATGTATTGTTCTGATCATGCACTGCTTAATGAACAAATCGTAGTTCTTACTAAGGATAGGTCCTAAATTGAGTTCGGTACCTGCTAATGGTGCATCCTTGCAAAATTATATCTTCCCCAAATTCTCCGACCCTGGCAGCTATAGCGGGAGCCCCGGCTGGTATTTGCATATTCCTTCCCATTACCCGCTGAATGGCAAAGGCAGTAGGCCGCGTTTACCCAATAAAAAAGGGAGCCCCAGTGCGGAGCTCCCTTTTTTATTGGGTAAACGGCTGGCGTTTAGCGGCGCAGCATCACCTGGCGAGTAGCCGTCTGCTTCGCGTCGCGGACAGTGAGCGTATACATTCCGGCGCTCAGGCTGGCGGGTACGTTCAACCGCAGTTGGCGCTCGGCCGTTTTCACGTCAGCTTTGAACACCACGCGGCCCTGCAGGTCGGTCAAAGTAGCCGTGGTGCCGGCGGCGGCAGCCTGGCTCAGATCTACGTTTAGCGTCTGCACAAACGGGTTGGGATACACGCTGCCGATAAACTTGTTGTTGACCGTTATGGCTCCTTTGTTAGACAGTACCAGGAAAGCATCCGTCGTAAACAGGCCCCGGCCGTGGGTAGCGGCTACGATTTGCTTGTCGGAAGTCCGCATGCGCAGCATGTCGACGCGCACGTTGGCCATGCCGGTGTTGGCAGGATCCCAGCTTACGCCAGTAGCCGACAGGTCATCGGTACCCCACACGCCCAGCTCAGTAGCGAGCAAGGCCCGCTTGCCGTTGGCGGGGTCGAAAATGGCCCAGCGGATTGGCATATCCGGCAGGTTGCCTTCCACGTTGCGCCATGCGGTGCCACCGTTGGTGGTTTCCCACACGCTAACCACGCCATAGTTAGAGTAAGTCAGCAGCAGGTGAGCTTCGTCGTTGGGGTCTACGGCCACGCAGGAAACCGAGCCCGTACCGGTGCGGATTTCGGTAAAGGTGGGAGTAGCCGGAGCTACTGCCAGGGCGTTATCAATGCGGATTACTTTACCCGTGTTGGTACCAACGTACACCCGGTCGTCCACTTTTTTCGAAACCGTTACGTGCGTTACGGTACCCGCACCCGAAGGCAGGGTCAGCGTGGTGGTCACGTTTTTGGTTGTTGCCTCGGGCCACACAAACAAGGTTCCGGCCGTAGAGCCAGCGTACATCGTATTGTGCTTGCTGTCGTAGTCGGTGGGGTTAATAAACGAACCGTTGTTGTTGTTGATTACCCGCGGGAAGGTTGCACCGCTGTTGAAAGAGCGGTAGTAGTTGCTGTACACGTAGGCCGTGAACTGGAACTGGGGCTCGTCCTCGTCAATAAAGCAGAAAGCACCATCCCCACCCGAAGCATCGGTGGTATTATTCAGGCCCGCCGCCGTAAACTTCTGCGTGCCGTTGTCCTGCGCGCCGGCCAGGAAGTAGTTCGGCAGCGTGGGGTGAATGGCAGCAGCGTAGTACTGGGTTACGTTCAGGCCGTTGTTACGCTGTTTGAATACCGGAGTCGTGCTCGGGTCGAAGGCATTTGTGGAAAGCGACACGCCCCCGTCGCTCCCGAAGTAGGCCATGTTACCGTCGTTAGAGGCAAAAGCCACCGCGTGCTGGTCGGCGTGGGAGTAGCCCGGGTTGGTTTTGGCGGTGCTCCAGTAGGTAGCCTGTTGCCACACCACGGGCGTAGCGCTGGCGTCCAGGGTACGGAACAGGTCTACTCCGCCCACGTAAATCTTGTTGGCATCGTTGGGCGCTACGCCGATGGACAAATCATACCAGGCCTGGCCGCGGGTGAAGTCGTCGGAGTTTTCCCACCGGGGCTTGTTCAGGGCCGTCCAGGTAGCACCACCGTCGTTGGAGCGGTAGATATCGAGCAGAGCATCCGAAGTGCTCTGGAACATGGCGTACACGCGGTTAGCATCGCTCGGGGCGCAGGCCAGCTCAATCCGCTCGTACCCGGTCGTTGGCAAACCTGAGTTGGCGGCCGTATTCAGGTTTACCCAGCTGCCGGCATTGCCCGTAGTAGAGCGGTAGATGGCGTCGCCGGCCTGGATACCCATGCCCACGTAGATCTTGTTGTCGGCGCTGATTTCGATGTCAGATACCCGGTCGATAACGGCGCCGGTACCAGCCCCGAGAACTTTATCCCAGCTCGTGCCGCCGTTGGTGCTGCGGAAAAGTCCCGCGCGGGTAGCGGCGTACACGTCGCCGGTAACCGGGTGGACGGCAATTTTAAGGATGTACTGGAAGTTAGCGCTGCGGGCCGTGCTGGTAAGCTGCGTCCAGGTTACGCCGTGGTCGGTCGATTTCCAGATGCCCAGGCCGCGGACGGCGTCAGCATTGTAGTAGCCTTCACCCGTACCGAAGTACATGATGTTGGTGTTGCTGGGCTGGAAGGCAATAGCCGTCACGGCCAGGTTGGCGAAGAAGTTATCCACACTCTGCCAGATGGGGGTGGTGGCAGCGCCGGTCGTGGTTTTCCAGAGGCCACCACCAGCGGTACCAGCCCACACGGTGTTGCCGGTGGCGTCGGCGGGGTCGACTACCAGGGCCCGGATCCGGCCGCCCACGTTGTTAGGACCACGCTCTACCCACGTCGTTTGGGTAAGGCTGCTCACGGGCAGGCGGCGGGAGGCCCGCTGCGCCAGCAGCTGCTGGGCGTATTCTTGGGCTACTAGCAGCCGCTCCCGGGGCACGGTACCCAGAGCCGGATCGAGCGTGCGCTCAACGTCCTGCTCCAGGGCCAGATCGGGGCGGTCTTCGTTTTCCTCTTCTTCTTCGCCCTCCAGGCGCTGTTCGAGGGATTGGGCCATGGCCTTGGTGCCGCCGTGCTGCCACAGGTACAGGCTACCGCCGGAAACGGTGGTGACGCCCAACAAGAGCATAGCCCACCACTGCCGGGTACGTGAAGTAGATGATTTCACAGGTTAGAGAGTAAAATAGAACAAAAGGAAGGTGTGTTATTGGGTGAACTGCTGGGCTTAACTAGCCTTAGCGAGGAATAAATATAATGCTTTTGGTAGTTTTGGCGTTCTACCCCCTACCACATTAATTTTTGCTTAATACTTGAATAAGCTGATTGCCAATATATTATCTGGGTTTCTTCACCCGCTTTTACTGCCTTCGTATCTTTTTTATATGATATGTTATCAGTTGCCGGGGGTACTTTGGCTGCCCGCGCAGCCCGACCGGTGGGTTGTATTGGCTATTGTGTTCGGCTTTTCTTTTCTGTTGCCGACCCTGGGCACGGGTGCGCTGTTTTGGTTTGGCCACGTCGACTCCCTGCTCCTGCGCGAACGGGCGCAGCGGCCCCTACCCCTGCTGCTGGCCACGTTTAGCTTTGGTATGGCCGCCATTGTGCTCTACCAGCCCGCCGTTTTTGACCCGCTCCTCAGCCACCTGATGGCGGGAATGGCGGCCGGTGTGTTCCTGACTTTTCTTATTTCGCTGCGCTGGAAAATCAGTGCCCACGCCGTGGGGGTGGGCGGCGGCCTGGGGCTGCTCCTGCGGTTTTACTTGCTGGCGCCGGCTACCGCCGCGTTGTGGGCGCTGCTGGTAATGGTGATACTGGCCGGCGCCGTACTTAGCGCCCGTCTGGCCCTGGACGCGCACACCCCAACCCAAGTCTGGGCCGGGCTTAGCCTGGGCCTGGGTATTGTGGCGGGTATGAGCTTGGGGGTGTGGCTGCCGGTTTAAAACCGCCCCGGGCCGCGCGGGCCTAACTCCGCGCGGCCATTTCCTGGGCCACGAGGGCCTGCACCTCGGGCCGGTCGTAGTCGGTCTCGGTCTGGATGTGGGACATGAGGCGGCTCATGATCTGCTCCTGTTCCCGGCCGCTTTGCCAGGCTTCGGCATAGGGCGTGTGCGAAAACGTGACCTGGGAGTAGAGTGGGGTCCACTGATCCGGGTACTGGGCCGAGATTTTGCTTTCAATCTTCTTCTGCAGCAAAAAGCGCGGGTCGCCGACCCGGTCGCGCATTTCCTCGAAGTTGTAGACGGCCAGCTCGGCCATGGCGTCGGCGTTGGGCTTGCGCTGCTGCTGAAACTGGCTGAAGATGGCCGGCCAGTCGTCGCCGAGCTGTTCCATGAGCTCGTTGAGCACGGTGCAGTCCTCGAAGCCCGCATTCATGCCCTGCCCGTAGAAGGGCACAATAGCGTGGGAGGCGTCGCCGAGCAGCAGCACATCATCGTCGAAGGCCCAGGGAAAGCACCGGATGGTGACCAAGGAGCCCGTGGGGTTGCGGAAGTACTCGTCGGTGAGTTCGGGCATCAGGGGCACCACGTCGGGAAAAATTTCCTCGAAGAAGGCCTGTACCTGGGCCGGCGTTTGCAGCGAAGCAAAGGAGTGCTTGCCTTCGTAGGGGAAAAACAGGGTGCAGTTGAACGAGCCGTCGAGGTTGGGCAGCGCTATCATCATGTACTGGCCCCGGGGCCAGATGTGCAGGGCATTTTTTTCCAGCAGCCACTCGCCGTCGGGGCCGGGCTCGATGTTGAGTTCCTTGTAGCCGTAGTCGAGGTAGCTCTGGGAGTAGTTGTAGCGCTCGGTTTTCTGCAGGGCGCTGCGCACGGCCGAAAAGGCCCCGTCGGTGCCGAACAGGCGGCGGAAAGCAAGTTCCTGCTCCTGCCCGGTCACAGTGTCGCGCAGCTCCAGGCGGCGGTGGCGGGGGTCGAGGCTGGTCAGCTGCTGGTTGAAGTGCAGCCGGATGCGGGGCTCGGCTTCGGCCAGCGTCAGCAGGGTGCGGTTGAGGCCCGCCCGCGACACGGAATAAATGGCCTGGTTGTCTTTGCCGTAGGGCTGAAAGCTCAGGTTACCGTGCACGTCGTGCATCACCCGGCGGTACATGGGAATGGCCACCTGCCGGATTTCGTCGCCGATGCCCACGGCCTCCAGGGCCCGCCAGCCCCGGTCCGACAGCGCCAGGTTGATGGAGCGGCCTTCCACGGCCCCACCCCGCCGCATATCGGCCCGCCGCTCGTAGACGTCGACCTGGTGGCCGCGCCGGGCCAAAAACAAGGAAAGCAACGAGCCGACCAAGCCCGCACCCATAATGGTAAGCGGCTCGGCAGTAGCGGAATCGGGAGCAGAAACAGGCTGGGAGGACATGGCAGGCAAGACGGGGACGGAGAGCGGAAAGAATACGGGCGCAAGTAAGCCTTTTCCCGTGGGTTGATTAAGCTGGAAATTATCCGCCTTCGACGGGTAAGAAACCGAGGTTGGACGGAAATACGAAAATTTCCCCCGGTTGGGTCAGTACCTTGCAGCGTTAAGTCGACAGCAACGAAGGGCACGGTACACGGGCTGACTTTCCTCCTTCCATTCAACTATCCACGGCAGCTGGGTTTCCGGCTAAGCTCTTCAGCGCGGGCTATTGGCAGATTTGTGTTCTGTTAGCCCGGCGCAGGCAGACTCGAGGCGGTGTAATTGAACATTTTCCTTATTGAAACATTCAGCTTTAGAGCTATAACACAGGCCCTATGCCGCAAATATTCAATTAACCTCCTCCGCAAACCCATTTACCAACGGCGCATTCCAATTTGGATGTTCGGCATGACTACTTTATTTTTGCCGAATTTCTTGCGCTTTTTTTTCCTAGTCTCCCACCTTTTGCACACTTTTCTATGAAGCAACCTTACCATTTCCTTCTGCTTTTATTTGCGCTGCTACTGGCGGCGCCGCGGGCCTGGGCCCAAGACGATGTAACCGTTAGCGGAGTAGTACAAACTGAGTCCGGCGAAGCCTTGCCGGGCGCTACGGTATTTGTCAAAGGCACCTTCATTGGTAGCAGCACCGACCGGGACGGCAAATTTCAGCTTCGGGCCGATTTTAGCACGCCGCCCGTGGTGCTGTCGGTATCGTTTGTGGGCTACGAGAGCCGCGAAGTAACCCTGCAGCAGCCCGACCGGGCCGTGAAAGTACAGCTCAAGGCCAGCTCGGTGCTGACCAGTGAGGTAATTGCCTCGGCCTCGCGCGTGGAAGAGCGGATTCTGCAGGCCCCCGTGACGGTAGAAAAGCTGAATGCCCAGCAAGTGGAGCGCATTACCACGGCTGATTTGCAAGGCGGCCTAAGCCAGTACAAGGGCATCGACGTGAACAGCAGCAGCCTGCTGATGAACTCAATTAGTACCCGCGGCTTCAACTCGGCCAAGTCGGAGCGCCTGATTCAGCTCACCGACTACTTCGACACCCAGAGTCCCAGCCTGAACCTGAACGCCGGCAACCTGACGGGCCTGCCCGAGCTGGACGTGGAAAGCGTGGAAATCATTCACGGTCCGGCCTCGGCCCTGTACGGCGCCAACGCCTTCAACGGCGTGCTGCTGCTTAACTCCAAGGACCCCTTCGTAAGCGAAGGCCTGAGCGTGCGGGTGCGCGGCGGTGAGCGGAGCTACTTCGACGGACAGCTGCGCTACGCCCAGAAGCTGGGTGAAAAGCTGGCCTTCAAAGTGGTGGGCTCTTATACGAAGGCTAACGATTGGCTGGCCAGCAATTACTCGGCCACCAGCCCCCTTATCGAGCGAGCCAACAACGCCGAAGGCTCGGCCCTCGGCTACAATGCCGTGAACCGCTACGGCGACGTGGGCAACACCTACACCAGCACCCAGCCCTTCCCCGGCGGCGTATCGGCCGAGCTGGTGGGCAAGACGGTCTTCATGCCGGGCTTCACCGAGTCGACGCTGATTGCCAACGACAACCAGGCCAAGGCCCTGAAGGTGCATCCCAGCCTTTCGTACCTGGTAACCGACAACGTGAAGATGACCGTGGGTTACGCTTACTCGCGCGGCACGGCCAGCTACCAGAGCGCCAGCCGCTACCGCCTGCGCGACTTTGGCATTAACCAGCTGCACGGCGAAATCAAGGGCAACAAGTGGTTTTTGCGCGGCCAGTCGGTGCAGGACTTCGGGGGCAACTCGTATGACCTGACTTTCCTGGGCTCGTTTATTCAGACCTCGCCGGTGGCTGAAGGCAGCACGGTGCGCTACGTCGACCAGTATTTTGGCACCTATAACGCTGCCTACAAAGGTGCCCGCGCCCAGGGCCAGACGATGGAGCAGGCCCAGGCATTTGCCCAGGCCCAGGCCAACGCCACCCAGCTCGACCCCAGCAGTGCCCGCTTCGGCGAGCTGCGCAGCCGCATCATCAACGACCCGCGGCCGGGCCTGGGTGCCAAGCTCAGCCCCAGCTCGTACCTGAACGAAGGCAACGCCCAGTACAACTTCACCCTGGCCGAAAACACCAGCCTGATTGTGGGCGCGGCTTACCGCAAATTCCGCCTGGGCTCGAACGGCAACTTTTTCTCCGACGACAACGAGCGGATTCAGAACCACGAGTTGGGCGGCTACGCCCAGCTGACCCACACCATGCTGGGCGACCGGCTGAAGCTAGCCCTGGCCGGCCGCGTGGATGACTTCAAGAACTTCAGCCCGGCCCTTTCGCCCCGGGCCTCGGCCGTGTACTCGGCCGGCGAGAACAAGCAGCACAACTTCCGCGCTTCGTTTGGCCGCGCCTTCCGCTCGCCCACCCAGCTCGACCAGTACGTGCGCATCGACATCGGCCAGGTGCTGTTGTTGGGCAACGTGGGCAACGGCTTCCAGGGCTACACGCTGGCTGCCGCCAACGCCCAGGTTATTGGCGCTGCGCAGTCGAACCCGGCCGTGCTGACCCAGTATGAGTACAGCGTGGCACCCCTGAAGCTGGAGCGCCTGAGCACCTACGAAGTAGGCTACAAAGGCACGTTCAACGACAAGATGGTAGTAGACGTGAACTACTTCCGCAGCTACTACAACGACTTTATCGGGGCCCAGCGCTTTGTGGGCAACCGGGACGGCAGCCGCCCCACCGCCCAGCAGCTGGGCGCCAACGCCGCCACGCTGCAAACCGCCGGCGGCAACACCCGGATTCTGCAGGTGTGGACCAACGCCCGCCAGGAAGTACAAACCCAGGGCGCGGCGCTGGGCCTGAGCTACAACGTAGCCCGGCCCCTGACCATCACGGCTAACTACTCGCTCAATCTGATTGACAAGGACAAGCTGCCCGAGGGCTTCCAGACCTATTTCAACACGCCCAAGCACAAGTACAACGTGGGCGCCAACGGCCTGGTGGCAAAGCACTTCAACTACTCGGTAAACTACCGTTGGGCCCAGGGCCACTTGTACGAAATGCCGTTTGCCGTGGGCACCCTGCAGGACTACAGCGCCGTGGACGCCTACGTGGGCTACGTTATTCCGAAGGCTTACACCACGATTCAGGTGGGCGGCTCCAATCTGTTCAACGCCACCAACACCCAGGTGTACGGCGGCCCGAACATCGGTCGTCTGCTCTTCGCCGGCCTGCTGATAGACATCAAATAGTCGACCAGCCAGAGTTAACAAAAAAGCTCTTCCCGTAATGGGAAGAGCTTTTTTTATGCCGTTATGATGCGGCGAAACGTAAGATTGAGCCGGGAGCCCACGGGCCGGGCAGTTTTGGGCACGGCGTGCAGCCAGTGCTGCTGGGTGGGCCCGCGCATGACGAGCAGGCTGCCGGAGGCCAGCTCCAGCGTAAGCGGCTCGTGCGGGGGGCGCTGCGGGTCGCGGGGGCGGAGGCGGAAGCGGCGGGTGGCGCCTAGGCTCACGGAGGCAATAACCGGCGCGGCGCCCAGCTCGGGCTCATTGTCGGCGTGCCAACCCATGCTGTCCTGTCCGTCGCGGTAGAGGTTGAGCAGTACGCTATTAAAGCTAGTGTGGCAGGCGGCTTCCACCTGCCCGCGCAGCCGTTGCAGCGCCGGCGTCCAGGGCAGGGGCTGCCAGGTCAGGCCCGAGTAGGAATACTGGGCGCCGGCGGCGCCGTACCAGGCCGTGAGGCGGGGCTGCAACACTTGCTTGCCAAAAAGCTTGATGGGTTCCTGCCGCCAGGCAATGCCGGTGGTTAGCTCCGTAAGCAGCTGCTCAGCCAGTGGGGCGGGCAGAAATTCGGTATCCAGCAGCACTTCGGCGGCGGGCAGCGGCAGCAAGGTCAGGGCCACGGGCAGCTAGCGTTTCAGGAGCTGCTCCACTTCGGCCTGCACTTTTTTGGGCTGCTGCTTCATCAGGTAGGGCAAGGCCTGCTGCAGCCCCCAGACCAGGGCAAAGCTGACCAGAATCGGGATGATGATGCCCCGGCTGCGGTACTGCTCAGTTTGCACGTAGCGGGGCCAAAACCAGAGCAGATACACCAGAATAGCCGGCACGTTGAACAGCAGCGTACCCACAAACGGGTGCAGCCCCTGCTGAAACACGGCCCATTGCAGCGCCTGCCCGGCCACAATCAGGTACAGCACAATAAAGAGCAGCAGGCCCAGCAAGGCCCGCTTGCGGCCCAGCCGAAACAGGTTCATGCCCAGCAGCACACCGCCCCCGAGCATCGACATGGGGAGCATCGAGAAAATGGCAATGGAGCTGGGCGAGTACAGCTCGGGTACCGCGGCCGAAATTGTGGCGGGGTCGGCGGCCCGGGCTTCCTGCTCGGCCAGTTCCCGGGCGGCCTGTTCCCGGGCTAGCTGGGCCTGCACGGCCGTTTCCAGGGCGGGGCGCACCAGCTCCTCGTCGGGGTGGGGCTGGCCCCGGCGCCGCAACTCGTCGAAGGCGGCCAGCACGGCATCGTCGCGGTACTGGTCCCGGCCCGTCACGTATTGGCGCAGCTCGGCGTCGGTTTTGCGGGCCATTTTATCCGCGTATTCTTCGGCCATGATTTTACAGGAACTAGAACGTAATCAGAAACTACTGTTGCTTCTACGTAAGATGGGCAACAAAAAACGAACAACTATTTGGCTTTCCCGGCGGCCCACTCGGCCAGCACCTGCCCGGCGCGCTGCACGTCCCCAAACGAGTTGTAGAGCGGCACCGGCGCCAGCCGGATTACGTTGGGCTCCCGCCAGTCGGCAATGATGCCGGCCGCGGCCAGAAAGTCGAACAGCTGCCGGCCATTTTGGTGCACCAGCATCGAGAGCTGGCAGCCGCGGGCGGCGGGGTCGGCGGGCGTAATGATTTCGAGCACCGTGGCGGGCAGTTCCAGGCGGCGCACCAGGTATTCGAGGTAGGCGGTGAGCTGCTCACTCTTGCGGCGCAGGGCGGGCATGCCCCCGGCCTCATCCACCAGGGCCAGGGCCGCGCGGTGAATGGCCATCGGGAAAATCTGGGCGTTGGACAGCTGCCAGCCCGCCGCGCCCGTCATGGGCCGGAAACCTTTTTTCATCTGAAACCGGTCGGCCGGGTCGTGGCCCCACCAGCCGGCCAGGCGCAGCAAGTCGGGCCGCTCGGCAAACCGCTCGTGCACAAACACGCCCGAGGTGCCGCCGGGGCCCGAGTTGAGGTACTTGTAGGAGCACCAGCAGGCAAAATCCACGTCCCAGTCGTGCAGGTGCAGCAGCAGATTGCCGGCGGCGTGGGCCAAATCGAAACCCACCATAGCGCCCACCGCGTGGCCGGCCCGGGTAATGGCGGCCATGTCGAAGGCCTGCCCGGTGTAGTAGTTGACCCCGCCCAGAATAACCGTGGCCAGCGAGTCGCCGAGTTCCTGAATGGTGGCCACAATGTCTTCGGTGCGCAGGGTATGCTCGCCGGCGCGGGGCCGCAGCTCCACAATGGCCTCATCGGGCGCCAGGCCGTGCAGCCGGGCCTGCGACTCCAGGGCGTACTGGTCGGACGGAAAAGCGCCACCTTCCATCAGCACCTTGTAGCGAGTGGCTGTGGGCTGGTAAAACGACACCAGCAGCAGGTGCAGGTTGGTCGTCAGGTTGTTCATCACCACCACTTCCACCGGCTTGGCTCCCACGAGGCGGGCGGTGCTGGCGGTGAGGGTTTCGTGGTAGTGCATCCAGGGCGAAGTGCCGTGGAAATGGCCTTCCACGCCAAGCTTTTCCCAGCTCTCAAACTCCTGCTCGACGGCGGCACGGGCCGCTTTGGGCTGCAAACCCAGGGAGTTGCCGCAGAGGTAGATGCTGGGCTGCCCGTTGGGAGCCAGCGGAATGTGAAACTGGTTACGAAAGTCACGCAGCGCATCCTGAGCGTCAAGCTCGGCGGCAAATTCGGCAGTGGGCTGAAAGGAAGTCATTGGGGGTAAAGATAGGCGGCTGGCCCGCTAGGCGGCAGTACTAGGCCAGAATTGCCAAAAGTTTATAGCCTTGTTAAATGGTATACATATTTTAACTTTTATTAAACATAAATACCAATATGGTATACAAGTATTAATAAAAATTATTCACGCATACCCAACAAGAAATCAAGCTTTGTAAACACATAGCCCATATACAGCAATTCGTATACCAGCACCAATTTGGAGCCTAAAGTGCGCAAGGTGCTGCTAAAGCCCTTTTACCGAGAGGTATTTGGGCAAGCTCTACCGGCCGGCCAGAAGCTTAGTGAAGCTCTGCTGGGGCAAACCCAGCCATTCCAGGGCATTGGCTCCCAGCATGCGGGCCTTCATTTCGTCGGGGTAGGGCATGGACTCAATGAGCTGCCCGGGTTCCAGCTCCCCCAACGGAAACGGGTAGTCGGTGCCGAGCACAATCTTGTCGGCGCCCATGGTCTTGACCAGGTAGTCCAGCATCAGCGGGTCGTGCACCAAGGAATCAACCCAGAACTTGCCCAGGTACTCGCGCGGGTTTACCGGGTTATCGACGGCGCAGAGGTCGGGGCGCACGTGGAAGCCGTGCTCGATGCGGCCGATGGTGGAGGCAAACGAGCCGCCGCCGTGGGCCACGGCCACGCGCAGCTTGGGCAGGCGCTCCAGCACGCCGCCGAAAATCAACGAGCACAGGGCCAGGGTGCTTTCGGCGGGCATCCCCACGAGCCAGGGCAGCCAGTACTTGGGCATTTTTTGCTGGGCCATCATATCCCAGGGGTGCACAAACACGCAGGCGCCCAGCTCCTCGGCGGCGGCAAAGACCTCGAAGAGCTCGGGCGCGTCCAGGTTCCAGTCGTTGACGTGGGAGCCAATCTGCACGCCGGCCAGCCCGAGCTCCTTCACACAGCGCTCCAGCTCCTTGATAGCCAAATCCGGGGCCTGCATCGGAATAGTGCCCAGGCCCACGAATCGGTCGGGGTAGCGGGCCACTACGCCGGCAATATGGTCGTTGAGCAGGCGGCTCAAATCCAGCGCGTCCAGCGGCTTGGCCCAGTAGCTAAACATGACGGGCACGGTGCTGAGCACTTGCACATCGACGCCAAACTGGTCGTACTCGCGCATCCGCACCTCGGGGTCCCAGCAGTTGTCCTGAATTTCGCGGAAGAACTTGTCGTCCTGCATCATCCGGGCGCAGCAAGGCTTGTGGTGTTCGAGCCGGATAAAGCCGCCGTAGCCGTACCGCTCGCGCAGGTCGGGCCAGGTTTCGGGCAGAATGTGGGTGTGAATGTCGATTTTGAGCACGCCAGCGGGGTGGGATGGGTGGGAAGGAAGGTGGGCGGTGCCTACGGGCAGAAGGACAGCAAGTTTACCAGCTGAGCTGCCCGAAACGACTCAGGTACATTTCCTTGGTTTCGTAGCAGCAGTCAATAATACCGCGGCTGAACTGGTAGTTCTGCGTCAGGCTCAGCAGCAGCAACGCCAGCGTGAGCGTGCCCAACAGCACCGGGGCAACGCCCAGGCGGGTGGTTTGGCCGATAAAGCGCTGCCAGAAAGCGGCCAGGCCAAAGCTCAGCACCGGGTAAATACTAATCATGGCCCGCCCGCCGTAGCTGCCGCCGTACTGCCAGTTCCACCAGCAAAACGTGACGTAGACGAACACCGGAAACAGAATCAGCAGCACGGGAAACACCGCCGGGGCCCAGCGCCGCACCCACAGCGTGCCAACGATGGCCAGCGCCATCAGGGGGGAATACAACAGCCAGCCTTTCTGGAAGCTAAAGAGGCCTTCCAGCACGTGGGGGTCGTTGAAGTGGAAGGTTTCGCCGGCGTAGAAGGGCACTACCCACATTCCGCCCACCAGCTTCCAGAACACGAATTGCATGCCCCCGACTCCCAGAATCAGGGCGCCGATGAGCAGGCAGTGCTGCCAGCGCCGCAGCCACAGCTGCAGCCGCTCCCCGACGGCCGCCCAGCTCGTGAGGCCATACAGCACCGGCACCGTGAGCAGCAATACTTCCGAGGGCCGTACCAGCACCATCAGGCCGCCCGTCAGGCCCAGGGCCACGGCGTCGGCCAGGCGGCCCCGCTCGTACCAGCGCCGCGTAAATATCAGCAGCAGGGTATTGAGCAAAAACAGCGTGCCGTGCGCCATGAGGGCCTCGTGGGTGGCGTAGCTGAACAAGTTGGAGCCCAGGGCCAGCACCAGCAGCGTAAGGGCCGCGACGTGGTCGGCAAAAAAGTGGCGCAGCTCCCTGCCCAGCAGCAGCAGGCCCAGCAGCACGTAGAGCATGCAGCCCAGCGAAATCATGTACTGGTACGCCCGTTCGTAGCCGGTAGTACCGGTCCGGCCCTGCACTTGGTAGGCGGTTTTGGCCAGAAAGAAGTAGGGCGAGTACGCTACCGACATGCCCATGGGAAACTTAAAGACCGTTTTGCCATTGGGCAGCTTCACAAAGTCCCACTGGGGGTCAATGTCGGGACGGGACGCTACCCGCGCCTGCGTCACCCAGGTCCCGTCGCCCAGGTCGTGCAGCAGAAAGGCCGAGGGCAGGTACATGTAATACCCGCCCCGGTCACTTACGAAGACGTCGTTCCGGTCCCAACGCGGCTCTTTGCAGATGGCAGCCAACATGAGCATTCCGATGCAGAGCAGCACGTAGCTGGTGTGCGATAAGCGGAACAGTTTACCCAGTCGTTGTCCTAAAGCACTCATTCAATTCAACTTTCGATGGTCTAACGGCCAGCACTGAGCTGTCCTTTGTACTTACAAAGGAATCGATAAAGCCCCGACTAGTTGACATTAATGAAAGAAAAACTCGGCGGCGGTACCGGCCCCGGGTTAGGCCACGGGCGCCGGGGCGGCCATGTAAGTGCCGCAGTTCTTACAAGTGCGCAGGTCGTCGTTCTGCCAGAAGGCATTCATAATGGGCGGCAGCTGCTGCACGATGTCGGTAATTTCGGCAAACTCCTCGTAGAGCTTGTGGCCGCAGTTTTCGCAGTACCACTGGAAGCCGTCGAGCTCTCCGGGCGTGCGGTAGCGCTCCAGCACCAGGCCCACGGTGCCGGCGGGCCGGCGGGGCGAGTGGGGCACGCCGCCGGGCAGCAAAAACATTTCCCCGGCCTTGATTTCGATGTCCACCGGCTTGCCGTCCTCAATGATCTTGACCACAATGTCGCCCTCGATTTGCAGGAACAGCTCTTCGCCTTCGTCGTAGTGGTAGTCTTTGCGGGCATTGGGGCCGCCCACCACCATCACGATAAAGTCCTTGTTGTCTTTGAAGACCTGCTGATTGCCGACCGGCGGCTTCAGCAGATGACGGTGCTCCTCAATCCAGCGCTGAAAGTTAAAAGGGCGAGTAACGGGCATGTGCGACGAAATAGTGAGATGGCGAAATGGTGAGTTTAGGAAGTAGTGAAATAACGAGCTGCAAGTTGGTTGGCGCCGCACGGCGGGCCCCGAACAAAAACCCATTATTTCACCATTGCACAAACGCACTTCGGTACTCAACTTACGCAAAACAACGGAACTGGGTATTTTCGGCCCGTAAACCCTACTTTCAGTCTGTGCAACTCGACCTTACCTCCCATCGCGCCCTTGTCGGCGGCAGTACCCAAGGCATCGGCCGCGCCGTCGCCGACGAACTCGCTCAGCTTGGCGCTACCGTTACGCTGCTGGCCCGCAACGAAGCCAGCCTGCGCCAAGCAGTGGCCGAGCTGCCCCGCCCCCAGGGCCAAGCCCACGACTACCTCGTCGCCGACTTTACTGACCCGGATCAGCTGGCCAGCCGTCTGCAGGAGTACCTGGCGGCTCATCCCGAGGGGTTTCATACGCTAGTCAACAACACCGGCGGGCCGGCGGGCGGCCCGATTCTGGCCGCGCCGGTGAATGCCTTCCGGGCGGCTTTTGAGCAGCACCTGGTGTGTAACCATCTGCTAGCCCAGGCCGTGGTGCCCGGGATGCAAGAGCGCGGCTACGGCCGCATCATCAACATCATCAGCACTTCGGTAAAGCAGCCGCTGGCGGGGTTGGGTGTCTCAAACACCATTCGGGCGGCGGTGGCCAACTGGGCCAAGACCCTGGCCAACGAGCTGGGCGGCAGCGGAATTACCGTCAACAACGTGCTGCCGGGGGCCACCGTTACCCAGCGCCACACGTCCCTAATTGAGAAGCGCGTGGAGCAAACCGGGCAGAGCGTGGACGAAATAGAGGCCACCATGCTGCGCAGTATTCCGGCCGGGCGCTTTGGGCAGGCCGCCGAAGTCGCGGCGGCCGTCGCCTTTTTGGCCTCCCCGGCGGCAGCTTACATCAAC
Organism: Hymenobacter chitinivorans DSM 11115; assembly: GCF_002797555.1. Taxonomy (NCBI): domain Bacteria; kingdom Pseudomonadati; phylum Bacteroidota; class Cytophagia; order Cytophagales; family Hymenobacteraceae; genus Hymenobacter; species Hymenobacter chitinivorans. The sequence goes on along the minus strand of NZ_PGFA01000004.1, from coordinate 209,392 downwards.
GGTATCAACGTGCCGGTAGACGGCGGGCGGACCGGCAACCTGTAAGGCCGCCCGCCGTCTACCGGCCCGTTACCGGACGGCTTACTCGGTAGCTACGGCAAGGTTGGCGCCCGGAGTTTTGGGCGAAAACACTTCTATCTGCACGTCATCCACAAAAGCTGCCGCCCCGTTCTCGTTCAGGACCAGCAGCTTGATTACATCATTGGGCTGCGCGTCGGTGGGCACGGGAGCGTCGAACCATACCTGGTTCCATTTGCGGTTGATGCTCAGATTGTTCTGCAGCCGCACCCCGTTCCACTGCACGTTTTGCCCGTTTCGCTCGATGGACATAACGAGCTTTGTATTCCAGGCGCCATAGTCGGAATAGACCTGGCAAGAGGCGCGCAGCCACTGGCCCGGCTGTACTTTGGCCTCGCCCACGGTCATCGTCAGGGCCGGGCTATACTGCCGGCTGGCTTCCGTGCGAAACGACTGTTTGCTGTAGTAGCCCAAATCGGCGGTAATGCCGGTTTCGGGCGTGGCCGGCGGCGTGTCGAAGTCGAGCTTGGCCACAAAGCGCCGGTCGTACTCGGCCTCGGCCCGGGGCAGGCGCGTGGGCACGTCGAGCTGGGCATAGTCGGCCTGACCGGGCTTGGTTTTGTTGAAGATTGACCAGTAATACTGCCGGTTCATTTCTTCGGGGTGAATAATGGAGTACATATACTGCCAGTGCTGAAACAGGTTCAGATCAACCAACAGCACCACTCCTACTACCACGGCCATGCGCAGCGCTACCCGGTGGCGGGGCTCACTGACCCAGGCCAGAAAGCAGGCCAGCGGCAAGCTGAGCACCGCGTACGACTGCACCAAGGCCCGCTGCCCGATGCTGCCGCCGTACCACCAGATGTCCCAGGCCGACACAATCCAGAGGTTTAGCAGAAAATAAGCCAGCACGGGCACGGCCAGGGCCCGGTGGCGGCGCCAGAGCACAACCATGCCCCCCAGTGCCAGGAACATGAGCGGCGTGTACAGCAGCCAGCCTTTTTTGTAGCTGAACAGTACCTGGTACGTGTGCGGATGCAGAAAATTGAACGACTGTTCCTGGTAGCTATAAAACAGGAAATGCCCGGTGGCCCACTTCCAGTACAGCAGTTGGGGCAGCACGCCCAGCCCGATGCCCAGCCCCAGCACGAGTACGTCGGGCCAACGCTTCAGCAACAGCTGCAGCTTCTGCCGGGCCGTAGCAAGGGAGCTGACGCCCCACAGCACGGGCACCAGAATGGCTACGGCCTCGGTGGGACGAATCAGAATCATCAGGCCCAGCGTGAGGCCGATGGCCGCCGCCCCGCCCCGCCCTGGCCGCTCGTGCCACCGAATGGTAAGCCAAAGCAGCAGGGCATAAAGCGTAAACAGGTAGTTGTGGGCCATAGCCCCATCAAAGACGGTGTACTGCAGGTAGTTGGTCCCCAGCACCAGCACTACCAGCACCAGGGCCGTAATGACGTCGGAGAAATACCGCAGCAGCACCCGGCGCAGCAGCCCCAGGCCCAGCAGCGCATACACCAGCCCGCCGAAGGCAATGGCAATCTGGTACGGAGCCGAAAACCCGTCCTGGGCGTAGCCCAGCAGCCCCGCGGCCCAGTGACCCAGCCAGAAAAACGGCATAAACAGGATGGCCAGCCCGCAGGTATACTTCATTACCAGAGCGCCTTCAGGCCCGCCGGGCACCTGAAAAGCCTGGTAAAATGAGCTGCTAGGGTTGTACTCCCGCATAATGTCGGCCACAAAAGCCTGGTGCGACAGGTCGTGGTAGATAAACTGCGCGGGCAGGTAGAGGTAATACCCCATGGCGTCCCAGGTCAGAATGGCCTGTACGTTATGCGTATCCCAATAAGGAGCCCACAAACGAGCCTGCACCATCAGGATGAAAAGCACCACCAGGGCCAGCCCGCTCCACACGGCTTTCCGGGATGCCTGGACGACGGGGGTTGAGTCGGGCATAATCAGGAATTATTGGGCTGCCGTCAGTTCCAGGTCGTCGAGGTACGTGGGGGCGGTAGACTTATCATTCCAGAGGTAAATCTTCACCACATTTTCGGCTGTGGCCGAGGCAGGCAGGGTGAAAGGCATCGAAACGGCTTCCCACTTGTTGAAGGACTTCACCGCGTCGGCCAGGGGCAAGGCGCCGTAGAACACCTTGGCCGTGTCGGCACTGCTTTTATTGACTTGCACGACTAGGCTGCCCAGGCTGCCGGTGCTGGCCCGCAAAGCCCAGCCTTTCAATTGATAGTTCCGCGTCAGCTTGGGGTCGAGCTGGCCGAGCTGGCGCACGAAGGTGTAGCTAAACGGGGTGCTCGGCTGCACCTGCACCGACCAGCCGCCGGAGTGGGCTTTTTCCGTGGTCAGAGAGCCTTCCTTGGCCTCATTCCACCCCACGCTGGCTTCAAAGTCGTTGGCCATCAGGGCATTCGACTTTTCGGCGGTGGGAGCAGCTTGTTGGCAGCCCAGCAACAACAGTAGCAAAGCGCAGCCAGAATACGTGTAAATCGTTGATTTCATACAGCTTTCAAATAATCACAATACAGTACGCCGGTGAATATACCCGGCCGCCCGGCGCCGAAGGGCCCCAGGATTTGCTCGTAATCTACGCCTGATTGGACCAGGTTACCTAAGCCCCGGTACTAATTGCGGGGACCTGCCAGCTTCCCGACAGGCCCCCGCAGGTGCTCTACTGTAACTAGTCTGCGTTGGTGATGCGCAGGTCGTCCAGGTACACCGGCTTGCCGGCGTTGTTGCCCCACAGGTACACGCCCAGCACTTGGTCGGAAGCCACATTATCGGGCAGGTCCAGGTTCATGTTCAGCTCGGTCCACTCCCCGGGCTTGGTGCCTTCGGCCAGGCTGATGCCTTTCCAGAAAACCTTCTCGTCGGTACCGGGCTTCGTAACCTGCACCACCAGTTGAGCGGGCGTGTTGGCCTCTTCGGTTCTAACCCAGCCTTCCAGGGCCAGCTTACGGGGCTTGGCCGCAATCATCTGCCCCAGCGGGGACTTAAACGTCAGACCGTACTCCTTACCGCCACCCACGGTAATGGAATAGCGGCCGCTGTGAGCAACCTTGTTGCTCAGCGTGCCGCTAGAGTTGTCGATCCAGCCCTGAAACTCGTCGAACGAAGTGTTAATCAGGGTCTTGCCATCATCTGCTTTCTTGTCGCTGCCGCAGTTTGTCAGCGTCAGACCAGTTAGCAGCAGGGCGAGTGAGGCGGTAAGAGTACGCATCGGGGAATATGAAAAAGGTTTGAGGTTAAGTATGTGATTATCAGAAGATGGATGCCGTGTCAGACATCAACCAAGTCCGATTTTCGTTTGTATTGGGCCTCCCGGTGGCTGCTGGTCGGCTCCTTTGGTGCGGAGCCCCGGCAGTGCCTGGCCAGGAAGGAATAACTACCCAAAGCACTAAGCTAGCAACCAGGGCAGGGCAAAAGTAAGCGGCCGGAAAACCAGCCAGTAGAAACACGAAATCGAGTAATTTTTTAGGGCGTGACACTCAACTCAAGGTCATCCATGTACACGGGGCCGCCCGCCTCGTGGCGCCACAGGTAAATGCGAATCTCACTGGCGGGGTCCACCACGGCAGGCATCGTTAGGACCTGGCTGAGCTTGGTCCACTTGCCGACCTCGGTAATATCAATTTTCTGATAGAATACCCCCGGCGCGTTGGGCACCGGGCTGTTGATCTGCACCACCACGGCGGCCTTTCCGGGCTTCTCCTGGTAGGCCCAGGCGGTCAGGCGAATCTTGTTGATGCGGGTCGGCGACAGGCGCCCGATCTGGTTGATATAGGTCAGGCCATATTCGATATTCTGGTCGACTTTCACCGAATACTGCCCGGCGTGCGGCTTTTCCTTGGTCAGCGACGGGTTGTTGGGCACCCAGCCGTCCAAATCTTCAAACCCGTTGCGTACCAGTACCTGCGATTGCTGCCCGGCCGTTTCATCCGATGATTTTTTGGAGCAGGCCGCCGTCAGGAAAAGTGGCACAAACAAGAAGTAAAAACAGCGCATAGTAAGCACAGATTGCGACGGGCGAATTTTCGGCAAAGATAGAGTAGCTGTTCGACATACGAAGGGTTATTATGCCGCTAAACCTGTAGTTTTGACGGCGCCAACCCGTGGCCGAGCTCTGGCCCTCTAGTTTGCTCGTATTCTGGTGCTTTTTGCGGGTGGCACGTTAGTTTTCTTTGCATGATTTTATCTCGTCGAAATTACCATTGGCTGGGTCTGGCCGGGGTGGGACTGGCTACGGCCGCCATTCTGACTTTTCTGTTCTCCTTTGCCCTGGCGCACCCCGATGATTACTTTTTCCAGGCCGGGGGCGACGGTATTCAGAGCTATTTTGCCACGGCTTATTATGCGCTGTACGACTCCGGGAGCCATTTTTCGGGGATGAACTACCCGTTTGGGGAAGATTTTAACTACCCTAACCTGCAGCCGTTGATTGCCTGGGTGATGAACCTGCTGCAGCGCCTGGGGGTGCCGGCCGGGCAGCACACCATTGCCATTACCAACCTGGTGGCACTGGCCAGCGTGCTGGTCACGCCCATGATTCTGTACGCCATTTTGCGGCGCACGCGCATGTCGGTGGGGTACGCGGCGGTGCTGGCCCTGATTATTGGCTTCCTCTCCCCCCAGATTCAACGTCTCGGCGACCATATGTCGCTCAGCTACACGTGCTTTGTGCCGCTGCTGTGGTATTTTATCATCCGCATGCAGGAGGCCCCCCGGCAGTGGCGCTGGTACGTGCTTTTTGGCGTGAGCAGCCTCCTGATGGGGGGCGTAATGCTGTACTTCCTGACCTGCGGCTGCTTCTTTCTGCTGGGTCACGTGGTCATTCTGAGCTTGCGGCGCCCCCGCCCACTGGCCCTGATCTGGCGCATGGCCCTCACGGCTATTCTGCCCCTGGTCGTATTCCGGGTGTGGATGCTGGCCATTGACCCCACTGCCGACCGGCCCCCAAACCCGTACGGCTTCCTGGTGTACATGGCCACGCCCCGCGGCGTGTTCACACCTAGTCTGGAGCCCCTGCACGGGTTGTGGCAATCCGTATTTCCGACTGAGGAAATCAGCTACGAGTCGATGTCGTACGTGGGGCTGGTGGCCACGGGTGTGCTGGTGGCCGCCGGCCTGCTGCTGCTGTGGCGGGCCTGGCAGCTGCGCCAGCGCCCGGCCCGCCTGTTGGCCCGCCAGCTCATGCCGCCCCACCTGTCGGCGGGCTTGGGCGCGGCGTCCCTGCTCCTGCTGTTTTCCTTTGCTATTCCCTTCACCTTTCCCGGTTTCGAGCACTGGATTGACTACCTCGGGCCGCTCAAGCAGTTCCGGGCGCTGGGCCGCTTTGCCTGGCCTTTTTACTACGTGATGAGCACTTATGCCGCGTACTATCTGTACCGGCTCTTGCGCTACCAGCGGCTGCGGCGCCTGCCCATACTGGCCGCGCCCTGGGTGCCGATGCTCCTACTGTTCTGGGCCGGCGAAGCGTGGATTAATATTTCGTCGAAAGCCCAAGCGGCTAAGCAGGGTTTCGGAGCTGCCGCCTTTCTGGCCCCCCAAAACAACCTGGTGCAGCAGCTAAGCTGGGCCAGCCGCTCGCCCAAAGACTTTCAGGCCATTATGCCCCTGCCCTATATGAACAAGGGCAGCGACAAAATCGACTTGAGCGGCTCGGCGGCCGCCACGTATGAGGCCCACCGCCTGGCCGTGGCCACGGGCCTCCCGGAGCTATCGACCTACGTTTCGCGGCCTTCGGTGGAACACATGCTGCGCCACGTGCAGTTGCTGAGCAGCCCGCTGGTGGAAAAGACCCTGCTGCAGAAATTTCCCTCGGACAAGCCCATTCTGCTGCTGGTAACCACCGACGCCCTGACCCCGGCCGAGCAGCGCCTGGTGAGCATTGCCACCCGGTTGGTGACGGTCGAAAACGTGACGCTCTACGAGCTGCCGGTGGCGGCGCTGGGAGCTACCAGCCTGGCCCAGGAGCGTGCCAAAGCGGCGGCCCTGCTGCCCACCTTGCCCCAGCGCCCCGGCGGGCTGTACACCTCCACCGACCGGGGTGTGGTCTACGAGTCGTTTGCGGATAAGCCCGACCGGCGCGGCCGGCTGGCCCCCGGCGCCCTGTACGAACCCAAAGAAGCCAACACGGTGCTCTACGACGGCCCCCTACCCACGCCCACCGATACGGCCCGCTACGAGGCCAGCGTATGGGTGAATGGTAAGCTCGACTACGGCTACGGCGTGCTGCGGGTCAAGCAGTTTAATGGCAACAGCGAGGTGAGTGACCACGCCGTGGATGGCCGCCTGACAACTGAAGTGGACGGCGACTGGGTGCGCCTGCAAGTGGTTTTCCGGCCGGCCCCGGGCGTCAACCGAATCCAGGTTATTTTTGGGGGCCGGGATATCCTGGCCGATGACCTGCTGATCCGGCCCCTGACCACGGATGTGTACTGGTACGACAGCCGCCGGCAGCCGGTGCTGAACACGTATCCGCTGGCGCGCTAGGTCGGCTCGTCGTGCAGGCCGATTAGCTACCTTTGTGGTCGGCTTACCAGTGGAGCTTTCGGTTGTGGCCGTCGGTTCTGAATCCGGCGGCCACCAGCTGGCTTCCCTGGCTGGCTTTTTCTGACTTCGTTTCATTTCGCCCTTCCCTGCCCTTGGACCTCTCCGTTATTATTCCCATTTACAACGAAGAAGCCAACATTCCGGCGCTCTACACGCGCCTGGGCGGCGTGCTCGACCCAATGGGCGTGCAGTACGAGTTTATTTTCATCAACGACGGCTCCCGGGATAAGTCGTTGGCGCTGGTGCAGAACCTGGCCGCCCGCGACCCGCGGGTGCGCTACATCGACTTCAGCCGCAACTTCGGCCACCAGATTGCCGTCACGGCGGGCCTGGACCTAGCGGCGGGCCACACGGCAGTCATTATTGATGCCGACCTGCAAGACCCACCCGAGCTGATTCCCGAGCTCTACGCCAAGCTGCGGGAAGGCTACGAGGTAGTATATGCCAAACGCCGCTCCCGGCAGGGCGAAAGTACGGCCAAGAAGCTGACCGCCAAGCTATTCTACCGGCTACTGGCCAGCATTACCAACATTTCCATTCCGGTAGATACGGGTGACTTCCGCATTATCTCGCGCAAGGTGATAGACGCCCTGAAGCAGATGCCGGAGCAGAACAAGTTTATCCGGGGCCAGATTTCCTGGATTGGCTACCGCCAAACCTATATCGAGTACGACCGGGCCGAACGGGCCGGGGGCGAAACGGGCTATACCTACCGCAAGATGATTCGGCTGGCCCTGGACGGCATCACCGGCTTCTCGGACGCGCCCCTGAAGGCAGCCACCATCAGCGGCTTTATCGTCTCGGGCATAGCCTTTCTGGTAATGCTCTACACGCTCTACTCCCGCTTTATCTCTCACGACTACCAGCCGGGTTGGGCGTCGCTGATGATCAGCATCCTGTTTTTGGGTGGGGTGCAGCTCATTGCCGTGGGCATTATCGGCGAGTACATTGCCCGCCTGAGCGCCAACGTGCGGCAGCGCCCCCTCTACATCATTTCCGACACCAATATCCCCGTGACGCACGCCACGGCTCAGTCCGCCGAATTGCCCGCGCGCTAAGCCTGAGCCGCTTTAGCGAACAGACCCAGCGGGAGCCAGCAGCACGTAGCCGTCCGGGAAGCTCTGCTCCCGAAAATCGGGGAATACCTGGCGTAGGTAACGGTGGGCCGGCCCGTTGCGCCAGGCTGGGCTCACCAGCACGCCGCTGGGCTGGTAACGCCGCCGGAACCGGGCCGCAGCCGTAGCCGAAGGCGCTACTACCACCGTATCAGATTCTGCTGGCAGTTCCTGCAGCACTACGAGCGTGTGCATCACGGTATCGGCCTCGAACTGGGCAAACTGCTCGGCGGCAACGCGGGAAATGTAGGCCGAGGGAATTTTCTTGCGGTAGTAGGGCTGGTAGAGGAAATTGCGCAACTCGGTTTTGCCCACCTGCCGGTAGCCGTCTACCAGGCCCACGGGCAGGGTAAACAGTGCTTCACCGGGCAGCTTAGCCACGGCCTGAAAGGCGGCCGGCAGCCGGCGCGACGAATCCAGGGGCGGCGGCACGGGCCAGAACTCAAACAACACCACGGCCAGCAGCGCCGCGCTCAGCAGGCCCCGAGCCACCGGCCGGGCGGCGTGGTCCCAGGCGGCTTCGAGGGCACTAAAGCCCACGATGGGCAGCAGCAGCGTGACCAGCAGCACCCAGCGGGTGGGGCAGCGAATGTTGTTGAAGAAGGGAATAAAGTGCAGCAGCCCGTTGGGCAGGTTAAAATTGACATGGCCCAATACCCGCAGCGCGGGCAACGTGAGCAGCACGAAAAACAGCAAGACCCAGGCCAGCGGCCGGCCCTGCAAATCGTGGTGGCGCCGGGAAGCCGCCCGCCCGGGCCAGAACGAAGCCAGCACCACCACCAGCGGCACGGCGTAGCCGAGGAACATGACGTTTTCGACCGAACCGGGCATGTTGAACACCTTGGGGTCGTTGTACAGCTGCCGGGCCCAGGCAAAGTTGAGCCAGCGGCTGTTGTCGGCGGGCAGGAAGTAGCCGACCAGGTCGCCGCCCCACCAGAAGCCGGAATTATCGGGCACGCCGGCCAGGCGAATCAGGCGGATGGCAATGTGGGTGACAATTAGCGCCACGGCCAGAATCAGCCAGGGCCGGGGCTTGCGCCAATTGATGTTGCCCAGCGCCAGCCAGAACCACAGGGCGTAGGCCAAGGAAAAATACAGCAGGGCAAACAGGACGTAATAGTCGCTGAACAAGGTAATTACCCCCAGTACAAAGCAGGCCGCCACGGCTTTCCAGCTGCGGACCTGGGGCCAGAACCGGCCGGGCTCAAACCAGAACGCGCGCAGAAACGCCAGGATATAAAACGGGACCGTAGCCGTGAGCACCAAATCGAAATGGTAGGGCAGGCGCACCATCTTGTAGGGCGAAAAGGCGAAGTAGAGCCCCGCCAGCCAGGCCAGCACCGGCTGCCGCACCCAACGCCGGGCCAGCAGCCAGGCCCCCAGCCCCGACAGCGCGTACTCGGCGGCCAGGGTCAGATTGAGGGCCAACATTTCGTTGCCGATGAACACGTTGACCATGCCCGCCACCGGAATATAGGTGTGCAGCCACAGCGAGGCGCCGTCGGGGTACAGCAGCCAGTTGGAGAAAAACGGGTTTTGTCCGCTGAGCACGGCCTCCCGGAAGTGCCACACGTTCCAGAGCTGCATGTAGCCGTCCTGGTCGGCGAAGGCCGGGAAGGCTGAGCTCAGCTGCGAAGCCAGGGGCCAGGTCCAAGCCCCGAAAACGAGCAGGTAGCTCAGCAGTACGCCCAGCACCAGGAGCCAAAAACGTGTGTTCATCGGGACGTGGTGGAGTCAGGAGTAGCGGAAACAGCCGGGCGCAGAGCCAGCACCCGGAAGCTGCCAACCTGCCGGACGGTGCGGGCCACGTAGGGCTGCAGGCGCGGGTCCTGGGTTAGCAGCGTGGTGTCGTTGGTGTACAGGTATTGGGCGCCGCGCTGAATGCAGTTGGCCAGATACGGTTGTCCGCCGGCTCCGGGCGCAAACAGCTGGGCGCTTTCGTTGTAGCCGAAGCCTTTTTTGTGCAGGAAGTAAAAGTACTTGCAGCCCGACTCGTCGGGGCCGACCACGCACAGGGCGGAGTCGGGCACGGCGTTGCTGAGCTCGGCCCGGGTAGCAGCTTCAAACAGCTCGGTGGGCACTTCGCGGGCCCCACCCATCCAGCGGGCCGGCGCGATACGCACGAAGGCCAGCACCGGCTGGGCCACCAGCAGCAAGGCCAACGCCCAGCGCCACTTCGGTTGTTGGGCCAGCCAGCCCGCTCCCACCACCACCACCAGCAACAGCACCGGCAGGTAGGGCAGCATGTAGTACTGGTGCACGCTCATCTGCCGCAGCTCGATGAGGTGGTAGGCCAGCAACGCCAGGGCCCAGGCCAGCAGCGGCCCAAACCAGTAGCGGCGCACGTAGCCGCCCCGGGCCACGGCCACCAAACCCAGCACCAGCAGGCCGAAGTTGCCGTAGTTGATGAGCAGCTCGGGAATATCAGAAATCAGGTTGTGGGTCAGGGTTTTAACAGCCGCGGCCAGGTCGGAGGCGGGGCGGAGCTCCAGGCCGAAGTCGGCCAGGCCGGAGGTTTCAATCAGCCGCACGGCGTAGGCGTACCAGGCCAGCGTGCAGCCCACCGTGACGACGGCAAACACGAGCAGCGGCAGCGCGTCGCGGCGCCAGCTGAGGCGGCGCTGCCACAGGTCGCGCAGGATGAGCACGGCAATGGGAAAGCCGATAACCAGGTACTGCAGCTTGGTCAGGCCGGCCAGGGTAGTCAGCAGCAAACTCAGCCAAAAATCCAGGGCGCGGCGCTCCTGGTACCAGCGCAGAAAGTAAAACAAGCCCGCCACGGACGCCGACAAAGCCAGCACGTCGGGCAGGGCGTTGATGCTGTGGTAGAACAGCTCCGGACTCCAGCTCAAACCCCAGGCGCCCACCGCGGCCAGCCAGCGGGAACCCGACAGGCGCTGCACCAGGGCAAAAAAGGCCAGCACGCCGCCGGCAAAAATCAGCCAGGTCACGACCCGCGGAATGGCCTCGTGGAAGCCCAGCACCTTGTAGCCCACGGCCACCACCCACTCGTAGCTCGGAAACTGCATACCCGTCACGCCGTCCGACTCGTTGCGCCTATCCACGCGGGGGCGCAGCAGGTTCATGTCCTCCTCGTAGAGGTTGCGGGCCACGGCCATCGTGTTGCTTTGGCGCCACACGTGCACACTGTTGGGCGGTTGCGCGAAAAACGGCAGATGCAGCAGCAGGTTCAGGCCCAGCACCAGCGGCCAAAACCAGCGGGGCACCGTGTGGCCATCCAGGAAAGAAAGTTTCATAAGCGGGAAAGGCCGGCGCGGCCCGAACCACAAAAGTAGTGGTTTAGTATGGCTAGATTTGCTGACGTCTCACCCCCGTGCCACCCGCCATGCTCCAGCTCCAGAATTTCATCAACGGCCAGTTTGTGCCGCCCGCCAACGGCCGCTACCTCGACAACGTGGAACCCGCCACCGGCCAGGTCTACAGCCAGATTCCGGACTCCGACACTACCGACGTACAGCAGGCCGTGGCCGCCGCTCAGGCCGCGTTTCCGGCGTGGCGGGCGTTGCCGGCCGAAAAGCGGGGCCGGCTGCTGGTGCGCATTGCCGAGCTGATTGAGCGGGACCTGGAGCGGCTGGCCCAGGCCGAAAGTCAGGACAACGGCAAGCCCGTGGCTTTGGCCCGCACCGTCGACATCCCGCGGGCGGCCAGCAACTTCGCCTTTTTCGGCACCGGCATCGGCCACTTTTCCTCCGAAAGCCACTTTCAGGAAGGCCAGTCGCTCAATTACACCGTGCGTCACCCGCTGGGCGTGGTGGCCTGCATTTCGCCCTGGAACTTGCCGCTATACCTGTTTACCTGGAAAATTGCCCCGGCCCTGGCCGCCGGCAACTGCGTGGTGGCCAAGCCCTCGGAAATCACGCCGGCCACGGCGTACTGGCTGGGGGAGCTGTGCCAGGAAGCGGGTTTGCCGGCCGGGGTGCTCAACATCGTGCACGGCACCGGGCCGGGCGCGGGGCAGGCCATGGTGGAGCACCCGGCCATTAAGGCTATCAGCTTTACGGGCGGCACTAAAACCGGCGAGCATATTGCCCGTACGGCCGCGCCCATGTTCAAAAAGCTGTCCTTGGAGCTGGGCGGCAAGAACCCCAACCTGATTTTTGCCGACTGCGACCTGGCCGCGGCCGTGAGTACCAGCATTCAGTCGAGCTTTGCCAATCAGGGCCAGATCTGCCTCTGCGGCTCCCGCATCTTCATCGAGCGGCCCATTTACGAGCAGTTCAAGGAGCTGTTCCTGGCCCGCGTGGCCGGCCTCGCCGTCGGCGACCCGCAGCTGGCCACTTCCCGGCAGGGCGCCCTGGTCAGCGAGGCGCACCTAAACAAAGTTCTGTCCTACATTGAGTTGGCCCGGCAGGAAGGCGGTACGCTGCTGGCCGGCGGGCAGCGCGTGCAGGTGCCCGGCCGCTGCGCCGACGGCTTCTTTCTGCAGCCCACGGTATTCGAGGGCCTCGCGCCCGACTGTCGCACCAACCGGGAGGAAATCTTCGGTCCCGTCGTCACGCTCACGCCTTTCGACACCGAGGACGAAGCTCTTAATTGGGCCAACGGCACCGACTACGGCCTCTCGGCCACCATCTGGACCACCGATTTGGACCGGGCCCACCGCGTGGCCCACCAGCTGCACGCCGGCGTCGTCTGGATTAACACCTGGCTGCTGCGTGACCTGCGCACCCCGTTTGGGGGCATGAAAAACTCGGGCGTGGGCCGGGAAGGCGGGCTGGAAGCGTTGCGCTTTTTCACCGAGCCCCAGAACGTCTGCGTCAGGCTCTAATGCGCCTCACTCCTCTCCTACTGCTGGCTCGATGGCAACCGCAGTCGAATACGGCGTCAGAAAGGGCGCTTTTCGGCTGACAATCAGCACTACGAACAGCGAGGTGAACAGGCTCACGGAGGCCAGGTAGGTGTAGGGAATAATCAGGAAGGCGTAGAACGTGGCCAGGTAGGCCTTCAGGCTGAGCAGGGCCGCCAGGCGCGGGTCGAAGCGGTGCCGAACGCGCCAGAACAGCAGGCCGGCCAGCACTACCACGGCGGTGCAGAGCCCGAATTGGGCGAATTGCAGGCGGGTAATCCGTTCGGTGAGCGTGCCAGGCAGGTCGTAAAACCAGGGCGCCATCCCGACGCCGTTGAACAGGTGCATGGGCACGGCCACCGGCGCCAGCGGATCGATGTGCTGCCATTCGCCCTCGGCAATACCCAGGTTTTCGAGCTGGGCCCGCAAAAAGATGGTGGGGTCGTGGAGCAGGAAGGGCCCCAGCACGAGCAACCCGCCGGCCAGGGCCAGACCCGCCGTGCGCCAGCCCCGCCGCGGGTTTTCCCGGAGCAGCAGCAAGCCGTAGAGCGGCACCCAGAGCACCAGAGAAAAGCGCGACAACAGGCACAGCACTAGTCCCAGCGCCTTCAGCCAGGGGTTAGAGCTAAGGGTGCTGATGGCCAGTATGCAATAGTAGCCCACAATCAGGCTTTCCACGGTCAGGCCAAACATGGATTTGTCGGTGAGCACCGCGAAGTGCAGCACCAGCACGGGCAGCACGGCCTTGAGCAGCCACTCGCCCCGCGGCAACGCCAGCCGCACCAATTGCCACTGATACGCTACCAGCAAGGCCAGTAGCAGGGCCCCAAACGCCCAGGCCCGGTAGTCGAGCCCCAGCACCTCGGCCGGCACAAAGGGCAGCCATTGCAGGGGCGGATAGTTGGGCAGAAAAGTATAGCCCAGCAGCGTAATAGGCCGGTAAACTGGCTCGGGTCCCAGAAACCGGGTGACATAGACCTGCAGAGCCGGCAGGATATCGGAGCGGCTGCCGATGGTGCTAACCACGTGCTGGGCCATGAGCTTGCGCAACACCGGCATCGTTATCAGCCAGCTGACCAGCGTCAGGGCGGCGGCAACTGCCAGGCGCGGCCAGGCAACGGCGGCCGTAGTGGCCGGCCACGCAAACCGGTAACCCAGCACGGCCCGGGCCGTGAGCAGGCACAAGCCCAGGCTCAGAGCGTACAGGGTCACCGGGCTCCAGTACGGCCCCAGACTGTTGCGCAAATACGTGAAGAACAGCACTTCCAGCACAAATAGCAGGCCGATACCGGCTATTAGCACGGAGCTGGTGGCCCCGCGGGCCGCACCAGGAATACTCATGCAGAAAAAGGCAATAGGCCCGGCCCCGTACCCACAGCACAGCGCCAGGCCCTACGTGGGCGGGAAAAAGAGCGTACGAAAGGCCGAGTTACTGAATTTTCTCCAGGGCCCGCTCCAACTCCTCCAAGGTTGTTTCCTGAAACACCAGCGCCTCACTGCTGGCCTGGCCGGCTACGGTGCGGCGCAAAGCCAGGTACGGCGTGCCGTTGCGGTACTGGGTACCGATGAGCAGCACCTTGCGCCCCCCGGGAATACCCTGAAACGCGTAGCCGTCGGCCTGGGGCCGGGCTTCGGCAATGGCCGCGGAGCCTTCCACCACCAGCCGGATGCTGGTGCTAGGCTCCACATCCACGGGCACCGTGAAATCAACGGCCTGCCCCAGGACTATGGGCTTATCGGCGTTGAGCCAGCCCAGCTTACGGCAGGTGTACACGCGCCGGTCCGACTGCTCCTGCACTTCGGCGGCCTCGTCGTCGGTGGCCAACGCTACGGGTGAGGGGCCGGCGGTATCGGCCGAGGCTACGGCGGTTTCGTCGGCGTTGGCCAAGCCTTCGTGGAAGGAAAAGCGGATGGGCAGCATCATTTTCACTTTCACCGCTTGCCCGCCGCTGCGGGCCGGGGTCCAGTGGCCCGAGGTTTGGCGCAGCACCCGCAGCACTTCCTCGTCGCAGCCGCCCCCAATGCCCCGCACGATGCTCGGCGCCTCCACCCGGCCCTGCTCATCGACCATAAACGAGGCGTAAACGATGCCCTCCGTTTTGTTTTCGACGGCTGTTTGGGGGTAGCGCACCAGCTTGTTGATGTCGGCCGGGCCGTTGCCGTAAGTGGGCATCTGGTCGGTAGAGCTGGCTACCGCGGCCGGTGGCGGCAAGTCGGCGGCGGGGCCGGCGGCCACCCAGCGCAGGGGCTGCTGCCCGCGGCCACCCTGCCCGTAAAACAGCTTCAGCTCTTTGCGGCGCGAAGCCGGGCCGGGCATTTCGAGCTGAAACGCCTGCCCGGGCGCCAGCCGGAGCTGCTGCCCATTGGCCGAGGCCCGCACCAGCACAATGCCGCCCGATTCGAGCAGTTCCCCGTCGGGCGTTAACGTCGTCAGGTTCGAGAGCAGCATGTCGGCCACGCTGTAGCACTCTTTCATTTCCACCCACACGGGGTTGGTGGCCGTGCGGTTGCTGTTATCCACCAGGGACCCGGCCGGAATCCGGACCACGGTGCCTTCGCGCCCGTGCACTTCGGCCGGCTGGGTGGGGTCAATCTTGAAATACTCACTTGCCTTGAGGGTAAGGTCGTGGAGGCGGGCTTCCGAGGGCGGCAGCGCAGCCGTGTCGGGCCCGTGCAGCACGCCGCGCCGGTACACCACCAGCGGGGCCGAACGGGAAGTGCGGCGGCCCAGGTGGTGCCACGAGCGGCTATTGACGGCGCCGGTAGCCGGGGAGTCGGGCAAGGAATCGGCCAGGGCGGGGGCGGCTTCAACCGGCCGGGAAGCTTCCGACTGGACCGGCTTTTCGCGCTGGCAGGCCGCGGCGGTGAACAGGAACAGGATATAAAAAAGTAGACGGCGTTTCATTCGGAGCATGCGCATAAAGACCACTCTACGCGAAACTATCCGAAGGAAACGCCGCCTGGCAGCATTTTCTTATGCTAAAACTGAGGGTAGCGGTGCGCAGCACCGGCTAGTTACAGGTTTTTTAGCACGAAATCAGTCATTTGCCGATATAAGTGCAGCCGGGTGTTGCCCCCGTAAATACCGTGGTTGCGGTTGGGGTAGTATAACGACTGGAAATCCTTGTTGGCTTTTACCATGGCGTCGACCCAGGCCGTGGAGTTCTGGAAGTGCACGTTGTCGTCGCCGGTGCCGTGCACGAGCAGGTACTTGCCCTTGAGCTGCTGGGCAAACTGCACGGGCGAGTTGTCGTCGTAGCCGCCGGGGTTTTCCTGGGGCGTTTTGAGGAACCGCTCGGTGTAGACCGTATCGTAGTAGCGCCAGTTGGTCACGGGCGCCACCGAAATGGCCATCTTAAACAGGTCGGCGTTTTTGGTCATGGCCAGGGCCGTCATGTAGCCCCCGAAGCTCCAGCCCCAGATGCCGATGCGGGCCTTGTCCACGTAGGGCAACGTGCCCAGGTACTTGGCGCTTTCGCCCTGGTCGATGGTTTCCAGTTTGCCCAGGTTGGCGTAGGTGCTTTTCTTGAACTCGGCACCCCGGGCGCCCGTGCCGCGGTTATCCACCGACACGATGATGTAGCCCTGCTCGGCCAGCAGCTGGTGCCAGAGGTAGTTGGTCAGGGCAATGCCGCCGCCCACGTCGTCTTTCACGGTTTGGGAGCCAGGGCCGCCGTACACGTACATCAGCACCGGGTACTTCTTGGTGGCGTCGAAGTTGGTGGGCTTCAGCATCGAGCCGTTGAGCGTTACACCTTCCGAGGTTTTGAAGCTGATAAACTCCATTTTGCTCAGGTTATACTGGCTCATCGTCTGGCGCAGCTTGGCGTTGTCTTCCAGCACTTTCACCAGCTTGCCGTCCTTGCCGTTGCGCAAACTCACCGTGGTGGGCTCCCCGGCGGCCGAGAAGTAGTTGAGGAAATACTTGCAGTCGGGGCTCAGGTTCACGGTGTTGTTGCCGTGGGCGGCTTCACTCAGCCGGGTTTTGCCGCTGCCCTTCAGGCTGATACGGTAGAGCTGCCGCTGCAAGGGCGAAACCTCGGTGCTGCTGTAGTACACGATGCCTTTGTCCTCGTCGAAACCGTCGATGCTGGTGATTTCCCAGTTGCCCTTGGTGAGCTGGCGCACCAGCTTGCCCTTCATGTCATAGAGGTAGAGGTGGCGGTAGCCGTCCTTTTCGCTGCTAAACAGGAACTGCTTGCCATCTTCGAGGTAGCGCAAATCGTCGTTGACTTCCACGTAGGCCTTATCCTCGTCGGTCAGGATTACCTGGGTTTTGCCGGTGCCCGCGTCGGCGTGCAGGATTTCGAGCTTGTTCTGCAAGCGGTTCAACCGCCGGATGCTGAGCAGGTTGGGCGTTTCGGTCCAGATGATGCGCGGAATGTACTGGTTGGGCTCGGGGCCCACATCCATCTTGGTGGTGCGGCCGGCGGCCACGTCGTGCACCGAAATGCTGACGACCGAGTTTTTCTCGCCGGCCTTGGGGTACTTGTAGCGGTAGTCCTGCGGGTAGAGCTCCCCCCACACCTGCATGTTATACTCCGGTACCTGGCTTTCGTCGAAGGTGTAAAAGGCCAGCTGCCGCGAGTCGGGCGACCAGAAGAAAGCCTGGGCAAACTCGAATTCCTCTTCGTAGACCCAGTCGGTCGAGCCGTTGATGATTTTGTTCTGCACGCCGTCGGTGGTCACGGCTTTTTCCTGCATCGTGGCCAGGTCGGTCACAAACAGGTTATTGTCGCGCACGAAAGCCACGCGTTTGCCGTCGGGCGAGAAGGTGGCGTAGCCCTGCTTGCCGCCGGCGCTCAGGGGCACGAGCTGCTTGCTGGCCCGGTCGTACACGAAAAAGGTGGCCCGGGAGCTGCGGCGGTAAATGGGCTCTTCGGCCGTCCAGAACAGGATTTTCTTCTCGTCGGAGTTAAACGAGTAGCCTTCTACCGGCAGCGGCTGGCTGCTGCCGGGCAGCTTCAAATCCTGGCCCGCCACGAGGGTTTGCACGGCTTTGCCAGTCGTCACGTCGTGCTGCACCAGGTCCCCATTGTCGAGCGAGGAATAGTAGCGGCCGTCCCGCATCCAGTTGAAGCCCGGCACCGAGCGAGCCTGAAACGTACCCTTCGACCAGATGTCTTCGAGGGTGATATTCTGTTTTTGCTGGGCCAGGGCCACCGGGGCCGAAGCAGGCAACACGACTGGGCTGACCGCCGAGAGGAAGAAAGCCAGTCCGAGAAAGCGAAAATTCATAGAAACAAGTAAAGTGAGCGGCCGAAAGGATGTCCGGCAAGTTACGCACGAAAAGACGGCTCTAAAGTCAACGTTACCGGGCCGGGGTTGCGCCGTCGGAGCCCTCAAACCAGGAATAGCGGCCCTCGCCGGGTTCTTTTTAATGACCGGGCATGAATCCGGCGCCGGGCGCGTTATAGGAACCTGGTTTCTTTGCCGGGCTTCCGGACCAACTTAGTCGCCCACTTCCGACCTTTGCGCCCTATGCGTCTTCGCTTTCCCCTTTCTGCTGCGGTAGCGGCCGGCCTGCTGGCCAGCGCCTGCGCCCCCGACTCGGACACCGGCCCCAACCCCTATGTCAATCTGGTGGGCAGTTCCCGCTACGTCAGCGCCAGCCGCTTGGCTACCACCGCCGGCGACACGCTCACCAGTAAGCTCTATGCCGAAGCAACCGGTAGCACGAAGCTGAAGCGGCTACTTATTACGGTGGGGTACTCTCCCCGTAAAAATCCCATTACCTACCCGGCCACGGGCTATAATCCGAACAACTTCGCCGAGCCGGACCTGGTTTACCTCGACTCTACGCTGAGTGAGAGGGATGCGCTGGCCTACCAGTTCACCTTTAATACCCGCACCACTTCGGGTAGTGAACAATGGAATTTTGCAGTATTCGACACGCAGCAGCACAGCTCCAGCCGCGGCTTCCGCCTCACCCTGCGCAACAGCGACTCAGCCCTGGTGTACCACCGCTACACGGTGCACCTGCAGCAAGCCCGCAACACGACCAGCCGCAGTTGTTTGGCCTTGCCGTCGGGATTGGCGCTGCCGGGCTTCACGGTGCGCACCAACCCCGCCGCCCAACAGCTCGTTGACCTGATCTGCGTGCCTACCGCCACCGGCAAGCCCAGCCTAGCCACATTAGCCGACAAAGCTTTCAAGCGGGATTCCACCAAGTGGCTCAATCCGCGTATTACGCAGTTGCGCCGCGTGCCGGCCGACCAGAATACCTTCAGCTCGGCCGTCACGGCGCAGAACTTTACGGACCTCTACAGCCAGGGCGAGACAATAACGAACACGGGGCCCCTGCTCAAGAATCAACTATTTGCCTTTATCACGGCCGACGGCAAGTACGGGCTGCTGACGGTGGTTGAAATTCGCTCCTTGCCTGTTCCAACCCTGGATTTGCAAGTCCGCATTGCCAAATAAGCTGAGTAGGCCACAAAAAAGACGCCCTGGTTTCGACCAGGGCGTCTTTTTTGTGGCCTACTCAGGCGGCTATTAGAAAGTCCAGCCGGCCGTGAGAGTGGTGGTATACCGGCTGCCATCTATACCAACTACCGGCGTGTCAGTTTCCAGCACGTAGGGGCTATAGAAGCGCTTATTGGTGCTGTATACCCCGGCCACGTCTATAAAGAAGTTGTTCTGGCGCAACCCGGCCCCGAGCGTGAAGTAGTTCTGAGTCCGGTCAAAAGAGTTTTCCTTGTATGGGTCGCCATAACGGGCGTAGCCGGCACGCAAACGAAAAATATCCGCCCGTAACTCCCCGCCAACCCGCAAGTTTACCGTCGAGTGGTAGAGCTGGCGCACATCATCGTTGGTAGGCCCAAAATCGTAGCTGTTATTGACGGCTGGGTCACTGTTGTCATTGCTAAGCCGAGCACTGCTGTAATTCACGTACTCCACATCCCCGCTGATAAAGCCGTGCTTGCCAATAATGGCCGCTACCCCACCCGAGGCCCGGAACGGCGTCGTCAGGGCATAGTCAAAAGCTCCGGGGTCAATAGATTCGCTGCTGGAGCTAATCGTTTTGCCGCCAACCTGAATTGGTTGGTCATAGGCAGCATCCATCTTGGCCCCGTAGGTTTCGGATAGCTGCATGTACGTCGGGGTCTGAATGGAAGCCCCCACGCGCAGTACATCACTGGCCCGGTAAATGGCTCCCACGCGGGCATTAATGCCCGAGCCGCGAGTATCCAAAGTCTCCCGGTACGTCAGGGAGCTAAAGGCGGCCCCTTCGGTTCCGGCCGGATACGTATTGGGGTCAATAGCCTTCAGCGTGCTGGTCGAGCTGAAACGCGTGCTTACCAAACCGATGGCGCCGCCAATGTAGAGCCGGTCTTTATAGCTAGCGCCGTAGCCAAAGTCGAACTGGGTTTGCGAGCCGGTGGTCAGTACCGTTTCTTCCTGCGTCAGCTTGCCGCGGGAGAGGCTGTAGTCGGAGGGCACGTAAATGCCCTTGGAATCCTCTTCCGTGAGGTAGGTCTTGTATGCCAGATCGTCCAGATCCTGCCGTCGATCCGTGCTCAGTCGCTGGAAGATATCCTGCCCCCGGCTAGGGTTGCCCCGGTACCGGAAGCTCTGGTTAAAGTCGTTAATACGCGTCAGGCCCAGGGCAAACGTGCCACTACGCCAGGGATTGGAGTCACTATCCGGGCGGCGGTTTACAAAGGCGGCCCCTAGGCTACCGATGTGCAAGCTGTTGCGAGCGTCGGTAGTCGTAGTTCCAAAGGCTGTACTTTCCGTATTGCCAAGCCCTAAGCCGGGCGAAAAGCTGAATTCCGAACGCTGATACATCCCCAATCCCGCGGGGTTAGTAGCTAGGCTGCTCAGATCAGCTCCCACGGCCACGTTTGCGCCCCCGATGCCGAGGGTGCGGGCAGTACCCCCAAACTGAGTCTGGGAAAACCGGAGCGCATCCACTTCATATTGGGCAAAGGCGTAGCTAGCCTGACCTAAAAAGGCCACGGCAAGTAAATATTTCAGGTTTTTCATAGGATGGGAAAGAAAGGTGGCCGGCCAGGGGCCGGCCACAATAAGATTTCCGAGTAGCTAACTTATTCGCCGCGGCCACGGCCGCCGCCACCGCTGCTGCGGCCACCACCGCCACCACTGCTGCCACCGCCCATAGACGGAGCAGGAGTAGTGCTGCGCGAGGGTTCGTACGAACGGCTGGGAGCCTCATACGTCCGCTGCGGAGCTTCGTAGGTACGGGTCGGCTGTTGCGCTGGGGCCTCGTAGGTCCGCTGCCGACGAGCTGGTTGCTCCGCTTGCTGCCCACCGTTGTTCTGACCGTTGCTTTGGTCGCCGCTATACGCTTCCCGGCTGCGGCTGCGGCGCTGCTCCGAGTAATTGGGGTACGTTGGGTTCGTGGCGGGCTGTCCATCAGCATTACCGGTATTTTCCACTGTCCGCCAGCGGCGACCGGCGTTTTCGGTGGTGCGGGGCTGCTCGGCGCCTTCGCGGCTGCGGGTTTGAACCCGAGTCCCGTTTTCGTCGGTGAAGACGGCCGTGTTGTTGCGGCGCTGCACCTGCTCGCTGCCGTCACGGCTGCGGCCGGTATTTACGTCATTGGCCCGAACATCCGAGGATGAGGACACGCCCCCGGTTGGGTTGTCGGTGCTCCGCTCCCGCCCCCGGCCGTTCCAGCTGGAGCTGGTGCCGGCACCAGAGCCAGTCGTATTTATTCCGCCTTCCGAGTTGGCTACGCCCCCCTCACGGGTGCGGCCCCGGCCCGGGCTAACACCCGTCGCGGCACGGCCATCGGTAGTAGCTTCCTGACTACGACCCGTGCGGGGGCCATAGTGCACGTTCCGGCTGCTGCCAACTGTGCCGCCGTAGTAATTGCCGTAGCCGCTATACAAGCCGTTGCGGTAGCCATCGTAGTAACCACGGCCGTAGCCATAGCCACCATACCCGTAGCCCCAGGGGCTGTAGTAGGGCCGACCAAAGCCGATGTTGATAATTACAGCCGTATTACCGTAGCCATACGGGCTGTAGAAGGGGTCATAATACGAGCCGTAGTAGCCCGGGCCCCAACCGTAGGGCGAGTAACCGCCCCCGTAGTAGGAGTAGGCGCTGCCGCCATACCAGAACGGGTCGGAGTAGAATGGGTCGTAGTAGCCGTAGCTGAAGCTACGGTAAGCCGGCTGGTGAAACCGCCGAATCCGGGCCGAGTAGCTATAATCGTCGTCGTAATACTCCGAGCCGCCGCTTTTCGAGGACGAGGAATTGCCGGAGCTGGCGTAGTCCGGATTAGTTTCCGCATCGGTAGCCGAGCTGCCGCCGGAAGTATTATCCTGCGCCGAGGCCGTCGAGCCAACGGGCTCATTGTAGATAGTGCGGTCCTTGGAGGAATAATAAACCCCGTCGCTCTCCGTAGAGGTGAGAGCCGAGGTGCTTGCGCAGCCACCCAGCGCGAGCAGGGCCATGGCGGGCAAAACAGTGTTAAGGATTGATTTCATGGCTGCTGACGCTGAAAAGTGGACCTTGCAAGGAACAGATTAGAGAAACCCCAAATTGGTTGCCTGACTTATAAGAGACCGGCGCGGTGAGCTCCGGTTTAATAACGTAATTTGGCGCCGAAACGGTGCCCTTTCCCTAGGACAAATCTTATACCAGATTTGGGAACTATTTCGCTTACCCAAAGATACCTCGAATATGAGTAAAAGTTTGCCAAAGCGTAGTGAAGATTATTCACTGTGGTACAATGAGTTGGTAAAGCGCGCGGGCTTGGCCGAAAACTCGGCCGTGCGGGGCTGTATGGTCATCAAACCCTATGGTTACGCCATCTGGGAGAAAATGCAGCGCCAGCTCGACGATATGTTCAAGCGCACGGGCCACCAGAATGCCTATTTTCCGCTGTTTGTACCCAAAAGCTTGTTTGAGGCTGAGGAGAAAAACGCGGAGGGCTTTGCCAAAGAGTGCGCCGTAGTAACGCACTACCGCCTGCAGAACGACCCCGACAAGCCCGGCAAGCTCCGCGTGGACCCCAACGCCAAGCTGGAAGAAGAGCTTATTGTGCGCCCAACCTCGGAAGCTATTATCTGGAGCACTTACAAAAACTGGATTCAGAGCTACCGCGACTTGCCGCTGCTGATCAACCAGTGGGCCAACGTGGTGCGCTGGGAAATGCGGACCCGCTTGTTTTTGCGCACGGCCGAGTTTTTGTGGCAGGAAGGCCACACGGCCCATGCCACCGCCGAGGAAGCCGTAGCCGAAACCCGGCAGATGCTGGAAGTGTACGCCCAGTTTGCCGAGGAATGGATGGCGCTGCCGGTGGTGAAAGGCGTGAAAACCGAGAACGAGCGGTTTGCCGGCGCCCTCGATACGTACTGCATCGAAGGCTTGATGCAGGACGGCAAAGCGCTGCAGGCCGGGACTTCGCACTTCCTGGGCCAGAACTTCGCCAAAGCTTTTGATGTGCAGTTTACCAACAAGGAGGGCCAGCTGGAACACGTATGGGGCACTTCGTGGGGCGTAAGCACCCGCCTGATGGGCGCCCTGATCATGAGCCACTCCGACGACGAAGGCCTGGTGCTGCCGCCCAAGCTGGCCCCGATTCAGGTGGTTATCGTGCCGATTTACAAAACCGGCCAGCTGGAAGAACTCGCCGAGCGGATCCGGCCCATGCAGCTGGGCTTGGCCGAGCGCGGCATCAGCGTGAAGTTCGACGACCGGGATACCGAGCGGCCGGGCTTCAAGTTTGCCGAGTGGGAGCTCAAAGGCGTGCCGGTCCGCATTGCGGTGGGCATGCGCGACCTGGAAAACGGCACCGTGGAAGTGGCCCGCCGCGACACGAAGGAAAAGATGAACCTGCCGCTGGCCGACATCGTGAACAGCGTAGACCAGCTGCTGACCGACATCCAGACCAACATCTACCAGCGCGCCCTGCACTTCCGCGAAACGCACACGACCCGCGTAGATACCTACGAGGAGTTTAAGCAGGCCCTGGAAGGCGAAGGCGGTTTCGTGGTGGCCCACTGGGACGGCACTTCCGAAACCGAGGAGCGCATCAAGGAGGAAACCAAGGCGACGATTCGCTGCATTGCCCTGAGCGAGCCCGAGGAGGAAGGTACCTGCATCCTGACGGGCAAGCCCAGCAGCCGGCGCGTGTACTTCGCCCGGGCGTACTAGGCTCTGGATTAGTCAGACTCCAGGGAGAAATTTCCGCGTTGGTATTCACAAAAAAGGCCCGCTACCAAATTGGCAGCGGGCCTTTTCTGTGCGCTATACAAGTTTACTGAGCAGCTTGAATGGCCTGGGTCAGCTCTTCATCCGAAAGATTTTCCAGCCAGTCCAGCTCAAGCTCCAGGCGTAT
The DNA here is from genome assembly GCF_002797555.1 of Hymenobacter chitinivorans DSM 11115. Classification (NCBI taxonomy): domain Bacteria; kingdom Pseudomonadati; phylum Bacteroidota; class Cytophagia; order Cytophagales; family Hymenobacteraceae; genus Hymenobacter; species Hymenobacter chitinivorans. The sequence goes on along the minus strand of NZ_PGFA01000004.1, from coordinate 185,568 downwards.
GGTTTGGGCCCCGCCGCTGGGCGTACACACCACCGGCACACCGCCGTCTTCGGTTTGGCTGAGGGTAGCGGCTTTATCGGCAGCATCGCCGTCCTGGGCGGAATAGGCCTGCACGCAGGTCCACTGGGTATTATCGGGGGTAGTTACTTCGCGTTGTTTCATCATAGGCGGGCATACGCAAAACCGGCCCTTGCGTACGAGCCCCCGGCGGCCTATACCACTAGTACGGCCTCTTGGCCACGAGCCTGGGCAGTCTGCGCCGCGCGCAGGGCCTGCTGCACGTGGCGCTGCTCATGGGCAACTACAAACTGCAGCGCTTCGCCGAGCCGCAGCTTTAGCAGCCGGAAAAACTCGACGCGCACGGCTTTGCGGTTCAGGTTGGCAGTGCGGGCGGCAGCCAGCAGCTGCAAGAGCTGCTGCTGGTGCCGCAGAAACTCTTCCACAACTTCAGCCGTGAGCTGGCTGCCGGCGGGGTTCATGTGCTTGACGGTTTTCTGCAGCTTGTGGTTTTCGGGCTTCACCGTGTCGTACGACTTGCGGCCCAGCCAGCTGAACCCGACTTCGTGCGGCGCTCCGGCCGGCGCACTTTGCAGGGCCCGGGCCAGCTCGGGGTTGTAGAAGCGGCTGTAGCGGTTCAGGTGCTCCAGGCACTCGAGCACGCTCCAGGCGGTGGGCGTCGGCTTGTAGTTGAGCTCCTGACTGGGCAACGGGCGCAGCTGCCCGTCCACGGTGGCTGAAAGCGCCTGAACCTGGGTTTCGAGCTGGGCAATAAAGGCGGTGGAAAGCATGACGAAAGACGTTTGGGTTTGCTGCTGGCAAAGGTGGGCCCCGGCACCCCGCCAAACCTTGACGGGAATCAAGACTTAGCGTAGCCGGCTCAGGGTTTCGGGCGTCATGCGCAGGTAGGAAGCAATGTACTTTTTGGGCACCAGCTGAAAAATGTGCGGGCTTCGCTGCAGCAGCCGCTCCAGGCGCTGCTCGGGCGCGGGCAGCAGCAAGTCGATTTCCCGCTCGATACGGCCCACCAGCACCCGCTCCAACTCCAGCCGCCAAAACCGGGCAAACGCCGCATTCTGCTCCACAAAGGCGCTGAAGTCGGCGCGGGAAATGGCCAGCAGCTCACACTTCTTCAGGGCCTGCAGGCAGTAGTCGGAGGGCTGATTGGCCACAAACGAGGGAAATGAGCACACCATATTGTTGGCGTAGCCAAACCCGACGCAGATTTCCTCGTCCTGGCTCGGGTAGTAGATGCGCAGCACACCGCTCACCACGAAGTACAGGTTGTGCTCGACCTGCCCGGCCTGAATCAGAAAATCGTGGCGGCGCAGCGTGACGGGGCGTTTCCAGAGGGCCACAAACTCCGCTACTTCGGCCGCCGGCAGATACGGCACCCGCTCGAGCAGGGCCGTTAGCATTGATACGCCGGAAGAAAGCTCAGCAGCCATGCGCGGAGGGGCAATAAGTTTGGAAGCCGAAAATAGCAACTCCACCCGAGCTGTCCTCACCGCCGCCCGGCGCTTTCTGCGTATATTTCAGGTAACCTCTACTGCCCTGCTCATGGACTGGATTACCATTTCCCTGCTCTTGCTTTTCGGCCTGCTGTTTCTGCTGGCCGAAGTCCTGTTTATTCCCGGCACCACGCTGGTTGGCCTGGTCGGCTTTGCCCTGCTGGTCACGGGCATCTGGCTGGGCTACCGCGACTTGGGCAGCACCGGCGGCCACCTCACGCTGGTGACGGCGGCAGTGCTGGCGGGCGTGGTGCTCTACCTCGGGCTGCGGCCCAAAAACCTGCACCGCTTCGCCCTCACCGACGTTAACAACACGAGTGTGCGCGACGCCCGCCGGCCCGACGTGGAACCCGGCACCGTGGGCCGCACCCTGTCGGCGCTGCGCCCGGCCGGCACCGCCCTCTTCGACGATGAGCAGCGGCGCGAAGTCGTGACCCGGGGCGAATTTCTGGCGGCCGGCACGCCCGTGCGGGTGCTGGGCATCGAGCAAAACCGCATTGTGGTAGAGCAGGCGTAGCGGCTACCGCCGAAAACCACGGAAAAACTCGTAACTCGGAGCCGGTCTTAGCCTCCCTTGGTATGAACGTGCCCTTCGCCCCCTTTATCATTGCCGCCATTGCGCTGCTGGTTTTCCTCTACTTTTTCCCCATCAGCCTCTGGATTACGGCTATTTTCTCCGGCGTCCGGGTCAGCCTGTTTCAGCTGGTGCTGATGCGGGTGCGCAAAGTCTCGCCCACGCTCATCGTCAACTCGCTGATTACGGCCACCAAGGCGGGCCTGCACATCACCAGCAATGAGCTGGAAACCCACTACCTGGCCGGCGGCAACGTGCCCAACGTCATCAAGGCCCTGATTTCGGCCGACAAGGCCAATATTCCGCTCGACTTCAAGCAGGCCACCGCCATTGACCTGGCCGGCCGCAACGTGTTTGAGGCCGTCACGACGTCGGTTAATCCCAAAGTCATCAACACGCCCAACGTGGCGGCCGTGTCGCAGGACGGCATCCAGCTCATCGTCATTGCCCGCGTTACGGTGCGGGCCAACATCACCCAGCTCGTGGGCGGGGCCGGTGAAGAAACCATCCTGGCCCGGGTCGGGGAAGGTATCGTGACTAGCATTGGCTCGTCGGTGTCGCACAAGGAGGTGCTCGAAAACCCTGACAAAATTTCCAAGCTCGTGCTCAGCAAGGGCCTCGACGCCGGCACGGCCTTCGAGATTCTGTCCATTGACATTGCCGACATCGACATCGGGGAAAACATCGGGGCCAAGCTGCAGATTGACCAAGCCACGGCCGACTTGAAAGTGGCCGAGGCCAAAGCCGAGGAGCGCCGCGCCATGGCCGTGGCCGTGGAGCAGGAAAACCGCGCTAAAACCCAGGAAGCCAAGGCCTCGGTGGTCCAGGCCGAAGCCGAGATACCCAAAGCCATTGCCGACGCCTTCCGCTCCGGCAACCTGGGCGTGATGGACTACTACAAAATGCGCAACGTGCAGGCCGACACCGACATGCGCGACTCCATTGCCAACCCCGGCGGCCCCACCAGCAACACGAAAAGCTGATTGTTAAGGTGCTAATGCTTGGTTAATGTGAGGAATGTGTCCTTGCGAGCAACGCGAAGCCATCCGGCCGCTGAAATGCGCTGCGTCCTCTAATGTGAAAAGCCCCTGACTACACGCAGTAGTCAGGGGCTTTCTGGTAAAAAGACAGTTTATGCTGCGCAGAGGAAGGATGACTTCGTTCCTCGCAAGGACACGAGGCCTTCATTCTCACATTCCCCACATTAGCACATCAGCACACTATGAATTAGCACATTACCCCGCTATTTCTTGGTGATTCGGAATTCTACCCGGCGGTTGAGCTTGCGGGTTTCTTCCTGCTCGTTGCTGGCAATGGGCTTTTTGTCGCCAAAGCCTTCGGTGGTGATGCGGTGGCCGCTGATGCCCTTCGATACCAGGTACTTCTTCACCTCGTTCACCCGGTCCAGGCTGAGCTTGAGATTCAGCGCCGGGTCGCCTTGGTTGTCGGTGTGGCCTTCGAGCTTGATTTCTACCGTGGGATAATCCTTCAGGATGCGCACCAAGCGTAGCAGCTCGGGGTAAGAATTGTCGCGCAGGTAGTATTTACTCTGGGCAAAGAAGATGTTGTTCAGCTTGATGGTCGAGCCCACGGCGAAGGGCACTAGAAACAGGTCGTGGGTGACTTCGGAGTAGTTCTGCCGGTCTGTCACGTCCAGGTTGTCGCTTTCGGCCAGGTAGTTTTCGGCTTCGGCGCGGTAGCCGTAGTGGGCGCCCGAGGGCAGCACAATGGTGTAGGAGCCATCCACGGGGCTGGTTTCGGCCACGCCGATTTCTTCCCCGGTCAGCAGGTTTTCGTACTTAATGGTCGCCGTCACGGGCTTTTTGGTGGCCGCGTCCAGCACCCGGCCGCGCACCAGCGTCACCACTTCGGGCTTGAACTGCGGGGTCAGGTTGATCCGGAAAATGTCGCGCGAGCCACCCAGGCCGTTGCGCGACGATACCAGGTAAGCATCCTCGCCGGCCGCCGACAGCGTGAAGTAGCCGTCGAAGTCGGGGGAGTTGATGTTGGGGCCCAGGTTGCGCGGCTTCGACCAGTTGGTCCAGCTGTCATCCAGGCGCTTAGAGGAGAAAATGTCGCTCTTGCCGTAGCCGCCCAGGCCTTCGGAGGCGAAGTACAGGGTTTTGCCGTCGGCGGCCAGGAAGGGCGCAAACTCGGCCTTCTTGGTGTTGATGGTGCCGCCCAGGTTTTTGGGTCGGGTCCAGGTGCGGCCGTCTTCCTTCTTGAAGCTCACGTAGATGTCCTGCTCCCCTTTGCCGTCCTTGCGCTGCACGGCCATCAGCAGAAACTTACCCGAGGTGCTCAGGAAATAGTCGACGTTTTCCTCGTCGTCGTTGTAGAAATCCTCAATTTCAATCTTGACTGGCATACCCCAGCCCGTCTTGGTGCGGCGCGAAATGCTGGCGCCCTTTGGGTCGAGCGTCCCATCGGGGTTGTACACGTTGATCAGCAGCGCCGTATTGCCATCCGACGATACCGAAGCCAGACCGTTGGGGCCGGGCGTGTTGATGGGCCCGCCGATGTTCTTGGCCTGGTTCCAGGTTTTCTTGGCGGCGTTGGCCAGGGTGCTGTACCACACGTCCTGCACGTCGTTGGCCCCGCCCACGTTCTGCGGGCTTTCCTGGCGGGCAAAGAACAGCGTTTTGCCGTCGGGAGCAATAACGGGGTGAGTGTCTACGTATTTGGAGTTGACGTTAGTACCCAGGTTGACCATGGCCGAGTCGAACTTGACGCCTTCAGCCTGGGCAACGAATTCCTTCTTGACCATGGTTTCGGCCACGTCGGCAATGCCGATGGCGTCAATCTGGTTGACTCCTTCCACAGCCTTCGTGTTCATCGACACCACCACGCCCACGGTGCGGTACGTGGCGGCCGGAAACGTGACGCTCAACGACCGAAACGGCTCGGCCAGCGGGCCGGGGCTTTTGTTTTCGTATACCTGGTGCCGGGTGCCGCGGGTGTCGACCAGCTCGATTTTGGTGATGGAGCCCGGATTGAAGTTTTCCACGACCGTCACTTGCTTGGCAATGATGGATTTGCCGTAGCGCACCTCAATAAATTCGTTGGCTCCTTCCTTTTTTGGAATCCAGGCGTCGTTGTTGATCTGGCCCAAAGGCTGGGCATTGGGCTCCCCCAGCACTTTATCGGGCGAAAAGGCCTCTTTCCCCTCTGCTTTCTGGGATGATACTTCTACTACTTTCGCCGCCCAAATAGCCCGCTGCGCTTGTGCCCAGCTGCCCACACCAACAATTAACCCGAGGGAAAGAACAAGTTTTCGAACAATCATAAGCTTAGATGGCAAAACGGAGGCCTGCGGGAGCTTGCGGACCTGTCGGGGCGACAGTTCCGAACACTCAAGACGTCCTGAACAGCACGCAGGTTTCGTAGCACATGCCCGGTGAGCCAAAAATACGCACTCCGATACTTATAAAGTTCGATTATTTGTCTAAAACCTAGATTTAGGCGATGGTTGCAGTCCGTTCTTCGATTAGCTAACTTACGCCTTGCGGTTCCTCCCGGCCGTGTCCTTGCCATGCATTGCCGTCGAGCTTACTTGTCTGCTGCCTGTTTGCTCCTGTTTTGGCTGGCCGGCGCGCTGGCCCCGTCTGCGGCGGCCCAGGCGGTAGCTCCCGAAACCACGGCGGCCGGTTCCGACTCGCTGTTGCTGCTTTCCTTCCGCACCCGGCGCGTGGGCATCAGCACCTATTCCCAGCAAACCGACCTGCGCGGCCGGGCCCGCCTCACCCCCCGGCAGCAGCTGGACTACCGCCTGCTCAGCGACTGGATTTATGACGAGCGGGGGGAGCCGCCCTTCGTGCGCGAAGACTACGGCGCCAACTTGCTGCATACTGTGGCCCTGAACCCGCGCTGGCAGGTGGGCCAGCTGCTGCACTACGAGCAAAGCCGCACCAATGCCACCCGCACCGGGGCCTGGCTGGCCCGCCTGGGCTACGAGCACCGCTTGCGCCTGGCCCAGGTGCTCGATACGCTTTCGACGGCGCGCTACGTGCTCTTTGGCGGCGGAGCCTACGACGCCCGCAATGGCCGCCGCGACGCGGGCCCTTCCTACGGCCTGGAAGTTACGACCCTGATTTATCCTAGCCGCCAGGCCCGGCAGCCGGTGGCCGTGCGCCTGTTTGGGACCCGCTCCCAACTGGGCCCGCGCATCTGGCAGCGCACCCTGGCCGAAGGCTACTACGAACGGACGCTCGACGAATATTCCAGCGGCTCCCTGCGCCTGGGCTACCGCTCTAACCGGGCCGAGGATTACGTGCCCGGCAATGTGCAGCGCATTCAGAGCGACACGATTTCAACCCAGCTCAGCTGGCTCTACCAGCTCGGCGACAAGGTCTCGTTCCGCTCCGACAACCTGCTGGCGCTACCCCGCCGGGCGTTTGGTTACCGCCAGCTCAGCGCCGAGTCGGACACGGTGCAGAACCTGGGCTACCGCCAGCAGGAACTCGACACCCGCCAGGAAGTACGGGTACAGGGCAAAAAGCTGCAGTTTATGCTCCTGTTCAACTACCGGGAACGGAACCGCAACTATTCCCTCGACAACAACCGCAATCTGTCGGAGAGCCGCTTTAGAGCTGCCACCGAGCGGGAGCAGATCAAGGATATTTCCGAAAAAACCACGCTCTGGCAATCCGAGCTGACCTGGCTGCCGGTGGCCCGCCACTCGCTCACGCTGCTGGGCTCGGCTCAACTGCTGCGCGTGGATACGCCCAGCAAGGACAACACCCAGGACCGCGACGAAGCCCAGCACAGTCTGCGCCTGGTATGGGTGGGCCGCTGGGCCGGGGCGTTCCGGACTTCGCTGGCGGCTGGGGCCGAGTACCGGCAGTTCGTCTTTATCCGGGCCGCCCTGAGCGCCGAGAATTATACCGACCGGCTGCTGCACTGGGAACCGTCGTTTACCTGGGCCCCGGGCCACTTCACGCTCAAATCGACCTACCACCTCTGGGTGAGCTACCAGGTGCGCGACCGGCTGAGCGAGCAGCTGAAAAACCGGGCCAGCCGGGTCCTGGAGCAGCAGCAGCACCTGGGCTACCAGTTTACGCCCCGCCTGCTGGCATCCCTGGACTACGTGCGCCGCGAAAACCGCATTGGCTTGCTCAACTGGCCCGAGTTCAAGGAAAGCCCCCTGGACACGACCATCACCCACGACTTGGCCGCCGGCCTGCGCCACAGCTGGAGCGGCGTGCGGGGCGCGAGCAGCCTGCGCCTGGGTTACCGGTTTTTGGAGCAGCGCACCCACGGCCGGGCGGCCCTCATCGGGCCCAGCGCCACCACGCTCATCTTCTTGCGCAGCCTTACTCGCCAGCAGGGCCCCGACGTGGCCTACGAGCGCCGCACCACCACGGGCTTCACGCTGGTAGCCAGCCTGTGGCTGCAGCAGCTGCGCACGTTTTACCGCTACTCCGAGGGCCAGGGTACCTACGTGGGCACCAGCTACACGCCCGAGGACTTGCAGCGCGAAACCAAAAACCTCTACCCCTACTTCGAAGTGGCCCTCAACTGGCGCCTGCGCGGCCTGCGCCGCAGCTGAGCGTTTAGAAGATTGCTGGCAACAAAAAGCCCGTCGGCGCGGGGCCGACGGGCTTTGTATTATCCCGGAGTAGCTCGGGCATTAGGGCTGCAGCGTAAAGTTGCGCGTAACCGAGTTGAACGGGCCGGGAATCAGGTTGCCGCTGGCGTCCACTAACTCCAGCTTGATGGTGTTCTGGCCGGCGGGCAGACCTTCCATCATGTAGGGAGCCCACTGGTCGAGCATAAACTCGGTGCCGTTGATGGTGGCGCGCACCTTATTGCCTTCCGGCGACAACGTCGTGTTTACCAGGTAGAAGTCCAGCATTACCTTGGCCGCATCCTTGCCGGAATAGGTATCCTTGGGGCGGCTGTAGAACAGGTGGGGAGCTTTCAGGTCGGCATTCAGGGGCGTGGCCGCGGCGTTGCCGACCGTAATAACGCGCAGATCGTAGGCGCCGCGGTGCTTGAGACTTTCGTGGTAGGAGCGCGACAGGAACGAGAGGACCACGTGCTGGCCGTCGGCAATGGGCTTGGTGAATTCGGTGGTGTAGTGGGCCGTGTAAGGCTCATTATCCACGATATTGTGAATGTGCTGGCCTTTTTCCGAGTTGGCCATTTCTTCCGAATGCATTCCCCCCGTCATCTTGGTGAGCTGGAAGTTGGTGATGTCGTAGTCGAACGACACGCTGCCGCTGGGCACCGTGGAGCCCGTCACCGGCGACTTGAGTTGCAGCTGCGCTTCGGGATTCTTGGGCGAGTCGTTAAACGGTGTCAAACGGATACCGTTTTTCTCCATGGAAGCCATGTTGGTCACGCGTTCCGACGTAGCCTGAGTACCCGACTCCTGTGTTTGTTTGGCCGTGTCGCAGGCGGCCAGACCAAGCAGCATGGCGCTGCTCATTAGTAAAGCAGATGCTTTCATGAGGGAAATGGTGGAAAGAGTAAAAAGACCACCGGACCGCTCGTCCGGCCGCGCCCCGACACCGGGACGACGAATGATTTTTTAAGTACCTTGCGCAATACGTAAGGTTTGCTCAAAAGTATATTGATTTTCCGCTATGGAAGAAAAATTGTTGGAAGAAATTCCCTCCCTCGACTTGGCCGATTTCCGTTCCGGTGACCCGGAGCGTAAGGCCCGCTTCGTACAACAGCTCGGCGAAGCGTATCAGAACATCGGTTTTGTGGCCCTGAAAAACCACGGCCTGACCGACGAACAAACGGCAGCCCTTTACAATGACGTAAAGGCCTTCTTCGCGTTGCCCGACGACGCCAAGCAGCGCTACGAAAACCCCGAACTGGCCGGACAGCGCGGCTATATCAGCAAAGGCAAGGAGCACGCCAAGGGCCGCAACACCGGCGACCTGAAGGAGTTTTTCCACGTGGGCCAGGAGGTTGACGATGCCACTGACCCCATCGGCAAAGAGTACCCGGCCAACATCTGGCCCGCCGAAATTCCCTCCTTCCAGCAGAGCACGTTCACGACCTACCGCACCCTGGAAGCGGCCGGCAAGGACGTGCTGCGCGCCATTGCCCTGTACCTGAACTTGCCCGAAAATTATTTCGACGACAAGGTCCGCAACGGTAACAGCATCCTGCGCCCGATCCACTACTTCCCCATCGAAAACCCCGAGGAAGTGCCCGCCGACGCCGTCCGCGCCGCCGAGCACGGCGACATCAACCTGATTACCTTGCTCATGGGCGCCTCCGCCGATGGCCTGCAGGTGAAGCGCCGCGACGGGAAGTGGATTCCAATTACGGCCCTGCCCGACCAGATTGTGGTGAACGTGGGCGACATGCTGCAGCGCCTGACCAACGGCGTGCTCAAGAGCACCATTCACCGCGTGGTAAATCCGCCCCGCGAGAAAATGAACTCCTCGCGCTTCTCGGTGCCTTTCTTTATGCACCCCCGCTCGGAAATGAGCCTGGCGGCCCTGGAAAGCTGCGTAACCCCCGAAAACCCCAAGAAGGAAGCCGACATTACCGCCGGCGAATTCCTCAACGAACGGCTGATTGAGCTGGGTCTCAAGAAAAAATAAGTAGTAGCAGATTGGTAGCGGCCGGTTGTTGAAAGTGAGCTTTCTGGAATTTCCAGGTTGTCCTTTCAGCAGCCGGCCGCTTTCTTGCTGATCAACAACGGTTTGACGCGTATTTCCCAAGCCCCACCATTGCTTTTACCCCGGCTTTGCGCGTCCTTGCCAGACCACTAAGTACCACGTTTTGGAAACGGAAGAAATTCAGCTCGCACCGCCACCCCGGGGTACTCGCGGGGCCCGCACGAAGCGGGTACGAGGAATTATTTTCCTGAAAGACGTGGCCGCCCTGGGCCTTACCGCCTTTGGCGGCCCCCAGGCCCACATGGCCATGATGCTGCGCTTGCTGGTAGATAAACGCCGCTACCTGACGGCCGCCGAGCTGCTGGAACTCACCGCCCTGTGCCAGATCCTGCCCGGCCCCACCTCGACCCAAACCATTACGGCCATCGGCTACCGCCTGGGCGGGCCCAACTTGGCTTACCTCACGGTGCTGGTCTGGATGCTGCCCGCCGTGGCCCTGATGACCCTGGCCGGCCTCACCATTTCTTACCTCGACAAAGACCAGGTGGCCCACTTGGTGCAGTACATCCAGCCCATTGCGGTAGGGTTTGTGGCGTACTCGGCCTACAAGATTTCGGAGAAGGTCATCCATACCAAAACCTCGGTGGCCCTGATGGTGGCCGCCTCCATGCTGGCCTACCGGTTTCAGCTGCCCTCGGTGCTGCCGCTGCTGCTTATTGCGGGCGGCGTGATTACCACCTTCCGCTACCGCAAAATGCCGGTGCTGGAGAAGAAGCAGCCCCTCAACATTGAATGGGCCAATTTCGCGCTCTGGCTGGCCGTGCTGGTGGGTGCAGCCATACTGGGCCACTACACCCGTTCCGACCAGCGGATGCTGCCCGTGCGGCTCTTTGAGAACTTCTACCGCAACGGCAGCCTGGTATTTGGCGGCGGGCAGGTGCTGGCGCCCCTGCTCTACGCCGAGTTCGTGGAGTTCAAGCACTACCTCACCACCCAGGAGTTTCTCTCCGGGCTAGGACTGGTGCAGGCCATGCCGGGGCCGAATTTCTCATTTGCCTCCTACATTGGGGCCCTGGCCATGCGGCAGGTCGGCGGCGGCATCGGCAGTCAGATTCTGGGCGCGGTAGTGGCCGCGGCGGGTATCTTCATGCCAGGCACCCTGCTCATCTTCTTCCTCATCCGGTTCTGGGACCAGCTCAAGCAATATCGGGTGGTCAAGGCCTCGCTGGAGGGCATCAACGCCGTGTCGGCCGGGCTGGTGTGCGCCGCTACATTTCTGCTCTACCACCCCCTGCCCGATACGCCCGTGAATCTGGCCCTGGTAGCGGCTACGTTTCTGGTCCTGCTCTGGGACAAATTTCCCTCCTACGTCATTGTGCTGGCCGGCTTGGCAGCGGGCATTATCTTTTAGTTATTAGTTGTCCGTTGTTAGAAGCAGCCGACAGCAGCTGAATATCTGACAACTAACAACCACTTTTGAAATAGCCCGTGGGCAACAGGTCCGCGACGGTAATTTCCAGGCTGCGTAGCACCTCGTGGCAGCGGGCTTCCAGTTCCGGGGCCGGCCGCGTATTAGAGTGGTCAAACACTTCAATTTCCAGAAATTCGGCTCCTTCAGCCATGGTATCGAGGTGGATTTTGACGTTGCCCAGGCGGTAAATCCGCCGGCGTTTCTCCACCACCCCGATGACTTGGTGAGCCGCATACAGCGCCGCAATCTGCTGGGCTGAAGGGTTCAGGTCGTACACGTAGACCACAGTTTTTTCGGCAGCCTTATCCACCCGCCGCTCGTAGTGCGTCACCAGGTTTTCAATCGTGCCCTGCCGGAGCTTGAGCTTGCCTTGGCCGACGCGAAAATACGTGTCGCGCTGCTCGTCTAGGCCGATGTAGGTGAACCCGAGGGCCAGTAGCTGCCGCTCCACCCGGGCCCGGTCAGACAGGCGCGCTTTGAGCGTGAAATCCTGATAGGTCATGGGCTGCAGGGGCACGGCGGGCTAAGGTTTGGGAGTGAGAACTTCCGGAAAGATAAAAAGGCCTCCGCTACGAATAGCAGAGGCCTTTTCGACACTCAGGCGCAATACGCGCAGCTTACTTCTCCAGCAACAACGACTCGGGCAAGCCCATCAGGTAGTCGCCGTAGCCGCTCTTGCGCAGGGGCTCGGCAATGGCGCGCAACTCGTCGCCAGTTATAAAACCCTGACGGTAAGCAATTTCCTCGATGGAGCCCACCTTCAGGCCCTGGCGCTGCTCAATAACGCGCACAAACTCGCCGGCCTGCATCAAGGACTCAAACGTGCCGGTATCGAGCCAGGCGGTGCCGCGGCCCAGAATACCCACTTTCAGCTTGCCGCGGCGCAGGTACTCCTGGTTGACGTCGGTAATTTCGTACTCCCCGCGGGACGAGGGCTTCAGGTCCCGGGCAATCTGAATTACCTCGTTGTCGTAGAAATACAGACCGGGCACGGCGTAGTTGCTCTTGGGCTGCTTGGGCTTCTCCTCGATGCTGAGGGCTTTTTTGTTTTCGTCGAACTCCACCACGCCGTAGCGCTCGGGGTCGTGCACGTGGTAGGCATACACCACGCCGCCGTCGGGGCTGTTGTTGCTCTTGAGCAGTTCCTCCAGGCCTTCGCCGTGGAAGATGTTGTCGCCGAGGACCAGGGCTACTTTGTCGTCACCGATGAAGTCGGCGCCGATTACGAAGGCCTGAGCCAGGCCGTTGGGCACTTCCTGCACCGCGTACTGGAAGTTACAGCCCAGCTTCTGCCCGTCGCCCAAGAGGCGCTTGAATTGCTCCTGGTCGTGGGGCGTGGTGATGATCAGGATTTCGCGGATGCCCGCCATCATCAGAATCGACAGCGGATAGTAAATCATCGGCTTGTCGTACACCGGCATGAGCTGCTTGCTGACGGCCAGCGTGAGCGGGTGCAAGCGGGTACCGGAGCCGCCGGCCAGGATAATACCTTTCATCGGTGAAATGGTGATTGAGTGACTTAGTGAGAGTTCGAACCGCAGGAGCGTTTGGGCGAACGAAGCTACTTAATTGCGCTCGGCAATAAATGCTTGATTTTCCTTAAACCAAGCCAGGGTTTTCTGCAGGCCTTCCCGGATGCGGATCTGGGGGTCGTAGCCGAGCAGGTTGTTGGCCTTGCTGATGTCGGCCAGGGAGTCGCGGATGTCGCCGGCGCGGTCGGGGCCGTACTCGGGCGTAATGTCGGAGCCGGCTTCCTCTTTCAGAATGTTGAACAGGTCGTTGAGCGAGGTACGGTCGGCCACGGCCACGTTGTACACCTGGTTGACGGCCTCGGGGTTGGGGGCCAGTGCGGCTTTGATGTTGGCCTGCACGCAGTTTTCCACGAAGGTAAAGTCGCGGGTCTGTCCCCCGTCACCGTTCATGCGCGGGGGCTTGCCCTGCAGTACGGCGTCGATAAAGAGCGGAATAACGGCCGCGTAAGCGCCATTCGGGTCCTGGCGAGGTCCGAAGATGTTAAAGTAGCGCAGCCCGATGATTTCCATGCCGTAGGTTTTGCCAAACACGTCGGCGTACAGCTCATTGGCGTACTTGGTCACGGCGTAGGGCGACAGGGGCTTGCCAATCCGGTCTTCCACCTTGGGCAGGGCCTTATGGTCGCCGTAGGTCGAGGACGATGCCGCGTACACGAAACGCTTCACCTGGGCTTCCTTGGCACCCACGAGCATGTTCACGAAGCCGCCCACGTTCACGTCGTTGGAGGTAATCGGGTCGTTGATGGAGCGGGGCACCGAGCCCAGGGCCGCCTGGTGCAACACCACGTCCACGCCCACGCAGGCGTCGATGCAGGTTTGCCGGTCCCGGATGTCGCCTTCAATGACTTCCAGGGCGGGGTTGCCGGCAAAGAGGTTGAGGTTCTTGCGGAAGCCGTTGGAGAAGTTGTCCAGCACGCGCACTTTCTTGGCGCCGTACTTTAGCAGGTATTCAACCAGATTGGAGCCGATAAAGCCGGCTCCGCCCGTCACCAGAAATGTCAGGTTGTCGAGCGGCTGGTCGTGAAAAGGAGTTTCGTACACGATACTAATGTGTTGGAATGTGAGGAATGAGAGAAATGTGAAGAATTACATGCTTGCTAGTGTGGCAGCATTGCCCACATTACTCACATTCTCCACATTATTCACATTACCTATTGTACTGCTGCTGGTAGTATTGCTGGTAGGCGCCGCTGGTTACGTGCTCCAGCCACTCGGTGTTTTCCAGGTACCAGTCCACGGTTTGGGCCAGGCCCTGCTCGAAGGTCACGGAAGGCTTCCAGCCCAGCTCGTTCATGATTTTGCTGGAGTCGATGGCGTAGCGCAGGTCGTGGCCGGCGCGGTCGGTTACGTAGGTGATGAGCTTGCGCGAAGTGCCTTTTTCGCGGCCGGTTTTCTCGTCGAGCACGTCGCAGAGCAGGTTGATGAGCTCAATGTTCTGCCACTCATTCACACCGCCAATGTTGTAGGTCTCGCCCACTTTGCCCTTGTGGAACACGGCATCAATGGCCGTGGCGTGGTCTTTCACGAACAGCCAGTCGCGCACGTTTTCGCCTTTGCCGTACACCGGCACGGGCTGCCCGTGCTGAATCCGGTGAATGGCCAGCGGAATGAGCTTCTCGGGGAAGTGGTTAGGGCCGTAGTTGTTCGAGCAGTTGCTGAGCTTCACCGGCATGTGGTAGGTGTGGTACCAGGCCCGCACGAAGTGGTCGGAAGCGGCTTTCGAAGCCGAGTACGGCGAGCGGGGGTCGTAGGGCGTATCCTCGGTGAACATCTCTGGGCCCATTTCCAGGGAGCCGTACACCTCGTCGGTGCTGACGTGGTAGAAGGTTTTGCCTTCGTAGCCCGAGGCTTTCCACAGGTTCTTGGCCGCGTTCAGCAGGTGCACCGTGCCCAGCACGTTGGTTTTCACAAACGCCAGCGGATCGGTGATGCTGCGGTCCACGTGCGACTCAGCCGCGAGGTGAATCACCGCGTCGGGCTCTTCGGTGGCGAAAAGCTGGTCCACGAAAGCCTGGTCGGTAATGTCGCCCTTCACCAAGCGGTAGTTGGGCTCATTCTCAATATCGCGCAGGTTTTCCAGGTTGCCGGCGTAGGTCAGTGCATCCAGGTTCAGAATCTGATACTCGGGATACTTCGTGACAAACAGGCGCACCACGTGCGACCCAATGAAGCCGGCCCCGCCGGTGATGATGATTTTCATGATCGGTGAAATTGTGAAGTTGTGAGGTAGTGAAATGGTGAGATAGTGAAATGGTAAGTTTTATGTTCTAGCCGCGCAGATGGCGCATACCGAACGACAACTCACCAGCTCACCAGTTCACTATTTCGCCAAAGACTGTTGCCACTTCCAGGAGCTGGCCAGGGCCTCGTCCAGGGTGGCAGTGGTTTGGAAGCCCAGTTCCTGGGTAGCTTTGGTTACGTCGGCGTAGATGGCGGGCACGTCGCCTACGCGGGGCGGGCCGATGACGTAGTTCAGCTTCTGGCCCGTGGCCCGCTCAAAGGCTTGGACTACTTCCAGCACACTGTTGCCGCGGCCGGTGCCTACGTTGAAGGTTTCTACGGCCTCGCCTTTGGCATCGAGCAAGCGCTGCACGGCCACCACGTGGGCTTTGGCCAGGTCTACCACGTGCACGTAGTCGCGGATGTTGGTACCGTCGGGTGTGTCGTAAGTATCGCCGTAAATCGTCAGCTTCTCCCGGATGCCGGCCGCCGTTTGGGTGATGAAGGGCACCAGGTTGTTGGGCACGCCCAGGGGCAGCTCCCCGATGCGGGCCGAGGCGTGGGCGCCAATCGGGTTGAAGTAGCGCAGCAGAATGGTGCGGATAGCGCCGTTTGACACCGAGGCTACGTCGTTGAGGATGTCCTCGCAGATTTTCTTGGTATTGCCGTAGGGCGAAGTAGCCGGTTTGGTGGGCGTCTGCTCGGTGACGGGCAGCTGGTCGGGCACGCCATACACGGTGCAGGAGGAGGAGAAAACCAGGTTGCTCACTCCATAGTCGGGCATTACCTTGAGCAGGGTGATGAGCGAGCCGACGTTGTTCTGGTAATATTTCAACGGCTGCTGCACCGATTCGCCCACGGCTTTGTAGGCCGCGAAGTGAATAATGCCCCGAATGTCGGCCTCCTGGTCGAAGACGCCGCGCAGGGCTGCCTCGTCGCCGCAGTCGATGTTGTAGCAGGGAACCGCTTGGCCCAGAATGTCCTTGATGCCGTCGAGCACCGACTCCTGGGAGTTGCTGAAATTATCAATAATAATGGGCTGGTAGCCCGCTTCAAACAGCTCTACTACCGCGTGGGAGCCAATGTAGCCCGCCCCGCCCGTCACGACGATCTTCGTTCTTTCCATCTTCAAGGTGGTGAAATGGTGAGATGGTGAACTGGTGAGTTTGCTGTTCTGATGGAGCCGCCAGGACGACAACTCACCAGTTCACCATCTCACCAGTTCACATTACAGGCTCCAGTACTGGATGTTGCTCATCTTGCCGCGGTACAGGCCCTTGATGTCGACCAGCACGGGGTTTTCGGACGTAATCGACTGGAAATACGCTTCGTCGTGGGCCAGGTAGGGCTTGTGGCTCACGGCCACAATTACCGCGTCGTAGTCCTTACGGATTTCACTTTCGGGCGTCAGGCGGAAGCCGTACTCGTGGTGCAGCTCGTCGGAGTCGGCGTGCGGGTCCACGATGTCCACGTTGACGGAGAAGTTCTTGAGCTCCTGGATTACGTCGGCCACCTTAGAGTTGCGGATGTCTTCCACGTTTTCCTTGAAGGTGGCGCCCATCACCAGCACCCGGCTCTTGGCCACGTCCTTGCCCTGCTTAATCATCATCTGCACCGTTTTGCGGGCGATGTAAGCTCCCATGTTGTCGTTGGTGGTCCGGCCGCTCAGAATAACTTTCGCGTCGTAGCCCAGCTCTTTGGCCTTGTAGGTCAGGTAGTACGGGTCCACGCCGATGCAGTGGCCGCCCACCAGACCGGGCGAGAACTTGAGGAAGTTCCACTTGGTCCCGGCCGCTTCCAGCACCTCGTAGGTGTTGATGCTCATGCGGTCAAAAATCATCGACAGCTCGTTCATCAACGCAATGTTGACGTCGCGCTGGGTGTTTTCGATGATCTTGGCGGCTTCGGCTACTTTGATGCTGCTGGCCCGGTGCACACCGGCCGTAATCACCAGCTCATAGACCTTGGCAATGATGTCGAGGGATTCTGCGTCGCAGCCGCTCACCACTTTCACGATGCGGGCCAGCGTGTGCTCTTTGTCGCCGGGGTTGATACGCTCGGGCGAGTAACCCACTTTGAAGTCGCCGTTGGCAAAGCTTAGGCCCGAGAGTTTCTCCATCACCGGAATGCAGTCCTCTTCGGTGCAGCCGGGGTACACGGTGCTTTCGAACACCACGTAGTCGCCCTTCTTGAGCACTTTGCCCACGCTGCTCGAAGCGCCCAGCAGGGGCTTCAGATCGGGCATGGCGTGCTCGTCGATGGGCGTGGGCACGGCCACGATAAAGAACGTAGCCTCCCGCAGCACCTCCAGCGAATCGGTGAACGTAATGTCGCAGCCTTCGAAGTCCTTGGCTTCCAGCTCGCCGCTGGGGTCAATGTTGTTGCGCATCAAGTCCACGCGGGCCGCGTTGATGTCGAAGCCGATAACGCTGAGCTTGCGGGCAAATTCGAGGGCGATGGGCAGGCCCACGTAGCCGAGGCCGATGACGGCCAGTTTGGTCTGTTTCTGGAGGAGTTGCTCGTACACGTTGCGAAATTCAGAGTTAGCGGATGCTAATACGGGAAACCTGATGATTGGTAAGCAAATATTCTTCGCCGCTTTCGGGGCAGGTAGCCTGGCCGGCGGCGTCGAACTGCAGGCGGTGACCAAAGGCGCTCATCCAGCCGTGCTGCCGGGCGGGGTTGCCATACACTAAGGCGTAAGGCTTTACGTCCTTAGTCACGACGGAGCCGGCGCCTACAAAGGCGTACTCACCCAGCCGCACGCCGCACACAATGGTGCTGTTGGCCCCGATGCTCACGCCTTTTTCCAGCACCGTGGGCTGGTACTGGTCGCGGCGCACGACGGCGCTGCGCGGGTTGCGCACGTTGGTGAACACCACGGAAGGGCCCAGAAACACGTCGTCGGCGCACTCTACGCCGGTGTAGAGGCTCACGTTGTTCTGCACCTTCACGTTGCGGCCCAGCTTCACGCCGTCGGCCACCATGACGTTCTGGCCAATGCTGCACTTTTCGCCCAGCTCGCAGCCCGGCATCAGGTGGGCAAAGTGCCAGATGCGGCACCCGTCGCCAATGCGGCAGCCTTCGTCGAGGACGGCGGTAGGGTGCGCAAAGTAAGCGGGAGCATCAGTCACAGGGGTGCAGCTTGGGGGAAGGTCGGCAGTTTTTGAGCCCGCAAAGGTAGGGTTTTTCGAAGGTTTGTCGGTTAAGCGTCAGAGAAGTTTAGGCGCCCCGTCGTTGCACGCGGTTTGGGAATGAGAACTTTACCTGGTTCTTACCCCGCCCAGGTAGCCCGCACCAGCCGGTCTTTGCCGAAAATATCCTGGCGCGGCTCAACCGTAGTGTAGCCCTGGCTTTGCAGCAGCGCCACCAGCTCAGCGGCATACTGCTCATTGATTTCAAAATACAAGCCGCCGCCGGGCTGCAGCCAGCGCCGGCCCAGCTCCCCAATGCGGCGGTAAAACAGCAGCGGGTCGTGGTCGGGCACAAACAGGGCGGTGGCCGGCTCGAAGTCCAGCACGTTGCGCCGCATCAGGGGCCGCTCATTTTCCAGCACGTAGGGCGGGTTACTAACCAGCACGGCCACCGAGCCGGCGACAATTTCGGCGGGTTCCTGAGTCAGGATATCGGCCTGCACAAACTCCACCGGGCTCTGGTAGCGGGCGGCATTGCGGCGGGCCACGGCCAGGGCAGCTTCCGATATGTCCACGCCCACCGCGCGCTTTGGCCGCAGCGCCTGCTGCAACGCCAGCGGAATACAGCCGCTGCCGGTACCGATGTCGACGATAGTTAAATCAGCCGTTGCTTGCTGCTCGGCTACAATTAAAGCCACCAGCTCCTCGGTTTCGGGTCGGGGAATGAGCGTGGCGGGCGTGACTTCCAGCTCCAGCCCGGCAAAGTAGGCCACGCCCAGCACGTACTGCACCGGCTCGTGCCGGAGCAGCCGGGCCTGAATTGGCGGCACTTGGGCCATTACCTCGGCCGGCACTTCTTCGGCGGCCCGCATCCGGCGCTGCAAGGGCGAGAGGTGCAGCAGATGGTCGACCACCAGACCCGCCATGCTGTCGGCTTCCGGGGCCGGATAAATGGCAAGCAGGGCGGCGGCAAGCTCAGTGGTCAGCTGGCGAATGGTGGGCATAGAAAACGGGGTTCGGGGAAGCGCAACCAGTACGGCGGCTCGGCGGCAACTGCGTACCTTCGGCCACTGCAAAGCTACGCTCTAACCCACCATGACCGACTTTGACACTGTAATGATGCGCCGCGCCCTGGACCTGGCCCGCCTGGGTACCGGCTACGCCCGGCCCAACCCGCTGGTTGGCTGCGTAATCACCCACGAAGGCCGCATCATCGGGGAAGGCTGGCACCGGCAGTACGGCGGCCCCCACGCCGAGGTCAATGCCGTGGCCGCCGTAGCCGACCAACGCCTGCTGGCCCACAGCCGCGTTTACGTCACGCTGGAGCCCTGCTCCCACTTCGGCAAAACCCCGCCCTGCGCCGATTTGCTTATTGCCAAGGGCGTAAAGGAAGTGGTGGTCTGCAACCTGGACCCCAACCCGTTGGTGGCCGGCCGGGGCCTGGAAAAGCTGCGCGCCGCCGGGATTCACGTTGAAACCGGGCTGCTGGAAGCCGAAGGCCGCTGGCTGAACCGCCGCTTTTTCACCTTTCAGGAAAAGAAGCGGCCCTACGTGGTGCTCAAGTGGGCCGAAACCGCCGACGGCTATTTGGCCGGTCCTTACTTTCAGCCCGTGCGCATCAGCGGGCCACTGGCCCAGGCCGCCGTGCACCAGTGGCGCACCGAGGAGCAGGCCATTCTGATTGGCACCCGCACGGCCTTGCACGACAACCCCCGCCTCAACGCCCGCGAATGGCCGGGCCAAAACCCGATTCGGGTCGTTATCGACAAAAACCTGAGCCTGCCGCCCACCCACCACTTGTTCGACGGCCAGCAACCCACGCTGGTGTACACCTACCGGGAGCGGGCCACCAAAGACAACCTGGGCTACATCACGCTCTCGGAAGCCGACGACCTGTTTCCCCAGCTCTTTGCCAACCTCTACCAGCGCAACGTGCAGTCGGTGCTGGTGGAAGGCGGCCCCACCGTGCTCAGCTCCCTGCTGCGCGACGGGCTGTGGGACGAAATGCGGATTCTGCGCAGCCGTAACAAGCTCGGCGGCGGTATTGCCGCCCCCAAGCACGGCCTTTCAGGCCTGCACGAGCAGTTCCCGCTCGGCGAAGACGACGTTTTTGTGTACTACAACCGGTGAGATGGTGAACTTGTGAAATGGTGAGTTGTCGTTTTAGCGGCGCAGGACCGCGCTACTTAAGCAGATTGAACAAAACTCACCATTTCTCTATTTCACCATCTCACTGCAACTCACCATTTCACCACTTCACAATTTCACCATTGCATGGCTGAAGAACTCATCCTCGATACTACGCTTACCAAAGCCGAAAAATACCGCCAGCTGCTGCCCCAGATTGAAGCCCTGACTACCGGGGAGCCGGATTTGGTGGCTAATCTAGCCAATACTGCCGCCGCCCTACGCCAGGCCTTCGGCTTTTTCTGGGTCGGCTTTTACCTAGTCAAAAACGACGAACTGGTGCTGGGTCCGTTCCAGGGCCCCATTGCCTGCACCCGTATTCGCAAAGGCAAAGGCGTGTGCGGCAGCAGCTGGGCCCAGGCCCAAACCCTGCTCGTACCCGACGTGGAGCAGTTTCCCGGCCACATTGCCTGCAGCTCCGAGTCCAAGTCCGAAATTGTGGTGCCCATCCTCAAAGACGGGCAGGTAGTGGCCGTGCTCGACGTGGACAGTGACCAGCTCAACGACTTTGACCAGGACGACCAAGCCGCTCTGGAGCAGCTCATGGAGCAGGCGGCCAGCTGGTTTTAGACAGGCAGTAGCGCGAACTGTGTAGTTCGCGGGCCTGAACGATTCTAACGGCGCGGGCCACGCGAACTACACAGTTCGCGCTACTACCCAACCAAATAAAAAGGCCCGCAACACGATGTTGCGGGCCTTTTTATTTGACCATAAAAGCGAAAATTCCTAGCTGCCGAACAGCGTGCCCTGGTTGGTTTTGAGTTGGGCAATGACGGTCTGGCCGCCTTTCACCTTTTCGCCGATCTGCACCTTTACTTCGGTGTCGAGGGGCACGAAGAGGTCGACGCGGGAGCCAAACTTGATAAAGCCGAACTCTTCGCCCTGGCTTACTTCGTCGCCTTCATTGACGTACCACACGATGCGGCGGGCCATGGCCCCGGCAATCTGGCGGAACAACACCATCGGGCCGGCTTCCGACTGCACCACGACCGTCGTCCGCTCGTTTTTGGTGCTGCTCTTGGGGTGCCAGGCCACCAGGTAGTTGCCGGGGTGGTACTTGAAGTAGCGCACGATGCCCGAAATCGGGTTGCGGGTGATGTGCACGTTGATCGGCGACATGAAGATGCTGATCTGCTTGCGCATGTCGTCGAAGTACTCGGGCTCGTGCACGTCTTCGATTACCACCACTTTGCCGTCGGCGGGCGCAATGAGCAGGTCTTCGTGGGTGAGCAGGTTGCGGAAGGGGCTCCGGAAAAACTGCAGCAGCAGCAGGAAGGCAATGACGGAGGCGCCGGCAAAGATGCGGTTGAAGGTAACGGCGCGGGCGTTGAACTGGAACAGCAGCAGGTTGAGGGCCAACAGGGCCAGCAACGTGAAGAAAAGTATGCGTCGTCCTTCTTTGTGAATCTTCATAAATCGCAGATTGCGCTGATTAGGAATTGATTTTCGCTGATTCAGGCGCTTGTTCAGAAACCGAGACTGGCGGAAAACTATTCCCCAGCTTAATCCTTACGTGTTAAACTACACAAAGATAGCCCGAGCCTCCCGGCCCGGGCTATCCGAAAGCAAATATAGCCGCTTTGCGGCAGTGAAATGGTGAGTTTGTGAAATGGTGAGTTTTCGTTCCAGAGGCGCGGTTTGCGCAGTTTGAACAAACTCACCATTTCACAAACTCACCATTTCACAAGTTCACCGCTTAGAAACCGCCGCGGAACTTGTAGGTCTGGGCGACTTTATCGATGGCTACCACGTAGGCGGCGATGCGCATCGGCACGTTGTATTTCTGGCTCGTGGCGTACACTTTCTCGAAGGCGTCGGTCATGATGCGCTCGGCGCGCTCGATGACCATGTCTTCGCTCCACTTGTAGCCGAGGCGGTTTTGCACCCACTCGAAGTAGGAAACCGTGACGCCGCCGGAGTTGGCCAGGATGTCGGGCACCACCATGATGCCCTTCTCGTTGATGATGGGGTCGGCGGAGGCGGAGGTGGGGCCGTTGGCGCCTTCCACGATGAGCTTGGCCTTGATGTCGTGGGCGTTGTGCTCGGTAATAACGTCTTCCACGGCGGCGGGCACCAGCACGTCCACGTCGGCGAGCAGGAGCTCATCGGCGTTCATGAGGGTAGCGCCGGTGTAGCCTTCGAGGCGGCCGTTGTGCACGTTTTTATAGGCAATGGCCTCGTCGATGTTGATGCCGTTGTCGTTCCAGTAGGCGCCGCTGATGTCGGACACCCCCTTGATTTTCACGCCTTTCTCGGCCAGCAGCTTGGCGGCCCAGGAGCCTACGTTGCCAAAGCCCTGCACCACGGCCGACGACTCCTCGGGCTTCATGCCCAGCTTGCCCATGGCGGCCAGCGCCGATACCATTACCCCGCGGCCGGTGGCCTCGGTGCGGCCCAGCGAGCCACCCATTACCAGGGGCTTGCCGGTAACCACGGCAGGCGAAGTGGCGCCTACCGTCTTGCTGAATTCGTCCATCAGCCAGGCCATTTCGCGGGGGCCGGTGCCCATGTCGGGCGCCGGAATGTCGCGGTCGGGGCCGAAAACGTCCTTCATGGCCAGGGTGTAGCCGCGGGTCAGACGCTCGATTTCGCCCAGGCTCATCGTGGTCGGGTCGCAGATGATACCGCCTTTGGCACCGCCGTAGGGAATGTCAACCACGGCGCACTTCCACGTCATCCAGGCCGCCAGGGCCTTTACTTCGTCGATGTGCACGTTCATGTCGTAGCGGATACCGCCTTTCGAGGGGCCCAGGATGGTGTTGTGCACCACGCGGTAGCCTTCGAATACGCGCACCTTGCCGTTGTCCATCGTCACGGGGATGTTGACGATAACCTGCTTGTCGGGCGCTTTGAGGACGTTATACGTTGAATCGTCGAGCCCTAGGATCTCCGCCGCGATGTTGAAGCGCGACATCATTGATTCCAGGGGATTTTCACGGTCCATAATTGGAGCCGGCTCTTTGTACACCGTGGTGGCAGCCATACGGGAAGAGGTAAATGTGATGGGTGGGTAATAAAAAAAGGCGGGGCTCAGCGGTGGGAAGCCGGAACCGGACGCCGGAATTGAGGGCTCAAAGGTAGTAGTTTATGCCATACGCAGGAAAATGCGGCAGGGTGCAGCTTAGGCCCTGCCAGGCCCGCCGCCGCCGGGCCGGAGTGGCGCTGCCCGACCGGCATAATTCCAGAAATAAGGGCTTCGGAGCACTACCCAAACCACAGATTTCCGGATTTCTGCCGGTTGGGTAGCTACCCAAACCAGTTTTTGCAGGAATTATAGGCGTTGGGTAGTCCTGCAAACCTGTTTTTACCGGCGGAAAGGCATTTGTAGGGTCCTGCAAACCTGTTTTTACTCGCGGAAACTCGTTTGAGGAATCCTCAAACCTGTTTTGGAATGTCAAAACTCGTTTGAGGATTCCTCAAAGCAGGTTTGGAAAGTCAAAAGACCTTTGAGGCGTCCTCAAAGGTCTTTTGACATGCGGAAAGTCGTTTGAGGAGTGTAGAGACGAATACTTGCGTCTCAATCGTTGAACGAACGGAACCGCGCAAACCCAACAACTTCAGCAACGATTGAGACGCAAATATGCGTCTCTACGCCCCGAAGAGTAGCTGCAAGAGGGCCAGCACGGGCAGGATGAAGAGGAAGGCGTCGAACCGGTCGAGCAGGCCGCCGTGGCCGGGCATGATGGTGCCGGAGTCCTTGACGTCGACGCTGCGCTTGAGCATGGACTCGGCCAGGTCGCCGAGGGGGCCGAAGATGGCCACGGTGCCGGCCGCTACGAGGCGGTAGGCCAGGGTCATGTCGAGAAGCCAGAAGCCCAGGGCCCAGCCCATCACCAGCGTGAGCAGGAAGCCGCCGATGGCGCCTTCCCAGGTTTTGCCGGGCGAAATGCTGGGGGCCAGCTTGTGCTTGCCGAAGGTTTTGCCGGCGGCGTAGGCCCCGATATCGGAGCACCAGACCAGGAAGAGCAGGGCGAAGATGCGGCGGTAATCGTAGCCGTTGGGTCCATCTGCCACTACGTTCAGCAACGTCATGGGCAGGCTCACATATACTAACCCAAGCAAGGTGGTACCCACGTTCACGAATGGCTGCTCGACCTTCGGCCAGCGGCGCATTTCTATTCCCACCAGAACGATAGGTGTCAGCAGCAATACAGCCGGCAGCAGTTTTCTCAACCACAGCCCCGCGCCGTATAGCTCAGCATTCATCCGGCTTTGAAAGATGACCTCTCCACCAACTACATGCGGAACATCTCCCGTTGACGCCAAATAGGTGGTACCGAACACAATACAACTGGCCCCCAAGAAGAGCAATAAGCTCACGAGTAGCCCCAGCCATTTGGCGGGCTGGTAGCCTCCGGCCCGCATCATGCGGTAAAACTCCAGCAGCATCTTGGCCTGCACGGCGGCAAAGAATAAGGCAAACGACCAGGCGCTAAACCACACGCTGCCCAGCAGCAGCACGGCCCCGATGACGCCGAAGATGACGCGCTGGGCGAGGTTGGACATGGGCTTTTTACCGTCGGCAGGAGCAGCTTCGGGGGCGGTGGTAGCGGGCGAGGGTGAGGGCTCTGACAACGGAAAGCGAGAATTCGGGACGGGAGAAAAAACTGGGCGGGGCACGGGGGCTTACTTACCGTCGGCCTCGACGCCCTTACTGCCGAGGGTACGGGTTTCGGCGGGGGCAGTTTCGGCGGCTACCACGGCCACCCCGGCGGCACTGAGCGTGTGCATCTCGGTGGGCTCGTCGGGCTGCTGGCTGCGCTGGTGCAGGAAGTAGAGCACCGCCCCGGTGAAGAGCACCGAGAGCAGCACCAGGTACCAGGGCATGGTTTCGGTGGAGTCGGGGTTGAAATCGGGCGCGGTCCACTCCCGCTGCTGCAGGTAGAGCAGCACGAGCTGGAAGGCGTTCTGGGTGAAGTGGGCCGCCATGGGCACCAGGATATTGCCGCTCCACTCGTACAAATAGCCCAGAATCAGACCCAGCACGAAGCGCGGCACGAAGCCCAGGAACTGCATGTGAATGGCGCTGAAAATGGCAGCGGCCAGAAACACCCCCACGTGCCGCGACTTAAACCATTCCACCAGATTGCGCTGCAATACCCCCCGGAAAAACAGCTCCTCGCTGATGGCGGGCACTACGGCAATGACGACCAAGCCCACGAGCAGGCGCTGGGGCGAGTTGAAGCGGGTGAGGTAGGCGGTCAGATCTTTGAGCTCCTCTTCCTTGGCCCGGGCCCAGGTGCCGAAGTCGGTAAGCCAGGTGAAGCGCTGCAAAAAGCCGGGCACGTGCACGTTGGCATTCCACTCAATGAGGGAGGCCATAAAGGGCAGGCTGAGAATAATCAGGCCCATGGCGGCCACCACCCAGATGATGGGTACGGGCCGGCGGGGGGCAAAATACTCGCGCGCCGAGCGGCCCGTGAGCTTGACCAAGGCCAGGGCCGCGCCGGCCAGCATGATAAACAGCGTCAGGCCCTGGGTGAGCATCAGCAGGCCCCAGCCCTGGGGGTGGCTTTGCGGGTGCTGGGTCACGTTGCCAACTTCCAGCAGGCCCACGCCGAAGAACAGGTAGCTGCACACCACCGTCACGAAGCCGGCAATGCAGAGCGTGGCCAGCGCCAGGCCCACGAGCAGCAGCAGGTTGGCAAAAGGGTGCAAGCGGCTGGACACGAAACCTTTCATAGGGGGCAGGCGGTTACGGAAACTTGGAAGAGTCGTAAATTTGCGCAAATTCCTGTAATAGCCTTTCTCTGTGGTACACATCCGCGACCTTGCCCTGCCTGATTTCCCGTTGCTACTCGCCCCCATGGAGGACGTGTCGGACCCGCCGTTCCGGGCCGTGTGCAAAGCCAACGGCGCCGATTTGATGTATACCGAGTTTATTTCCTCGGAAGGCCTGATCCGGGACGCGGCCAAAAGCCGCAAGAAGCTCGACGTGTTCGACTACGAGCGGCCCATCGGCATCCAGCTCTTCGGCTCCGACGTGGACACGATGGGCGAGTGTGCCCGCATCAGCACCCTGGCCGGCCCCGATTTGATTGACATCAACTACGGCTGCCCCGTGAAGCAGGTGGCCTGCCGGGGCGCCGGCGCCGCTCTGCTGCGCGACATTCCGAAGATGGTGCAGATGACCTCGGCCGTCGTAAAAGCCACTCACCTGCCCGTGACGGTGAAAACCCGCCTGGGCTGGGACGAGAATACCCTGAACGTGGAGGAAGTGGCCGAGCGGCTTCAGGATATCGGCATCGAAGCCCTCACCGTGCACGGCCGCACCCGGGTGCAGATGTACAAGGGTGATGCCGACTGGCGCCTGATTGCCAAAATCAAGGAAAACCCCCGCATCAAGATTCCCATTTTTGGCAACGGCGACATCGACTCGCCCGAAAAAGCGCTGGAGTACAAAAACCGCTACGGCGTGGACGGTATCATGATTGGCCGGGCCAGCATCGGCTACCCCTGGATTTTCCGGGAAATCAAGCACTTCGTGGCCACCGGCGAAAAGCTGGCCCCGCCCACGGTGGAGGAGCGGGTGGCCATGTGCCGCATGCACTTCGAGAAGAGCATCGAGTGGAAGGGTGAGCGGTCCGGCATTCTGGAAATGCGCCGCCACTACGCCCAGTACTTCCGCGGCCTGGAAGGCGCCAAGCAGTGGCGTATGCGCCTGGTCGACACCTACTCGGTGGACGAGGTGCACGCTATTCTGGCCGAAATTTCGGCCGCCGAGCCGGTGCTGGTCGGGTAGATTCCTGGATTTCGTTCTTGTCCGTCTGGCTGGTGGAAGCACCGTTTCAAGGTTATATGCGCGCGTGTTTCTTCCTCACCCTTCTGCTGGTTGGCCTAACGGCGGCGGCCCAGCAACCCAGCTTCGAGGACTCGGCCGCGGTGCGGCGCGCCCACCTGCGGGCCGTGCGCGTAGTCTCCGACTACCACGACGAGGAGGACGGCCGGCGGGTGCGCTACCGGACCGTCAACCGGTTTGCGCGCTCGGGTACCCCCATCTACTCCGCCGACAGTCCGCGGCCCCAGGCCGAAGCCAATCAGTCTACGGTCTTGCCCCGCATAAAGGCCGTGAAGGATGCGCTGGGCCGCGTAATTGCCACGCGGTTTTATCAGGATGGCAAGTGGTACTACACCCACCACGCCGTGTGGAACGACCGGGGCCAGAAGCTTCGGGAATACGGCGAGGCACCGGCCGATTCTACCGATCCAGCCAGCTTTTACGCCACCAATTTCTACAGTTACGACGAGCAGGGCAACTTCACCGAGCAGGTAGATCCCAGGTGCGAAGGCTGCGACCGGTTCACCTTGGGCACCCGCTACCGGTACTGGTACAACGCGCAGCACCGACTGGTAGCCAAGCTGCGCTACGACGACTTGATAGTACCCGTCGAGCTGGACTCGATGTACTACGATGCCGCCGGCAACATGACGCGCCGGGCAAGCTACAACCTGCGCCGGGGCGGGAGTCATCTTCTCAGTCTGGACACCAGAGCTTTCGACGGGCAAAAGCGGCTGGTAGCGGATAATTCCCTTTGGCTAAGCGAGGTGCGGGAGCTTTCCCGCTACGATGGTGCAAACCGCTATACGCCGCGCACTGGCCCCGAACAGCCTAACATATACGGGCTGCGAATCATCCGAATCCGCTACCGCCCTGACGGGCAGCCGCGGCAGGAAACGCAGTACACCGCTACCCGCCTGCTCTACCTGGCCGCCGAAGCCAACCTGGCAGTGCAGTACCCGCCCGACAGTCTTTTCCGCCCGGCCCGCTACGCCTACCAAGTGCCGGATATAAAGAAAGAGCGCACCACCTACCGCTACAACGCACGTGGCTACCTCGCGCAGCGCACCGAGGCCAGCAACTCCCGACCCGACACTATTTTCCGGACGCCCGACGTGCAGAGCGCCACCCGCTGGCAGTACGACTACTACGACTAAAGCCGGGCCGCCCCGGCTGCCACTACTGGTTCGGCTATCTTTGCAGCCTTCCGCTTACTTCGCCCCGCATGCCTTCCACTACTTCTCCCGCCCCGGCCGTTACCGTTGCTCCCGAAACCACGCCGGTAGCCTCGCCCCCGCCCCACCGTACGCCGGCTTCGGCCTGGGTGCTGCTCTTCACGCTGGCTACTATCTGGGGCACGTCGTTTATTCTGATGAAAAAGGGGCTGGTGGTGTTTTCGGCCATGGAGCTGGGCGCCACCCGCGTCACGGTAGCGGCCCTGATTCTGCTGCCTTTCGCCGTGCGGCACCTGCCGCAGCTGGAGCGGGGCCGGGTCAAGTGGCTGGTGCTAAGCGGCGTGGTGGGCACCCTGGTGCCGGCGTTTCTGTTTGCCTACGCCGAAACCAAGCTGGCTTCGGGCCTGGCCGGCGTGCTCAACGCCCTGACGGCCGTGTTTACCTTGCTGGTCGGGGCGCTGTTTTTCGGGCAGAAGCTCACGCCGCTGCGGGTACTGGGCATCGTGCTGGGGCTGGTGGGCACGGTGGTGCTGATGCTGCTGGGCGGCAGCGGGGGCGCGGCCACGCCTACTGGGGAAGGCAACGCCTGGTACGGCCTCTACATCGTGCTGGCCACCATGGGCTACGGGGTGAGCGTGAACGTGATTAAGAACCGGCTGCACGGCATTCCGCCCCTGGCCGTGACGGGTCTGCTGCTGCTCTACATCGGCGGACCGGCAGTGGTGTACCTGCTCGTGGGCACCCAGTTTTTGTACAAGCTGCAGCACGTGCCCGGCGCCTGGACGGCCTTCGGCTACATTGCCCTGCTGGCCACGATGAGCACGGCCGTGGCCATGGTGCTCTTCAACAAGCTTATCCAGCAGTCGACGGCTTTGTTTGCGGCTTCCAACACGTACATCGTGCCCATTATGGCCCTGGCCTGGGGCTTTCTGGACGGGGAGGACTTCAACCTGTGGCACCTGCTGGGCATGGTGATTATCCTGGTCAGCGTGGCCATTATTCACCGGGCCAAGTAAAGACTTGACAACCGGCTAGGCTCACCAGTTTACAACGCCACGCCCAGCCCAAACTGCACCCAGGCGTGGTGGCGGCTGCCTTTGAACTCGGGCGTAATCCAGACGGCGGAAGTGCGCAGGCTCACGCCGCCGTAGGCGGCCACCACACTGGCCGTACCCTGGGCCACCACCCGTTTGATATCGGCAGCGGCCAGGGTGTAGGGGCTGGTGCGGTTGAACAGGCCACCCTGCATCGTGGCATTGTAGCCCACTACCCGGGCCTCTGCCTGCCCGGTGGCGTACAGCTGCAGCCGTTGCAGCCCCACCCGGTTGGCCCGTGAGGCCAGGCCCAGGTTCTGAAAGTAAGGATTCATTTTACCCACGCGCAGCAGCAGGCCGGCCCCGGCAAACGTGTTGAGCGTGCCCAGAGAGGCTTGCCCCTGCCCGATTAGCTCTACGGCGTTGCCCGCGGCCAGCAGCTGCTGTTCCAGTGCTGCTTCGTAGCCTAATACCAGGTCGTTGCGGATCTGGTAGTTCCAGCCCCGGGGCGTGGGCGCATCAATCAGCTCGTGGACTTTGGTCTGGAAGCCCTTGGCCCCGGCCGCCGGACCGATGAAGCCGATGTTGAGCCCCGAAGTCAGGCGGCGCTTCGCGGCGGGGTTGGTGGCGGTGCGGTAGAGCGTGGCGTAGATGTAGGATGCGTAGGGCCGGTCGCCGCGCCGGATGGTATCGTCCTGGATGCGCAGGGGCGTGAAGCCGTCGTAGAACAGCTTTACGCCGTAGTGCTGCACCTGCCCCGCGCGGGCGGGCAACAGGATTCGGTTGACCGGCGACTTGCGCAACACCGGCAGCACCACGTTCAGGGTCATGCCCTGGGTGAAGTAGTAATCGGTGCGGAAAAAGGCGTCGTTGGCGAAGGTGTAGAACAGCAGCCGGTCGGTGCTGACGCTGTCGGCGGCGGGAGACTGGGCCGCGGCAGGCAGGCCGAGCAGCAGCGGCAGAAACAGAAGCCCGGTATAAACAAAGTGAAAAACAGGCTTCATTGGAGTCAGGAAGAGGGCAGCGGCTTACTCGTAGGCGGGGGCCACGTAGCGGTAGGGCCAGTCGAGCCAGCGGCCGGCGTGGCCGGTACGGGTGGCGTGGGTGCGCAGGTAGGTCAGCAGGCGCCGTAGCTCGGTGGCATCATGTACGGGGTAGTCGTAGCTGCCGGTTTGCCAGAAGTCGGCCTCGGGCGGCAGAGTGGCCTGCAGCAGCCGGCGGCACTGCGCGGCGGTGCGCTGCTGGAGCAGTTCCAAGGCTTTGTAGAAGGAAACCCCGCTACCGGCCGGCAAGTGAAGCAGGGCATGAACGTGGTTGGGCAGCAGCACAAAAGCCACGACCAGAAACCCGAGCTCCTCGAGTAGTAGCAGCTCCGCAGCCACGATGTCGGCTATTTTCTCCTTTTCCAGAAATACCGGCCCCACCGTGGCAGCATCGAGCAGGGCGTCGAAACCCAGGAAAAAGAGTTTTTCGGCCCGGCGAAAGGCAGCCGGCAGCTCCGGGGCGGGTAGCAGCCGGGCCGCGTCCTGCGCCGTCTGCCGCTCCTGATACAGCGCCCGAAAAGCCCGCGTAGACACCGAGCCCGCCAACCGAAACGTAACAAACAGGGTTTCGCCCGCCGGTAAGTTTGAACCGGTGATAAGGCTAGCAACAGGGTTCATGGCCGATAACTATCTGATAACTATCATTTATCGAATCAAGGTAGCCGAAATAGTCAAGACCCGAGCGGCCGGGAATCAAAGCCTTGGCCCAACTTCCGCCAGCGCCCTGCTGCCGTATCGTTACGCGTTGGCCGGCATGCCGCCAGCCGCGCTAGCCGACGGGCTGCAGCACCCCGTTGGATTCCAGCACGGCCCCGGCTTCCAGCAGCTGCTGCACGGCCGCGTCGATGAGCTGGCGCATTTCCTCACCGGGGCGGGCAAAGCCTAGCAGCCGGGCCACGGGCAGCACCACGGCCGGCCGTTCCAGGGCAAAACTGTGCTGCACAATAGTTTGAACGGCCCGGGCCAGCTCTTCGGGCGCCACGAAGCCCGGCTTGCGCGACACGGCAGGCAGGGCGCTCCGGTCCCGCAGTGGCACGGTAGCCGCCGTCATCGTCGGGGTCCAGAGGAAGTCGCCTTCCAGCCGGATGTGGCGCAGATTCACGGCCAGCCGCACGGCCGCCGCCACGCTTTTGCGGATCCGGGCGCCGACCTGGGTGGCGCCGGTGGCCAGGGCAATGCGGCGCGTTACCTCATCCAGGTGAACCGGGCTTTCGATGGCCACAATCTGGGCCACCCAGCCGGCCAGGCGGGCCATGGGGTGCTGGTGCACTTCGAGTTGCCGGGCGGCGGCGGGCAGCTGGGTCAGCTGATACGGCTCGGCCAGGGGCGCGGGGCCGGCAGGAGCGTCTTCCCGGGTTATTCCCAACAGTGCTTCGATTTCGGCGGGTTCTTCCGCTTCTACTTCCTTTGAAGCAGTCCCACGACGGGCGTTTTCAATGGCCTGCACCGTCCGCTCGGTTTCGCCGGCCGGGTCCCGAAACCAGTCGGTGCTCCAAATGCGGTGCAGCTGCCAGCCCACGTTTTCGAGTACCTGCTGGCGCAGCCGGTCCCGGTCGCGCGCCGAGCGGGCCGCGTGGTACATGGCCCCGTCGCACTCGATACCCAGCACGTAGCGGCCGGGCTGGTCGGGGTCAACGATGGCCAGATCAATATAAAACCCCTGGGAGCCGACCTGGGGACGCACGGTGTAGCCCCGGGCCGTGAGGGCGCGGTACACGGCCTCCTCGAATGGCGACTCCGGGGCCCGGCCGCTTTCCTGGTTATGGTTGAGCACCCTGTGCTGGGCAAAGTTGAGAAAGGTCTTGAGCGCCGCTACGCCTTTGGCCGTGGTGCGAGTCAGGTCCAGGTCGTCGGCCGCGAGGTTGGTGAAGACTTCGCAACGTTGCTTGGCCCGGGTGATGAGCACGTTGAGGCGCCGCTCCCCACCCTCGCCGTTCAGGGGCCCGAAGCTCATGCTCAGGTAGCCTTCCCGGGTGCGGCCGTAGCCGAGGCTGATCAGAATCACGTCCCGCTCGTCGCCCTGCACGTTTTCGAGGTTCTTCACGAAGAAAGGCTCGTGGGCATGGCGGTTGAAAAAGTCTTCCGTCTCAGGCTGCTGGCGGCGCAGCTTTTCCAGGGCATCCTCAATGGCCTGACGCTGGACCTGGCTGAAGGCCACCACGCCCAGGGTGAGCGTGGGCGTGGTGCGGGCGTGGTGCAGCACGGCCTGGGCCACGGCGGCAGCTTCCAGCGGGTTGGTGCGGGTAGTACCCCGCTCATAGTGCGTATCGGGCAAATGATGGTAAACCAAGCCCAGCGGCCCCTGCCCGCCCGGACTGGGAAAGCTGACCAGCTTGTCGTCGTAAAACAGGTGATTGGACGGCGCAATCAACGATTCGTGCTGGCTGCGGTAGTGCCAGCGCAGCATCCGCTCGGGCATTTGCCGGGCTTTGCACAGCTCCAGAATGCTTTGGATGTCGGCCGTCACGTTTTCCTCGTCGGCCTCCTCCCCCGCCCCGGTCAGGGAATCGAAGAAGGAAGTGGGCGGCAGCTGCTTCGAGTCGCCGACCACCACCAGCTGCCGGCCGCGGGCAATGGCGCCCAGGGCATCGACGGGCTTCACCTGTGAGGCTTCGTCGAAGACGACCAGGTCGAATTCGGCGGCACCCGGGGGCAGGTAGCTGGCCACCGACAGCGGCGACATCATAAACACCGGCTTGATGGCCTGGATGGCACGGCCGGCCTGCTGCATGAGCTTGCGCAGGGGCAAGTGGCGGGTTTTCTTGGCAAACTCGTTGCGCAGCAGCAGCATCTGCCCGCTGGCCTGGGCGTTGGGCAACTGGCTGAAATGCTGCTGCATGGCCCGCACCCGGTTGTGATAGAGCGAGTCTTCGTCGGCCTCGCGGAAATGGGCGGCGGTTTGCTCGTGGCTAGCCCGCTCAAACTGCCGCAACGCCGGAAATTGACTGTAGGCCTGCTTCTGCAAAAACTCCAGCCAGGTCTGGCGCACGGCCGCGGCCAGGTGCTGGGCGGCCGGCTCCCAGGTTTCGGCCAGCGTCAGCAGCTCGGGCAGGTTGTCGGCTGTTACGGCCGCGGCCACGTTGTTCCATTCGGTGGTCAGGCGCAGGGCGGGCACGTCGGCGAGCCAAGCGCTGAGCGTGGCGTGCTGGGCGGCAAAAGGCTGAAACTCCAGCCGGCCCTCGGGACCAAAGCGGCGGGCTTCGTTGAGCTGCAAGGCCTGAGCCACGGCCTGCAGAGCCGCCCGGTGCTGAGCCAGAGCCGTTTCCAGCGCCGCTAGTGGAGCCGCAACCGTCGCCGGATTAGGGGCCTGGGCCAAATACTGCAGCAGCTCGGCGGGCAGTTGGCGCTGGGCAATGCGCTGGTGCGTCTGGGTCAGGTAGTCGGCGGCTTTGCGCAACGCGGGCCAGTCGGAGCGCAGATTTTGCCAGGCGGACCCAAACAACGGTTCCGCCCAGGAACCCGCCTCCTGCACCATTTGGGCGTGGCGGCGGGCTTCGTGAATGGCATCCAGCACGGGCAGCACGGCCACCGGCTCGGTGGGCAAGGGGCCGCGCCACAGGCTTTGCAGGCGCTTTTTGGCCTGCCGAAAGTCAGAGCTGAGGAAGTTCCACCATTTGTCGCCGTAGCTCAGCAGGGCGGCCCGCTCCACCAGCAGCTCCTGGTTCCAGGCCTCGGGCAGCAGGGCCGCGTCGTGCTGCTGGTGCAAGGCCGTATAGCGGGCCCCGGCCCCCAGCACTTCGTTGAGTTGCGTGGCACGCTGCACCCAGCTGGCGTCGGCCACGGCTACTCCGGGCAGCGGCGGGGCCAGCTGGGCGTGGCGGGCGGCGGGCAGCAGGGCTTCGGCCGCGGCGCGGGCGGCGGGAGCCGGCAGGCCCAGGCGCTGCGCCAGGGTTTGAGCCGCCGCCTGCAAATCGGCTACGGCCGCCGCGGCTTCCCGCAGCTGCCGCGTCAGGGCCTGCTGGTCGGCGGGCAGCAGGACGAACAGCTCACTCCCCCAGAAGAGCAGGTTTTTGGGTCGGCCAATCTTCTGCAAAACGGCCTGCACGCGTCGCGCCTGGGTTTCGGCCTGGGTAGCATCGGCATCGGTCCACTCGGGCAAGCGGGCAAAAGCCAGGCGGGGCAGCTCTACCGCCCCCGACTCTTCCCGCAGGCGCAGCAACTCGCCCACCACTTGCTGGGCGGTGCGGCGGCTACGGCCAATGGGGGCATTGACGGCCAGAGCGTAGTCGTTCAGAGCGGTGCGGTAGCGGGGCAGCTGGGCCATCTGGTCGGCCAGGTCGGGGGCGGCGGCCGGGCGGCCCAGGCTGAGCGTGTGGCGCAGCTCGTCGAGCAGAGCTTTCTTGTTGGCTTTGTGGCTGTGCAGCTCCAGGCAGGCCGCGCCCAGACCCAGGTTTTCGAGGCGGCGCTGCACCACTTCCAGGGCCGCCATTTTCTCGGCCACAAACAGCACCTTTTTGCCCGCCCCAATGGCCTCGGCCAGCAGGTTGGCAATGGTCTGGGACTTGCCCGTGCCGGGCGGACCCTGAATCACCAGGTTGCGGCCTTCCTGCACGGCCAGCAGCGCCAGCAGCTGCGAGGAGTCGGCATCCAGCACCTGGTGCAGCGCGTGGGCTTGGCTTTCGGTGTCCAGAAAAGCCGAGTCGTCGAGGGTGGGCGCGGCATCCTGGAAGCCGGTGTCGGGGCCGAGCAGGGCGGCAATGGCGGGGTGCTCCAGCAGGCCGCCCGCGGCGGGCCAGGTGCTGGGGTCCAGGTCGCGGTAGAGCAGGAACTTGCCGAAGGAAAAGAAGCCCAGGGCTATGGCGTCGGGCTGCACCTGCCAGCGCGGCACCCCGGCCACAGCCTGGGCTACGGCCGCGAAATACTCGGCTACGCGCAGCTCATCCTCGGCCTCGGGCAGGGGCAGACCCAGCCCGAAGCTGGTGCGCAGCTTGGCTTGCAAACTCAGGTTGCCCTCCACTTCGGCCCCGGTGTGGCGCAGCTTAAACCGCTCGGCGGCCGTGCCCCGCTCCAACAGTACCGGCACCAGCAGCAGCGGGGCCTGCCGCGCTTCCGGGCTGCTGTCGGCCTCGTACCACGTCAGTTGGCCCAACGCCAGATACAGAATATTAACGCCCTGTTCTTCCAGGCTGGTGCGGGCCGTGTAGTAGGTGTTGAGCAGGCGCTTTTCGAGCTTCTCCAGCGGCTCGGCGGTTTGCAGCTTATTATCGGTGAGCAGGCGCTGGCGCTCGGCTTCGGCTAGCGTCGGCGCTTGGTTGTCGGCAGTTTCTGCGGCTGGGGCCGTAGTGGCTGCGGCTGGTTCTTCCGGGGGCTCTACTTGTTCGGTTTGCCCTGGCTTGCCCGTTGTAGACTTTGCCTCGGGCGCGGCTAGAAAGTACATGGTTTTGCCCTGGCGCACCAGTCCTTCGTACACCGCCGCCGACTCTTCCTGCACCACTAGTACACCCCGGGCCGGGGAGGGCCGGAAGTTGAGCAGCGGGTTGCGCAGGCCCAGATCCAGCAGCTCTTCGCGGGAGGCGTGGAGGCGGGAAAGCAGGCTGGCCGGGGCGGGGAGGGGTTCAGTTGACATAAGCAGGTAAGCCGGAGAAAATACCGGGTGTAAGAGCAGAGCGCCCGGCGGGGTAAGCGGCGGGGCGGGCCGCCCAGCTGGGCCGCAACGAAGCTATTGGCCCGGGCACACAAATCCTACCCGCCACCCCAACTCGGCCATCCCCGGCGGTAGGCCCCGCGGCAGCGCCCGAAACCTCATCCTTAGCAACCGAAGCGGCACCCGTAGCAACCGAAGCGCCAACTGTATCAACCGAAGCCCCAACGGCAGCGTCCGAAGCACCGGCGGTAGCTCCTGAAGCATTATCCGTAGCGCCCGAAGCGGTTTCCGTAGCAACCGAAGAGGCATCCGGTAGCTAATTTCACTGCTTCGGTCGTTACGGCCGAGACTTCGGGAGTTGTAGCGGCCGTTTCGGGGGCTACGGGCAGGGCTTGGGGCCGCCTTACCACGGCTTCAAACGCAGGCTGGACGCCAGATGCCGCGGCGGCCGGCCCTGCGAGGGGGCGGCGGGCGGAATCCAGCGTCCAGACAGGATAAGGCGAAGCGCCTGGCGAAGCACCGGCGGCTAGCTGTTGGCCGCAGGGCTGGCGTTCAGCTTGCTGTGCTTGTAGCCGTAGTTGAAGTACAAAGCCAAACCGAGTACCAGCCAGCCGAAGAACAGCAGCCAGTTGTTGATGCCCAGCTGGGTCATCAGGTAGAGGTTGGTGAGCAAGCCCAGCGTGGGCAGCAGCGAAAGGCGGCGGCGCACCGAGGCAATGGTCAGGTAGATGCAGAAGCCGAAGAACACCAGCATCGGGATGTAGTGGCGGAAGGCCTCGTAGCCCCCGGCCCCGGTCACGACCCGGCCCATTTCACTGACGGCCGCGCCGTTGTAGACGAACAGCAGCGCAATACCGATGACCATCAGCACGGGCAGCACAAACTGGCCGTTGATGTAGGGCACCTTGAAGCGGGCCTCGGAGGTGCCGTGGGGGTCCAGAATCAGGATGCCGCCGCACACCAGGGCAAAGGCAAACAGCGTCCCGATGGAGGTCAGGTCAATGACCAGGTCCATGTTGAGCAGCAAGGCCGGTACGCCCACGAAGAAGCCCGTGACGATGGTGCTGAACGAAGGCGTGTGAAACTTGGGGTGCACCCGGCCGAAGATGGGAGGCAGCAGCCCGTCGCGGCTCATCGACATCCAGATGCGGGGCTGGCCGATCTGGAACACGAGCAGCACCGAGGCCATGGCGAAAATGGCACTCACGGCCACCACGCCCGCCAGCTGGGGCAGGCCTACTTTCTGGAACACAAAGGCCAGCGGGTCGCCCACGCCCAGCTCCTTGTACGAGACCATGCCGGTAAGCACCAGCGTGATAATGACGTAGAGCACGGTGCAGATAATGAGGGCGTAAATCATGGCCCGGGGCAAGTCGCGCTGGGGGTTTTTGCACTCCTCGGCGGTGGTGCTGATGGCGTCGAAGCCGATGTAGGCGAAGAACACGGCCGACACGCCCTTGAGCACGCCGCTGATGCCGTTGGGGGCAAACGGGCTCCAGTTGGCCGGCTGCACGTAGAACACGCCCACGGCAATAACGACGGCCACCACGATGAGCTTGAGCAGCACCAGCAGGTTAGAGGCCGTCTTGGATTCCTTGATGCCCACGTAGACCACGGCCGTAATGAGCACCGTAATCAGGAAGGCGGGCAGGTCGCAGACGAGGCGGAAGTCGCCGAAGAGCACGGGGGCTGAGTTCCAGGTTTTGTAGGCTTCCAGGGTGGCCGGGGCCACGTCGGCCAGGGGCTTGCCGGCCAGCATCAGGTCCAGCACTTCGTGGTAGCCCTTGTAGGCGCTCTGGGTGCCCATGGTGAGGTAAGTCGGAATGTGCACCCCGATTCCCTCCATGAGCCCGGTAAAGTAGTCGGACCAGGAAATGGCCACCACGATGTTGCCCACGGCATATTCCATGATGAGGGCCCAGCCGATAATCCAGGCCGTAAGCTCGCCAAACGAGGCGTAGGCGTAGGTGTAGGCCGAGCCGCTGATGGGGATGGTGGCGGCAAACTGAGCGTAGCACAAGGCCGAGAAGGCGCAGGCAATGGCGGTGAAGACGAACAGCAATGACACGGCCGGGCCGCCGTCGTGGCTGGCATTGCCGATAGTGCTGAAGATGCCGGCCCCGATGACGGCGGCAATGCCCAGGGCCGTCAGGTCGCGCACCGAGAGGTTACGCTCCAGGCCGCCGTGGCTGTGGCCTTCCACATCGGCGGGCGGGTTTTGCAGAATGGCGCCGATATCCTTGCGGCGAAACAGATTAGAGAAAGAACTCATTTATGGGTTGTGAGGGAGCGGGGGGTTTGAGGCCCAAAAGATAAAGAATATTGCGGCGGGGTTACCGATGCCGCTGCAAAACAACGTTTGTCCATTGGCCCCGCCCCAGTATCTTCTATCTTAGGCCCGGCAACAGCCCGCCTCCCTATCAGCCCTGCTTCCCACCGTTCGGCGGTGGCATCTCCGGCCTTCGTTCGGCCGGAACTGGCCTATTCATCTTGCTCCTTTTTTTGATACCACACCTTGCAGCTCCAGTGAAAGCACTTCTCTTGTAACCCTTACGGTAGCGCTGGGCCTGACCGGCTGCCAGTCGTCGGATGAAGAGGCAACGCCCCCGCCCCCGCCGCCCACGGTTGAGTTCAGCTACAGCGGCTCGACTCAGAACTTTACCCCCATTGACTTCACCAGTAAGGCCACGGATGCTGCCACCTATGCCTGGCAGTTTGGCGACGGCAGTACCGCTACCCTGCCTAACCCCAGCCATACGTTTCGTAAAGCCGGCACGTACACTGTTACCTTGAATACCACTGGGCCCAAGGGTGCCGCCACATGTAGCCGAACGC
Source organism: Hymenobacter chitinivorans DSM 11115 (assembly GCF_002797555.1). NCBI lineage: Bacteria > Pseudomonadati > Bacteroidota > Cytophagia > Cytophagales > Hymenobacteraceae > Hymenobacter > Hymenobacter chitinivorans. The sequence goes on along the minus strand of NZ_PGFA01000004.1, from coordinate 146,910 downwards.
TCACTCTGGTTCAGGCCGATACGGCCGTGCTTTTGGCCGAACGCTATAGGGGAACCTACTTCTTCAGCAAAATATATTACCGTATCGTTTATTCGGATGGGCAACAGGTAATCACTCCTCTGCCCTCAGCAACGCTCACAGCCGTTCGCTCGGGTTCCGAACTACAGCTGGCCGGCTCTGGTTACATTTTGAGAGCCCGCTCTTTTGAGCAGTCCGCCGGCACCATTCATGGCCCTGGTCATTTATATTATTCTCCGTCCCGGCGTTCTAATCACTTAAGAATTCAGTATCCGGGCGACAGTATTCAAATCACGAACAACATCTCTTTGGGCAACGGACCTACCGCGCCTTATCAAGAGCAAGTATATATTGGGGGCCGGCAGCGGTAACCTGGCCTAACTCCGAGTAAAGCACCCCAATATCATCCTGCCAAACGGCCTTTTTCACTTCCCGATGCTTTTCGTGTGCCGATTTGCAAGCTTGGTGGCCACGATGCTGCTTACTGAACCGCCCTTGCCCGGCGGGGCCGCCGAGCCAGCGGCAGCTATTACCGCGCACCCTGCTCCTGTGCCCCCCGATTCCCTTTACCTCCGGGGCACCGTGCACACCGCTACCGGCGAGCAGCAGCCCGGGCTACACCTTGCGTTCCGTCGCCTCGGGCTGGCCGCCCAAACCGACTCCAACGGCGAGTTTTTCTTTGCTATTCCGCTCCGCCGCGCCGGCCGGATTACTAAAGACGAGCTCCTGCTCACGCACCCTAACTGCGGGCAGTACCGCAAAGCCGTAAATCTTTTCGCAGCGGGCCCAATCCACATTATGGTGTGCGAGTCGTCGCCGGTTGGGGTCGAGTGTAGCGCCGAAGACATCTTTGGTAAGGAGCGGGCCCGCCGCCTGCGCCAGGAAGCCCGCAGAAGCCGGAGCCGCCCGTAGCCGGAATTCATTTGTAACCAGCTATTTTGTCGCTTCATCCCGCTGCCTATGCCCCGCACCGCTACCACGCTCACTATTGCCAAACCCTGCGCCGAATTGTGGCAGCAGATGACGCCAGTGCCCAACGGCCGGCACTGCGCCGCCTGCCGCGAGACAGTCACCGACTTCACTCAGATGACCGATGCGGAAATCCTGCGGTTTCTGCGGCATAACCCGGCCGTATCCTGCGGGCGTTTCACGGAAGAGCAGCTCGACCGGGAACTGCGGCGGGCCCCGGAGGCTACTCCGCGCTGGCGCACCTGGCTAGCCGCGGCCGCTACCGTACTGGGCCTGCGCGAAGTTACGGCCCTGGAAAGCCGGGCTCAAAAAGTTAATCAGGAAGTAGCCGACATTCCGCGGCCCGAAGCGGCCGCCCGGTTTACCCCCTACACCTATACGGCTCCCGACGAGCTGGCCCAGCAGGAAGCCCGGCAGCAGCAGGCCGAGGAAATGGCCGCTCCCGGGGGGCGGGTAATCTTGCGCGGCTCGGTTCACAACAGGTGGGGTCTGCCCCTGGGCAAGGCCCGAGTTGTCGTAGTGGACATGCCGGAGCTTAAGGCGACGACGAATGCCCTGGGGCATTTTTACCTGGAAGTCCCGGCTTCGGCCGTTGCCGGATCAACCAAGCTCCGCGTTAGCCGCCCCGGGCACCGGAGCAGTTGGGTAGAAGTAGCCAGCCCTGATTCGCACCGCTACCACGTGTTCCTGAAAAGCTGGGGCCGGCGGCGGGTACTCGCCGGCAAGTTTCGTTAGCCCGGCGGCCCGGCAGTGGGCCTACCGGGCCGTCAGTAGTGCCCCAACGCGTCATTCGCCCCGTGGGAAGCAGCCTGCACCCGGACGACCCATATACAGCAATGTGCCCGCCAGCCGAAGCCAACGGGCACATTGTGCAGCCTGAGCAAAGCTGGGCAGCTGCTTCTTTAGTGCTTCATAAACTTTACCGTCTGCTGCCCGGCGGCCGCCTGCAAGTGCAGGAAATATACCCCGGCCGGCAAGTGGCTAACCCCAATACTTGTGGCTGCGCCCATGGTGCCCTGGGCTACTACCTGCCCAATGGCATTGCGCACCTCGTAGGTCAGGGCTGCTTGCTGCGGCAGGCGCTTCGTCAGGTAGAGCCGGTCCGTCACGGGATTGGGCCAGGCGGTGGCCAACTGCTGCTGCGAGGCGGCCACGCTACTAGATGTGCCAGCATAGCGCCAGAGCTCAGCACCATGGGCGTCATCGGCGGCAGCAAAGTACCAGGCGCCATTGTAGGGTACCATCCGGGAGGGATAGGAGCTTCCCCGACCCGTGTTCAGATCTTTAAAGCGAGTCGTACCGGCTACGGTCCCGTCGCTACGCCACAGCTCGACGCCAACCGTCTGATCATACTGGCTGCCGGCGCTAAAGAGAAGGTAATCGTCTACCACGCTAAAGGCTCCGATGTAGTCAAACTCATTGTATTTAGTGCTGGGAGTCATCAGCACCGTACCCGCAGCGGTACCATCGGTTTTGTAGAGTCGATAGTCTACTCCGTCAAAGGCGGCAAAATACAAGCTGCCCTTGTAAGGCATCATTTCCGGATTAGACGACCCGACAATCCCGAATGCACTGCCCGTTCCGGACCTAAGATCTTTCACCAGCATGGTGCCGGCCGCGGAACCATCCGTTCTCCACAGCTCCGAGCCTTCGGTTTGGGTGTACGCTGTGAAATACAGCGTATTGCCTAAGGCCGTCATACCGCTCGGATAAGCATTCCCACCAACAGCAATGTCTTTTATTAGTCCGGTCCCGCCTACCGTGCCATCACTGACGAAGAGCTCTTCTCCTACAGTTCCGTCGTCGGCCGTAAAAAAGACTTTGCCGTTGCACGCCGCCAGGTGGTGAGGATTGCTGCCCGTATTGTTACCGGCCCGCAGGTCTTTGACCAGCACGGTACCGGCGGCGGTGCCGTCGCTTTTCCACAGCTCGTTGCCGCCCGCCCCATCCTGGGCATTGAAGTACAGGGTATTGCCCACGACGGCTATGTCATCGAGGTGGGTAGCCGTAAGCGCGGGCAGACTGCCCGGTCGGATATCCTTTACCAGGCGCGTGCCCCCCGCCGTGCCATCCGACGCCCAAAGTTCCCGGCCACTGACGCCATCCGCGGCATAGAAATACAGGCTGTTGTTCATCACCACCAGATTGCTGGGAGTGCTACTCGCCGCGCTGCCGCCGCCCGGCCAGATATCTTTCACTAGCACAGTGCCGGCAGCAGTACCGTCGCTTTTCCACAGCTCCCAGCCGGTGGCAGCCTCATATGCCGAAAAGTAGACATTGCCGCCCATGCTTACGAAACGGTCTTCTCCATTTGGATTAACCTTGAAAGCTTTCAACAGCGTCGTCCCGGCGGAGGTGCCGTCGGTTTTCCATAGTTGATTGTCGCCAAAAACGAGGGAAGGGTCCTGGGCGGCAAAGAGCAGCCCGCCCGAGGCGGCGGCAAAGCTGCTGGGGTAGCCGCCATTGGCGCCCGGAATAATGTCCTTAAGAAGGGTTTGGGCCGAAGCAGCCTGGCCAAGCAGCGTGCAAAGGCCCAGAAGTAGGGTAGCCGTTTTTTTCAAAGATCAGAAGGTAAACGTGTAGAAAAACAACTGTGGCCGAAGACGACTCAGGTAGTCAAAGGTCCACACCTTTGCAGAGGTCGGCAATACCCGGAACTAGGTATTTTGACTCGAATACGGCCCGCCGACGAGGCCATTTTTACAGGCCGATGCCCTACGTGCACGCCCGGCTGGCACCATCGGCAAGATGATTCAATCACGCGGATTATTTCCCGGCTCAGGCTACCGTATTGCCCAGCACCCGCCGCAGCACCTGCTCCAGGGCATCGAGGGTCACCACGTCGCCCTGCGCCAGGATGCGGCCCCGCTGCCAGAGCAGCATCTTGCGGGGCCGGCCGTCTTCGCCCGTGGTGCAAAACATGGTGCCGCCGATGGCCGCGCTGGTCGGGCGCTTATAAAAGCCAGGGCGCTGCTGGATAAAGCCGTAGCGAAGCAGGGTATCGTGGAAATAAAGCATAGCGGTTACAAACTAAAGGTCTAACAGGCAGGTACGCGGCAGCGCGCAAAACGGCTACTGCGGGCGGCTCGTGAGCAGGGCGCGCAGAATCTTACGGGCGGCCAGGGCGTGTCGCCGACCCGAGTCCGGACCCAGGCACTGCTGCAAATCGGGCGCGTAAAAGGAAGCTACTCGAATGGTGCGCCGGTCTATCAGGTAGAAAACGTTGTCGTCGGCATCTTCCACAACGCAGGTTCCGGGCTTGCTTATCGTTTCCTGGTCGTCCTTCACCCGCCACAGCTGGCGGGCGTCGAGCTGCTGCCAGGCTTGCTGCAGGGCAGCGGGGCGTGCCGGCTGCGGCTGCAGGTAGCGGTTGGTATCAGGAGCGGCGGCCCGGAAGGCGTGGTCTTCTCGGGCAAACTTTCTGGCCAGCTGGCCGGGGTAGTATCGCCCTTTTATTCCCCGGTACGGGCTGGTGTAGGTGAAAAAATCCACCTGGTTTTGGTGCTTGGCCAGAATCAGATAGTTGGGAGAGTTGTTCCAGCTCGAGCCGCTGTGGTAGATGCTGGTGCTGTCGTAGTGCTGCTGCAAGAACCGGTGCAAGGGCGTGCTTTTTACCGTTGGCTGAGCCCGCACGTAGTCTGCCGTTAACAAGCTACTGACAAAGAGCAGAATCGGCGGCAGCTTCATGCGTTGACAAAGCAAAAGGAGCAATGGAAATAGAAATCGGGCGGGAAGCACAAAACGCCGCCCTCCGACGAAGAAGACAGACCCATCCGGAAATACCGGTCCGGAGTTGGTTTGGCGCTCTGTCCGGTAAGTTAAGACAGAACAGCTAGCCCCCTAGCGGCCCTGCTCCAGGCGCTGCACCCGATTGAGCAGGTCCTGCAGGCTGGCTTCTACGGTAGTGGCTTTGGGCGCCGCCGGGGGCAGCTGAAAGCTCAACCGGCCCGTTACCCGCCACAGCTCAAGCACTGCAGCCTGGGGTACTAGAACCGTCGGGGCAGCATCAGGCGCGGCTCGTAGCTCTAGCTGCCCGGGCTGCTCAGCCACGACAAACACGTACTGCACCCACACCTGCTGCCGGGTGACTACCACGTACAGGGCCCCGCTTGGCAGCGCGGCATCAGGAGCTTCGGCCTGGGCAATAACCCAGTCGAGCGAAGCAAAAGCGGGTTCCAGCGCCGCGTCGGGTAGTTGAAACGCCCGAAACAGGCCCTGCTGTACTTGCGGTAAGGGTAAACTCCAGACCGGTAGCTGCTGCTGAAAGACCTGCTCGGAGCAGCGCCGCGGGTACTCGGCCAGCTGCTCCCGGGCCACCAGCCGCAGCGTGGCCCCAGCTTCGGCGGCCGGGCGACTTGGGCGGCTCAGGCCGTAGCCGGCCGGCTCTTCGGCGGCCAGCGCTACCGAAGGCTCCTGGGTCAGATATTTTTTCGGCTTTCCCCCCGCCACCGTAGTAGTGACCTCTGCGGCCTCCGGGTCCGTGAAGAGCCAATTCAGGTCGACACCCCGATTATGCAGAAAATGAATAAACTCTTTGGGCAGTCCTTCCTTGCGTCCGTTCTCCAGTTGGCTGATGTCGCGCTGGGATAATCCGCTGGCTTGGGCCAACTCTAGCTGCGTCATGTTGAACTCCTGACGAATAGTGCGCAGCTTGGCCGGAATCCAGTCCATTAAAATTTATTCAAAAAAAGAATTGAAAATTTGGATACTATTCAAATTAAGAATAAAATTGTATCCATTACTCTTAACAAATATGCTTATCCCCCTACCCCTATGCAAGTGTTAGCCCGCTACTGCTAGGTGTTTTATTTGAAAAGGTCTGCTGCACCAAGGCCTTTTCTATCGCCCTTCCTTTATCTGCTCAGCTGTTGAGGCAGCAGATAAATAATCATACCCTATCCCCCCGGCCTGGCCAGCCGGGCCCCGCGACGATTCGTGCGTCGTACCTGCTCCCTCCCGCTTTACCTACCTGCAGCTATTCCTCTGGCATAAGCCTTAGGCCAAATCAGTTTGTCCTTACTACAGCATCTTATGAGCACACATTTCTACCGCAACCGATTCACAGCCAGACCTTTTTGGCTCCTTCTTCTCTTGCTTGCTGTCTTCGAGCACCCGGCGTTAGCCCAAATGACGGAGCGACTCAGTGCCGGTACGCCCCCGCCGCCTGAAGCAGCGGCGCTCGGCAAGTTTGCCGAAATCCCGGTAAGCCTATACTCCGGTGTTCCCAGCATCACAATTCCTATCTACGACGTGCAGCTACGGGGCCTGACGCTGCCCATCAGCCTGAATTATCACGCCGGCGGGGTACGGGTTTCGGAAATAGCCAGCTCCGTGGGCCTGGGCTGGGCGTTGCAAGCGGGCGGCAGTATTTCCTCGACGGTCCTGGGCAAGGATGATTTTGCGCCAACGGGCTACGCTAACGGGGCCTGGCCCGTTCCGCACGACCGGCCTCTGAGCCCCTTGTATACCAGCAACGACTACCTGTACTGCATGCGGGCTACTGGTACGTCGCCGGCGGGGACTCCAGCCTACGTGTACACGTCCAGCTTCGACACCCAGCCTGATTTGTACTACTACAGCATGTGCGGCCGAAGCGGCAAGTTTTTCCACACCCAGGAAGGCAAGGCGCATCCCGTACCGTACGAGCCCGTTGCCATTGAACGGGGCAATGGCTACACCATCGTGGATGAGAAAGGCAACCAGTTCTTTTTCCAAAAGCAGGAAATAGCTACCACCTACATTATCCGGTACGGCGGCCATTCATCACCTCAAGATGACTATGCGCCCCGCTCCACGGTATTCTATCTGTCGCGGGTCGAGACACCCACCCACGAAAGTATTACGCTCTCTTACGACACGCTCACCTACGGCTACAATAGCTTAGGCAGCTATACCCGCTACCGCACCTCGGGCTCCACGCTGGGCTGCGCCGATAAGGTAGAAACACATACCGAAAACCTGACCCGGGTCCAGGGCCTGCGCCTGAGCGCCATTCGCTCCAGCCGTGGCGACTTTGTAGAATTTCGCTACAGCTCCTGCGACCGAACCGACCTGCCCCGCACCAAGGCACTCAAGCAGATTCTGGTGCATAAGGGCAGCACCATTCAGCGTTTTGATCTAGGTTTTGGGTATTTCAACATCCCCGAAGCTCGTTCCGACTGCGACCGGGCCACTTTCGTCGAAGGTCCGCCGAAATGCCGCCTCAAGCTGGCCAGCGTCACCGAAAGCGGGAAGCCCAGCTACGTTATCAAATACCGGGAGGACCTGCCGTTTCCTTCCCGCCTGAGCCAGGCCCAGGACCACTGGGGCTACTTCAACAACCAAACTGGCACCTTGCTCCCGAAGGACCTGAGCAAAGGCTTCTATACCGGCGGCGACCGGGAGCCCCACGTAGAAATGATGCAAACGGGCATTATTCAATCGTTGCGCTATCCTACCGGGGGCTGGACGGAGTACGAGTTTGAGCCCAACACGTACCGCCACGCCGCCGGTACCACCAGCTACGAAATTAAGCAACAGCCCATTTCGATTTTCGCGGGCCGCGACAGTGACTTAACGCCGGGTCCGAATGACCGCAAGGATACGACGATAACCTTCACCGTGCCCCACAACATTCAACCCTATTCTACCCAGGCTATTCTGCGTACGGGTTGCGGCTTCCGCACACCCCAAGTCACCCCGCAGTTTCGGGTGGAACTGCAAGGGCCGGATAATTTTCGCAGAACCTTTGGTGGCACTACTGATCCAAAGGTAGACTTTACGGAGAAGTTGGAGCTAGCGCCGGGCGAGTACACCCTGACGGCTACCACTTATGGCTACTGTCCCGATGACTATTTCCGCCTGATGTGGACGGAAGTGGTTACCAAACAAACCCCGGACACCACCCGCTTAGCCGGGGGCCTACGCATCCGGGAAATCCGCAGCTTCGCCAGCAAAAATGACCCGGAGCCCCTGCGGCAATACTACCGCTACAGCCCCTTGCAGGACTCTACTCAGTCCAGTGGCCGCATTCAGTCCCTGCCGTCGTACTCGTACTACACGACTGAGAACCGCTATTCCAATCTGAATCAAACAGCCGTTGAAGGGGAGTGCCGCTACATTGCCCAGTCGTCGAACAGCATTGAGCCCCTGGGCAACATTCAGGGTGGCAACGTAGCTTACACCTCCGTGCTGGTGTTTAAAGACAAGACCGGCGAGCATGGCCTGACGCACCACACTTTCTCCTGGAAGGAAGACGAGGCACCGTACGGTCATGGCTTCCCCTTTACACCGGCCACCAGCTTCGACTGGCAGCGCGGGCTCCCACTACAGGTGACGCAGTATAGCCGTAAGACTGGTGCGGCCGTCTATCAGCCCCTGGCCCGGACGGTCAGTCACTACTACCACAACTATACCCCACCGGGCCGGGGGCAGTGCGAGGACTGTAGCAACTTTACCTTGCCAAACCGGCCGAATGAAACCCACGCCGTGGGCCTTAATATCGTTATTCTACGACCCGAGTTTTTTCTCCCCGGTGCCAGAATTCCCACGGTAGTTCCTTCCGAATTTGTTATTCAGTCATTTAAGTATCTATCCACTTGGAGCTATTTATACCAGAAAGATGAATATGCCTACAACCCTTCTGATAGTACGAAGTATCGGGTAGTCAGGACCTTTTATAAATACGATAACCCCACTCACGCCCAGCTGACGCGCACCCAAACCCTGACCAGCGCCGGCGACACACTCACTCTCCAACAGCGCTACGCCCTGGATTACGACACGGCCGCGGCTTCAAGCGCCGTAGCCTTCGGGCTCACCACGCTTGCCCGACGCCATATCCTAACCAATATCGTTGAGCAGCAGCAGTGGCTGACCAAACAGGGCAGCAACTACTTGCTGGGCGGAAGAATAGCGCAGTACCGCGGCATCTTGCCCACCCACGATTTTGTGTTGCAGCCGGCCAGCCCGATTCCAGCGGCACAGTTTACGGCATCTGCTATCAGCGACGGTAGCTTCCTGCAGGACTCGCGCTACCGCCCCACCCTAGGCTATGAGTTGTTTGATGGGCTAGGTAATATTCTGCAGGCGCGGCACTACCGGGCTGGCCCGCAAAGCTTCTTGTGGGGCTATTCAGCCACGCAGCCCATTGCCCGGGCTCTGAATGCCGAGTACAACCAGCTGGCCTATACCAGTTTTGAACCAAACTGCCCCAGCCGCTGGCGGCATCCTCTCACCAACCCGACGCCGGGCGGCCACACCGGTCAGCAGTGTTACCCCTTGCTCAGCCCTGTGGCCTGTGATTCGCTGCCGGCCGGCGAGTATCAGTTCTCTTGTTGGGCCACCGCCAAACCCGACATTTACCTCAACAGCCTGATAGTGCCCAATGCCGTCAGCCCAGTAGGGCCTCTCGACCCCAGTGGTTTCCAACAGTATTCTGGAATCCTGAAAATGATGGCAGAGCGCAACCGGGTAGCAGTATCTGGCACGCCAACGACACGCCTGGATGAGCTTCGGCTACACCCTGTAGGATCTCAACTCACGACATACACTCACGACCCGCTCACGGGAATGACCTCCCAAACCGATGTCAACGGCCGCACTGCCAGCTACGAGTACGATGCCTTGGGTCGCCTGCAGCGCGTTCGGGACGAGCAAGGCAATATCCTGACGCAGCAAGAGTATCACTACGCCCGGCCGTAGCTATTCAGCCCCTTCTTTTTCGGTTTTATCGCCTCCTTTTAATCTGTGGCCTGTATGCGTATACCTTTTACTTTCGTTTTTCTGCTAACCTTGCTCAGCCTGACTATGGGCGTTGAGCACGCATTAGCCCAAGCCACTCCCTACGAGGGAGAGGTAGCCGACAGCACCGAATTACGAGTGCTTCGCCAGTTTTATTACGCCACCAACGGTCCGGGCTGGGACCGTCATGACCAGTGGCTCACGGGAACCACGCTGGCGGCGGCTAGTACTTGGCATGGGGTTCAGGTAGGCAATGGTGACATTGTAAGCCTACGCTTGCCTGCTAATGGTTTGGCTGGCTCCTTGCCCGCCTGTTTGGGTCAGCTTACCAAGCTGCACTACTTGATTCTAAGTGGCAATAAGGACTTGGGCGGACCTATTCCAGCTGCTTTGGGGCAAAGCGAATTATTCCTTTTAGAATTAAATGCCTGCCACTTTTCCGGGAGCGTGCCACGTGAACTGAGCTATTGCCATGATCTTGTAGGGCTCAATCTTAACTCTAATCAGCTTACAGGTTCTATCCCCGTTGGGCTGACAGCGCTACCGCTCAGCCACCTCCTGTTAGGCGACAACCAGCTTAGCGGCTCCATTCCCGATGAAATAGGTCGGATGACGACTCTCTCCCTCTTGAGCCTACGACAAAACCAGCTATCCGGCCGTGTACCGAATTCAATAGGCCTACTTGAAAACCTGACTTATTGCTACCTAGACAATAACCAACTCAGTGGCTACATTCCCGCCGAACTAGGTCGCTGCCAATTTCTAACGCAGCTTGATTTGAGCCACAACCAACTGCGGGGTAAGCTGCCGGTAGAGCTAGCGGCTCTCCCGCAGCTCAGCCATCTGGTTGTCGACCATAATGCGCTAACCGCAATTCCCTCCTGGGCTGGACAAGTCAATATTCCCGGTTATTTACGCGTACAAGACAACTTTCTGGATTTTGGCTCCCTGGAGCCAAACTTCCGGGATGTGGGCCAGCCTTGGTCTGCTCAATTCGAGTACAGTAATCAGCAAAGCCTACCAGCCGACACTCTCGCCGGCCTACCCGGAACCACGAAAGTTCTCCATAGAAGTATGGCCGGCACCCGCAACCACTATCAGTGGGAGCGGCAGATTGGTAGCACTTGGGTTGAGATTCCCGGCGCCACCGACACCACATTGCTTATACCCCACCTCTCTACGGCCCAAGGTGGTATGTATCGTATTCGGGTTTGGAACGACTTGGTCACCTCCTGGGGGCACTACTATTCGCTCTATACCCGCCCGCAATACCTGGCCATTCTACCCTATCAGCCCTTAGCCGAAAATCTACCGGTGGATGCGGAAAAGGACGCACCACTGACCGGCCTGTTAGCCCCTAGCCTCTTTAGTGGTCAGTCGGATTCCCTGTATTTGAATTATGTACGCACCTACCAGGCCCGCGTCGCAATACGGACGCCACGGGATTTGACCACTGCCCGTGTCGATTCGGTCCAAATCAAGACTGAATACCTAGATGGTTTGGCGCGACCAATGCAGATGGTGCTGCGGCAGGAGTCGCCCCAGCGCCGTGACATTGTGCAGCCCGTGACCTATGACGCGTTGGGGCGGCAACCTAAGTTGTACTTGCCCTACACGGCGGCAAATTCCACTAACAACCTAGGCAGCTACCGAATTAATGCTCTGCGGGAACAATACGATTTTTACCACGACAGCCCATCCGGGCCCGGTACCGCCATGGATGCGGTAGCGCGCACCGGAGTCCCCTACAGCGAGTCGGCCTTTGAGGCCTCACCTCTGAACCGAGTTGTAGCCCAGGCCGCTCCCGGAGAAGCCTGGCAGCTGGCTACCGACCATGTGGTGACGCTGACTGAGCGGCCCAGCACGGCCGCGGATGCCGTGCAACGCTACTCGGCCGGCTACGGCAGCCGCTCCACCGACCTCCTACCGCACGGAGTATATGCAGCCGGTGAGCTCTGGGTAAAAGAAACCCGCAACGAGCAGCACGCCCGCACCCTCGAGTTTGAAGACAAACAAAACCAAGTCGTTTTGAAGCGGGTGGAGACCGGAATTCCGAAGCAGGGCCAGGCAGAGCCGCAATGGCTGGACACGTACTACGTCTATGATGAGCTCAACCATTTACGGGCCGTGATACCGCCTAAAGCCGTGGCTCTGCTTCGCCAGCAACAATGGCAGGTCACGGCAGCCCTCGACAACTTACTTTTCCGATACCGCTACGATGACCGCGGCCGGCTAATAGCCAAGCAAACCCCAGGCACCCAAGGCGAAACCCAGTTGGTGTACGACCAGCTGGACCGTGTGGTTCTGAGCCAGGACGCGGCCCAACGCCAACAGCATCAATGGTCTTTCACAAAGTATGATGCCCTGGGCCGTCCCGTGGTTACGGGCCTGTGCACCCACCCGGCCGACCGGGAGGTTTTGCAGGCTGAAGCCAACCAAACGCCCACCCAATTTGAACAGCGCACGGCGGCTTCCACAAGCCCTCAGCATTATACTCTGCATCAAGCTTATCCAAAGCTCTCGACCCAAGGCCAGTTTACTCATTATCAGATTTTAACCGCTTCTTACTATGATGATTATAATTTCGATGGCGACCTAGCAGGCCAGCCCGACGCCACCTACGACGCCCAATACAACAGCCAGTTTCAGGGAGCGGCTCCGGCTCCCGATCTTCGCGTGGCGGGTTTGATAACGCGTACGTGCGTGCGGGTACTGGATGTGGCCGAATCAGTCCCCGGCGCCTGGCTCACGACCACCAGCTTTTACGACGCTCAAGGGCGGCCTATTCAGGTACGCAGCACCAATGCTCGGGGTGGAGAAGACGTAAGCACCTCCCAGCTGGACTTCGCCGGTAAGGTGCTCAAAAGCTACACTGTCCATTCCGACCCTCGCTCCTTGCCAGCACCCGTAACCGTGGCCGAGATCTTCACTTACGACCATGCCGGCCGTCTGCTCACCGATGCTCAGCAGCTGCCCGGCGAAATTCAGCCGACGGTCTTGGCCACGCTGCAGTATAATGAAGTAGGCCAGCTACAGCAGAAAAAGCTGGCTCTGGGCTCTCAGAGCGTAGATTATCGGTATAACATTCGCGGCTGGCTAACCCACGTCAACGATACCGAACAGCATGACCCCAACGACCTGTGGGGTATGGAACTGTACTACAATCACGGCTTCACCCGCGACTATAATCAGTACGGCGGCAACATTACGGGGCAAAAGTGGCGCAGCAAAGCAGACTCCGTAACTCGCGCCTACGGCTACATCTACGACCAAAGCAGCCGCCTGCTACAGGGCGACTACGTGGCCCGCGCCACCACCGGCACTTGGACGGCCGAAAAGCAAAACTTCGGCCTGCGCTACGTCAGCTACGACGAAAACGGCAATATTCTTACCCTACAGCGCCGTGGCCTGGTGGCCGCTGCCACCCGCACCACCCCCAAGCAGTACGGTCCCATTGATGCCTTGGCGTATTCCTACAAAGGCAACCAACTGACCACCGTCGACGACGGCGTTACTGCAAACCGATCCGCCACCGGTGGCCCTTCCCTGGCCGGCGACTTTCAGGACCAGCCCGCTACGGCCGTCAAAACTAGCTCCGACGAATACATCTACGATGCCAACGGCAACCTCACCGCCGACCGCAACAAGGGTATCACGGCCATTGGTTACAATCACCTGAACCTACCCAGCCGTATTGCTTTCGGCAACGATTCTATCGTATTCCGCTACAGCGCCACTGGCCAGAAGGTTGCTAAGCTGGTGTACCAAGCTAGCAAGCCCGTTCAGCAAACAGATTACGCCGGTAGCTTCCAGTACGAGCAGGATTCCCTGCGCTTTTTCCCCCACGCCGAGGGCCGGGTGCTACAGTTTGTGCAGCGCGACGGTAATGGCCAGGCGCATACTCGCTACAGCCGGGAATTTAGCTTGAAAGACCACTTGGGCAATTTGCGGGTCGCTTACCGCACCGGTGAGCCAGCCACTTTTAGGGCCACTATGGAAGTAGATCCCGCCAGCCGGGCCCACCGTGAGGAGCAACAGTTCGATTCGGCGAGCATTGCCAGCACCCGCTTCCTGGCCGGCCCCGTGGCCCGTACCGGCTCCTACGTGTCCCGCCTCAATGCTGCCTCGGGTCAGCCCCTGGGCCCCCTGAAAATTCTACGGGTCCAAAAAGGCGACACAGTGCAGGTTACGGCCCCGGGTATCTACCAGCAAGAAGTCCGGAATTTCAACTTCGGCTTCTCCATGATAGGCTTCGTCGCCACGCTGCTCCAGCAGCAATCCTCGGGCACCACATCCACTAATCCCGAATCTCCGCGCAAATTCCGCCCTGTGCCGTTCCTGGGCCTCAGCCTATCGGTTCTGCCCACGCTGCAGCAATTCGGTCGGGTTCCTAAAGGCTACGTCCGCCTGCTGGTTTTCAATCAGGACTCCGTATTGGTTGACTCCCGCACCCAGCAGCTCTCCAGTGCCGCCCAGAATAACTACGAGGAACTCCACCTTAGCGTCGTCTCCCCCACCGATGGCTACATCCAGGCCTACGTCGGCAACGAAAGTGACGTCGACGTAGGCTTCGACGACGTGGAAATAAAACACAAGCCCGCTCTACTAGTTCAAGAGAACCACTACGACCCCTGGGGCCTGAACCTAGCCGGAATCGAGCGGAGTGGTGGTGCTTTTGAGAATAAATTTCAGTATAATGGCAAAGAGAAACAGCTAGAACTAGGTCTTAACTGGCAGGACTACGGCGCCCGTATGTATGATGCACAGTTAGGACGTTGGCATGCTGTTGATCCGCTGGCGGATTTGATGCGTAGATTCAGCCCATATGTATATGGATTTGATGACCCAACAAGATTTATAGACCCGGACGGCAGAGTAAGCGAGGATAGATTAGGGCCAAATGCAACAGTTGGGCCAGAACACTCATCCAATCACATAAATAAAGAAGATGGTACAACTACAACGAGAGATAACTCAAGTATATCTGTAACAGAAACAGAAACTAATAGGTATGCAGAAACAAAATCCGAAACAACTTCGCTGAATGGTTCTAAGAAAAACTTAGATAATATATCTGATAAGAGCGCAGAAGTTGTATCAGAGTCTATGCGAGAAGCCAAAGTTAGTACAATGCAAGTAACAAGTACACAGCGGACACCTCAGGAAGAAGCTAACGCTATGTATACAAATGCCGAAAATAAAGGAGCTCAGAAATCATACGATTTATATGCAGCTGCAGGAGATAAAATAATTAATGTATATGAGAAGTCAAAAAAGAATGGAGATTCAAAACAGGAGACTATTCAAGCAATGACAGCTAAAATATTATTGGTTGGGCCATCGAAAGTTTCCAGACACACTGCGGATCCATCAACAGTAAATGTAATAGACTTTTCAGCAAGAGCTGTTGGGAGCAAAGACAAAGCACTTCACAGATCTTTGAGTAGCAACAAAGGAGTTTCCAGATTATTCTCGCCTCTTAATAGTTCAGACCCTGCATTCCATGTTGAAATTCCTCAAAAAAACAGGTAGCATCACTTTATTAATAGCTATCATATTTTTTACAAATTGCGCAAATTATTCTAAAAACAAAAGAAACACCAAGCCTACCCTAATAGAGGGAGTATGGGCTTATACCCCTGACAATGACGCACTCTTTTCGATTGAAAGAAATGCAATATACTACCCTAGTCATCCCGACGAAAAAGTATATTACACTTTCAAAAGTGATACATTAAAAATTATATATAAGGGATTTATAAAGAAAAACAAGGTTTTGAAGTTAGATAATGACAGCTTAGTTTTTTTGACAGAAATAGGACACATCAACCGCTTGTATAGAAGAAAATAACTAGCACTATCTTGCTAGGCTTGATCTCAATGTACAAACCTTTTACCCCAGGAAATACTTTTCCTGGGGTATGAAGAACCTTCTGCTAGTCTCTCTCCTTCTCTGCCTCACCACGTCCTGCGCCTTCAAGCCTACTAACAAGCACGACGTTTTTCAAGCCCAGGCCCAGCTGCCCCAGGAAGAAGCCCCGCACCTGCGCAACTCGTTGGAATGGTGGTACTTCACGGGCCATTTGAAAGACAAAGCCACGGGGGAAGTGTACGGGGTTGAATACGTTTTCTTTCACTTCAACCCCACGGGCAAGAAGGACTGGCAGATGGTGAACTTCGCCCTAACCGACCCGCAGCAGAAGCAGTTTCGCTATGACTACAAGCTCGAGAGCCTACCCGAACTGCTGCCCGCTACCCTGCCGCTCAACCTCTCGATGCAGAAGAAAGGCCAGCAGTGGAGCCTGAGCGGGCAGGAAGGTGCCTACCACCTGCAGGCCCGCATGGCCGACCAGGCCGGGCACGCCATCAACCTGATTACAACCCCTGCCAAACCGGTGCTGCTCCACGGCGGCACCGGTTATGAGCAATACGGGCCCGTAGCTAAGGCCGGCTACTACAGTTACTCCCGCCTCGCCACGGCCGGCACCATCGAAATAGGCGGCAAGCAGCGGCAGGTGGAAGGCGAACTGTGGTACGACCGGCAGTGGAATTGCAACTCAGTGATGAGTAAAGACACCGGTTGGGATTGGCTCAGCATTCAACTCGATGAGCCCCGCACCGAGATTATGGCCTACCAGCTCCGTAACAACATCACGGGGGAAAACCTGCGGGGCGGCTCCCACTACTCGGCCCAGAACCAGAACGTGCACCTAGCCGGCACCGACTTTCAGCTGGAGCCCCTGGAGTACTGGCTGAGTCCCCGCTCCAAGCAGCGCTACCCCGTCAAGTGGCGGCTGCGGATTCCCAGCCAGGGCTACGATTTGCTGATTGAGCCCGTCATGCCCAACCAGGAGCTGAGTTTGCGCCTGTTTAAGGCCATCAACCTGAACTACTGGGAAGGCATGTGCAAAGTGACGGGCACGCACAACGGCCGGCCCGTGACCGGCAACAGCTACGTGGAAATCACCAATCCGGCCGGGGCTTCGGCAGCCCGCAAGGTGGCCGCTACCGCCGAGGCCAAGTAAAAGCCCTAGCCGTTTAGCACCACTCGGAACGTGGTGCCCTTGCCCACTTCTGACCAGCGCACGAACAGCCGGCCCTGGTGGTAGTTTTCGATAATTCGCTTGGCCAGGGCTAGTCCCAGCCCCCAGCCCCGCTTTTTGGTGGTGAAGCCCGGCAGGAATACTGTTTCAATCTTGCTCTTGGGAATGCCCTTGCCCGTGTCGGTGATGTCGAGGGCAATGAGTTGCTTGCCTTTGGTGGCCCGCCGCAGGTGCAGGGTAATGCTACCTTTGCCGTCCATAGCGTCCACGGCGTTTTTGCAGATATTCTCGATAACCCAGTCGAACAGCGGCACGTTGATTTGGGCCGGCGTATCGGTGGGCAGGTCAGTCTTGATTTCGAATACCACCTTCTTCGACACCCGGCTTTGGAGGTAGGCAATGGCGTTTTTGGTGGCCTGCAGGATGTTTTCATCCTTGAGCACCGGCACCGAGCCAATGTTGCTAAACCGCTCCGTAATGATTTCCAGGCGGCGCACGTCCTTGCCCAGCTCGTCTACGATGGGCTCATTCTGCCACTTTTCTGAGTCCTTGAGGTAAGTGTGCCAGGCCATCAGGCTGCTCAATGGGGTACCCAGTTGGTGGGCCGTTTCCTTGGCTAGGCCCACCCACACCCGGTTTTGCTCGGCCCGGCGGGAGTAGCTAAACGAGAAATAGGCCATAACGCCCAGACAGGCAATAACGGCCAGCTGCACCAGCGGGTAGGTCCGCAGCTGGGTCAGTAGCTGGGAGTCCTTGTAGTAAATATAGTTGCGCAGGCCAGCGCCCAGCTCCACCACAATGGGCGGGTGCTGCAGCTTCATGACGGCAATTTCGCGGTGTAGAAACTCCAGCGCGGCTTTTTCCGATACCTTCTTGGGAATATCCACGTTGCGGGTACCCAGAATGTTGGCGTCGCCGTCGGTGAAGATGATGGGAATAGTGGTGTTGGCGTTGATGATTTCCTCGAACACAAAGTTGGTATTCGAGTCCACCTCGGAGTTGATGATAAAGCGCTGGGCCTTGGCGTAGAGGTCAATCTGCTGCTGCTCCCGCTCCGAAAGCCGCTTAACCAGGATGTTGGTATACACCACCGTGGCCGCGGCAATCAGAATGGCGCCGGCCAGAATGCCGAGCTTGATCCGGGATTTTTGGTCGTAAATGGGTAGCACTTGCCGGGAAAACGAGAAAAAGGCCATGACTGCAGAAAGCGGAGAAACTCTCCTTGGCGAAGGTAAGCAGCACCGGGCTGCCCGGCGCGTGTGCCGTCCTAACGCAGGAACTTGGGCGGAGTTATTTTCGACTTCCGGTTGTTTTTATTTACGGTACTTCTCCTATATTAGCCCGCTCAAGCCCGGCACTAACTATTAACGGGCCTTGAGTGCTATAAATATTAGGATGATTTTTATCAGGTAGTCGGCAGCTAACATGCCTTTGGGAGGCCACAGAGCCACTTTCTAAACTGATGGCGGGTTTGAGAGAACCTCCAATCGGTATCAGCTGTTTCAGACTATCGAATTACACTGTAATTTTGCCTTCTACAATACGCCGTAGCCCCAGCTATGCTCCATCCATTTAAGGCCGTTAGTCTATCCTTTAAGAAAGCGCCGCTCGAAATTCGGGAGCTGATTTCTTTGGATGAGGCCGCCTGCCGCCGCTTCCTCCACACCCTGCACCACGACCTGGGCCTCACCGACCTGCTCGTGCTCAGTACCTGCAACCGCACGGAAATTTACTATTCCGCCCCGCGCGACCAGAGCCCCGGCATCATTGAAGCCCTCGGGCAGCTCAAAGGCCTGACGGAGGTAGCGCCCTACTTTCCCTACTTCGATATCCTCGATACCTACCACGACGCCGTTCAGCACCTGTTTGAAGTCGCTATGGGCCTCGACGCCCAGGTCGTCGGCGACCTGCAGATTAGCAATCAGGTAAAGCAGGCCTACCAGTGGTCGGCCGACGAAGACGCAGCCGGGCCGTTTTTGCACCGCCTGCTGCACACTATCTTCTTCACCAACAAGCGCGTGCAGCAGGAGACCAGCTTCCGCGACGGGGCCGCGTCTACTTCCTACGCCACGCTGGAGCTGGTCGAAGAGCTGACCGCCGACATTGCCAACCCACGCGTGCTGGTCGTGGGCTTGGGCGAAATTGGGGCCGACGTGTGCCGCCACTTCGCCGACAGCAAAGCCTTTACCGACGTGACGCTCTGCAACCGCACCCGCGGCAAAGCCGAAGCCCTGGCCGCCGAGTGCAGCCTGCCCATCCTCGATTTCGAGAATCTGGTGCAGGGCATGAAGGACGCCGACGTCGTTATTTCCTCCATTTCCCGCGACACGCCCTTCTTCACCCGCGACATGGTGGAGCGCCTGGACGTGCTGAGCTACAAGTTCTTCATCGACCTCTCGGTGCCGCGCAGCATCGAAGCCGAGGTCGACAATGTGCCCGGCGTGCTGGTCTACAACATCGACGCCATCCAGAGCAAGGCTTCGGCAGCCCTGGAGCAGCGCCTGGCCGCCGTGCCCCACGTGCGGGCCATCATTGCCGAAAGCATTGCCGGCCTCTCCGACTGGACCAAGGAAATGATGGTCTCGCCCACGATTCAGAAGCTTAAGAATGCCCTGGAGCAGATTCGGCTGGAAGAAATGGACCGCTTCCAGAAGAAGATGAGCCCCGAGGAAGCCAAGCGCATGGACGAAGTAACCCGCTCCCTGATGCAGAAGATTCTGAAGCAGCCCGTGCTCCAGCTCAAAGCCGCCTGCAAGCGTGGCGAAGCCGACCAGCTCATCGACGTCCTCACCGACCTGTTTGATCTAGAAAATCAAACGACGCACGCTTAGGCTCCGTCACGGCGAGCGAAGCGTGGCCATCCGTCCTCTGCGGCGGTAGTCTCGTCCTTTTACCGGAAAGCCCTTTCCTACTTGTGTGGGAAAGGGCTTTTCATTTAAGGGCACTTCAGCACATTTCAGCGGACGGGTTGCTACGGCTTACACCTCGCAGTGACAGACGAGTATTAGCACATCAGCACATTCCCCCACATTCGCACATTAATTTCCATTGCCCACGAAAAAAGGACCGTCGTTGGGCGGTCCTTTTTCATTTTTTCGGCGGAAAAAACGGCTTGAGCACTACAGCGTGTCGCAGCAGTCTTCGAGCGAATCAATCACGTCGAGCAGTTTGGGAATCGACAAGGAGTAATAGATCTTGGTGCCTACTTTGAAGGAGGACAAGATACCGCGGTCTTTCAGCGTGATAAGGTGCTGCGAAGCAATAGCTTGAGGTAAATCGAGCGAACGGTATATTTCCGTTACGGTCATTTTATCCTCTTTGCCGAGCAAGTCGACAATGGCAAGGCGCTTCGGGTGAGCCAGGACTTTGAGCATGGCTGCGGCCTTGTCTACTTTTTTGGATTCTACGCGCGAGAGCAATGGTTTCATGGGGGAAGTTACAACGGTGATCCTGCGGGTGGGTCGGGCAGGAATATGCGTAATACGATATTCCTAGCTTCAAGAGTTCCGCTTTGCGAGGATTTTACGGAGAAAATTTGATTAAAACAGTATTTCCGCTAGAAGAAACGCTTTTTTCTTGACGGAGCCCAAAGACTCCAAACGCTTGTTGAGGGCTGCTTACCTTTGGGGGATTATTTCCCACCCTTCACCCAACGTATTGCTGCCGATGAAAGACCTGCTGGCCAAATTCGAAAATAAACGCCCAGAAATCGTATTTGAGTGGAAAGATTCTGAAACTGAAGCCGAGGGATGGGTCGTCATCAACTCGTTGCGGGGTGGGGCGGCCGGCGGTGGCACCCGCATGCGCAAGGGCCTCGACAAGCGCGAAGTCGAAAGCCTGGCCAAGACGATGGAAGTGAAATTTACCGTGTCGGGGCCGGCCATCGGCGGGGCTAAGTCGGGCATCAACTTCGACCCCCAGGACCCGCGCAAGCGCGGCGTGCTGGAGCGCTGGTACCGGGCCGTCATTCCGCTGCTGAAGAACTACTACGGCACTGGTGGCGACCTGAACGTGGACGAAATCCACGACGTGATTCCAATTACGGAAGACTACGGCCTCTGGCACCCGCAGGAAGGCATTGTGAACGGGCACTACCGGGCCACCGAGCCCCAGAAGATTCAGAAGCTGGGCCAGCTGCGCCAGGGCGTGATTAAGGTTATCGAGGATGCCGCCTTTACGCCCGAGCTGAGCCGCAAATACACCATTGCCGACCTGATTACGGGCTACGGTGTGGCCGAAGCCGTGCGCCACTACTACGAGCTGTGGGGCGGCCGGAGCGTGGCCGGCAAGCGGGCCATTATTCAGGGCTGGGGCAACGTGGGGGCCGCAGCGGCCTATTACCTGGCTTCGCAGGGCGCCCTGGTGACGGGCATCATCGACCGGGCCGGGGGTTTGCTTAAGCCCGAGGGCTTCTCGCTGGCCGAAATCCGCCAGCTGTTCCTCGACCGGCAGGGCAACGCGCTGACGGCCAACAACCTGCTGTCGTTTGAGCAGATCAACGCCCAGGTGTGGACTTCGGGCGCCGAAATCTTTATTCCGGCCGCTGCTTCTCGCCTCGTCACGCGGGAGCAGGTGGAGCTGATGATGCAGCACGGCCTGGAAGTCATCAGCTGCGGGGCCAACGTACCGTTTGCCGACCCCGAAATCTTCTTTGGAGCCACCGGCGAGTACGCCGACCAGCACGTGAGCGTCATTCCCGACTTCATTGCCAACTGCGGCATGGCCCGGGTGTTTGCCTACCTGATGGAAACCAACGCTGAAATCACCGATCAGGCTATTTTCGGCGACACGTCCCGCATTATCCGCCGGGCCCTGGAGCGTACCCGCCAGCAAAGCAGCGACACGACCGGCGTTGCCCAGAAGTCGTTCGAAATGGCTTTGCGCCAGCTCGTGTAGAGCCGCGGGCCGGCCGGTCTGGTTTGTTATCTAGTAAATTCCGATGAGCGTTACCGAAATTCTGAACCTGCGCTTTCTGGGCAACAATGTGGGGGCCTACCTGACCTGCGTGGGTATTCTGCTGTTTGGCTACCTGTTCAAAACGCTGCTCTCCAAGCTGCTGTCCCGACTGGTGTTCCGCTTCATCCGTCGTAAGACCGAGGGCGTGAGCGAGACGCAGTTTCAGGCCCTGCTGATTCAGCCCGTGTCCATCGTGGTGTTTTTGGTCACGGTGTACCTGGCGTTTCAGGTGCTTGATTACCCGGTGCACAGCTCGGAGCTGAAGCGCAATGAGCCCTGGCCCCAGGTGGCCCTGTTTCGGCTCTACCAGATGGGCATTATCTTCGGCGTGGCCTGGATAGCCCTGCGCCTGGTCGACTTTCTGGTGCTGGTGTTCCGGCGCCGGGCCGAAACCAACGTGTCCCGGCTCAACGATCAGCTGATTCCCTTTGCCAAGGACCTGCTCAAGGTGCTGGTGCTGACAATGGCCTTTTTGGTGATGCTCAGCCGGGTGTTTGGCGTCAACGTTACGGCCCTGATTGGGGGCCTGGGCATTGGCGGTCTGGCCGTGGCCTTTGCCGCCAAGGAAAGCCTGGAAAACCTGATTGCCTCCTTCACCATCTTCCTCGACCGACCCTTCGCCGTGGGTGATTTGGTGGAAGTAGGCGGCGTAACGGGTACCGTGGAGAAAGTCGGCTTCCGCAGCACCCGCCTGCGCACGGCCGAGAAAAGCTACGTGACGGTTCCCAACAAGTCCATGATTGACAAGCCTCTAGACAACCTGAGCTTGCGCACCGCCCGGCGCGTCACGTTCACGCTGGCCCTGAGCCACGCCACGACCAGTGAGCAGCTGCGCGGCATCGTGGACGATATGCAGCAGGAAGTGCAGCAGCACCCCCTCACGCTGGACGGGGCGCAGATCAAGTTTTCGGCCCTGACGCCGGCAGCCAAGGAAGTGACGGTGCAGTACTTTGTGGAAACGACGAACTACGACGAATACCTGGACGTGAAGGAAGCCCTGAACTACCGGCTGGTGGAGCTGGTCGAAAAGCACGGCGGCACGTTTGCCAGCACCGGCACGACCATCGTGCAGCTCGGCAGCCCCGACCGGCTGCGCGGCTTGCAGTCAGCGGAGCAGCACATTGTGTAGACTCGGTTGGTGACCTTACAAAAAGCCCCGGCAACGTGTTGCCGGGGCTTTTTACTTTTTCAGAAGAAAGTTGGAGCCTAGCGGCCGCCGAAGAGGCCGCCGAGCAAGGAGCCCATTCCGCCGCCCATCAGGCCGCCCAGGCCGCCACCGCCGGCACTGCGCGGGGCCGAGTTGGGCTGGCCGCCCAGGCCACCCAGAATTGACATCAGGGAGCCCAGGCCGCCGCTGCCCACGTGGCTGCCCTGCTGCGGATAGTTGCCGTAGGCGCCGGTATTGCCACCGCCGCCCATAGCGCCGCCCAGCAGGCCACCGCCGAGCAGGCCGCCCAGCAGACCGCCCATCGAGCCGCCGCCCATGACGCTGCTGGCCGCGCCGCCGAGCAGGCCGCCCATTGAGCCACTACCGCCCAGCACGCTGCCCAGGCCACCGCCCGTGCCGCCCATACCCGACGACTGTCCGCCGCGGTTCATGACGCCCGAAATTACCATCGGGGCCACCACACCGAGCAAGCCGGCCATTAGGGCACCTTTTGGAATTCCGACGCTTTCCAGCTTGCTGGTCACGCCGCTCAGGAAGCCCTGCTTACCGGGGTCCTGGGGGTCGTGGGGTACGGCCGCAGCCTGGTCCACCACGCTTTCCAGGGCCTGGGTCTGCTGTTGGTTGACGCCCAGGTAGGCCGCCATTTTATTTACCATTTCCTCTTCCGTGTTGGAATAGGCCCCGTCGGCGCGGGCGAAGCTAATCAGGTCGGTGATGAGGGAGAACCGCAGGTCGCTGCCGCGCAGGGCGTCCAGGTTCTGCTTGATGCTTTCGTTGGACGAGTCCTTGGCAGAGGTCAGCACCTGCTGGGTAGCAGCGCCGGAGAGGCCAGCGGTGTGGGCCAGCTGCTGCAGGAATTCTACTTCCGCCGCCGAAGCTTCGCGGTCGGCGGAGGCCAGGCTGGCAATTACACTCAGATACGCGGCCTTTTCCTGGTCGGAATAGTTTTGCAAGAGTTGGGTATCGTTCATGGATAGAGGAGAAAGGGTGAGAGAACAAACCGGACAGCTTAACGTCAACCGGCTGATTAGGTTGAAGCGCCGGCCACTGCGGGCAAAACCAGCCGCGCCCGGGCCGCCAAAGAGTGGCTACGGCAGCACTATTACGCAGTTTTGGAAAATTCTGACTGTAAAACAGTTGGGCATTCCGCCGGCTTTTTTATAGAAATTTCTGCGTGGTTTTTTGCCTAAATGGTTGCGTAATCAAAAACCACCCGCCATATTTGCATTCCCAAACGGGACCCCGGGAGATTAGCTCAGCTGGTTCAGAGCATCTGCCTTACAAGCAGAGGGTCACTGGTTCGAACCCAGTATCTCCCACTTTTTCTTGCATTACCCCTCGGGAGATTAGCTCAGCTGGTTCAGAGCATCTGCCTTACAAGCAGAGGGTCACTGGTTCGAACCCAGTATCTCCCACCCGTAAAAAAGCCACTTCGCTTCGCAGCGAAGTGGCTTTTTTGCTTTTAAGCCCAGTCGGAATATTCCGCTGCCCGTGACTTTAGGAAACCTCGGTAGCCTCAATGGCCTTCGCCTTCCGGCCGCGCAGCCGCTGCCCCACCACAACCGGGAACATGAGCAGGGCCGGCTCGGCAAAGTAGCGCCAGCGAAAACCCACGAAAAACACCAGACTCAGCAGCCAGACGGCCAGCAGCGGGATGAGCAGCAGCACGTCCGCGCGGTGCAGTCGCAAGCCCCGGTAGCGGACCAGGCTGAGCAGCAGGGCCAGGCCAAAGGCCAGGTGCACCAGCGCCGTGACGGGATGGTAGCCGGTGCGGGGAGCGTCGGCAATAAAGTTTTCGGGGGAAAAGAACAGCAGGGTTTTGCGCAGCCACAGCCGGACTTCAGCCCCGGGGTTTTCGCGCACCCAGCGGCCGGCCAGCGCGGCCCGGGCCCGGCTTTCCTGGTACTGGTTCAGCGAATCGAGCTGGGGAATGTGGGCCCGCACGTACTGATCGAACGGGCCGGTCCGCTCGTCCCAACCGAATAGAAAGCGGCCCTGGGCTACCGGATTGTGCCCCTGCAGCAGCTCGAAGCCGGCCTGGTTGCTCAGCGTCCAGGCCCCGAACAGGCGGTGGTTTTTCAGAAAGATGGGCGCGTGGGTGGCGGCCAGCAGCAGCAGCGTCAGCAGGGCCGTGCGCCCAGCGCTGCGGCGCACTGGAGCGGGCTTGTGCAATGTCAGGCCAAGCCACACCAGCAGCAGCAACCCGTACACGGCCAGCAGATACCCGCGCAGCAGGCAGGAAATCGTGATGCTGCCGGCAACAAGCACCGCGTCGGCGAGGCGTAACGGCCGGCCCCCGAGGTGGCGCAGCAGCTTATAGACGACCAGAATCAGCAGCGGCAAAGCTAGGTTTTCGTACCACATGTAGGCCCCCACGTAGTAGACCACCGACGGATACAGGGCCCAGCCCAGGGCTCCGCCCCAGGCCCAGCGCGGCGGGCAGCCCAGGTAGGCCAAGGTGCGCTGCACGTAGAGAATTCCCAGGGCGTAGGCTCCCAGGCTCAGGGCGTAAACCAGCAGGGTGAAGTAGTGCTTGGGCAGCCCGGCTCGTTGCCAGCCGATGTAGATGAACACCGGAAAGCTGGCGTGAAACGAGTCGGGGCGCAGCAGCTGCCGCTCCGGGTCGAGGCTGACGTAGCCGCGGCCGGCCAGGTAGTGGTCGGCAATGCGGCCGTTGCGACGCTCGTCGTAGTTCCACTCCAGGCCCGGATTCAGGCTCAGCTGCAGGGCCAGCTTCAGCAGCAGCAGCGCGACAACCAGGGGCCAGAAAAAACGAGGGACGGAACGCAGCACAGCCAGCAGAGTTAAAGGCCGGACGAGCGGCCGGTTTGCCAAAGGTTACGATTTTACGCCGGGTCTGGAAGTACGCCGGCCGAAGTCCGGGGCATTGGAGCGGCGGTGTTACCTTTCGGACTGTTACGCTTTGGTTGTACCTCATCTGCCTGCCCGTTGCTGCGGCCTACTCCCCTACTGCCCGATTCGCTGCGCCGGCCCCTAGTCCTGGGCTTTTTCGCGCTCCTGACGCTGCTGGGCATCCTGCTGCACCGCGACTATGGCCTGTCGTGGGATGAGCAGCTCGACCGGCTCAACGGCATTATCAGCGTGAAGTACGTGGCTTTGCGCCTGGCGCCGGACCTGGCCCGGCGCCAGGAAAGCTTTGCCGCTATTCCCGACATGAGCCAGAATGAGGATGTGGACCACGGCGTCATTTTTCAGATGCCGCTGGTGGTGCTGGAAAAGCTGGTGGGCGCCGAAGACCCACGCGACGTGTACTTTCTGCGTCACCTAGTCACGTTTTTCACGGTGATGGCGGGCCTCTACGGGTTTTACGTCCTGGCCGCCGGGCGCTTCCGCAGCTGGCGTCTCGGGCTGCTGGGCGCAGCCTTACTGCTGTTGTCGCCCCGGCTGTTTGCCGAAGCCTTTTACAACTACAAGGACCTCGTGTTCCTGGCGTTTTTCACGTTCGGCATTTACACCCTGACCCGGCTGCTGCGCCGGCCCTCGGCAGGTGGGGCGCTGTTGCACGCTCTGGCTACCGGCGCGGCCCTCGACGTGCGCACAATGGGCGTACTGCTGCTGGGCCTCACCGCGGTTTTTGCCGGCCTGGAAATGTGGTACCGGCCCGCCATCCGCCGCCGTTTGCTGCGGGCCCTGCTGCTGTACGTGCCGGCGGCGGCGACCATTGTGGTGGCGGGCTGGCCCTATCTTTGGGAACACCCCATCGACCATTTTCTGGCGGCTTTCCAGAGCTTTAGCCGCTACCGCTCCGATATGCTGGTGCAGTACTGGGGCCGGCAGCTTTCGGTGCGCCACCTGCCCTGGCACTACGCCCCGGTGTGGCTGCTCATTACCACGCCAGTGGCTTACACGGTTCTGTTTCTGACGGGAACCGGCGCGCTGCTGGCCGCGGCGGCCCGGCAGCCCCGGGTCTGGCTGCGGACTCGCACCGGCCGGCAGGACCTGCTGTACGCCGTCTGGTTTTTTACCCCGCTGGGCGCCATTATCGTGCTCCACTCGGTTATTTACGATGGGTGGCGCCACCTCTACTTTATCTACCCGGCCTTTCTGCTGCTGGCCTTGCGCGGTGTCCGCAGCGCCCGACTTTTACAGCTGGAGCCCAGGCGGATCCGGCGCGGGCTGGGCACCGGGCTGCTTGTGCTACTGGCCGGGGGCATGCTCACGGCCTCGTACCGCATTATCCGGGACCATCCCTACCAGAACGTGTACTTCAGTTTTTTGCCCGGGCCGGTGGCCGAGCGGCTGTTTGAGCGCGACTACTGGGGCCTGTCGGGTCGGCGCGGGCTGGAGTGGATTCTGGCCCACGACCCCGGGGCCCGCGTCATGGTGGGCACCGACCCGCGCGCCGCACTCATGCTTCACAACAACCACTTACTTTTGCCTCCGGCCGAGCGGGCCCGCCTCGTGCTTACTACCGGGGCCCAGGCGCGCTACTTTCTGACAACTTACCGCTGGCATCCGGGTTCCTACCCGGCCCGCTACGGCCCGGAGGTGTACTGCATCCGGGTAAATGGAGTCAAGATTTTGTCGGTATTTCGCCGGCCCTGATGCCCCGCCGCGGCCCGTTTTTCGCCTTTGCTTTTTGTTGCCAATGCCTTTACTCGAAGTAACCGACGCCCCACGCATCCGGCAGTTCCTGGACCTGCCCCGCCGTATCTACCAGGACCAGCCCAACTACATTTCCCCCCTCGACCACGAAATCGAGGCCGTATTCGATCCGCAGAAGAACATCAACTTCCAGCACGGGGAGGCCATCCGCTGGATTCTGACCGACAACGGCGGCGAGGTCATTGGCCGGGTTGCGGCCTTTATTAACCAGAAGACGGCCCACACCGACCCCACCCTGCCCACCGGCGGCCTGGGCTTTTTTGAGTGCATCAACGACCAGGCAGCAGCCAATACACTCTTTGAGGCGGGCAAGAGCTGGCTGGCGCAGCGCGGCATGCAAGCCATGGACGGCCCCATCAACTTCGGGGAGCGGGACCGGTACTGGGGCCTGCTCGTGGCGGGCTTCACCGAGCCCAACTACGGTATGTTCTACCACCCGCCCTACTACCAGCAGCTGTTCGAAGCCTACGGCTTTCAGGTGTATTTCAAGCAGTATACTTGCTACCGCGAAGTGGCCGTGCCCCTGCACGAGGTCTTCCACCGCGCCGTGGAATCCTACGCCGCCCAGCCCGAGTTCAGCTTCCGCCACGCTGATAAAAGCAACGCCGAGCAGCTGGCCCGCGACTTTCACCACGTGTATAACCTAGCCTGGGCCAACCACAGCGGCGTAGCGGGCATGTCGCTGGAAAAGGCCCGCAGCCTGGTCAAGGAAATGAAGCCCGTGGCCGATGAGCGGCTGCTCTGGTTTGCCTATCATAACGACGAGCCCATTGCCTTCTTCGTGAGTTTGCCCGAGCTCAACCAGATTTTCAAGCACATCGGAGCCCGCTTCAACCTCTGGGACAAGCTGCGTTTCCTCTGGCAAAAGCGCAAATACGACCAACGCCCCGATAAAAAGATGTTCGGCGTCATCTTCGGGGTGGTACCGGCCTGGCAGGGCAAAAAGGTGGAATCAGCCCTGATGGAGCACGCCCGTGCGGAATTCTTGCGCGCCGGCTACACCGACTGCGAGATGAACTGGATTGGCGACTTCAACCCTCGCATGCTGGCCGTTACTCGCTCCATTGGGGCCCGCATCCACAAAACCCACGTCACCTACCGCAAGCTCTTCGACGAAACCCGCCCCTTCGAGCGCTGCCCGATTATCAAGTAGTGAAATGGTGAGTTTGTGAAGTTGTGTTATTGCGAGGCGTGAGCCAAAGCAATCCGTCCTCTACTCGTGACAAACTTCCTTTTATCGGAAAGCCCTTTATTCCAGCTGGAGTAAAGGGCTTTTCACTTAAGAATACTCCGCACATTTCAGAGGGCGGATGGCCACGCCTCCGGCCTTGCAATGACCCGGGGATTTTTACCCTTGCCGAAACTGCCGGTCCAGCTTCAGCACTTGCGGAATGAGCAGGTGCTCGTCGTCGTTGCGCAGGACGTAGTCGGCGCGGCTAAGCTTTTCTTCCTCGCTCATCTGCTTACCGATAATGGCCAGGATGTCGTCGGGGGTACGGTGCGGGTCGCGGCGCAGCACCCGGGCCTGGCGCACGGCCTGGGGCGCGAATACGGTGATAATCCGGTCGAGCTGCTTATAGGAGCCCGATTCGTAGAGCAGGGCGGCTTCCTTCAGAATGTAGGGCACCCCGGTGGCCTGCTGGGCCTGGGCCCACTGTTCAAAGTCGAGGCCCACGCGCGGGTGCACCAGCCCGTTGAGCCGGGTCAGCTGCTCGGGGTCCTTGAACACCACCTGGGCCAGGTACGTCCGGTTGGGCTGCCCGCTGGCCTCAAAGGCCTCCGCCCCAAACGCCGCCACAAGCGCCTCCCGCAGCACCGCGTCATTGGCCATTACCCACTTGGCCCGGGAATCGGCGTCGTACACGGGCACGCCCAGCACCGCAAACAGCCGGCACACCACGCTCTTACCCGACCCAATCCCGCCCGTTATTCCAATTCGAAGCATCTGTGAAATGGTGAGTTGGTGAGTTGGTGAAATAGTGAAATGGTGAGTTGTCGTTCAATATGTGCCATCTGCGCAGTAAGAACAACGAACTCCCTATTTCACCATTTCACTATCTCACCGCTGTGAAACCCGGACTAGCGAGGTTAGGATTCGTACGCCGCGGGCCAGGGTAGGCGCCTGGGATACGACGGGCTGCAGGCTGGAATCGGGGGAGTGAAACTGGCCGTAGTGCAGCAGCACCCGCACCTGGGTCCGGTCGAGGCGGGCCGAGTCTTCGGGGAAGCACTGCACCAGCAGCTGCACCGTGGCCGGGTGCAGGGTGAAGTGCTGGCCGGCCGGAAAGTCGCGCAGCTCGGGCACCACGTGCATCGGGAAGGAAATCAGGGGGCGGGGCTGCAGGCGCACTTTCACGTCCTGGACCTGGGCCTGCACCAAATCGGGGCCGCCGATGGGCACGATGATGGCACCCTCGCTGCTGCCGGCCGGGGCCTGGGGCAAATGCACCGGATAGGGGCTGGCCAGACTGTTGACGGTGCGGGCCGGCCCGTGAAAGGCCACGCTTTCGGGCGTAAACACGGCCGCGTACGGCAGCGCCGACCCATCGGCCTTGGGACTCAGGGCCAGGGGCAGCCGCCGCGTCACGAGCCGGTCAAATTCCACCCAAAGCGTGTCGGCCAGCACGTAGTTGAACTGCAAGCCTTCCATAGCCGCCTGCAGGGCCGGCCGCAGCGACTGGCCCGTGACGAAGCGCGTGGCTGGCAAGCGGCGCAGGCGCACCTCGGCGGGCTTCACGTCGAGCAGCAGGTTTTTGCGCAGCAACTTCCAGCCCCGGCCCGTCACGTTTACGGCTACTTCCGTGGGCAGGGGCTTCACCGGAATGTAGCGCTGCTCATCATAGACCCAGGTGAGCGGGTACGTGATGCGCGTGGTGTAGGTCTTGTTCAGCGCGTTGAGCAGCCAGAACGTGGAAGCCGCCAAAAAGCACGCCGTTACCGCCCGCCAATAGCTCCGCTCCTGCCCGAAAAACGGGCTGGTAAACCAGCGGGCCAGACGATACGCGCGGACAAACGGCATGACGAGGTAAGCTTACGAATCGGTCGGCGTGGTGGGTGCAGCGGCCGGCGCATTCTTGGGCGCTACTTCCCGGGCAATGGCCGTCCGGTCGAACTTGAGCCGCACGCCCTTGTCGACTTCGATAATAACCGACTCCTCGTGGACCTCCAGCACCTTGCCGTGCAGGCCGCCAATGGTGACCACCGCGGCACCTTTCACCAACGACTCCCGAAACTTCTTGGCTTCGGACGAGCGGCGCTGCTGGGGCCGGATCATGAAAAAGTAAACCACTACGGCAATCAGAACCGGGAATATGAGCGAGGTCAGGCCTTCACCGGTTTGGGCTTGTAACAGAAGCGTTGTCAGCATGGGAAAGAAAAAGCAGTAGGAAGTGCCAGCCTAAAAAACGCCTGTCATCCTGAGCTTGCGCAGGACCTTATGAAAGTTGAACGAGTTGTTCGAACGTGGTAAGGTCCTGCGCTCTGCTCAGGATGACAGAGGCAAAAGGAGAAATAAAGCGAGGAAAGCCGGTTATTGCTTTACCGGACCGTTGGTGCTTTCGGGCAGAATGTTGGCGCGAATGGCAATCTGGGTGATGTTGGGCTGGGTATTAGCCCGCACGGCTACCTCTTTGTTCTGCAAGCCGGCTTTGCCCTGGCTGTTAAACTGCACTTCAATGGTGCCTTTGCCACCGGGAGCAATGGGGTCCTTGGTCCAGTTGGGGGTGGTGCAGCCGCAAGAAGCCGTAGCGTTTTCAATCAGCAGCGGCGACTTGCCGGTGTTGGTAAACTCGAACGTGTGCTTTACCACGTCGCCGGGCTTGATGTCACCGAAGTTGAACTCCTTCTCGGTGAAGGTCATCACCGGGGCGTTGGGGTTGGGCGCTTCGGTTTCGCTGGCCACGTTGGGGTTGTCCACGGTGGGGTTAGCGGCGTCGGAAGCGGCGGTAGCAGCGGCATTCATGCCTTCCGTGCCCACTTCGGCGGGCTTGTCGTTGTTGCAGGCCCCAAACAGGAGGGCGCTGGAAAGCAGCAGAGCAGAGAACAGGGTACGTTTCATAGAAGTAGAAATGCGGCCATTTAGAGCCGCTGGAATGGTAAAGTTAAGACGAAGTTTTACAAGACCTAAAACACCAGTTCCCCTCCTTAGATAAGCAGGGGTGCCCGCCGGGCACCCCTGCTTATCTAAGGAGGGGAACTGGTTTATGCGCGCTTACGCCAGTCGGCCGATAATCGACTGGGCAAACTCGCTGGTGCTGGCTTTACCGCCCAGGTCGCCGGTGCACTCCTCTTTATGCTTCAGGGTCTCGTCCAGGGCCTTTTCGATACGGTCGGCCAGCGCGTGCTCACCCAGGTGGTGGAGCATCATCAGGCCCGAGCGCAGCAGCGCCGTGGGGTTGGCCTTGCCTTGGCCGGCAATGTCGGGGGCCGAGCCGTGCACGGCTTCGAAGATGGCCATCTTGTCGCCAATGTTGGCCCCCGAAACTACGCCCAGACCGCCCACGAGGCCGGCGCAGAGGTCGGAAAGGATGTCCCCAAACAGGTTGGTCGTCACCACCACGTCGAACTGCTCGGGCTTGTTGACGAGCTGCATGCACATGTTGTCGATGATTTTGTCCTCGAACACGATTTGCGGAAACTCGGTGGCGGCCTCTTTGCAGGCGTCGAGCATGAGCTTGCCGGCCATTTTGAGGATGTTGGCCTTGTGAGCCAGGGTCACCTTTTTGCGGCCGTGCTTGGCGGCGTAGGCGAAGGCGGCGCGGCAGATTTTGCGCGAGCCTTCCACCGTGATGCGGTTAAACGAGTCGGAAATGCCCAGGCGCTCGTCGTACACTTCCAGGCCCGAGTACAGACCCTCGGTGTTTTCGCGGAACAGCACCAGGTTTACGCCGGTGTAGCGCGACTCAATGCCCTCGGTGGTTTTGGCCGGGCGCACGTTCTGGTAGAGGTCGTACTTCTGGCGCAGCGTGATGTTGATGCTGCGGAAACCCTTGCCCACGGGCGTCGTGATGGGGCCTTTCAGGGCCACGCGGTTTTTCTCCAGCGAGTCGAGCAACGACTGCGGAATCAGCTCGCCCGACTGGTCGAAGGTCGTCTGGCCCGCGTTCTGCTCTTCCCACTGAATGGGGGCGCCAGCGGCCGAGAAAATGTCCTGAACTGCCTTCGTGATTTCGGGCCCGATGCCGTCGCCGGGGATGAGGGTGATGGTGTGCATTCTGCTACTATCTATTTAGGAGAGGTACTGAGGTTACTCGTCTGAACGTGAAGCGCCTGCCGACTTGCGGGCGCCTCACTTAGGCTGCATGCAGCCATTCCGGCACAAAGGTAATACCCTGGGCAGGGGCAATAATAAAAATGTGCTGATGTACTGAAGATGAAAACGTCTTCAGTACATCAGCACATCTGTTACATCGGCTGGCTTAATTAAACGGCTTTGCGCGAGTTGATCTGGTTGATCAGCTGATCCACGTCGCCGAGCAGCTGTTCGGCTTTGCTCTTGGCGTCCTGAATTACGCGCTGGCCTTCCGACTTGGCGCTGGACGTGGGCCCAACTTCGCCGCGGCTCGTGACGAGGCTTTCGGTGAGGTCGGCCAGTACTTCGCGGTACTTTTCGAGCTGGTAGCTGAGCCAGCTACGGGTTTCGCGCCCCTTTTCCGGAGCAAACAGAAGTCCAACAGCGGCCCCGGTGAGGGCACCGCCCGCGAAGCACAGAATACCGGTAGTGGTTTTGCTACCCATGGCTAGAAAGGAGTGGCGAGGTGGGAGAATGGATGGAAAATGTGTACTCAACAACGCACACGGCGCGGTTCAGGTTGCTCCGGGGCGCTACCGACCAGCTTACTGGTTGTCGAGCAAACCCCGGCCCGACTTGCGGATGGCGCCGCTGGCAGTCAAGTCCTGGGCCAATTTATCGAGAATACCGTTCACAAACTGCTTGCTCTTGGGCGTGCTGTACATTTTGCTGATTTCGATAT
This sequence comes from Hymenobacter chitinivorans DSM 11115, assembly GCF_002797555.1. Classification (NCBI taxonomy): domain Bacteria; kingdom Pseudomonadati; phylum Bacteroidota; class Cytophagia; order Cytophagales; family Hymenobacteraceae; genus Hymenobacter; species Hymenobacter chitinivorans. The sequence goes on along the minus strand of NZ_PGFA01000004.1, from coordinate 113,437 downwards.
ACTCGTTGATGGTGACTTTCACGGGGATACCGCGGAAAAGGTGCATTTCGCAGAGCGCCATTTTCAGCAGAATCTTATCCGTCAACGCCACGCGCTCCACGTCCCAGTTCTGCACCGATTCGGCAATGAGCTTCTCGTACCGCTCGTCGTCGGCCAGGGTCTGCTTGTAGAGCGTCTCGGCAAACTCCTTGTCGTCGACCCAGTTGGCCGACAGCGACATGAGCTCCAGGTTTTCGTCGGCGGCTTCGTCGAGCATCTTCAGGGTCTTGACCACCAGGTTTTTCACCACCGAGCGGTTTTCCTCCCAGTTCTGGTCGTCCTCGTCGAGGTAAGCCGGCAGGGATTCGCCCTTGAAGACGAAGTTCTTATACAGATACTTCAGCAGCTCCTGGTCTTCGGCGTAGTTGCCGGCCGGGGCCGCCAGGTAGCTCTGGAACTCGGCGTCGGGCTTGATTTCGTTGCGCCAGGCTTTGCGCAGGGCCTCCATGTCGTCTTCGCCGGTCCACTGGGCGTTGCGCCGGATGGTCAGGTCGAGTAGCTGCTTGTTGCCAATCAGCTTCTGAATCACCTGGTTTTCCTCGAAGCGGGTCGTATCGAGCGGGGTTTCCTTGGAAGGCGTAAAGCGGCGGGCTTCGCGCTGCTTTTCTTCCTCAATCACGCGCAGCAACGCTTCCGGCAGGTTGAGCAGGTGCAGGTACTGGGTGTGGATGCTTTCGGCGCCGTGCACCATCTGCCCGGCGTAGAACGTGCCGTCCTTGGCCTTGGCTTTCTGGTAGAAGCTGATGGCGTCGGCTACGGCGTCGTTCACCTCCTTGTCGTCGATTTTCTCGACTTCCGCGCCCGAGCCGCCCTTGTGCCACTCCCGGAAAATAGCCTCGGCCATTTTCTGCTGCCCTTTCAGCAGCTTGCGGTCCTGGGCTTCGGGGGCATTCAGGTCGGGAGCAAAGGCATCCGCAATGCGGTCCTGGGCCAGCATAAAATCCGACCCAACGGCTTGATGATAAGCGTACAGGGCCTGCATAACCTTAATGCGGAGCGTGCGGCGATTGAGCATCTTCTTCGAAAGTTGGTTGTTGATTGCTGATAGTTGATTGATTATTGGTTGCCCGGAGCAATTGGCTCCCAAACAATCAACTATCAGCAATCAACAACCAAGAATTAATAGGTTGATTTGACTTTACCGAGCGAAGCAATGCGCTCCTCGGCCTGCCGGATGGCAGCTTTCTGGGGGTGACTTCCCTCCTGCTCAGCTTTGTTGAGCACTTGGGTGGTGAAGTCGAAAATCTTTTCGGTCTGGGTGAGGGCGGCCTGCCGGCTGGAGCCTACCACTTCCGAATATACGTTAATCAAACCACCGGCATTGATCAAAAAGTCGGGGGCATACACGATGCCGCGCTCCACGAGCTCGGGGCCGTGCACGTCTTCGTTCTTGAGCTGGTTGTTGGCGCAGCCGGCAATAACGCGGCACTTGAGCCGGTCGATGGTGTCGTCGTTGATGGTGGCACCCAGGGCGCAGGGCGAGTAGATGTCCACGTCCTGGTCGTAGATTTCCTCGAGGCCCACGGCTACGGCGCCGAAACGGGCGGCGGCTTCCAGGGCGCGGTCTTCGTAGTAGTCGGTCAGGATGAGCTTGGCGCCTTCCTTCTGCAGGTACTCGAGCAGGTAGGTGCCCACGTGGCCCACGCCCTGCACGGCAATGCGCTTACCGGCCAGGCTTTCCGAGCCAAACGCCTTTTTAGCGGCGGCCTTCATGCCCATGTAGGTACCGTACGCCGTTACCGGCGACGGGTCGCCGGAGCCGCCCATGCTTTCGGGCAGGCCGGCTACGTGCTTGGTTTCCATCCGGATGTACTCCATGTCCTTGGTGGTCATGTTCACATCTTCGGCCGTAATGTACTTACCGTTCAGGTTTTTGACGAAGCGGCCAAACTTGCGCAGCAGGGCTTCGGTCTTTTGCGTTTTGGCGTCGCCGATGATGACGGCTTTGCCCCCACCCAGGTTCAGACCCGAAATGGCCGCCTTATAAGTCATACCGCGCGAGAGACGGAGCACGTCGTTCAGGGCTTCCATATCGGAAGCGTAGTGCCACATGCGGGTGCCGCCCAGGGCCGGACCGAGTACCGTGTTGTGGATGCCGATGATGGCCCGCAAACCGGTTTCGTGGTCGTGGCAGAACACAACCTGCTCGTGCTGATGCTCGGCAATCTGACCGAAGACCGACGTATCGGCCAGCGTTTGGATTTCAACCATTTGAGTAAACTGAAAAAAGGGTGGGAAGTTGGGTGGGGTCGGGTGTTGTATCTTTGAACGAACGGGCGCGTAGTCTGTTCAATTCGGGTGCAAAAGTACCCAATTTTTCCTAGCCGGGCACCCTACCCTTCCGGATTTGCCGGAAAGGTCACGGCTTCTTAACCTGCTCCAACTCCAGCTTCCGTGCGCGCATTATCCGCTACCAATAAGTACCTGTACCGCTACAAATGGCATTTCCTGGGCGGCGTCCTGTTCGTGGCCCTGTCCACGCTGCTGGCCATTTTTCCGGCCCAAATCGTGCGCTACGCCTTCGATTTGGTGGGGGAAGGCATCGATTTGTACCACCTCTACGCTGGCACTCGGGCCCAGAGCGGGGTGTATGAATTGTTCGGCCGCAACGTGCTGCTCTACGGCCTGCTCATCGTGCTGATGGCCCTGCTGCGCGGCATCTTCCTGTTTTTCATGCGCCAGACGCTCATCGTGATGAGCCGCCTGGTAGAAAACGACCAGAAAAACGAAATCTTCCAGCACTACCAGTCCCTACCGCTGAGCTTCTACCGCCGCCACAACACTGGGGACTTGATGTCGCGCATTTCGGAGGACGTGGGCCGGGTGCGGATGTACATCGGGCCGGCCCTGATGTACTTCATGCAGCTGGTCATTCTGTTCCTGCTCATCATCCCGCTGATGCTGATGGTGAACGTAAAGCTGACCCTTTACACGCTCATCCCGCTGCCGATTCTATCGGTGAGCATCTACTACGTCAACAACCTGATTGAGCGCAAATCCGACGAAATCCAACGCTCGTTGGCAGCCATGACGACCTTCGTGCAGGAGTCGTTTTCGGGTATCCGGGTGCTTAAGTCCTTCGTGCGCGAAGACGACTCCCACCAGCAGTTCACCGCTGCTTCCGACAACTACAAGGAAAAGTCGCTGAGTCTGAACTTCGTCAACTCCCTGTTTTTCCCGCTCATTCTGTTCCTCATCGGCATCAGCACCATCGTCACGGTCTGGGTTGGGGGGCAGGAAGTCATCCGCGGCACCATCACCACCGGCAGTATTGCCGAGTTCCTGATTTACGTCAACCTATTGACTTGGCCCGTAACCGCGCTAGGCTGGACCAGCTCCTTGGTGCAGCGCGCCGAAGCCTCGCAGGCCCGTATCAACGAGTTTATGCACCAGCAGACGGACATTGTTTCGCGGGAGAACATTGTCCAGGAAATCCAGGGCGACATTGTCTTCGACCACGTCTCATTTACCTACCCCGACACTGGCATTCAGGCCCTGCGCGACGTTTCCTTCCGCATCCGCCCGGGCCAGACGCTGGCCGTCATCGGCAACACCGGCTCGGGCAAGAGCACCATTGCTGCCCTGCTCTGCCGCCTGTATGACGTAACCGAGGGCCAGATCAACGTGGACAGCGTGGACGTGCGCAACTTTTCGCTCAACTCCCTGCGCGAGCAAATCGGCTACGTGCCCCAGGATGTGTTCCTGTTTTCGGACAGCATTCGCAACAACATCAACTTCGGCCTCGACAACCCCAGCGAGGAGCGGATGCAGCAGGCGGCCAAGGATGCCAACGTCTACGACAACATCATCCGCTTCCCCGAGGGCTTCGACACCAAGCTCGGCGAGCGGGGCATTACCCTCTCGGGCGGACAAAAGCAGCGCGTCAGCATTGCCCGGGCCCTGGTGAAGGAGCCCAAAATCCTGATTCTGGACGACTCCCTTTCGGCAGTGGACACCAACACCGAAAACGCCATCCTGAACAGCCTACAGCGCATCATGCACAACCGCACCAGCCTGATTATCTCCCACCGGGTGTCGTCGGTGAAGCTGGCCGACGAAATTCTGGTGCTCGACGACGGCGTGATTGTGCAGCACGGCACCCACGAGGCCCTGATGGAAGACGAAAACGGGTTGTACCGGGCCCTCTACGAGCGGCAGCTGCAAAACGAGGAAGCCTAGCAGCCACAGCATTGGCAACCGCTCGTAATCAGCGGGTTAGTTGCCGGCAAAAACGCCTCTCCCGCCTGCTTACTCACACACAATGGCCTCGTAATTCGGCGTTTTGCCATCCGGCTTGAGGATATTGGTCTGATAGACTCTGATGTAATCAATATCCATCGTAAACGATTTCTCCATGCTAGCGCGGGGCATCATTTGCAGGGATGCTATCAGGGTGTTCCACTTCGGCATGGTTCTAACCTTGCTCCTGGGCACCGAGAGAAAAGCTATTTCATTGAAATAGAAGACTACCTTTTGCGGCGTCCACACCAAGGCGTAGGTATTGAAGCCCGCATCAAACTGCGACTGGTTTCTTGCAAATCCTGGTTGCCTTCTGGATCTTTTGTGGTACGCCGCATTCTTTCTGGTGCCCGGGGTATAATCCACTAACTCCGGATAGGCAAAGGGCCCAGCCAGGCAGCCTTCTTCGGTGGGCCCGGTAGTAGTCAGCGTTACGTTGTCAATTGCATTCGCCAAGTAGCTGATTTTACCGGGCCGATTGCCGGCCGCCCCATCCAGAATATCGATTTCGGTGGTGCAAGACCACAGCCAGAAAGTAGCCCACGCCTGATATTCTATGGCCAGCGGTAGTCGGGCGCGCATGATGTATGCCCCGTAGGCCGGCGAGTCTCTGGTACTGCGAATGATGGCCGACTTATACTTTACATAGCGCGGCATCTCTACCACGTCAAACTTGTAGTTTGCTCCGGTTTCAATCGAGTCGGCCACCGGTAGCGGCAAGGCCGTCAGGTGCAAAACACCGACGGCACTGGCATCGGCGGAGTCGGCCCCGGGCGTAATTGTCAGCAGCCTCTCATCGTAGTCTTCGTCTCCCGGCTGCGGAAAATATTCACTGCCCCAGCCCGCGTACCGGCCCCCTTGCGCCGGCAATGACCCCGGGGATCTTGACCACAGCGTGTCATTGAGCTTGGGTTTTTTAAACTCATCACCAAACAACAGCTGCCAGTGCGGCGCTTGTAAGTCCAGAACCTTGCACTGCGCCGCCGCCCGCGTTGTCAGACCAAAAGTTAGTAGTGCTAGCGGTACTATACTCTTGCCGAGCGCGCGAGCAATAGGACCAATATTCCGCCCGGGCGAAAGAAGCAACTGTACGGTTGGGAGCATTCTTCTTATGTAATACAAATGTTTATGAGCCGGTATGGAGGAATCCAACTGCCCGGTGATTTAGTCTTTCCAAAACAACGAATTGTAGTGCGGAACGCTAAGGGCGGCGGCCTTATTTCCTTCTTCCCGAGTTTAAAAATACGCCGGCCGTCATAGAAAAGCCCTTACGAAACGGGTTCCGTAAGGGCTCAGCACTATCAGCGTGAAGTAGAGCTATTGGCCAACCATTACCCGGCGCATGCCGCTACGGGCCCCGGACGTACACTGTACGATGTAAGAACCCGCTGGCAGCCGGCTTACGTCCAGGGTAATGGCCTCGTCGCCCACCAGCAGGTCGCGGGTGATGACGGGCCGGCCGCTGGCATCGTTGACTTCCACCCGGGTCGGGCCCGAGGCGTTGGTGTGCACGATCAGGCGCTTGGTTAGCGGGTTGGTATCGACCCGCACTTTAATAGCGTCGGTGGAAGGGGCCGCGACTTCCATCTTGCTGGTAATCAGATCTGGGGGAGCCGGCTTTTCCTGGGCCACTACGGCCGAGGCCGCGGGCTTGGTGGCCGCTGCGGCTTTGGCGGCAGGCGCGGGTGCTTTCGCCGCTGGTTTTGTTTGAGCCTGGGCCGTTCCAAGGCCCAGCAGCATTCCTATTCCCAAACTGAGGGTAACCACAACCGTTTTCATACCCAGCCCAAACGTTGTTAAAGACATTTCATTGTGCGTCGGCAAAAGTAAAACATTGTCCGTGCTTCTGGTAGAACCAAATGGCCGCCGGGTAGCTATATTACTCATTGTCAGGGGTGAATTCCAAATATGGGAGCACGAAATTGTGCTCTGGCCCGGCCATGCAAACCGTATGCCCAACTCCTGCCCTGAGTTTGGCCGTCGTAGTGGGCATACCAAGCAGGCAACTAGCCAACCCTGACTGATAAATTTTTCCGCTTGTATTTCAGCCACCTACGATTTAAAAGCCCCTTTTCAGGAAAAAGATAGCCGCTACTCTTGCTTGACTTTCAATTTCTCTCTTACCTTTGTGACTCGATTCCTCGGGGTGTAGCGTAGCCTGGTATCGCGCCAGCATGGGGTGCTGGAGGTCGTAGGTTCGAATCCTGCCACTCCGACGGAACAGTTTACTGTTCGAAAAGCCTCCAGACTTCGGTCTGGAGGCTTTTTTCGGCCGTAACATTATTTACCGAGTCTACCCCACTCGGCATTCGGGGTGTAGCGCAGCCCGGTAGCGCGCGTCGTTCGGGACGACGAGGTCGTAGGTTCGAATCCTGCCACCCCGACTTTACCCGCAAAAAGGCCTTTCCTTGCTTAGGGAAGGCCTTTTTTTATTTGGCTTAGTTTTCTGTTGCGGTGGCGCTTACATAGAAACCAACCTATATCTTTGCGGCTTCACTATTTCCTCCCCTATGAAAAAGATATTCCTGTTGGGTCTGTTGGCCTTGAGCGCCGAAGCAATCCAAGCGCAAAGCATCGGAGCCGGCACCGTTTCGCTTGGCGGCAGCGTGGGTTACAGCCGCGACAAAAGCACCACCAGCGGCACGTATAACAACCAGACGTACTCGACGGAAACCACCTCGAGCCAGTTTCACTTCACGCCTTCCGTCGGTTACTTCTTTGCCGACAACCTAGCCATCGGTTTGTCGCTGGGCTACTCTTCCTACCGCGAGCCATACTCGACCTACACCCCAGCGCCGGGCGTGGTACGGGCCGAGCTGGACCCCACTACGGTGGTGCGCGTAGGACCTTATGTGCAGTACTACAAGATGTTCACCGAGCAGTTTGGGGTAGTGGGCACGTTGGCCGGCGGCTTTCAAAAGGCCAAGACCTACGACTACGTCAACAACGGCACGCTGATCAGCGAGCAGAAAGGCTCGGGCCTGTACGCCGGCCTGACGCCCAGCATCGTCTTCTTCCCGATTCCCAAGCTGGGCCTCAGTGCCTCGATTGGTGGTCTGGGCTACGAGAGTATGGATTTCGATTATCCGACTAACGCGGGTAATGCGCCTTCCGGCTACGAAAACAAAACCAACACGCTGGGCGCCAACTTCGGCCTCGACCAGCTGCAGTTTGGCGGCACGTTCTACTTCGGCCGCTAGTAGCGTTACCCTTTTCCTAAAAAAGCCCCGCACCACATGGTGCGGGGCTTTTTTTATGGTGTATGCAAGATATTTTATACAGGGTCGTTCATCCCCTGCTAAGCAACGGCAAGCTGATTCTAGATAAGCTTTGCCACAGTCAATTGCGGTATTCAATCCTCACTATTTCTCCTTCTTTCATGAACAAATGTATCTGTGCCGCCGCACTCCTGTGTGGCAGCGCCCTGAGTGCCCACGCCCAAATTAAGGCAGGAACGGTATTATTAGGTGGTGGACTTAACTTTTCAAACGCCCGGACGGAGTCTAGCTCCTCACCCGCCATCCAGACCACCAAGTCGAAGTCTACCCAGTTTTCGCTGGTCCCCCAGGCAGGGTATTTTCTGGCTGATAACCTGATGCTGGGCTTCGAGGCGAGCTACACCCATTCGTCCTCTAAGCAGGAAGGGTTTGACTATTTAGGAACCCTGAACACCTTCACGGGTAAAGGCAATGGCTATCGGCTGGGGCCACTGGTGCGCTACTACAAAATGGTGAGTGACAACGCCGGCTTTTTCGGGCAGGTAGCGGCGGGGTATTCTTCCGGCCACAGCGAAACTGAGGGCACCAATTCTTATGCAGCTACGGACAAGAGCAAAGGCGGCTACGCTTTTTTAATGCCGGGCTTTGTTTACTTTCCTCTGCCAAAGCTAGGACTGGAAGCTACTTTCGGCAGCGTGGGCTACAGTAAATCCACCTGGGAGAGTAGCGCAACTTCTTTTAACCCGCAGGAACCAGCCCGGACGAGTAAGAACACCGAATCGGGCTTCGGGGCTACTTTCGCGCTAAGCTCCTTGTCCTTGGGAGCAGCTTTCTATCTGGGACGTTAGCACTTACGACTAACATAAAAAGGGCCATTCCTCCTCTGGAATGGCCCTTTTTATTTTTCGGATATGCCCAAGCAGAAATTACTCCACTACGGCCAGCACTTCGGATTCGCCCTGCTCGGGAAACCGCTCCAGGTACACGTGCTTGGGCTTGAGTTGCTGCTGCTTTACGGCGTCGGTAATGGCGGGGTAAAGCTTGTTGGGAGCCACCAGGTAGCTGGCCGTGGTGCGGGCCTGCACCACGCGCTGCCCAGCCCCGAAGGTGCGGTACCGGTAGCCCGCCGGCAGCTGCTGCGACACGGTATCAGCCACGACCAAACCGATGAAAGCCCGCACCGTGTCGCGGGCTTTGGCGGGGTCGTTATAGTAGATATTAGCCAGCTCCCCGCGCAGCTGGCCCCGGTCCTGGGCTTCTTTTACGCTGCGAAACAGGGGTCCGAACCGCTCGTCGTTGGCCGAACCCTCGAAGGCCTGCCCTGCCAGGAAAATGGGGGTCTTGGTCGTCGTGACGGTGACGGTCGGCGTCTTGAAGCCGCCCACGTAGGCGTAGATGAGGGCCGCGCCGATGGTAAAGAGGAAAATAAGTAGAAACAGCCAGCGGGTCATACAAAAGGGTTATTCGGCGGGAGTGTTGAGGGCATCTTTATACTGCATCTGGTAGAGCTGCTGGTAGAAGCCGCCGTGGCGCAAAAGCTCCTCGTGGGTGCCCGACTCCTTGATTTCACCCCGGTCCAGGACGATAATCCGGTCCGCTTTCTGGATGGTGCTCAGGCGGTGGGCAATGACGAGCGAGGTGCGGCCCTGCATCAGCTTTTCAATGGCCTCCTGAATCAGCTCCTCGGTTTCGGAGTCGACGGAAGAAGTTGCCTCGTCCAGGATGATAATCCGGGGCTGGTAGACCATGGCCCGCACGAAGGAAATGAGCTGGCGCTGGCCCACCGACAACGTGGCGCCCCGCTCCATCACCGGGTACTGCAGGCCGCCGGGCAGCCGCTCGATAAAGCGCCGGGCCCCGACCAAGTCGGCGGCGGCCCAGATCTGGGCTTCGGTAATGTCTTTATTGCCCAGGGTGATGTTGTCCTGAATGGTGCCGGCGAAGAGAAACACATCCTGCAGCACCACCCCGATGTGGCGGCGCAGCTCCTTGAGGTCGTACTCGCGCAGGTCGTGGCCATCGACGGAAATCGTGCCCTTGTTGATTTCGTAGAACCGGCTGAGCAGGTTGATAATGCTGGTTTTGCCGGCGCCGGTGGCCCCCACGAAGGCAATGGTCTGCCCGGCTTTTACCTCGAAACTTACGTCGCGCAGCACGTATTCCTCGTCGTTGTAAGCAAACCAGACCTTGTCGAAGGCCACGTCGCCGCGGAGCTGGGCCGGGGCGTAGGTGCCGTTGTCGGCAATGAGCTCCTTGCTGTCGAGCAGCTTGAGCAAACGTTCGGTGCTGACCAAACCCAGCTGCAGGGTATTGAACCGGTCGGCAATCTGGCGGATGGGCCGGAAAAACAGGGCGTTGTACATGATAAAGGCAATAAGGGCGCCCTTGGAAATGGTGCCCTCAATCTGGCCCTGGGCCGCGTACCACACCAGCAGCCCCACGCCCACGGCCGCCAGCACTTCGGCCACCGGGAAGTAGATGCTATAGTAGAGCACCGAGCGGATGTTGGCCCGGGTGTGCTCCTGGTTAATGGCCTTGAACTTGCGGTATTCGCGCTCCTCGTTGTTGAAAATCTGGACCACGTTCATGCCCGTCAGGTGTTCCTGCACAAAGGAGTTCAGGTTGGCCACGGCCGTGCGGACTTCCTGGAACGAGGTTTTGACCTTCTCCTTGAACACGTAGGTGCTGTAGAGCAGCGGTGGAATAACGGAGAGGCTGACCAGCGTCAGGCGCCAGTCAATCCAGAACATGAAGCCCATGATGAAGAGCAGCTGCAGAATGTCGCCAATCATAGCCGCCAGTCCTTCGCTGAACACATCGGACAGGGTTTCGACGTCGGAAATATTGCGGGTGACGAGCACCCCGATGGGCGTCCGGTCGAAGAACTTCAGCCGCAAATCCAGGATGTGCTTGTAGAGGTCCACGCGGATGTCGCGCACGATGTACTGGCCCAGCCAGCCGCCGAAGTAGGTTTGCAGGTAGCTGACCAAGGCGTGGGCCACCAGCAGAATCATGAGCAGCCCGAACATCTTGTTGAGCCCCAGCATGTCGCCCTGCTCGATGCTCACGTCGACCATGCGCTGAATCAGGAAGGGACGCAGGGTGCCGAGGGCGGCGGTGGCAATGGTCAGGAAAATCAGGAAGTAGAAGACCCGCTGGTAAGGCCGCACGTACGTCATCAGGCGGCGTAGCACCTGCCAGTCGAAGATATTGCCGGTTTTGGTAGCGGTAGTAGCTTGTTCCATGAGGGATGGTTAGAACGCAGAGCGTAGATAGTAGAGCTTGGAAAGAACAAGCTGCGGGCTGAATGACTCAAACAGCCCAAACGCGCAAATGCTTACGTAGACTTTGGAGTTCTGGCTTCTCCGTTCTACGCTCTTTACCCGACGCTTTTACTTCACGAAATACGGCAGTTCCAGCGTCTCGGCCGGCGCGGGCAGCAGCTCGGCCGGGTATTCGACCTTGCTCAAGAACAAGCCCTGGGCCGGAGCCGCGCCGCCGGCATCCACGCGGTTTTGGGAGAGCAGAATGGCTTTGAACTCGGCCGGCGTGATTTTGCCCCGGCCCACCATCAGCAGAGTACCCACCACCAGGCGCACCATGCCGCGCACGAAGCGGTTGGCCCGGATGCGGAATACCAAACCGCCCGGCGTGGGGTGCCAGCCGGCCTCGTAGCACACGCAGACGTAGTGGTTTTCGCCGCCTTTCACCTTGGAAAAGCTCGTAAAATCGAACGAGCCAATCATAGAAGCCGCCGCCTGGTTCATGGCTGCCACGTCGGGGGCGCGGTCCAGGTAGAGACTGTGATTTACGCTGAACGGGTCGGGCACAAGGCGCACGTGGTACTCGTAGGTGCGGGCCTCGGCGTCGAAGCGGGCGTGGGCCCGGTCGGGCACCGGGTGCAGCAGGCGGGCGGCAATGTCCTTGGGCAGAGCCCGGTTGAGACGGTACACCACCGTGGCCTCGTCCAGTGTGTCGGGAATATCGGCGTCGAAGTGGGCCACCTGGTGGCTGGCGTGCACACCGGTATCGGTGCGGCCACTGCCCAGAATGTAAATAGGCTGGCGCAATACCTGGCTCAGGCAGCGTTGCAGCTCCAGCTGCACCGTCACGGTGTTGGGCTGCACCTGCCAGCCGTGGTACTGGGTGCCTTCGTAAGCCAGATGAAGAAAGTAGCGCAAGGGAATAGTTGTTGATTGTCGGGAGTTGATTGTTGATTTTGAATATTAGATGCCTTACCCGTCAAGCTGAGTAGTCAGAACATCCATCAATTAACAATCAACGATCAGCATTTGAGCGAAGCAAACAGCAGCGCATCCTGTACCTGGCCTTCCTTCACCAGGCTTTTCTGCAGGCGGGCTTCGAGGTAGTAGCCGGCCTTGGTCAGCACCCGGGCCGAGGCGGCGTTGCGGGCAAAGATTTCGGCGTACAGCCGGCTTACGTCGAAGTGGGCGAAGGTGTAGTCGGTCAGTGCGCGCACGGCCACGGGCACGATGCCGCGGCCCCAGTACGCCCGCCCCAGCCAGTACCCAATTTCGGCGCTGCAGCGGTTGATGTCGTCCTTGAACAGCACACTGATGGCCCCCACGGCTTCCCCGGCTACTTCAATAGCCAGGTGAATATCCGTGGAGGCCGGGTCCGTGGTCAGCCCGATGTACCAGTAGGCATCTTCCAGCCGGTACGGGTGCGGAAAAATGTCGCGCAGGTTCTGCCAGATTTCCCGGTCGTTGGCCTGCTCGGCCAGCACGGGGGCGTCGTGCAGGTGCCAGGGCCGCAGCCGCACGCCTTCCAGCGGCACGGCAAGCGTCGGACGGAGCAGGGAGTCGGTCATCAGCTTGCCGGGCTAGCGGTTAGAGTTTTTCGAAGATGGTAGCGGCCCCCTGCCCCACGCCCACGCACATCGTCACGAGGCCGTAGCGGGCCCCTTCCCGGCGCTGCATTTCGTGCAGCAGCGTGGCCGTAATGCGCGCTCCACTGGCGCCCAGCGGATGGCCAATGGCAATGGAGCCCCCGTTCACGTTGACTTTGTCGGGGTCCAGCTCCAGCTCGCGCAGGCAGGCTATGCTCTGGGCGGCAAAGGCTTCGTTGAGCTCAATCAGGTCCAGGTCGCTGATGGTCAACCCTGCCCGCTGCAGCACTTTCTTGGTAGCCGGCACGGGCCCGATGCCCATCACCGACGGGTCGACGCCGGCCACGGCCGAGCATACCACCCGGGCCATGGGCTTGAGGTTGTAGCGTTTCAGGGCTTCTTCACTCACCACCAGCACCGCCGCGGCCCCGTCGTTGATACCAGCCGAGTTACCGGCCGTGACGGTGCCATCCACGGGTTGAAACGCGGGCCGGATGCTGGCCAGCTTCTCCATCGACGACAAGCGGGGCGGCTCGTCGGTGTCGAACAACGCCGTGTCGCCTTTGGGGTTGGGCACGAATACGGGCACGATTTCGCGGCGGAAACGACCTTTCTCCAACGCCCGCTGGTACTTGCGCTGGGAGTTGAAGGCAAACTCGTCCTGCTCCTGCCGCGAAATGCCATACTTGCGGGCCACGATTTCGGCCGTTTCACCCATGGCATACGGGTGGTGCAGCTTGGATAGCTTCTGGTTGATGAAGCGCCAGCCCAGCGTGGTATCGTGGGCCGTCAGCTCCCGCCCGAAAGCCGTTTCCGACTTGGCCATCACGAAGGGCGCCCGGGTCATGCTTTCCGAGCCACCGGCCAGGTAGATGTCGCCCTCACCGCTCATTATGGCCCGCGAGGCATCCATGATGCTTTGCAGGCCCGAGGCGCAGAGGCGGTTCACGGTCACGCCGGGTACCGTAATGGGCAGGCCGGCCAGCAGGGCAGCCATGCGGGCCACGTTGCGGTTGTCTTCGCCGGCCTGGTTGGCGGCGCCGATAATGACATCTTCCACCGCCGTTTTATCCACGGAAGGGTTACGGCGTAAGAGCTCACGCAACACGTGCGCGGCCAGGTCGTCGGGACGTACGCTGCTGAGGGCACCGGCAAATTTGGCAATGGGGGTGCGGACGGCGTCCACGATATAAGCAGTTGGCATTTTCTTGAATGCGGTTATTCCGGTCGTTGTTGGCTACTTTTGCCGGCCCGGCGTACATGGAAGTCATGCCGGTCCGGACCAGAGATTCATAACTACAAAGATGATACAAAGAATTCAAAGCGTGTTTCTCTTGCTGCTGGCGTTGGCCATGGTCAGCGTCGTATTTGTGCCCATCTGGAGTAAGCTCGACCCGGCCAGCGGCCAGGAACTGGTGCTGACGGCCACCAAGCTCACCTACGCCCACGCCGACGCGGGCATGTCGGTGCCCACTAATACCTACGCCATTGCGGCCCTGGCCCTAACTTCGGCAGCCATAGCGGTGTTCGAGATTTTTCAGTACCGTAACCGTTTCACCCAGCTCAAGCTTGGCGCGCTCAACTTCCTGCTGATTGTGGCCACCCTGGGCGCCTGCTTCTACTACTCCGGCATTGGCGAGCGGATGCTCAACATCAAGATGCCCGGCAGCTACGAGGCCGGCTTCTACCTGCCCACCCTGGCGTTGCTGCTCAACCTGCTGGCCAACCGCTTTATCCGCAGCGACGAGCGGCTGGTGCGCTCCGCCGACCGGCTGCGCTAAGCGAAAAGTATAAGACACAAAAAAGGCTTCCGCAGTGCGCGGAAGCCTTTTTTGTTGCGTCTTGTTGTTGCTTTTAACGCTTAGCCGCGTCCTGCACTTCCTTGATGCTGGATTCATACTGGAACGAGTCGTACACCCGGTAGAAGTTCTGCTGGTCGGTCACGTGGGGGTAGGCAAATTTAGCCAGCTCCACTTTGGAATTCTCAAAATCCAGAGTGCCGAGCAGGCGCTTCAAATCGTCCGCCTGAATAGCCGACTGCTCCAGGGCCTGCTTGGCCACGTTCAGGCGGCTGCTGTCGAAGGACTTGCTGCGCACACTGTTGACCAGCGCGTCCACATCCTGGTCCTGCAGTGGCCGGTACACGCTCACCGAGCCACCCGAGTACTGCCCCCCATTCGGAGGATAGTTGTCGTAGCCCCCGTTACCGCCAGCCGAGCCGTTGTAGCCGCCCCCATTAGCGCCTGCGCCGTTGCTGCCGTAGGAATCGTCGTAGTAGCCGTCGTTGCGGCCGCCACGGTCATCGTAGCGCGGGTCGTAGCCGCCCTGCGGACCGTAACCGCCGCGCGGGCCGCCACGCAGCGGGAAGGCTCCTACTTTGCGCAGTACCGGGGGGTAGCCCTGCCGCGTCACCAGCACGTAAGTGGTTTCCAGGCCAGGGTCCAGAAACACGCGGGTGCGGTAACTCACCGAGCGGCCGTAGCCCGTGGGAATGAAAAACTCGGCCCAGTGGTAGCCGGGCACCAGCCGGTCGATGTGCACTTCGCGGGCCACATTGCGCGTCAACGCCCGGCCGTCGAAGACGAGTTGGAAGGGAATACCGCGCTCCGAGGCAAAGTTTACGTTGGCCGGAGCGGCCTTAAGGTCGGCGGCCAACAATACGAGCAGGCCGAAGCAGAGGAGTAGCGCCTTTTTCATGGCAACGAGAGCTTTCGGAAAAGCGGCCCATCCGCTTCCGTACTACCTCTAAAGCCAAGGATTGTGCCAGTTCTAGAACTGCAGTACCGCCCAGCTTGCTGGCGCGCGCCCACTAGCTTTCAACGGCCGCTTTTACCGCATTTTAGCCCACAAAAAAATGCCCCGCACAGTACTGCACGGGGCATTTTCGTTCAGAAAGCTCAACCGGAGCTATTCCGAAATTTTGGTCACCTTAAACTCGGTGCGGCGGTTACGCTGGTAATCTTCCTCCGTCTTGGCGTTCTTGATAACCGGCTTGGTTTCGCCGTAGCCCCGGGCCGTAATCCGCGACTTGTCGACACCTTTGGAAATGATGTAGTCTACAGCCGACTGCGCCCGTTTCTGCGACAGGGTTTGGTTGTAGGCATCCTTACCGCGGGAGTCGGTGTGCGAGCTGAGTTCAATGGTAATCTTGGGGTTATCGTTCAGGGTCTGCACCAGCTTATCGAGCTCAGCGGCAGCGTCCGTGCGGATATCCCACTTGTTGTAGTCGTAGAAGATGTTGTCGACCACGATGGCCTTATTCTTCACGATCTTGGTTAGGGTGAGCGTGACGGGCACCTTGATGTCGTTCATCTCAGCGGGTAGCTCCGCCTGACTGGGCTTGCGGCCCACGGTACTCACGCCGTTGCGGGCGGTAAAGTAGCCAGCCCGGTCAGCAATGAGGGAATAGTTGGCCGCGGCTGAGTCCAGCTTAAGAGTGAATTTACCAGCCGCGTCGGAGGTAACTTCCTGCAGCTTCTGGCCCTTACTGTCGAACAAGGCCACGGTTTCGTTGGCTACGGGCAAAGTTTCGCCGGTTTTGTCATTGCGCTCCAGCAGGGTGCCGTCGGCGTAGAAGGTCACCAGCTTGAGCGGCTTTTTGCGGAACATGTACAGGTCGTCGCTGCCCTTGCCGCCGGTGCGGTTGGAAGAGAAAACTCCCACATCCTTGCCCGTAAAGTACGGGGCAAAGTCGTCGCCGTTGCTGTTGATCGGGCCGCCCAGGTTTTCCACCTTGCCCTTCTTCACCATGAAAATGTCCAGCTTGCCTAAGCCAGGGTGCCCATCGGAGGAGAAGTACAGGGTGCCGTCGGGGGCCACGGCGGGAAAGTTCTCGTTGCCGGCCGTGTTGATTTCCGGACCCAGGTTTTCGGCGGGCGAAAAGCGGCCGTTGGCACTCAGCGTGGCCTTGTACAGGTCGTTGCCACCTTGCCCGCCCTTACGGCCCGAGGCGAAGTACAGCGTTTGCCCGTCGGGCGAGAAAGCCGGGGAAAAGTCGTCGGCGGTCCGGTCGTTGATGTTGATGAGCTTGGGCTCTTCCCACGCTCCGTTCTTGAAGAACGACGCCCACAGGTCCACGCTCAGGTAGCCTTTCTTCGAGCCGTTGTTAGAGCGGGCAAACACCACCATCTTGCCGTCGGGCGAATAGGTGGCGCTGGCCTCGTGCATGTCGTCGGTGTTGAAGGCCGGCTCGAGCTTGCGCACCGTGCCGCCGGTCATCTTGGCCTCGTCATCGAATTTGATGGCGTAGAGGTCGTTGAAGCCTTCCCCGTTGCCGGCGAATTTCTTTCCTTCCCGGCCCGAGGCAAACACCAGCTCCTTGGTTGTGGGCATCATGGTGGCGCTAAACTCGGCCGAGGGCGTGTTGATTTGGTCCAGGGGTGTTACCTCGTTATTGGTGCTCATGGCCACAATCTGGGTGCCGAGGCGGGCGTTTTTGGCCTCCGTTTCGGCCCGGGCTGCCAAGGTGCGGTTCGAGCCGCTCTGGGTATAGGCCTCGAACCGGGAAGCGGCTTCGTCAAACTTGCCGTTGGCTTTCAGTGCCAAACCGTAATAGAAAGCCGCGTCCGGGTTTTTCACGCCCCCGTCCAGGGCGGCTTTGTAGTAACCTTCGGCCTGCTCAATGCGGTTGGAGAGCCGGTAAGATTCTGCCACGCGGTAGTTGGCCAGGGCCACGTTCTTGCCCTTGGCAACGTCCGCTTTATATAATTGAATTGCAGTTTCGTATTCACCACGGGCAAAACGCTTATCCGCTTTGCTCACGCTGCCCGTCGTAGCACAACTACCCAGCATTGCGGCCGAGCCTGCTGCGACGCACACAAACAGTAGATTCCTCATGGATTTCTGAAGGTGAAATGGTAAAAGGTCCGGTGTTGTAACGACCGGAGCCTAGCAATAATACTAAGTTTACCCATTATTCTACTCTGAATCAAGAGCAGCGCCGGGAATCAAAAATATTTGGCCAGCCACGTCATGGCGGCCGGCGCCGGCCACTGCTGGCCCAGTTTGGCATTATCCGTTACGGTGTTGTCGAAGTACAGCGTGGCGGGCGTGAGGCGGCCCTCAGCCACAGCCTGCCGCAAAACTCGGCGGTCCACCAGCTCGACTTGCCCATCGATGAGAAAGGCCAGCTGCGACTTTTCCAGCAGCTGCAGGTCCAGTTGCTCTTCCACCAAGCGTACAAACCGCACCGAGGCGTCAATTGAGCAGCCGCTGGCGTCAGCTACGGCCTCATTGAGGCCAATAACCAAGAATTGGTGGTGCAGAATAGCGGCCGACGCCTCCAGGTTGCGGCCGTGGCTGGTCCACTCGGCGGCAAAGCGCTGCAGGGCGGGTTCCACCTGCGCTATTTCGGCGCTGGTGAAGGGCCGGCTGGCCTGGTAAATCCAAATGCGGGCCGAAGCCGGAAGGTCAGAGAAAGGAACGAACATAGATAGGGTAGACGACAAAGACGGCACCGGCAGCCGGCCGGTGCCAACGGAGCAACAAGTAAACCGCAGCAATAGTACGGCAGCCCACGCCTATAAACGTAAACTGCCCCGGTCGGAAGTTCCGCCGGGGCAGCTTTATTCAGCTCGTTGAAAGCAAGTATTTTTCTTGCCTTCAGGAAGTTAATCTGCTTAAGCGTTCAGGCCTTCGGCCGTGGCAATCAGCTCGGCCAAATCAAACACCTGTACGTTGTTTTCACGCTCCTTGTTCTTGACCCCGTCGCTCATCATGGTCATGCAGAACGGGCACGACACGGCAATGATACTGCGCTGCTGCCCGTTGCGCGGGGCGGGCGTGGCGCCGGCGTTGCCGCTTTCCACGCCCAGCAGGCCGTCCAGGGCCGCGGCGTTACCGTCGAGGGCGGCCAGGGCTTCCTCGGTCCGCTCCACGTTGATGTCCTTCTTGCCGGGTTCGGGCTCTTTCCACATTTGGGCCCCGCCGGCGCCGCAGCACAGGCCGTTGGCTTTGCTGCGCTTCATTTCTACCAGGTCGGCATCCAGGGTGGCCAGCACGTCGCGCGGGGCTTCGTAGATGTTGTTGGCCCGGCCCAGGTAGCAGGAGTCGTGGAAGGTGATGCGCTGGCCTTTGAACTCGCCGCCCCCGGCCACGCCCACCCGGCCCTCGTTGATGAGCTGCTGCAGGAAGGTGCTGTGGTGAATTACCTCGTAGTTACCGCCCAGGGCCGGATACTCGTTTTTAATCGTGTTGAAGCAGTGCGGGCAGGCTGTTACAATTTTCTTGATGCCGTAGCCTTCGAAGGTGGTAATGTTCTGCATGGCCTGCATCTGAAACAGGAACTCGTTGCCGGCGCGCTTGGCCGGGTCACCGGTGCAGGTTTCTTCCATGCCCAGCACGGCGTACTTCACGCCCACGTGCTCCAGAATCCGGACGAAGGCCCGGGTAACGCGCTTGTAACGGTCGTCGAAAGCCCCGGCGCAACCCACCCAGAACAGGATTTCGGGCTCCTCCCCGGCCGCGGCCAGGTTGGACATGAGCGGAACGTTGATTTGACGGGCGGCAGTTTGCTCAGCCATTGTAGGTAGTTGACAGTTGTCAGTTTGTAGTTGTCAGGTGGAGTGGTCAGTTCTACTTGTCGTTGTCGAGATTCTGACAACTAACAACCAGCAACTGACAACTCCTTTATTTTGCCGCCACGTAGAGCTCGTCGGCCCAGTTGAAGCGGTCCGAAGGCGAGAAGGCCCAGGGCGCGCCGTTATTCTCGATGTTGGAGAACATCACATTCAGCGAGTTAGGCGCGGCCGACTCTTCCAGCACCAGGAAGCGGCGCATTTCCACGATGCTTTCCAGCGGGTTGATGTTTACCGGGCAGGCTTCCACGCAGGCGTTGCAGGTGGTGCAGGCCCAGAGCTCCTCGGGCGTCACGTAGCCGCGCAGCAGGGTGTGGTTTTCCTTGTCGAGCACCTCCGGCTCGGCATGCTTGGCTTCGGTGCCGTAGAGGTTGGGCTGAAAAATCAGCGGGGAGTTGTACTTCTCCTCCATCCGGTCGCGCGTGTCCATGATGATTTTGCGCGGCGAGAGCAGCTTGCCGGTAATGTTGGCTGGGCACACCGAGGTGCAGCGGCCGCACTCGGTGCAGGAGTAAGCGTTCAGTAGATTGGTCCAGGCCAAATCGTTCACGTCCTTGGCTCCGAAAGGCGTGGGCGCCATAGCCGAGCCGTCGGGGTTGGTGGCCGGCGCGGGCACCTGGTAGCTCGGGTCCATCATAGCCTTCACCTCGTGGGTGATGCTGTCCACATTCGAAAACTGCCCCTGGGGTACCAGGCGCGAATAATACACGTTCGGAAAAGCCAGGATAATGTGGAAGTGCTTGCTGCTGGGCAGATAGTTTAGAAAGCACAGAATGCCCACAATGTGCGCCCACCAACCCACGCGCTCCAGAATTTCCAGGGCCGCAGCGTTGTCGGGCAGCAGGCCCGTCAGCAGGGAGCTGATGGGGAAAGCGCCCGGCAGGTCTACTCCTTCAATTTGGTGCAGCTTGAGGTCGGCGGCGTTCATCGTGAACAAGGCCACCATCAGAATTACCTCCACGTAGAGGATAATATTGGCGTCGAGGCGGGGCCACATGCGCAGCTCGGGACCGGTAAAGCGGCGCACCTTCTTCACGTTGCGGCGCCACCAGAAGGCCGCTACGGCCAGAATTACCAGGGCGCCCAGCACTTCATTGGTACCGACCAGGGCGCTGTACAACGGCCCCAGAAAGCTCAGGGCGCGGTGGGTACCGAAAATGCCGTCAATCAGAATTTCGACGACTTCGATGTTGATGACGATGAAACCCACGTACACAATCAGGTGTAATAAGGCGGGCGTGATGCGCTTAAACATCTTTTGCTGACCCAGGGCCACCAACAAGGTTTTGTTTAGCCGCTCGCTGACGTTGCCCGACATATCCCGGTCGCGCCCGACGAGGATGTTTGCCCGGATCTTGCGAACCTGCCACGCAAACAGACCGAAGCCTGCCGCCGCGACGAGCAAGAAGAGGATGTTTTGGATAGAGAAGTGCACGGGAAAGGGTAGGTTTGGGGTTAGGTCCGAAATATACTCGTTATGCATAACAAATTACGGGTTTTTCGGCAGAAAGATTTTTTTCGGGAAGACTTGCAGGTTCGTTTTCGTTTACTACTTTTGTGCTCCCCAACGGCAATAACGGCCTGCGGGGGCCCAGAGCTGGTAATGTAGCTCAGTTGGTAGAGCACAGCACTGAAAATGCTGGTGTCGTTGGTTCGATTCCAACCATTACCACAAAAAGCCCTTCTGCTTCCCGCGGAAGGGCTTTTTTGTTTTCAAACCCCTTTCTGCCACGTAGCCATTGCCGGACCACTATGAATTCAGCAGTGACCCGACAATCAAAGTAGCATGGAGCTCCAGCTCGACCTGTTTTATACAGAACTGACTATCAGCAGCAAGCCCAAGCCATGCTGGCTGCTCAGCCCAGCAGTAGCCCGTCGATATTGATGCGCCATACTTCCGGCAGGCTGGTGGTATACGCCGGTGTGCGCATCTCTTTCTTGCCGGCCCAGGCACCCTTGCAGCCATTCTTATCAGCCAGCTCCACGGCAAAACCAACCGTGCCGGCTCCGTAACGAGTGTTTAGCTTGTCGAGCTCGGCCATGAGTTGGGCGCGTTGCTCGGCGTGCGGGCTGTCGACGAATAAGTTCAGCTGGGCCAGGCCGCCCGGCTCCAGACCAGTCAGAATCACGCCGGCTTTTTTGTAGGATGTGCCGGGTTGCCACAGCTGCTTCAGAGCCACGCGGGCGTAGCGTAGCAGCTCGGCAGTGTCCCGGGTGGCCACTGGCAAACTCAGCGTGTTGGAATACGTGTAGGGCGGCGGAGCGGGGCCGTATCGACTTTTACTGATAAATACGGTGAGCATATTGGCGGCGCAGCCCTGGCGGCGGAGCTTTTCGGCCACCCGGGTGGTGAAGGTGGCTACCGCACTGAGAATATCCGGGTAAGCGGCCAACGGCTGACCGAAAGTGCGGGTATAGGCCACGCTGTGCCGGGGTTGGGCGCCCCCATCTGGCGGAATCATCTCCAGGCACGGCACGCCCTGCAACTCCCGCACTATTCGGAGCCCGACCACCCCACCCAGGTGCCTGCGGGCCCAGACGTCGGACACGCGCGCCAGGTCGGCGGCCGTAGCAATGCCGTGTTGCTGCAGCATGGGTGCGTATTGCCGCCCAATGCCCCAGACGTCCTCCACTCCTACTTGCTCCAGCGCCCACCGGCAGCGGGCGTCCGAGTCGAGGTGAAGCACTCCGTGGTGCATCGGATCCTTTTTGGCTATCCGGTTGGCCAGCTTAGCCAGCGTCTTAGTGGGGGCAATGCCCATGCAGATTGGAACGTGAATCCACTGCTTAATTTCCTGCTTCAGGCGGCGCCCGTATTCGGTCAGGCTGCTGCGGTTGTGCTCCAGCCACTGCTCCATGCCGGTCAGATCGAGAAAGGCCTCGTCAATGGAGTAGACTTCTACTTCCGGCGCCACTTCGGCCAGGTAGCTCATCACGCGCCGGGAAATGTCGCCGTAGAGAGCGTAGTTGCTGGAAAAAACCCGGGCGTCGTGCGCGTCCAGCAGCGGCTTGGCCTTGAAATACGGCGTGCCCATCTTAATGCCCAGCTCTTTGGCTTCTTCGGAGCGCGACACGATGCAACCGTCGTTGTTGCTCAGCACTACCACGGGCCGGCCTTCCAGCCGGGGCTGAAAGATTCGCTCGCACGACACGTAGAAGTTGTTGCAGTCAACTAACGCGAACATGGCGGGAAAGCTTACCAGGGCGCGTCTCGGTTAGCACATACGTCACCACGCCCCAGCAGTCAAACAAGTCCGGCTCGGGCACCTGCATGGCCGGGAACAGGGGATTATCGGGCACCAGCCACCAGGTAGCGCCGCGCTGCAGCAGGCGCTTAACCATGTGCTGCCCTTCGATGACGGCAATAATGATGTCGTCGTGCCGGGGAGTAAGCCGGCAATCCACGGCCAGCAGGGCACCGTCCCGAATACCCGACTCACCGCCGGTCATGCTGTGGCCCTCGACCTGCACCAGGTACGTAGCGCTGGGATGGGGCAGCAGTAAGGCATTCAAATCCAGCTTTACGCCCACGTGGTCTTCTGCCGGGGAAGGAAACCCGGCCCGGACGCCAGATTCAAAAAAGGGAAGCAGCAAGGGCTTCCGGGCAATGTTGAGGAGAATAGCGCGGCTCATTGTAGCAAGTAGGTTTGCCACAAGTATACGTTGCACTAATTATATTAGTATGATATTTGCCAACAAAATTAGCCAGACATGCTCCGCTTCACGCCGCTGGCTACGGGCAATTCTGTTGCAGAGCTTCTCCAGCATACAAATACCCAAGCTGAATGGCCCGGCGAAAAAACTCGCAGGCAGCCGCAGGGTTGCCCTCCTGCTGGGCCAAGCGTCCCAGTAGAAAGTGAACCTGCCCATTCGTGGGGTTTTGCACCAAAACTTCCCGGTAATCGGCTCGGGCCGCCCCAAACTCGCGCATCTTATAATAAGCCAGGCCCCGGTACGTCAGGTATTTCAACGACGCGGCTTGACCGGCAGCCTGCCGCTGCCGCAGGCCGGCCGACAAATCAGCCACGGCCCCATCGAACTGCAGTAGCTCGAACAGCCGGAGTTCCCCGCGGGCCAGCCAGGCGGCACTCAGCGTCGAGTCCAGGGCCAGGGCCCGGGTGAGGCTGCGCTGGGCCGAGTCTTTCTGGGCTAGGCCGGCCTGACACTGCCCGAGCCGAAAGAGTAGCAGAGCCGTTTTCTTAGCCGAGTTCTGCTGGCCAAGGGCGCTGCGGTAGTCATTGCGGGCCGCCTTGTAGTTGCGGTACACGAGCTGCTCGATTTCGGCCCGCCGCTGCAGGGCCTCCTTATACTGAGGCTTGAACTGCAGCGCCTCGGAAAAAAAGCCGTGGGCCGTGCTCCAGTGCCGGCCGGCGTAGGCCCGCAAGCCATTTTCGTAGTTGCTGACGGCCGTCACGTGGTCCATCGTCACCTTCACCGACACGATGAAAAGCAGCAGCAAGGCGGCCAGCGCGGCCGTGAGTTGGTAGTCGCGGCGCGTAAACTTCGGGCGGCGCTTAGCTATGGTCTGGTAGTGCCGCTCGGTGGAGCCGGCCGGCCGCCGGGTGCGCAGGGGCTGAGCCGGGGGCATGGGCACGCCGTACACGTGCTGGCCCTGGGCCCGGTACTGCTGCTGCCGCCGCGCTTCATCAGCCCGCAAAGCCGCCGCCCGCAGCTGGTGGTCGTAAGAGGCTCGCCGGGCCGGGTCGCTCAGTGTGCGGTAGGCCGCACTCACGGCCTTGAACTGCTCCTCGAACTGGCTGCTACCGCCGTGCTTATCGGGGTGAAATTGAATAGCTAACCGCTTGTATGCCAGCTTTATTTCCTGCGCCGAAGCCGTGGCGGAAACACCGAGTACCTGATAATGATTTTGGCTCAAAACGGGGCAGTATATAGTAAAAGTAACGCAAAATTCAGACACGACGTACGGTTTTGCGTATGAACCAGCAAACCAAAAAGCCGGCTTCCCGCTCGTTTTTTTGGTCTCCGACCTGTCTAACATCTTTTCTCGCTATTCTTCTCCCCGCCGTATGGCTTACGACGACGACGCTTCCAAAACGCCCCGCAACGATAGTTTAGTGGGCAACCTCAAGGGCTACCTCGACACGCGTATCGACCTAGTCCGCCTCGAAGTTCAGGAGAAAGTCAAGCTGGCTTTCGTCGGCACGGTGCATGGCGCGGCCATGGGCCTGATCGGGCTGCTGTTCCTGATTTTCCTCAGCATCTTTGCCGGACTGGCTCTAAACGATGTTTTCGACAGTTCCTTCTGGGGATTTGGGGCCGTAGCCGGGTTTTACCTGCTGCTGCTCATTATCTTCCTGGTGGGCGTCGACAAAAAGTTGTTCCAGGGCCTGGCCGACAAGCTGCTGAACAACACGATTTACAAATCTGACAAACGCCAAGCATAACCTACCTCATGGCTGAGCTGACCAACCCACTGTTCGACGACGAAAGAGAGTTTCTGGAGCGCCAAAAGCTTGAGTACGAGCGGGCCTTGCAGGGCGACGTTGATGACATCAAGGAAAAAACCCAAACGGCCGGCAAGTACGCCCTCATCGGCGTCGGTTTGCTGGGCAGTATCTGGCTGATCAAAAAAGCCTTCAGCAACAAAAAGCCCTCGGCTTTTGATGAAGGCCTGGAGGAGTTTGACCTGCACGACCGGATTGCCTCTTCTAAAAAAGAGCTGAAGCACCGCGGTAAGCACTATTCCGACTTGGACACGGCCGTGGCCGATGACCTGGGCTTTGGCTCGGCCCATGGCCACCAGAACGACCGGGGCCACCAGGAACCCCAGCCGCATGATCGGGCCCACCTGGCCCCCGACGTGTACCACACCGACTCCGACATGGACCCATTTCCGCCGGTGTCGCGCCGGGCCGCTCGGGCGTACTCGGTGCCGGCTTACCGGCCCCAGGCCAAACAGTCGTCGGAAGCAGCCAACCTAATGGCGGGCGCCTTCCAGAGTTTTATGCAGTCGGACACGGGCAAAATGCTGCTGGCTCAGGTGACGGCCGTTTTGATGGCTTACGTGGCGAAAAAAGTCGGTGAATATTTACCTGTGGTCAAAAATCCCGACCTTGCAACTTCTCCCGGCTCGTTTACCGTCGAGCCCGAGACGAAGGATATCGACTTTACGTATCACCACGACGAAGCGGATGCGCCTCACCAATCTGCATGAAACCCTCAGTAAGCGCCGCGCCCGGGGCCAGAAATCTCTGGCCGTCCTGCTCGACCCAGACCATCTGGACGAGGCCGGATGCCGGCAGCTGCTGGAGTTGAGTGAAGTACACCCTGTTGATTACTTTTTTGTGGGCGGCAGCCTGGTGATGAACTCTCACCAGGCGTCGCTCATTCGTTTAGTAAAAAGCCGTAGTACCGTCCCCGTGCTGCTGTTTCCCAGCCACAGCCTCCACCTCGACACCCAGGCCGACGGCATTCTGCTGCTGTCCCTGATTTCGGGCCGCAACCCCGATTTTCTGATCGGCCAGCACGTGGTGGCAGCTCCCCTGCTGCGGGCCAGCAACCTGCAGATCTTGCCCACCGGCTACATGCTGGTCGATACCGGCCGCCAAACTACGGCCAGCTACATGAGTGGCACCACGCCCCTGCCCTACGACAAGCCCACTATTGCGGCCTGCACGGCCATGGCCGGCGAGCAGCTGGGCCTGCGCCTGATGTACCTCGACGGCGGCAGCGGGGCCATGTATCCAGTTTCCGCGGCCACGATTCGGGCGGTGCGCCAAGCCACCGAAACGCCCCTGATTGTGGGCGGCGGTATCAATACGGCCGAAAAAGCGCATACCGCCCTGGCCGCCGGCGCCGACGTCATCGTCATTGGCAACCAGATTGAAAAGTCCCCGGATTTTCTGGCCGAAATGTCGAAGGTCGTCCGCACGTTCAATGCGGTATTGGACATTGCCTGAACCACGGTTTTTGCAACCGGCATTTTGCCGCACTACTGCTCCGGCTTACAACCAGAAAGGCTACCCGCTTAGGTAGCCTTTCTGGTTGATTTTTAATTTTCACAGACTTCGGTTAATCCGAAGAGGCCGTGGTTAGATGTTCATGGCCGACTCACGACGGCGCATCTTGCCGGCCGGAATACCGAACATCATCTTGAAGCGGCGGCAGAAGTACGCCGTATCCTTGTAGCCCACTTCCTTACCAATGTCGCGGATGCTCTTTTTGGTGGTACGGAGCAGGAATACGGCCCGTTCCATGCGCTGGTATTCGATGTAGTCCTGGGGGTTGATGCCGGTCAGCATCTTGAAGTACTGCCCCACGTAGTCTTCCGACACGTTGGCCACGCTCGAGAGGACTTTGTTCGACAGGTCGCCGCCGATGTTCTCCTTGATGTAGTTGAACAGGTCGATGAGGCGCGGATCCTTGAAGTAGGTGCTGTTGGTAGCCAGCTGCTCCACAAACATCTTGTTCTTGAGGATGTAGCGCACAATCTCCACCACGATATTCTCGGTGTAGATGGTGATAAGCCGCTCGCGGCCGGGCAGCTCCTGCAGGCTTTCCTCCACTACCTTAATCACCAGATTGGCCAGCTTGGAGTTGCCGGTAATCAGGAAGGCGGGCACGTCGAGCGAGGCGAAGAAGTTCACCGAGTCGAACACCTTGGCCTCGAAGCTCACGTGGCTGTGGCTTTCCTCGGCATCGCCAATCAGGTCCAAGTCGGCGTTGGAGTGGAAAAACTTGTCTTTGTTGCTGATCAGGTCGTCGTTGGTAATCGTCTTACCAGCAGCTTCGCCGTAGCTAACCTTGGTAGCGCGGCCCCCGGGGATGAACAGCATTTCGCCTTCCTCCACTACTTGCTCCTCGTCGCCGAAGGCAATCCGGCCCTTGTGGAGCAGGATCAGGTTGTTGCCGACATCATAGTAATTCCGGACCGTAAACGGCTGCTGCAGGACCAGATTTTTCGCTTTAATGTATCGTACACCAAGCGACTCTATCACTTTATTGTAATCTTCCATATTCTAGGGGGTGGTTGGGGTACCGGCATAAAACCGGCCAGTGGAAAGGCTGGATTTAGACAATGCAAAATAACATATAAAAATTCACAAAAACGAAAAACCCAGCCAATTTATGGCTGGGTTTAATGCAATGAATCTGACTTTTAGGCAATTCCAAATCTACTTTAGCAATTCACGCGAGATTACAATTTTCTGAATCTCCGAAGTTCCCTCGTAAATCTGGGTGATTTTGGCGTCGCGCATCATGCGTTCCACGTGGAATTCTTTCACAAAACCGTAGCCACCATGCACCTGCACAGCTTCCACGGCCGTCTCCATAGCAACTTTCGAAGCGAAGAGCTTGGCCATAGCGCCCGACTTGGCATAGTCCTGATGGGAATCCTTGTCGTTGGCGGCCTGCAGGCATAGCAGACGGGCCGCGTCGATATTGGTAGCCATGTCGGCCAGCTTGAACTGAATGGCCTGGTGCTTGGCAATTTCAACACCGAAAGCCTTGCGCTCCTTCGAGTACTTCAGCGCCAGCTCGAAAGCTCCCGAGGCAATACCCAGGGCCTGGGCGGCAATGCCGATTCGGCCGCCGGCCAGGGTCTGCATGGCGAACTTAAAGCCGAAACCATCCTCGCCAATGCGGTTTTCCTTGGGCACCTTCACGTCGGTGAACATCAACGAGTGCGTGTCGGAGCCCCGGATGCCCAGCTTGTTTTCCTTGGGACCCACCACGAAACCCGGGGCGTCCTTCTCCACGATAAAGGCGTTGATGCCGCGGTGCTTCAGCTCAGGGTTGGTTTGGGCAATAACCAGGTACACGGAAGCCGAGCTGCCGTTGGTAATCCAGTTTTTGGTGCCGTTCAGCAGGTAATAGTCGCCTTTGTCTTCGGCCGTGGTGCGCTGCATGGTGGCATCGGAGCCAGCTTCGGGCTCCGACAGGGCAAATGCCCCGATGATTTCACCACTGGTCAGCTTGGGCAGCCACTTGCGCTTCTGCTCCTCATTGCCATACTTTTCCAGGCCCCAGCATACCAGAGAGTTGTTCACCGACATGATAACGGAGCAGGAGGCATCGACCTTGGAAATTTCTTCCATGGCCAGCACGTACGAAACCGTATCCATGCCACCGCCGCCGTACTCGGGGCTCACCATCATGCCCAGAAAGCCCAGCTCGCCCATCTTCTTGACTTGCTCAGTAGGGAATTTCTGGTGTTCGTCGCGCTCAATAACGCCGGCCCACAATTCGGTCTGGGCAAAGTCGCGGGCGGCCGACTGGACGGCAAGTTGTTCTTCGGTGAGCTGGAAATCCATTGGGTTGGTACGCTTGGGTGGGAGGAAGGCACCGCCGGGGCGGCTGAATTTGGGTGCAAAATTAACCTTGGAAAATTGGAGAATAAGCAGGAGGCCGCAATTTTATTCGGCTAGCCGCTTATATAACTGAAATCGAGCCACGGGGTTTGGTTTCAAACCTTCCGCATGAGCGCGCGGTGCCGGGTCGAAAGCAACAAGCGCCGCCCCGACAACCGGAGTGGCACTTGTAAGGCATTCCGAGTGGCCCGACAGGCTTAGCGCCGGTCGCGGCTACCCATAAAGAGGCTGACGTAGTAAAGCAGCGTAGCGAGGGAGCTGATGGCAGCCACTACGTAGGTCATGGCCGCCCACCAGAGCGCGTCTTTGGCCATGGCGTGCTCCTTGGCCGTCACGATGCCGCGCCGGTCAATCCAGGCCAGAGCCCGGCGACTAGCATCGAACTCGACGGGCAGCGTGACGAAGGAAAAGAGCGTAGTGAGCGAAAACAGGGCAATGCCCACGCCCAGCGGAATCAGGGAGGTGCGGATCATCACTACGCCGGCCAGCAGAATCCAGGGCATGAAGGTAGATACGCTGCTTAGGGCCGGCACCATGGCCGAGCGAAACTGCAGCATGCTATAGGCCGTGGCGTGCTGCACGGCGTGGCCGCACTCGTGGGCCGCAATGGCCGCCGCGGCCGCACTGCGCTCCTCATACACCACCTCACTGAGGTTAACAGTTTTGTCGGTCGGGTTGTAATGGTCGGTCAGGCGGCCTTCGGTGGAAATGACGCGCACGTCGGTGATGCCGTGGTCGGCCAGCATCAGCTCGGCAATTTGCCGGCCCGACAAACCCGACTGCAGACCGATTTGGCCGTAGGTGGTCATTTTGCTGCGCAGCCGCCACTGGATCAGCCAGCTTACGATCATCGCCGCGATGACGAGAAAGTAAATTGGACTTGCGTTGTAGTACATGGGGGAAGTTGCTTAGGAGTGAAGTTGGGCGCGAATCCGCTCGACGATACGAGTGGTGCTGTAGCCCTGCACGAGCGGTACGGTGAGTACCTGCCCGCCATTTGCTAACACCAATTCGTGGCCCACAATTCCACTAATAGCATAGTCGTCGCCCTTGACCAGAATGTCGGGTTTGACCAGAGTAATCAGTTCCAGCGGCGTGGGCTCGTCGAACAGCACGACGGCATCCACGAACAAAAGCGACGCCAGAATCCGGGCGCGTGACACTTCGTCCTGCAAGGGCCGCCCGGGCTTAAGCCGGCTCACGGAAGCATCCGTGTTGAGCCCCAAAACCATCACGTCGCCCAGGTTGCGGGCTTTTTCCAGGTAATCGACGTGGCCCAGGTGGAGCAAATCGAAGCAGCCGTTGGTAAATACCACTCGTTTGCCCTCGGCCCGCCACTGGGTTAGCCGGGGCTCCAGCTCCGCAGTACTGACAATTTTATCCTTACTCCACATCGGTCGTCACGGACAAGGCCGGTTCAGCGGCCAGCTCGCGCAATGAGCGGCCCGACTTCATCATGCTGGCCACGAAGCTGATGCCGCCCATAAATACCACTAGAATGGTCTGAGAACCGTGCACCACCAGGGCGTAGGCAATACCGGCTTCCTTGCTGATACCATACGCCAGCAGAATGCCCTGCACCATCACGTGAAACGGCCCAATGCCCCCCGCAACCGGCGCGGCCATCCCGAAGGCCCCGAAGGTCAGCACGGCCAGGCCGGCTTTCATATCGAGCGAGTAAGTAGCGGGAAAGCATTTGAAGGCCAGGTAATCCATCAGGTAATAGACGCCCCAGGTAAAGAGGGTATGCAACAGAAACAGGCCCTTATTCTCCAGCTTTAGCACGCTAAACACGCCGGCCAGCAGCCCTTTCGCGAAGACTACCACTTTATTGAACAGCGCGTTTTGCCGGAGCCGCTCCAGATTCCGGAACAAGGCGTAGGCCAAGCCCAGCAGCAGTACCAATGCAATAACGGCCGCCACCAGTAGTGGGGTGCGGTTGCGGGCAATGTCATCGTAACGCCCCCCGAGCAGCTTGTCAGTCACAAACGACCAGAAGGTATTGAAGTCGAGCAGCAGCGTGCCACCCAGTAGGCAGAGCAGCACCAGCACGTCGATAACCCGCTCGGTCACGACCGTGCCCAGGGCCACGTGCACGGGCACCTTGCTGGTACGCTGCAGCACCGAGCAGCGGATTACTTCGCCCATGCGGGGCAGCACCAAGTTGGCCAGATAGCCCACCATCATGGCGTGGTACACGTCCCAGAACGGGGCCCGGTGCTCGGTAGCGTCGAGCTGCATCTTCCAGCGGTAGGCCCGGCTAAAGTAGCCCATGGCCGAAATAATCATCGTGATGATAAGCCAGCTGTAGTTGGCCTCGCGCACGTGCCGCCCGATGCTGTTCAGGTCCTGGCCTTGCACGGCATACCACATCAGCAGCCCCGAAACGGAGAGCAATAGGGCATACTTGAGAATAGTGAGCAGCTTCTTCATGAAAATTCTACACGCAACAAATACGCACGGGAGCCAGTGGCCCCCGTGCTTTTCTTCTTTATTTAGACCAGCCGATTGTGCTGATCCGGAAATACCAGCGTGGGCTTATGGGCCCGGGCTTCGGCAAAGTCAATCAGGGCGTAAGAGAAAATGATGACGATGTCGCCCACGGCCACGCGGCGGGCAGCAGGCCCGTTGAGGCACACCATGCCCGAGCCACGCTCGCCGCGGATAGTGTACGTTTCGAACCGCTCCCCGTTGTTGACGTTGACGATGGTAACCTTCTCATTTTCCACCATGTTGGCCGCATCCAGCAGGTCTTCGTCGATGGTGACGCTGCCGACGTAGTGCAGTTCAGCCTGGGTTACCTTGGCCCGGTGGATTTTGGACTTGAGAACTTCGATATGCATGAGTAAAGAACCGGTGATTTTCAGGGCGCAAAGGTAGCTAAATAGCACCGAACGCCTGAGCCGCACCCGCAACTCAGCGCCTTCTAAGGCAGGGTCACCAGCACGTTGTCGATGAGGCGTACTCCGCCCACGTGGGCCGCCAGGCACAGCGCCACCAGGCTACCCGGACTCCACTGGCCCGTAACGGGCTGTAGCGTGCGGCCGTCGGCCAGGGCAAAATACTCTAGCGTAATGCCCGGCTCGGCGGCCAGAAACTGCTCCACGGCCTGCTGCACCGCCTCGGGCGACTCTTGCTGCTTTTCTACCAGGGAAGCGCCCAGGGCCAGGGCCTGGTAAAGCCGGGGCGCCACGGCCCGGGCCTCGGGGCTCAGGCGGCGGTTGCGTGAGGACATGGCCAGTCCGTCGGCTTCCCGGATGGTAGGATACGCTACCAGCTCCAGGTCGAAGGACAAATCGGCCACGAGCTGACGGATGACGGCCACCTGCTGTAGGTCCTTCTGGCCGAAATAGGCCCGGTGGGGCCGGCTCAAATGAAACAGCTTGCTAACCACCGTCGCCACACCGTGAAAGTGGCCGGGACGGTGCTCCCCTTCCATCACCCGCTCCAGGGGCCCGAAGTCGAAGCGCAAGACCGTGGGCTGCGGGTACATCTGCTCCACCGAGGGCATAAACAGCGCCGTGCAGCCGGCCGGGCCCAGCAGGGCAGCATCGGCGTCGGGTACGCGCGGGTAGAGGCGGAAGTCTTCGGCGTTGTTGAACTGGGTCGGGTTGACGAACACGCTGACCACCACCACGTCATTGTCCTGGGCGGCGGCCCGCACCAGCTGCAGATGACCTTCGTGCAAAGCGCCCATGGTGGGCACCAACCCGATTCGCAGTTTGTTCTGCCGCCAGATTTCGGTCTGGGCTTGCAACGCGGCAGCCGATTGGAGTATCTCCATAGGGTGAAAAGGCCCGTTCGCGGGGTGCGCGGGCTGGTTTAATTGATAATTCGCTCAAAAATGCTTAATTTTGTGCATCCCAAAGTGTTGCCCTATCCCAATCACACCAACTGACTCTATATGTCCAAGTTGAGAATACTCTACGCTGCCACGGAAATCAACCCGTTTTTGCAGACGACCAAGGTAGCGGAGTTTCTGCGCATGCTACCGCAGGGAATGCAGGAGATGGGGATGGAAATCCGCATTTTCGTGCCCCGTTTCGGTATTATCAACGAGCGTAAGAACCGTTTGCACGAAGTAGTGCGCCTGTCGGGTATCAACATCGCCGTGGGCGAGGAAGAAAAGCCGCTCATTATCAAAGTGGCCTCCATTCCCAATGCGAAGCTGCAAGTATACTTCATCGACAATGAAGATTACTTCCACCGCAAGTCGGTGCTGGTCGACAAAAACGATAAGTTCCACGCCGACAACGACGAGCGCGCCATCTTTTTCTGCAAGGGCGTACTCGAAACCGTGAAAAAGCTGGGTTGGGCGCCCGACATCGTGCACTGCAACGACTGGATGACCGGCCTGATTCCGATGTACCTGAAGACGACTTACAAGAAGGACCCGATCTTCAAGGACGCCAAGTCGGTATTCACCATCTACAACAACGAGTTCAGCCACAAATTTGAGGGCGACATCATCGAGAAGGCTAAAATGCTGGACATTGATGACGAGATGCTGGCGGCCCTGAAGTCGGCCGACTTCGGCGGCTTCATCAAGGTGGGCATGGAATATGCGGACTCGGTCGTGAAATCTGACGAGGACTTCAGCGACAACCTGAATGCCATGTTTTCTGAATATTCGCAGAAACGGCAGATTGGTCAGGTTAGCGCCGACGAAAACCTGCTTTCCTCTTATTACACGCTTTATAATGAATTGGCCAATTAGTAGCGCCTTCCGAATAGCCTCGGTTTCTTTTTTGTCCTCCGCTCTGCTACTCGCCGCCACTGGCTGCGAAGACCCCAATAACCTGGGCGTAGAGCTGCCGGGCACTTCCCCCGTTTCTACTGAGTACCGCGACTACCGGGTCAATGCCTCCACCATCCTGCAGGATTCGGTGGAAACGCTGAATGCTGACCGGGTACTGGTGGGCCGCCTGACGGATGCCACCCTGGGTACGACCACCGCTAAAGCCTACTTCAACCTGCGGGCCAGCACCGATACGCTGCCCAGCGACCTAACCAACCCGGTACTGGATTCCGTGGTGCTGGTTTCGTCATTCGACCAAGTATACGGCAGCGCCACCAAGACCGTAAGCTTTGATCTGCTCAAGCTCCGGGACGGCCTCGACGACAAGAAGACCTACAACTCGGGCGTGCAGGACGTGGCCGTGGGCGAGCCTATTGGGGAGAAGCTCATCAGCTCGCTGAAGCGGACTACCACTGCGGAAGTTGCCGTTGAGCCCGGGGTACTGAAAAGCAAGAAGAAGCTGAATGCTGACAAAACGCCAGCCGACAGCACCATCTCAGTTACCAGCCCCGACCCGACTATCCGGCTCGTTATTCAGAAGGATAGAGTCCGCAGCTCGGATTTTGCCAATGCCCTGTTTTCGGCCCTCAAAGACGCCTCTTTCGGGCAGAGTAAGCTCGACGCCCTCTTGAAAGGACTGGCCGTGGTGCCTTCGAGCAATCAGACGGCGGCTATTGTAGCCCTGAACCGTGCCTCGGTTAACTGCATCTACGTCTACCACCACGGTACCATCAGTGGCTTGGCGCGCCAGCGTAGCTACCGGGTCCGGTTGGGCTCGTCCTACGTAAGTGGCGACGCTAATACGCCCCGTTACTACACCCAGCTCACCACCGATTTTAAGGCTCCGTTTAGCGTACTGCTGGACGGCACCAAGTCGTTGCGCGTGGCCGACAGCGTGACGTATATGCAACAAGGCTTAGGCCTGGCTACCCGGCTCACCATTCCCGGTCTGAAGGAACTAGCAAATCAGCCCGGTCTGGCCATCAACCGCGCCGAGTTGATTATTCCTATCAAATCATCGGGCACGCTGTTGTTCCCGAACCCGACGGTAGCTTTTCTCTACGAGATAAACGCTAACAACCGGGTGTTGCAGCGGACGGTGAACATTTCGCCCGTTGAGCGAATTGTACAAGCCAACCTGCAAAACCAGCTAGGCCAGGGCAAAGAAGCCGCCGTGTCGCTCTACGATGTGGATGCCAGCAAGAAATACTACAGCGTCGTTATCACCACCTACCTGCAGGCCTACCTGGCCAACCAGCTCGGGGAACAGGCCGCGGCACTGATGCTGAGCCCGGTGTTGCGCCGCTCCTTTGATCTGTCACTTAACCGGAGCGTACTTGATGCCCAGAACATCAAGCTGCGCGTATACTCTTCCAAGTTGCGCTAAGGCGTAGCTGTTTTCACACGAATCACTCCGGCACGGCCTTTGTTGAGGGGCCGGGCCGGAGTGATTTTTCTCTCAACAACTCTTTCTCTGACACACTATGTGCGGAATTGTCGCTTACATCGGGCACCGTGAAGCCTGTCCCATTATTCTGAAAGGTCTGCGCCGGCTGGAATACCGGGGCTACGATTCAGCGGGCGTGGCTCTGCTGAACGGAGCGCTGAATGTATACAAGAAGAAAGGCAAGGTAAATGACCTGGAAGCCTTCATTGCCGAAAAGGATACCCACGCGCACATTGGCATGGGCCACACGCGCTGGGCAACCCACGGTGAGCCCAACGACTCGAATGCCCACCCGCACTACTCGACTTCCGAGCGGATTGCCATTATCCACAACGGCATTATCGAGAACTACGCGGCCCTGAAAACCCACTTGCAGAAGCAAGGACACGTATTCCACTCCGATACCGACACGGAAGTTTTCGTCAACCTGATTGAGGAAATCCAGAAGCAGAACAGCTGCTCGCTCGAAGAAGCGGTACGTCTGGCTTTGCACGAAGTGGTAGGCGCCTACGCCATTGTGGTACTGAGCAAGGACGACCCCAACCAGCTGATTGCGGCCCGTAAAGGCTCCCCACTGGTTATCGGGGTAGGCAAGGATGAGTTTTTCCTGGCTTCCGATGCTACTCCCATCATTGAGTACACCAACGAGGTAGTATACGTCAACGACTACGAAATTGCGGTTATCCGCGACGGTCAGCTCGACATCCGCACCAAGGAAGACGTGCAGCAGACGCCCTACATCCAGAAGCTGGAGATGGAACTCGACAGCATCGAAAAGGGTGGCTACGAGCACTTCATGCTGAAGGAAATTTTTGAGCAGCCCCGCTCGATTCTCGACTCCATGCGGGGCCGGTTGGAGCTCGAAGCCGGCCACCTCAACATGGGCGGCATCCGGGCTTACGAGCGGAAGTTCGTCAATGCCGACCGTATCATCATTGTGGCCTGCGGTACGTCGTGGCACGCCGGCCTGGTGGCCGAGTACCTGATTGAGGACCTGGCCCGCATTCCGGTGGAAGTGGAGTACGCGTCGGAATTCCGTTACCGCAACCCCATCATCACCGAGCGCGACATTGTAATTGCCATTTCCCAGTCGGGCGAAACGGCCGATACGCTGGCCGCCATCGAGCTGGCCAAGAGCAAGGGCGCTACCATCTTCGGTATCTGCAACGTGGTGGGCTCGAGCATTGCCCGCGCCACCGACGCGGGTGCCTACACCCACGCCGGCCCCGAAATCGGGGTGGCTTCGACCAAGGCCTTCACGGCTCAGGTTACGGTACTGACGCTGCTGGCCATGATTGTGGGCCACAAGCGCGGCACCCTCACCGACTCGAAGATGCGCGAGCTGATGGTGGAGCTGAGCAACATCCCGGCGAAAGTGGAAACGGCGCTGAAGCTCAACGACGAGATTGAGGCTATTGCCGAGATTTTCCGCGACGTGCCGAACTTCCTCTACCTGGGCCGGGGCTACAACTTCCCCGTAGCCCTCGAAGGTGCTCTGAAGCTTAAGGAAATCAGCTATATCCACGCCGAGGGCTACCCCGCGGCCGAAATGAAGCACGGCCCGATTGCCCTGATCGACGAGAACATGCCGGTGGTTGTTATTGCGACCAAAGACAGCTCGTACGAGAAAGTGGTGTCGAACATCCAGGAAGTGAAGGCCCGCAAAGGCCGCATCATTGCCGTGGTAACCGAAGGCGACACGGTGATTCCGGCCATGGCTGAATTCACCATTGAGGTGCCCGCTACGAGCGAAGTGCTGATGCCGCTGGTATCGGTGATTCCGCTGCAGCTACTCTCCTACCACATTGCCGTCCTGCGCGGCTGCAACGTGGACCAGCCCCGCAACTTGGCCAAGTCCGTAACGGTCGAGTAGCCCGCTTCTTTTTTTCCTCAGAAAGCCCCGCTGGATTCCTCTAGCGGGGCTTTTTGCTGGCTTGTGGTGTAGAACCAAAACCAACGCCGCCGCAGGCCGGAGGATTTTTCCGCTTACTTTTGACTTGAACTCAGATTTTCCACCTGCCCTTGCTTCTCATGGCTAACACCATTATCTACTCGCCCGACGCCCCCGCTCCTATCGGCCCCTACAGCCAGGCTATCCAGGCTGGCAATACCGTCTACGTTTCGGGCCAGATTGCCTTGGACGCGGCTTCGGGCCAGCTCGTCGGCAACGGCGACGTGGCCGCCGAAACCCACCAGGTAATGCGCAACCTGCAGGCCGTGTTGGCCGCCGCCGGCATGACCCTGACCGACGTGGTAAAGTGCAGCATCTTCGTCAAGGACCTCGGCAACTTTGGCCTGATCAACGAAATCTACGGGAGCTACTTCACAGCGGATTACGCGCCGGCCCGCGAAACGGTGGAGGTAAGCCGCCTGCCCAAAGATGTGCAGGTAGAAATTTCGTGCGTGGCCGTAAAATAGTGAGGTGGTGAGATAGTGAAATGGTGAATTTTTCGTTCTGACTGCGCCGTATTGCGCATATTGAACGGCAACTTACCATTTCACCATCTCTCAATTTCACCTTATGAAAGAACTCGGACTCGGCTTATTGCTGCTTGGCCTCTTATCCCTGATTCTGCCTTTTCTGGGCATGAAATCAATGCTGCTGACCTGGATTGACCAGTGGGGTCCGACCGTGGCCTGGGCTATTCGCGGGGGCATCACCGCGCTAGGCCTGGTGCTCTACCTCACGTATCGTAACCGGGACTAGCGGTGAGATGGTGAAGTGGTGAAATGGTGGGTCTGCTGTTTACCAGGTGCCAGGCTGCGCTAATTGAACGGCAAACTCACTATTTCACCATTTCACAACTTCACCATCTGATCTTTGTACCTTCGCGGCGCGTTTCTGTCAGAACCGACGCGAATTTTTGTTTATATGGAGAGAGAAGTACGGGTGCGTTTTGCGCCCAGCCCTACGGGACCGTTACATATCGGCGGCGTGCGCACGGCGCTGTACAACTATTTGTTTGCGCGCAAGATGGGCGGCAAAATGCTGCTGCGCATTGAAGATACCGACCAGAACCGCTTCGTACCCGGCGCCGAGCAGTACATTGCCGAATCCCTGAAATGGTGCGGCATTGAGCTCGACGAAAGTCCGTGGTCCGAAACGCCCGGCCCGCACGCGCCCTACCGGCAGAGCGAGCGGAAGCCGATGTACATGGAGTACGCCATGCAGCTCATCAACAGCGGCCACGCCTACTACGCCTTCGACACGCCCGAGGAGTTGGACGCCATGCGCGCCCGCCTGACGGCCGCCAAGGTGCCCAATCCGCAGTACAACAGCATCACGCGCACCCAGATGCGCAACTCCCTGACTTTGCCCGAAGACGAGGTGAAGCAGCTGCTGGACGGCGGCTCACCCTACGTGATTCGCCTGAAGGTGCCCCGCAAGGAAGAAGTGCGCTTCAACGACATGATCCGCGGCTGGGTAGTGGTGCACTCGAGCAGCATCGACGACAAGGTGCTGATGAAGTCGGACGGCATGCCGACCTACCATTTGGCCAACATCGTGGATGACCATCTGATGGAAATCACCCACGTCATCCGGGGTGAGGAGTGGCTGCCCTCGGCGCCGCTGCACGTGCTGCTTTACCGTTATTTTGGCTGGGAAGACACCATGCCGCAGTTTGCCCACCTGCCCCTGCTGCTTAAGCCCGACGGCACCGGCAAGCTCAGCAAGCGCGACGGGGACCGGCTCGGCTTCCCGGTGTTCCCGCTGGAGTGGCACGGCACCGACGCCGAAACCGGCCAGCCTACCGTCAGTAGCGGCTACCGCGAAAGTGGCTACCTGCCCGACGCCTTCATCAACTTCCTGGCTTTCCTGGGCTGGAACCCCGGCTCCCAGCAGGAGATTTTCTCCATGTCTGAGCTGATTCAGGCCTTCAGCATTGAGCGCGTCAGCAAGTCGCCGGCCCGCTTCGACCAGAACAAGGTGCGCTGGTACAACGAGCACTACCTACGCGCCAAGCCCGACGCCGAGCTGGCCCAGTTCCTGCTCACGGCCCTGCAAGAGCACAACATCGAGTGCTCGGAAGAAAAGGCCGTGCAGATTGTGGCGGCCATGAAGGAGCGCGTGACCTTTCCCCAGGATTTCTGGCGCGAGGCGCAATACTTCTTCATTGCCCCCGAAACCTACGACGAGCAGGTTATCAGCAAGAAGTGGAACGCCCCGACGGCGGCCGCCCTGCAGGCCTTTGCCCAGGAGCTGCCCGCCGCTACGGACACTACGCCCGACGGCATCAAGGCCCTGCTGACCCAGGTACTAGAACGCCAGGGCGTCAAAATCGGGCAGGTACTGCAGGCCCTGCGCACGGTGGTAACCGGCGTGGCGGCCGGCCCCGACCTGATGGCCATCATGAGCATTCTGGGGGGCCAAGAGACGGCGCAGCGCATTGAAGCAGCCGTGACCCGCCTGGCCGACAAGATCAGCGCCTAGCCCACGGTTTTTAAATTCGTGCATCCGGCAGCAAGGCCGCTTCGTACTACTTGGTACGGAGCGGCCTTCGTGTTTTGGGAAACGCCGCTACCCTAGCACCTCCCACCTACGGACTCCACGTTATGGCTAAGAAACCCGTCAATAAGAGCAAGAAAAACGACCCCGAGAAAAAAGCCCGGGTGCATAAAGACCTCGAAGGATTCGAAATCAAGGTAAACCCGCTGGGCGAAATCACCTCTAACTACTCCATTGAGGAAATCAACCACTTCCTCAACCAGCACGTGCGCGACAAAAAGCTCGTGAACCGCGACGGGCAGTTTGGGGAGAAAGTGGAAGACGAGGACGAGGACTTCCCGGTCGAAAACGGCGTGGCTGAGCCCGAAGAAACCGATGAAGAATTTATGCGCCGCACCAGCACCGAAGCCAAGAAGAAAGGCAAGAAGGGCGAGCCGGAAGCTGATGCCGAAGCCGAGGTGCGCGGGGAGCTCAGCAAAGACGAGTAAATTCGACGGGTACCGATTGAGCTACTCAGAGGCCATTTCCCGCGGGAAATGGCCTTTTTATTTTGGCTGCGGAGCCCGCAATAATCGTCAGTTCGCTATACTTGAACTTGTTATCCTTTCAACCCTCCTCCCTATGCAGTCCCACGACGTAGATTACCGCATTCTCGGCTCCGACATTCAAGTGCTGGAAGTAGAGCTGGACCCCAACGAAACCGTCATTGCCGAAGCCGGCGCCATGGTCTACATGGAAGAAAGTATTGCCTTCGAAACCAAGATGGGCGACGGGTCGGAGCCCGACCAGGGCATTTTGGGCAAGCTATTCTCGGCCGGCACCCGCCTGATTACCGGCGAGTCGCTGTTTATGACCCACTTCACCCACCGCGGCGGCTACGGCAAAAGCCGGGTGGCTTTTTCGGCCCCCTACCCCGGCACCATTATCCCGGTAGATTTGGGTACGATGCCCAACGGGCTGATCGTGCAGAAAGACGGCTTCCTGGCCGCGGCCCGGGGCACCAAAATCGGGATTCACTTCAACCAACGCCTTGGGGCGGGCTTTTTCGGCGGGGAAGGCTTCATCCTGGAAAAACTCACCGGCGACGGCAAAGCGTTTATCCACGCGGGCGGTACCATCATCGAGAAGCAGCTCAACAACGAGCTGCTGCGCGTGGATACGGGCTGCGTGGTAGCCTTTGAACCCAGCATCAACTTTAGCATTGCTCGCGCCGGCGGCCTGAAATCAATGATTTTTGGCGGCGAGGGCCTGTTGCTGGCTACGTTGCAGGGCACGGGCCGGGTGTGGCTGCAGTCGATGCCGGTGAAGAAGCTCATCCAGGCTCTGTCGCCGATGGGCGGCAATGCCTCAAAGGAGAGTGGTAGCGTTTTAGGTCGATTGGTGGGCGGTGTGCTGGACGAATAAGCGAAACCGAAAGTAGTGTTGTGGCTACTGGTTCACGGGTGAATCGGTGGCCACAAGGCTTTCAGTGGGCCTCGCCGAACCAGGCTCATCACTGCTTAACGAGGAGGCAATAACGGCTAAGCTAGCGAGTAGCGCGAAAACGAGCAGGCTGAGCATGCCCATGGTGGCTTTGGTACTTAGCTTAGATGGCTCGGAGGAGCGGCTACGCTTACGCCGGGAAACGTAGGGACGGGAAGAAGGGGTTGATATAGCGGGCACGAGTGTGAGCGTGAACGTTAATAATCCGACAATATATCATTAAATATATTAACTGCGTAATAATTAACTTAAAAATATCTGCAGAAACCTGATCCTTCGTCTTTGAAGGCCGTTTCCCTCATAAATAGCTTTCAATCGGGCAATTATATCCGCACTATGCCTTTGTAGGTAAATCTGCTTTTTGTGCTTTAACAAGCTTTTTGAAATTTAAGCAGAGAAAATATAATAGAACTATAACGGGTACCTCGTTCCGGCCAGGCTGACCGTTAAACTTCCTGCAGGACAGCCTCTAGAATTTCGCGCGAGTTGCTTAGTCTTGGTACTTTATGCTGACCACCCAGCTTGCCTTTGCGGGCCAGCCACCGCGTAAACGTGCCCGTCGAAGCAATAGTCAGCAGCGGGGGGCTCAGGGCCAGGTCGCGGTGACGCTTGGCGTCGTAGTCGGAGTTGAGCTTGCGCAGTGTCTCGTCGAGGACGGCCGTGAACCGGGCCGGGTCCTGGGGAGGCTGGCTGAACTCGATGAGCCACTGGTGGCCGCCGCGCGAGGCCGCAGACGCGTCGAAGTAGATGGGCGCGGCGGTATAGTCGCGCACGGTGGTATTGGTGGCCTGGCAGGCGGCGGCAATGGCAGCATCGGCATTCTCAATGACGACCTCCTCGCCGAAGGCATTCAGAAAGTGCTTGGTGCGGCCCGTGATGCGGATCCGGTAGGGCGCCAGGCTGGTAAAGCGCACCGTATCCCCGATTTTGTAGCGCCACAACCCGGCGTTGGTCGACAGCACCAGGGCGTAGGCTTTGCCCAGCTCTACCTGCTCCAGGGTGAGGGTTTGCGGGTGCTCGGCGTCCAGCTCATCCAGGGGAATAAACTCGTAGTAGATGCCGTGGTTGAGCAGCAGCAGCAGGTCTTCGGAGTTGGGCTGGTCCTGCAGGGCAATGTAGCCCTCGGAGGCGTTGTAGATTTCCAGGTAGCGCATCTGCGGGCCGGGAATGAGCTGGCGAAACAGCTCCCGGTAGGGCCCAAAGGCCACTGCTCCGTGCAAAAACAAGCTCAGGTTGGGCCAGACCTCGGTGATGTTGTCGGCGCCGGCCAGCTCCGTGACGCGGCGCAGCAGCACGATTATCCAGGTGGGCACGCCCGCCAGGGCCGACACGTTGACGCTGAGCACATGGCGGGCAATACGGTCTATTTTCTCTTCCCACTCGTCGAGCAGGGCCAGCTCCAGCGGCGGAGTGCGCAAGAACTCGGCCCAGGCTGGCAGGTTCTGCATAATCACGGCCGACACGTCGCCCACGCGGGAGCCTTCTTCCTCGGGCCGGAATGGATTGGGGGCGTGGGTGCCGCCCAAGGACAGGGTTTTGCCGGCCAGAATGCGGTTTTCGGGATAGAGGGCCGTGGCCAGGGCCGTCATGTCGCGACCGGCGCGGTAGTGGCACTCCTGCAACGATTCGCGGGTGACGGGAATGTACTTGCTGCGGGCGTTGGTGGTTCCGCTGGACTTGGCAAACCACTGCACCGGGCCGGGCCAGAGCACATCGGGCTCCCCACGCAGCACCCGCTCGAGGGCCGGGTACAGTTCTTCGTAGCTACTGACGGGCACGCGCTGGGCAAACTCCCAGGCCGAAGGAGCATCAGCGAAGCCGTAACGCTGCCCCCATTCCGTGGAGCGGGCCCGGAGCAACAGATCCTGCAGCACCTGGGCCTGCACCTCGTGCGGATTTTGGCTAAAATGCTCGATGCTGGCCAGGCGCCGCTGTACGGTCCACGTCAGTATAGAATCAATCATTCGGGGTCGGTTGCCGGGTGGGGAGCCGGTTAAGAGGCGAAATAAACGCCTTTTTACCGAAGCTCACGGGAATGGGTGGGTCCTATACGCAAACTGGCCCGGCAAAGCTGCCTTCCCACCCTACCCGCCGGTCAGTCCGGCCTGGAAGCTTAGATATTGCGCTTGAGCTCGAAGTTTTTGCCCAGATACACGCGGCGCACGGTTTCGTCGGCGGCCAGTTCCTCGGCCGTGCCCGCCTTGAGCAGCTTGCCTTCGAAGAGCAGGTAAGCCCGGTCCACAATGCTCAGGGTGGAGTTGACGTCGTGGTCGGTGATGAGGATGCCGATATTCTTGTCCTTGAGCTTGGCCACGATGCCCTGAATTTCCTCGGTGGCAATGGGGTCGACGCCGGCGAAGGGCTCGTCGAGCAGCACGAACTTGGGGTCGACGGCCAGAGCCCGGGCAATTTCGGTGCGCCGCCGCTCGCCGCCGCTGAGCACCCGGCCCATGTTTTTGCGCACGTGGGTCAGGCTGAACTCGTGGAGCAGCTCTTCTACTTTGTCGCGCTGAGCCTGCTTGGGCATCTTCGTCATTTCCAGCACGGCCAGGATGTTTTCCTCTACCGTCAGGTCGCGGAAGACGGAGGCTTCCTGGGCCAGGTAACCCACCCCGCGCAAGGCCCGCTGGTAAATGGGCAGCTTGGTAATTTCCTCGTCGTCGAGGAAAATCTTGCCGCTGTTAGGCTTTACCATGCCCACCGTCATGTAAAAGCAGGTGGTTTTGCCCGCTCCGTTGGGCCCGAGCAGGCCCACGATTTCGCCCTGCTCCACCGACAACGACATGTTGTTGACAACGGTACGGGACTTATAGGTTTTAACCAGGTTTTCGGCGCGCAGAATCATTCGGGCAAAGGTAGGCGTTAGAACTCAGAAGCCGGCCGCGGCTAGCCCAGGGGCTTGAGGACCTGGTTGCGCAGCTGCAGCTGGGCCGGGGTGGGCGTGGCTACTTCCTGCAGGTCATTTTTGATTTGCACCTCAAACTCCCGGGGCGCGGCCTCCCGCTCCTGGGGGGCGCCGGAAGCCCCGCTGAGGAACCGAACCTTGACCACGTCAGCAGTAGTGGGCTCCACCAGGGGGCGCAGCAGCTTCTCGGCATTGCTCATGTCCAGGGTGGTACCGTTCACGGCCAGCACTACGTCGCCTTCCTTCAGGCCGAAGGCGTTCTGCTCGGGCTTGGTGGCGGCGGCTATAAACTGCTTTTTCTCGGTGTCGTAGCTAAAGCCCAGCCGCCCGAAGGCCTTTACCGTGGAGTTGGCCGTGGCCTGGTAGCGCCACCCGATTTTGTCGAAATACTCGGCGTAGGGCAAGGGCCGGCTGCCAATGACGTACTGGTCGAAGAACTGCTGCAGGGCCGGGTTGGTCAGGGCTACGAACTCGGGAATCAGCTGGGCGTCTTCGAAGGAGCGGGTGGGGCCGTATTTTTGGCGCAAAGCCAGCAGCACGTCACGCAGGCTCTGGCGGCCCTGGCTCAGTTCCTGAATGCGGATGTCGAGCAGCAGGCCGATGAGGGCGCCCTTGTCGTAGACGTTGTCATACATGTCCTTGTAGGGCGCCTCCAGAATCTTGCGGCTCATGTCGGTGAACGACACCTCGGGGTGCTTGGCGGCCTTATCAATCTTCTCCTTCATGTGCTGCCGAAACTCGGCGGGCGTATTCAGGCCGCCGCGCACCTGCACCAACTGGGCAATGTACTCCGTAACGCCCTCGTAGAGCCACAAGTGCTGGGACATTTTGGGGTTGCGAAAGTCGAACTCCCCGATTTCCCGGCTGTGAATGTT
Organism: Hymenobacter chitinivorans DSM 11115; assembly: GCF_002797555.1. Taxonomy (NCBI): domain Bacteria; kingdom Pseudomonadati; phylum Bacteroidota; class Cytophagia; order Cytophagales; family Hymenobacteraceae; genus Hymenobacter; species Hymenobacter chitinivorans. The sequence continues at coordinate 69,231 of NZ_PGFA01000004.1, read as the reverse complement.
CAGCGGGGCCAGCATGTGCAGAAACTCGTGGGAGGCCACTTCCTGCACCATGCTGCGCAGCCGGTCTTCGCTGGGCACTTCGGGCAGAAAATATACCGACGAGTACGAGTGCTCCATGGCGCCGTAGCCCCCGCTTTTGCTGGCCAGCGGCGAGGAGAAACTCGGGAAATACATCAGGAAGTGGTATTTCGGCACGGGCATCTGGCCAAAGAACTTGGTCAGGGCCTCGGCCATGGGCCGCATAATCTCACGCACTTGCTCGGCCTTTACCGTCCCGGTTTCCGACACCACCGACACCGCAATCCGGGCGCCGCCGGTGCTGAAGCTGGCCGTATCGGGGCGGCTGTAGAGAATGGGCGAATCGGCCAGCTCCACGTAGCTGGCAGCCGTGAAGACGTCCTGGGTGGGCGTAGTGCGGCGGGCCGGCAAAGAGGTAGCGCCGTAGAGCGTAGCGGGCTTGGCCACCGTTACCTCGTAGGGCTGCATCTTGTAGCCTTCCAGGTAGCCGTAGAGGCCGTAGTGGTTGAGCACGAAATTCTGGCCGGCCTCGAAATTGGTACCACCCGGCTGAAAAATGAAGTTGTCGTCTTGCTTGGCGTCCCAGGTATCGTTCACCGAGTACTCAATGCGGGCCAGGGTTGGAGCTTTGTCGATTACGAACAGGTTATTGCCGTCCTTGCGCACCTTGAGCGGCTTGCCTTTCCGGTCGAAAGCGCTGAAGTTCTGCACGAAGCGGCCGTAGTCTTTCTTGGAGTACGAGCCGGGCACCACCGAGGGCATGACGTAGGTGGCCTGGGCCTCCTTCACCGGCGGCGTCTGAATTACCACCCGCACCTGGTCGTTGGTGGCGTGTTCGAGGTCGAGGGCAATCTGGTAGCCGGCGGGCTGCTGAGCCAGGGCGGGAACGGCCAAAGTCAGCCCGAGGGCGAGGGGAAACAGTTTCATGCGGGAAAGTCAGGGAGAAAGTCAGCCTATAACGGCCGCCTAAGGTAAACAGTGCGCCGCCGTAGCCCAAATTGCCCAGGCCCGCCGTAAGTTGCCGGCCGCAGTTCTTCCGTCTCCTCTGCTTGCCTTAGCCGTATGCCCCGTATCCGCACCCTTAGCCGGTATATTCTGGCCGTCTTGTTCATCGGGGCCGGCGTGCTGCATTTTCTTAAGCCCGAGCCTTACGTGCGCATCATGCCGCCCTACTTGCCCTGGCCCAGTGGCTTGGTACTCGTCAGCGGCATAGCCGAAGTCCTGCTCGGAATCCTGCTGCTGCCCCGGGCCACGCGCCGCGGGGCCGCCTGGGGCCTGATTCTGCTGCTTATTGCCGTATTTCCGGCCAACGTGTACATGGCCCAAACCAGCGGGGCCGGGCTAGGCGTGGCGCCCTGGCTGGCCTGGGCCCGGCTGCCCCTGCAGGCCGTGCTGATCTGGTGGGTGTGGCAGCATGCCAAAGCCGAAAAATAATAGTTGATCAGCCGAGCGAAGCGCTACATTCGCGCTACCTATTTTCTTTTACTACCCCAATCTATGCTTACTCGTTTTACCCTGCTTAGTGCCGGCGCGGCACTGTTTACCGCTTTTTCGGCCCAGGCTCAGGTCCAGGCGGCCGACCCGGTGCGCTTCGCCGCGGAGCGCGACTCGCTGTTGCAGCACGCCACCGCCATCCGCACCCAGACCGACGCGCGAATTCAGTACTTCAAAACCTCGTTTATTGCCGTGCGGGGCACCCGGCGCTGCACGAAAAGCTACGTTACCTCGTCCCCGTCGGCCACCGTAAACGTCGACAAGCTGCCGCGCAAGCTTGCCAAGAAGCACGTCGTTAAGTTTAAGCGCGTGGGCACGGTGGTCGAGAAGGTGTACTACTACACGCCCCAGGGCAACCTAGCATTGTCGGAATACTACCAGGACGGGCAGCTCGTGCGTCTGAACGCGGCCGACTACTATGAAATTGACCCCCGGGACCAAGTAAAGGTCGTCAAGACCGAGGCGGGCAAATACACGACCATCACGGGCTACGGCTCCCGCCGCAACCCGATGAAGGAAGTCCTCTTTCTGCGCGGCGACTACCTGCTGAAGATTACCCGTAGGGGTATGCCTAAGAACAACCGCACCACCACCGAATATTTCGTGGCGCCCCGGCCGCAGAGCTAGGTTAGCGGGCTAATCAGGGATATTCGCCCAGAAGCCGTTACTCCACCCAGCGAATATCCTTGACCCGCAGCTGCAAGGTGCGTTGCCCGCGGTACTCGTTGATTTCCACCGTGTAGCACACGTTGAATGGGCTGCCCTGGGTAATCCGCTCGTGGTACTCGCCCAGCCCGAAGCCAATGGCGTCCACGGTGTGGCGGCCGTCCTGGGTCAGGGTCAGCTTCAGGTGGGAGTTGCCCACGATACGGGCCGAGTCGGGAGTGGCGTACACGTACTCCGACTCAAACACCGGGTTAGGGTTACCTGGGCCGAAAGGCTCCATCTGGTGCAGTAGCTTGTAGAAGCTGTCGGTAATGTCTTCCAGCTTCAGCACACTGTCAATTTCCACCGGCGGAATCATCTGCTCGGGCAAAATGCGGCCGGCCACGATTTGCTCGAACCGCTCCCGGAACTTGGGCACGTTTTCGACGGGCAGCGTGAGGCCGGCGGCGTACATGTGGCCGCCGTACTGGTCCAGCAGGTCGGCGCACTCACTGATAGCCTGGTGCACGTCGAAACCCACTACGGAGCGGGCCGAGCCGGTGGCTTTGCCGTTGCTCTGGGTCAGGATGATGGTGGGCCGGTAATACTTGTCGAGGCAGCGCGAGGCCACGATACCGATAACGCCCTTGTGCCAGTCTTCCTTGTAGAGCACCGTGGAGTGGGCGTTGCGCAACGACAAGTCGTCCTCAATCATGCTCAGCGCCTCCTTGGTGATGCTCGTGTCGAAGCCGCGGCGCTCAATGTTGGTTTTATCCACCACGCCGGTTTTCTCCACGGCTTCCTCCTTGGTTTCGGCCAGCAGCATGGCCACCGAGCGTTTGGCGTCGCCCATGCGGCCGGCTGCGTTGATGCGGGGCGCAAAGCCGAACACGAGGCTGCTGATGGTCAATTCCCCGTCGCGCAGACCGGCCAGCTCGCGCAGGGCTGCCACGCCGGGGCGCTGGGGCCGGTACCGGTCGTTGAGCAGGCGCAGACCGTGGTAGGCCAGAATGCGGTTTTCACCCGTGATGGGCACGATATCGGCGGCAATGCTGATGGCCAGCATGTCGAGCAGCTCGTAGAGCGGGGTCTGGTCCTGGCCCAGGTGCTGGGTCAGGGCCTGCATCAGCTTGAAGCCCACGCCGCAACCGGAAAGCTCCTTGAACGGGTATTCGCAGTCGGCGCGCTTGGGGTCGAGCACGGCCACGGCCTTGGGCAGCTCGGTGCCGGGCAAGTGGTGGTCACAGATGATGAAGTCGATGCCCCGCTCGTTGGCGTAGTCAATGCGGTCCACGGCCTTCACGCCGCAGTCGAGGGCAATGATGAGACTGAAGCTATGGTCGACGGCGTAATCAATGCCGGCGTCGGAAATGCCGTAGCCTTCCTTGTAGCGGTCCGGAATGTAATAATCGACCCGCTCGGGGCCGAAGAGGGTGCGCAGGTGGGAATACACTACCGCTACCGACGTGGTGCCATCCACGTCGTAATCACCGAACACCAGCACCTTCTGGCCCTCGTGCAAAGCCGTCAGCAGGCGGTCGACGGCCCGGTCCATGTCGCGCATGAGCAGCGGGTCGGGCAGGTGGTCGAGGCTGGGCCGGAAATATTCGTAGGCTTCGTCGTACGAGCACACCCCGCGCTGGCAGAGCAGCGCGATGATGGCCTCATTCACGCGCAGGGCGTCGGCCAGGTGCTTGACCTTGGTAGGCTCAGGCGCAGGCTTGCGGATCCATCGTTTTTCCATGATTCAGCGGCGGGCCCTCACGGGCGTTATCTTCAAAAGTAAGAAGAAAACCGCGGTCCTCCCCTGTTGCCTCCAATTTGAGCCAATGGCGAATTCGTATTTTTGCGTTTCCGCCGCTGAGCCCGTTTTCGATGAAGAAGCTGATTGCCTTTTATAAGCAGTACAAACAATACATCCTGACCGACGGGCTGATGTACCTGATTTTTCTGCTGGCCCTGGCCATCATGTTCATCTTCTTTCGGTAAGTAGAAAGACCCACCGAGCTCTTACCGAGCATTTGCTTCCGTTTTCTAGAGAAAGTCAAAAAGCAGAAGCAAAAACACGCTTCATAAAACGCGGTTGGTTTGCTTCTGCTTTTCAGGTTCCGGTAAAAACCGGATGCATAGTCGGCCCACCGTTTTTCGAGGCCAGCCGTCTTAATTCACGGCGTCGCCGCGCAGCTTGCGGAAGCGTTTGCGGGCTTCGGCGGTGTAGATGCTGCCGGGGTACTTCACCAGCAGCTGGTTGTAGAGCGTTTTGGCTTTTTCGCGGTCCTGCAGGTTTTCCTCGGCAATGCTGGCCGTCAGGAACAGCGCGTCGTCGCTGAGCACGTCGTATTTGGGGTTGGCCGTAATTTTTTCCAACGTGGTGAGGGCGCCGGGATAGTCACCCATGCGGCGCTGAAGCTGGGCTTTCAGGTACCAGGCATCGTCGGTGAGGGCGTGGCCGGGATACTTCTGCAGCAGGTTGTCCAGGCCTTTCAGGGCCGCGTCCAGCTTGTTCTGGAACACGAGCAGCTCCACGGCCGAATAGTCGCGCAGGGCCACGCCGGCGGTGTCCATGGCCGTGTTGTCGGTGATGAGCAGGCTGAGCTGCATGGCATCGTTGGCAATTTCGCGGCTGGTAGCTTCTTTGAGAATGTCCAAATGGCTTTTGGCCAGCTTGAAATCACCGGCGTAGTAGCTCAGGCGGGCGTTGCGCAGCTTGGCCTCGTAGCCCACCGGCGAGTCTTTGTGCGACTTCTCGACCTGGGAATACAGCAGCGTAGCTTCCCAAGGCTCACTGCGCAGCAGGTAAATATCGGCCAGGTTGACCTTGGCCTCGTCCACTACGTCGAGGCTGGCCCGGGGCATGTCGATTACCTCCTGCAGCATGGTCATGGCCTTGTCTTTCTCGTCGAGCTGGAAGGCATAGAGGGCCGCCATGTTGCGCAGCACCGGGGCCGTTTCGGGCGTTTTGCCCAGCTCCGTCAGCACGTTCTGGTACTCACTGATCAGGCCGCGGATCTTGGCCGGGTCCACGGGGTAGGTGGAGCGCACCTGCTCTTCGCGGGCCTGCACCAGCCGCTGCCGGGCCAGGCGGTAGTACATGCCGCTGCGGTACTCGCGCATCACGTAGTCGTAGCCGGCAATGGCGCTTTCGTAGTCTTTGTTGCGCTGGGCAATGCTGGCCAGCTCCATCACCCGGGCACCTTCGGTGCGGCCGCGCCGGTCGAGGGCCTTGGCCTGCACCAGGGCCCCGGTAAAGTCGCGACGCTGCATCTGCAGCCAGAGCAACAGCTCACTGTACACGGCCCGCTCCGGGAATTTTTGCACGTTGGCAAACAGCACTTTCTCCAGGGCATCGAAGTCCTTGTCCTCGCGGAGACTGTTCTGGAGCATGTTGCGCACGAAGGGCAGCTGCTGCTCGTCGTCCTGCACCAGGCGCAGGGTCTCGGTCATCACCTTGTCGGTCTGGCCGGCCTGGGTGTAGAGCTGAATCAGCTGGGGAGCGTACTCGGTGTCGTCTTTGGCCAGCGTGCGGCCTTTGAGGTAGGTTTTTTCGGCCCATTCGGGCAGGCTGCGGCGCATAAACTCGGTAGCCACGGGCACCACCTGCTCCGCCGTAAGCTGGCTTACCAGCCGCTCGTATTGCTTCGTGGCGGCGGCCGGGTCGCCGGCGGTGGTGTAGAGGGCGCCCAGGGCCACGCCGTACGAGAGTTCCTCGGGCCGCTGCCGGATAGCCTTTTTTACCAGCTTTTCGGCATCCTTGTAGCGCTTCAGGTTCTGGAGCACGGTCAGGTAGTCGGGCAGCACGTTGGGGGCGGCCTGCTCTTCGCTGCGCAAGCGCCCGAAGAGGAAGGCCGCTTTTTCATTTTCGCCTTTGCGGGCATATTCCCGGGCCAGCGCAATACCGCTGCCGCCCTCGTCCTGGGCCTGGGCGGCCTGCAGCGTGAGGCCCAAACCCAGCACCACGGCCGAGCCAACGTGAATCAAGCGACGCAAAGAAAAAAGACGCATAGCGCAGAGTTCTAATCAAGTACTAGTCTGAGACAGTAAACCGGGCGAAGCTTACTTTCATTCATTCGGGTCCGAAAACCAAGAGGTAAACGTAAAACCGGTCCTGCGAAGATTCTTTCCTCAGCGGAAAGAGTAAGCTGCTGGCAAACAGGCTGCACCCCGTCCCAAACAAAAAGGGCCGTACCCGAAGATACAGCCCTTTTCAATGCTTCTGCTAGTTATGACCTGCGCGGCTTAGAAGAACTTGGTGCGCTCATCCTTGATGTTGGCATTGGTCTTCACGGCTTCGTAGATGGCGCCGTCGGCGCGGGCCGTGCGCTGAGCCGTCAGCTGCTGCCGAACGGCCTGCACGTCGGCGGGTGCGGTGGGCTTGTCGATTTTCACGGTTTCTACAATCAGCACGCCTTGCTCGCCCTGGAAGGGAGCCGACTGCTGACCGGGCTTCAGGCCGAAGGCTTTGCCCACGGCCAGGGGCTCACCGCCCAGGCCCTGCACTACGCCGGTGCCCAGCACCACATTGTCGGCCGTTTTCACCTGGGCGGTGGGGCCGTAAGCGGCGGCAATCTGCTCCAAGGAGCCTTTTTTGCCGTTGAGCTTATCCATGATTTGCTTCGCCTTCAGCTCGTTTCGCACGGCTGCCGACAGCTCCTGCTTCAGGCTGGCCACGTCGGCCGTGCCTTTGGCGCGCTGCTCGGTCAGGACGCCGATGACGTACTGGTCGCCGATTTCATAGACTTCTGACACGTCGCCGATTTTGGTGTCCTTGCCGCCGTTACCGGCCCCGAAGGCCCAGCGGACCAATTCGCGGGCGTTCTGCAGGTTGTTTACGTTGCGGGCGTCGCTAGCCAGGCCTTTGGCTTCCTGCTTCTGCAGGGTCTTGTCGGCGGCTACGGCGGCCCGGAACGAGGCCAGGTCATTGGCTTTGCCTTTCAGCTCCTGGGCGCGGGCGTAGGCCGCTTCGCGGGTAGCGTCGGAAGGCGTAATGGTCTTCTGAACGGCCGCAATCTGGTAGGTCTGCGTGGTTTTGGGGGCGGTAATCTTGATGATGTGGTAGCCGAACGAGGTTTCTACCGGGTTGGGCAGCAGGCCAGCCGAGGTAGCGCCGAAGACGGCCTTCTCGAACTCGGGCACCATGCGGCCCTGCGTAAACCAGCCCAGGTCGCCGCCGGTGGCGGTGGTACCGTCGGTGCCGTACTGGCGGGCCATGGCGGCGAAGTCAGCCCCCCCTTTGATTTTGGCCAATACTTCCTTGGCTTTGGTCAGAGCGGCAGCTTTGGCTTCGGGCGTGGTGCCTTCGGGCTTGATCAGGATGTGGCTGGCGCGGGCGGCAGCCTGGGCACCGGCCTTCTGGGCCGTCACTTTGAAGAGCGAGTACACGCCGTTTTCGGCGTAGGGGCCATACACCTGACCCACGGTGAGGGGCAGCTGCTGACGCAGTTTCTCGGGCATATCGGCCGGCGACACGAAGGCGCCATTGTAGGGCTGGTCGGAGTTGAGCTTCACGAAGAGCGAGTCAACCGGGGCGGTGCGGAACTGGCTGGCCAGCTCATCCACGGTCTTTTTCACGGTGGCGCTGTCTTCGGCCGAGGCCACCACGGGGATGGTTACGTACTCGATGCTGCGGCCGGCTTCCACTTTGTAGCGGCCTTTGTTCTTGTCGAGGTAGGCCTGCAGCTGGTCGTCGCTTACTTTCACGGCCGAATCCGAAATGGAGAAGTAGGGCACGAACAGGTAGCGGATGCTGGCGCGGGTATTCTGGTTCTCGTTGTAGAGCTTGGCCTCGGCGCTCGTCACGTAGGTCGAGAGCTTGATGAGGTTGTTGTACTTGTTGCCCATGCGCTCAGCGGGCAAGTTGGCTTCGAAGTTGTACCAGGCCTGCTGCGACTGGGGCGGCAGCTTGTCGAGGTTCTTGAGGTATTCAATCACCTTGGCGCGGTCAAACTGACCGGTCTGCTGGTCGGTGAAGGCCTGACGGATGCTGGGGTGAATATTTTTACCCTGCACCATGTCCGTCAGCTCATCGTCCGATACGGCGATGCCCAGCTTCTCGAACTCCTTGGTAAAGGCAATGCGGTAAATGGTCTGGTTCCAGGCCTGGTCGCGCAGGTAGCCCAGGGCCTGCTCGTCGGGCTGGCGGCCCTGCTGCTGGATGTAGTTCTGCTTGGCCTGCTCCAGGGCGGCGTTAAAGGCTTCGTAGTCTACTTTCTCGCCGGCTATTTCGCCTACCGTGTTTTCATTGCGGTTAAACAGGCGGTTTTTACCGCCTATCAGGTCTCCCCCGACGATAAAGAGCAGCAAACCGATGGCGACGATGCCAACAGCCCAGCTCGATTTTTCTCGGATCGTGTTAATTAATGCCATTTACTTGAAAAAAAGCGCGGTAAAAGAGTAGAAAGAGTCGCAAAATAACCAGAATCCGCCGGACATTCAAAGCTAACCGAAAGCAAGCCCGCCCGAAGGGGACTTCGGGCGGGCAAGTTTCAGGGTTAAAGCTACTTTCGGGGCTTCTTGCGCGGCTGAGGTTTGCCGGATTTGGCCGGGGTTTTGGGCTGGACCTTGGGTGCGTTTTTGGGGTCGGCCAGGAAGCGGGCTTCCTTGTCGCGCTGCTTGAGGTAGCGGTAGTACATGATGCAGCCCAACGAAAGCATGAACAGCCAGTAGTTGCGCTGTAGGCTCTCGGCCGGGACCTTAGGGTTGTTTTCCACCAGGGTCTGATACACGCCGATAACGAACGTGACCACGCCCAGCGAAAACAGCACGGTGCGCCACATAGACGGGTCGATACGCATACTCGGGAAGGGTTATTTGGCTATTGGAGCGTCAAAGACCCCAGTAGGCTTCAGAATACTATAGCGTGAAAAGTCCTGGTTGGCGGTCAAACCTTCACCGGTTAGGATTTCGGCCGGAGTCTGCACGCGCACCTCCATCTTGGGGTCGGTGTAGATGATGGCCTTGACCCGGTCGTAGAACAGCTCCTCGGTGTTCATCTTCTGCTGCTTCTGCTGGTTGGCCACCCGCACGTCGCCGCGCACCACGTACAGGTTTTTGGCCTTGTCGTATTTGGCGTACTTGCCTTCCAGGGTGTTAATGACCGTGCGCCCCCCGTCGCCGTAGAAGCTCACCTTCACCCCTTTGGGGTAGATTTGGTCCCCGGTTTCGAAGGTTTGCTCCACCGGGGCCGTTAGCCGGATCTGTAGCTTGGCCGAGTCGCTGAGCAAGGTCAGCACATTGGTGGTTTCGGCCGCGGGGCCGTTGTACACGATTTTCTTGGCTACCTGGACTTCCTTTTTCTTGCAGCCCGTGGCACTCACTACCAGTAGGGCCGCGCCCAGCACCCAACTCACACGTTGTGCCGCCATAGCTCCGGGGTGCTTACTCAATCCGACGTTTGATAAACCAGCGGTTGTTCAGCGTCACGCCCAGCTGCATCCGGATGTAGTCTTCTTTCACGTTGCTGACTATGCGGCTGCGGCCGTTTTCCACCAGGGTGCTGTTGTCGGTGTTGCCGCGCTGCCCGTAAGTGAAGGCCAAGCTCAGGATGGTTGCATCCAGAGGCGTGGCCGAGGGCATCGGGAAGGCAAAGCCCCAGCTGATGGCCCGGTCGTAAAGAGTTTGGCCGCCGGGGCGGTAGGGCATTTGGCTTACGCTCAGGCCGGCCCGGTAGCTGACCCGCTTAAAGTAGTTTTCTACCGAAGTCGGGTCCGGGGTAAACTCGCCGCCAATACCAACGCGGACGGTATTGTTCAGGGCCGTGCCCGAGGCCGTACCACCAAAGCCTTTGTACTTCGACCACTGCTGCTGGGCCACATCGAGGCTGGCACTCCAGGTTTTGTTGTTGTCGAGGCTGATGCCAAACTGCGTCAGGGCGGGCAAGGTGGCGGCGCCCTTCTTGTCGGTTTCGATGGGCAGCTCTTCAATTAGTACGCCACCGGCATCTTCCCGCTGCAAGGAAGTAGTGCGCGTGCCGTTCAGGTCGGTCTGAAACGTGTACACGCCACCCAGGTTGTAGTTCAGCCCGTCATTGACTTTGCCGCGGTAGTGGGCCGCACCCCGGAAGGTAAAGTCGGAGTAGTGCAGGTGGTCGAGGATAACCGATTTGGTGATATCCGTGGCGGAAGTAGCATCGGAAGTAACCACCGTAGTACCCACCGACTCGTCGATGGTGCCGAAGATGTAAGAAGCCGAGGCCCCTACCGTCAGCCCTTTGGCAACGCGGAAAGCGTGGGCCATATAGGCTTCGGTAATTTCGCCCTCGCCTTTTTGCTGCTGCAGCGCCTGGGCGCCGCTGTTGTCGTTGGTTACCGTGCCCACGGTGTTCGACTCGTAGTCGACCGAGCTGTAGGGCCGCAGGCCCAGGGAGGCGGCCCAGCTTTTCGAGATGGGGAAGCTCAGAGCCAGGTAGCCCAGGGTGGCGCTGCCGGTTTTGTTGGAAGCTGTAGCGTTGCGCAGGGTTTTGTACTGCCCGTTGAAGCCCGCTTCGTAGGTTGTGCGGCCCGTGTAGTACAGCATGGCCGGGTTGATGTCGTTGACGTTGGTGCTATTGGGAGCTGCCAAGCCCACGCCGCCCATGCCCTGCTGCCGTACGCCACCCAGGTTGGGGTTGTAGTCGCCCAGCCCTAAGCGCGAATAGGGAGAGTTGCCCAGGCCTTGGCCATAGACGTTGGGGGCGGCCATCAGGCCCAGTACTACCAGCCCTACAAAGCCAGCCGATTTAGATTTCAACATTATGCACCAGTATTCGGTGAAGCCCAATGAGCACGAGCTCCGGAATGACAAAGATACGGCCTTTCAGCCGTGGTTGAAAAAAGCCAGCGTCGCCCCCGGCTAATACAATCTGCAGATCAGGGTTCTGGTCCTGATAAGCAGCAATAAACCCGTTTACTTCAGCTACGGCCCCGTTCAGCACCCCGCTCCGGATGGCCGACTCGGTGTCGTCGCCGGTCAGGGCCAGCGGAACCGTAAGCTCGGCCGGCGGGGTTACCAACGGCAGACGGCCGGTAAACGTGTGCAGGGCCTGAAACCGTAGCCGCAGCCCCGGCGCAATACTGCCGCCCCGGAACGTATGTCCGCCTTCCACCCAGTCGCACTTGATGGCCGTGCCGGCATCGATGATGAGCGTGCTGCGCGTGGGCCAAAACCAGGCGGCGCCCACGGCGGCGGCCAGCCGGTCGGCGCCCAGGGTGTGGGGCGTGGCATACCCGTTCCGAATCGGTAACAGCGTGGTGGCCGGCAGAAATTCCAGCACCCGCCCCGAAATCTGCTGCTGCCACTGCGCCGCCCAGCGGGTCGTATCCTCAGCTACCGAGCTGCTAATAACGTGCTCGGGCGCCAAGCGCTGCAGCAGGCCACTCACCGCCCCCACCGACTCCACCACGCCCGTTTCCAGCAGCTCGTTGCCCGCAAAGCAGCCGTATTTCACGGCGGTGTTGCCAATATCGAGGGCCAGGGTACGCATGATGGGATGAGAAAGAAATTCGGCTTACTGGAACGGGCCAGCTAGCTTCGGCGGCCAACGACGGGCGCGGCCGTAAAGCAAACAGGCTGGCTGTATGAGTCAACAGCCAGCCTGCAGGTTGCTTGGTTAGAGGAAATACTTCAGACGAATAACTTCCTTCTCGCTCAGGAAGCGCCATTTGCCGCGGGGCAGGTCCTTTTTGGTCAGGCCAGCGTACTGCACCCGGTCCAGGGTCACGACTTCGTACCCGAGGTGCTCGAAGATGCGGCGCACAATCCGGTTGCGGCCCAGGTGCAGCTCGATGCCCACAAAGTGCGGGTTGCCGGCCACCACAGCCACGTCGTCTACTTCTGCTTTGCCATCTTCCAGGTCCAGGCCGGCGGCAATCTGCTTGAGGTGCTCCTCGGTCAGGGGCTTGTTGAGCTCCACCTGGTAAATCTTCTTGTTCTTGTGCGAGGGGTGCGAGAGTTTCTGCGCCACTTCCCCATCGTTGGTGAAGAGCAGCAGGCCGGTCGTGTTCCGGTCGAGGCGGCCCACCGGGAAAATGCGCTCCTTCGAAGCCGAAGCCACCAGCTCCATTACCGTGCGGCGGCCTTCGGGGTCGTCGGTAGTGGTCAGGTAGTCCTTGGGCTTGTTGAGCAGCACGTACACGTGCTTTTCGCGCTTGAGGTTGGTCTTACCGTACTGCACCGTATCGGTGGGCTGCACCTGGTAGCCCATTTCCGTCACCACTTCCCCGTTCACCCGGATTTCGCCGGCGGCAATCAGGGCGTCGGCTTCCCGGCGCGAGCAAATGCCCGCGTTGGCAATGTAGCGGTTCAAACGGGTTGTATCGGCGTGCGAGTCATCCTCGTCGCGGCGGCGCTTGTTGCCGCGGGTCTTGTCTTCCTCGTAGTGGCGCAGGTTTTTGTACTCGGGCGCTTCGCCGGCTACTTCGCCCCGCTTGGGCTTATCGGCGCGGTTCTCGTAGGCCGGCCGTACCGGGCGCTCCGTCCGCTCCCCGAAAGGCCGGGCTTCGCGCTTGTCCCCGTAGGCGGGTTTGTCGCCAAACGAGCGGGGCTTATCACCCCGGGCACCTCCTTTGTCGCCGTAGGGTTTGTTGCCAAAGCTGGGCCGCTCGCCGAAGCTGCGGTTGCCGAAGCCACTCTCCCGCCGGTCGGGCGTACTGCGGCGCTCCTCGCGGCCAAAGCCACCTTCCCGGCGCTCCGGCCGGGCGTTATCGTCCCGCCGGTCGGCGCGGGGCTTTTCCTCGCGGTTGAAACCCTCGGGCACCCCGCGGAAATCGAAGGGACGGGCTGGTCGGATGGCCCGGTTCGGGCCCGTGTCGCCGTCGCGCTCCTCGCGGTGAAAATCCACCGGTGGCTCGGGCATGCTCGGCTTGGGCTGGGCGTAGGGGTTTACTTTATTGAACTTACGGTTCCGCTCGCCGGCGCCCCCGCGGGGTACGGCGGGCTTGCCCTCCTGCTGGTAGGGCTGGCCGGGCCAGTTGGCCTTGGGGTTGTAGGGCTGCACCGGGCGCTCATCACGGCGGTCCTCCCGGCCTTCAAACCGGCGGGACGAATTCCGGTCGCCATCGCGGCCGAACGAGCGGCGGTCGTCGCCCCCGTCGCGGCGCGGGCCGCCGAAGCCGCCCCGGTTACCGGAGCCTTCATTGCGACCAAAGCCGCCGGGGCTGCCACCCGAGTTACCAAACTTGCGCGGCCCGCCCTCGCTACCGCCGAAGCGCTTGCCCCCGCCGGAGTTGGGGCGGCCTTCTGAGCGGCCAAAGGAAGGGCGCGAAGAAAAGTCGCGGCCGGCCCCGTCGTTGCCGGAGCGGTTACCGCCAAATCCTCCTTCGCCGGGGCGGGAAGAGAATTTGCGCGGACCGCCGCTGTTGCCAAAATTGCCGGAAGGCCGGTCGCCGCTGGGGCGCCCCCGCCGGGCGGAGTTGTCGTCGTTGTGTTTCTTGCCCATGGTTGCAAGGAGTAAGTGCCGTATCGCTACGGTACAAGATAAAAATGAATCAGAGGAAAATCCGGCGAGCTAACGCAGGAGCCGGTAAAACAGTGCCCGGACTAACGGCGCGGATGATGAAGGCCGCCTGCCGCTAGTCCGGGCAAAGATGGGAGGTGTGTTGCGGCCGCTAGTCGCGACGCGCCATTTTGGCTTCGATGGAGTGCTGGGTGTGGGGTACAGCGCGCAGCCGTTCCTTGGGAATCAGCTTGCCGGTGCCGATGCACACGCCATACGTACCATTCTTGATGCGTACCAGCGCGTTTTCGAGCTGTTGGATGAACTTCATCTGGCGGGAAGCCAACTGGTTCATGCTCTCTTTCTCGGCCGTGTCAGCGCCATCTTCCAGCACTTTGGCTGAGGAAGCGGTGTTGTCGGTGCCTGAGTCGTTTTTGCGGCTCAGGGTTTCTTTGATGAATGCTACTTCCTTGCGGGCTGCGTTGAGTTTTTCTTGGATGATTTCCGCAAACTCAGCCAGTTCTTCCCTGGAATAGCGTAGGTTTTCTTCACTCATGGGGGTTCAGGGAGAGGTTAATAAATTGAATATTAAGTTCTTACCAAGCAAGGTCTTAGCAAAATCCCGGCATATTTGGCTTTTTAACAGCAAGCCCCTCAAATAAGTTGCTGCTGAGCCGCCCCATAAACGGTGGGGTCCCGGTTTTGGCGTATTCCCGCGCTATTTGGCCGCAAAGCTACGCTTTTGTCCGATAATCAGCCAGCTACGAGTATTCTTTGCCCGGAAGGCTATCCTACCTCGGCCTTAGAAGCCCAGCATGTGGATGGCGGCAGCGGCGGCCTCCACACCCTTGTTGCCGTGCTTCCCACCCGCCCGGTCCAGGGCCTGCTCCAGGTTGTTAGTCGTCACCAGACCGAAAATAACGGGCTTGTTGAACTTGAGCCCCACGTTGGTCAGTCCGTGCGCCACGGCGTGATTAATATAGTCATCATGCTTGGTGTCGCCTTTGATAACTACGCCCAGGCAAATGACGGCATCAATTTCCTCGTGCTGGGCCAGGAACTGGGCCCCCAAGGTTAGCTCGAAGCTGCCGGGCACGCTGTTGCGGTAGATGTTCTCATCCTTGGCGCCGTGCTTGAGCAGGGTCTCGTAAGCTCCCTGGGCCAGTACGTCGGTGATTTCACGGTTCCATTCGGCTACCACCAAGCCAAAGCGCTTGTCGGAAATATCGACAAAGCTATTGGCAGTGTAGTCGCTCAGGTTTTTCAGGGAAGTAGCCATAGCCGTCTTCGTTTCGGTGGTCGGTGTGTTTATAAAACAAAGCTGCGCCTTCCTTGCGGAAAAGCGCAGCTTCTTATTCGGATTATTCAGTCGGGCTTACTTGCCGGCCAGGCCTTCGAGGCGGGCCTTGAACTGTTTGGCTTCGCCAGCTTCCTGAGCATTCTGGTAATCGGTCAGGATTTTGTCGTAGGCCTTGAGGGCGCCGTCGTAGTCCTTGGCCAGTTCCCGGGCCGTGGCTTCCTTCATCAGGTAGCCAGGCGAGAAGTACTCATTGGCATTGTAGTTAGCCGCCTTGTTATAGAGGTCAGCGGCTTCCTTGTACTTGTTGAGCTCCAGGTTAGCATCACCCAGCAGGGAGTAAGCGCGGGCCTGCACCAGCAGGTCGTCCGAGCTGAAGTCTTCCAGATAGTCGATGGCGGCCTGAAACTTGCCCTGTTTCAGGGCGGCAGCACCGGCGTAGAAGTTGGCCAGATTGCCAGCTTTGGTACCGCCGTATTCTGAGGCTACTGCTTCCAGCCCGTCGTACTGACCGTCGCCCTTCATAGCTTTGTTTAGCGAGTCGGCCTCCCAGTAGTTCACCGCCTGGAACATGGCGGCCTGCGCCTTCTTGTCTTGCGACGAACGCCAGGTGTAGTAACCGAAAGCTCCCACCACGGCCAGCACTACTACGGCCAGCAGGCCGAGCAGCACGTTCTTGTTGCGGCGCAGAAAATCCTCCGAATTAGCCAGCCGGGCGGCCAAAGCATCCGGGTCTTCGAGCAAGGGGTGCTCGGTTACCAAATCACCTTCGATGGGCTGATTGGGGTCCGCTGGGACCTGGGTCTGCTGCGGACGGTTCTGCGGGCTATTGCGCGTGTAGGGAATCTTAGACATTACTGAGCTTTCAAAAAGGGCGGCCGGGCAGCCGGGTAAAACTCCGCTTCGGAATTAGTCGCGGATGTAAGGGTAGTCCTGCTGCACGTAGACGTCTTTGTACAGCTCGTCGGCAGTGGGGAATGGCGAGTTCTCCGCAAACTCCACCGACTCCAGCACCTGCGCTTTGATCTTCTCGTCGATGGCCGTCAGCTGCTCTTCCGTCGCCATGTTGTGGGTCAGGATGGTGTGACGAACCGACTCAATAGCATCACGCGAACGGTAGTCTTCGAGTTCCTCTTTGGTCCGATATTTTGCCGGGTCGCTCATCGAGTGACCTTTGTAGCGGTAGGTTTTGAACTCCAGGAAGGTGGGGCCTTCGCCGGCACGAGCACGCTCAGCGGCACGGGCTACGGCTTCGTGAATGTCTTCCACATTCATACCATTCACGGGCTCCGACGGCATGTCGTAGCCGCGGCCGATGTGGTAGAGCTCGGTCACGTTCGAGGTGCGCTGCACCGAAGTACCCATGGCGTAGCCGTTGTTCTCCACGACGAAGATGACGGGCAGCTTCCACAGCATGGCCATGTTGAAGGCCTCGTGCAGGGCACCCTGGCGCACAGCACCGTCGCCCATGTAGCAAATGCAGAGCTTACCGGTCTTGTTATACTTCTCGGCGAAAGCCAGGCCAGCACCCATCGGTACCTGCCCGCCCACGATGCCGTGGCCACCGACGAAGTTCACTTCCTTATCGAACATGTGCATCGAGCCACCTTTGCCTTTTGAGCAGCCGGTAGCCTTGGCATACAGCTCAGCCATGATGGCGTTGGGCGAGGTGCCCAGGGCCAGGGGGTGAGCATGGTCGCGGTAAGCGGTAATCCACTTGTCCCCTTTTTCCAGGGCCGATACGGCACCAGCTACGCAGGCTTCTTGCCCAATATAGAGGTGGCAGAAACCCTTAATCTTCTGTTGACCGTAGAGCTGACCAGCCTTCTCCTCAAACTTGCGCATGAGCTGCATCTGCTCGTACCAGGTCAGGTAAGTCTCCTTAGAGAATTGGGGCTCGGCGGGCGACGTGGCACGGGGAGCATTTCCTTCCGGCTGCTGGTCATTAGCCGGGGGCAATACCGGATCAGGCTGCTTCACCGTTTCGGTGGCACTGTCCGCTTTAGGGGTAGTCTTCTTGCTCGACGATTTTTTCGCCGAATTGGAAGCGCTTGGGGTAGCCTTTACTTTCGTCTCCGCCATCGTACTCTCGGTTGTTCGCGTTTGGGATGCGAAAGTACGTAAAAGGATTGCAATTCCGAACCTGAATGATTCTTGAAACTCTACATCTGCTGTTCTTCAAAAACTACGATGAGGCGACGCTGCAGCTCTCGCCCCATATCAACTGTTTTATAGGAGATAACGGCAGTGGGAAGACCAACCTGCTCGATGCAATCCATTACTTGGCGCTTACCAAAAGCGCCTTTACCAGTTTGGATGCCCAGAGCATAAAACAGGGCGAGGAATTCTTCGTGGTAAAAGGCCGGTTTTGCACCCCGCCCGATGACGTGCGTGAAACCATTCAGTGCAGCCTGCGGGCCGGGCAGAAGAAAGCCGTGACCCACAACAAGCAGGCTTACGAGCGTATCTCCGACCATATCGGCCGCTTCCCCGTCGTGCTTATTTCACCTTATGATACTGACCTGATTCGGCAGGGCAGCGAAGAGCGCCGTCGCTACTTCGACAGCCTGATATCCCAGCTCAACCACGAGTACCTGGAGCTACTCATTCAGTACAATCACCTCCTGCGCCAGCGTAATGCCCTGCTTAAGCAAGCCGCCGACCGCCAGGGCTACGATCGGGACTACCTCTTGGTATTGGATGAGCAGCTGGCTCCGGTCGGCACCCAGCTGGTGCAGCTGCGCCAGCAGTTCCTGGCCGATTTCACCCCCATCTTCCAGCGCCATTACCAGCAGTTGGCCGACAGTCAAGAAGAAGTCACCCTAGACTATAAGAGTCAGCTACCCGACGCCGACTTCCTGCACCTGCTCCGTACTTTTGAGCGCAAGGACCTGGCTTTACAACGCACCACCGTGGGCCCGCACAAGGATGACTTCGTGTTTCTGATGGATGGGGTATCGGTGAAGAACTACGGCTCCCAGGGCCAGCAGAAATCGTACGCCATTGCGCTTAAGCTGGCGCAGTTTGAAATAGCCGCCACCCGCAAGCAGCACAAGCCCATTCTTCTCCTCGACGACATCTTCGACCGGCTCGACGAGAAGCGCATCACCCGCCTGCTGCAGCTCGTGGCCGACCAGACCTTTGGCCAGGTTTTCCTGACTGATACCCACCTGGAGCGCACCGACCGGGCCCTGGCCAACCTCTCGGAACAGATCAGTCGTTTCCGGGTGGAAAGTGGCCACGTGACGCCCCTTTAGTCGGGCTTCTCCCCTACCTTTGCCGGTAGTACTTAAGCTTGCTGATTCTCGGCTAGCTCAGCAGTTCGCGCGTAGTATATCCAGTGATTTTGAAAAAATATAACTCGCCCGAAAATTCCCGTAAAGCTGATGTCCTCACCTTGAAAGAGGGTATCACCGCTTTGCTCAAGGCTTACCGTATTCAGGGTAAGCTCAACGAAACCCTGGTGGTTTCAAGTTGGGAGCGAATCATGGGCAAAGCAGTTGCCCTCAAAACTCAGGAGGTCTATATCAGCCAGGGTAAGCTATTCGTGCGTCTTAGCTCGGCCCCACTTAAGCACGAGCTGGTGATGGCCAAGACCCGGGTACTGGACCTTATCAATGCCGAGGTAGGCGAGCAGGTTATAAAAGAGGTAGTATTCCTCTAAGTTTAACCTTACTCTATGCAAGGCAGAAGAGCTTGTCTCTGCTCTTAGCCAGCCCACTCGACGTAAGCCCCGCTTCTTCGCCTACCTCTTTCATAGAAGTCAGTACAAAGCTCCACAGTCACTTGTGGAGCTTTTATTTTATCTACCCCTACGAATCATTGCCAATCAAGTCACGACAGGTTCACGCTTAGCAAGTCTTTCACTTCTTCCCTCTTCTACTTCATGTCCCAAATTGCATTACCTGAGTTCCGCCCCGTGTCGTATTCCCGCGTCACGCTTACCGAATTAATGATTCCCTCCTACGCCAACTTCGGGGGCAAGATCCACGGCGGCATCCTGCTATCCTTAATGGATAAGGTGGCTTATGCGGCGGCCTCCAAACACGCCGGCAACTACTGCGTGACCGTGAGTGTGGACGGCGTGAACTTCCTGCAGCCAGTCGAGGTGGGCGAGCTGGTATCGTTGCTGGCCTCGGTCAACTATGTGGGTCGGACTTCCCTCCTGGTCGGCATTAAGGTAATTGCCGAGGACGTGCGCAGTGGCTCCGTCAAACATACCAACACCTCCTACTTCACCATGGTAGCCAAGGACGATACGGGCCGCCCCACCACGGTACCCGGACTCAGTCTGGAAACGCCCGAGGACAGTCGGCGCTTCCTTGAGGCTATCAAGAGACGAGAGTTTCGGGAGCGAAACAAAGCCGAGTTCGACAATGCCTTGTCGGCGTTGGCCGTGCACCAGGAGATGTATCTACTCCAACAGGAACGCTGTCAAATTGTGTACTGAATGGACTACGCAGAAGGCTACGCTTTTGCCCTATTCTATCCGCCTATCTAAGGGCACTGATACAGCCCAACTCTACGCCCAGGATGACAAAAATGTTTCACGTGGAACATTTTTGTCATTTAGGACCGTACACCTTCATAAGCAGCTCATTGTAGGCTTCTAGGAGAGCTATATACTTCGTTTGTAACGCCATAAGCTGCTTTACAGGATCAGAATCAGCCGTTTGTAACACATTAGAACGCGGTGTTACAGTTACATTGTTCGTGTTCGTTACAGTAGATGTTGCGAAAGGCAGTACAGCTTGTTGTAACGAAGTAAAATCATTTGAAAAGTCGTGTCCGATTATTTCGCCTACTCGCTTTACAAAAGCGTAATCCAAGTTATCCTCTTTGAATTTACGATATATAGTTGGACGCGTAATACCCAGTTCCTCCACAATACGGGTAATAGAAATACCGCTGTTTTTGATGGCTTCCTGCAGGATTTCGCCTTGGTGTGGCATAGAGGGCGGGTTGTAATAAGGACAGAGTGTAAAGATGCCACAAGTGTTGCAATGAAACAAACGGATGGTGTAAATATGTACAAAGAAGGACCCTGTAACAATGTAACAGACATTTATTGTAACACGTAACAAATTACAAATTACACAACACTGTTACAGAACAAACCCTTTACAGACATACACAATGTGTAATACATGTATTGTAACAACCGCATTCATCACAACAATGAATGTGAAACACTCCTGCTCTCAAATGCCCAATGCTGATGAGAAATGCGCTTTTGCCTACGTGTTCCACGGCTACACTAGGCGTGGACAGTACGTCTAAGAATAGAATGGTTATTGCTGCCCGTTCAGGACGTCTCGAAGTCGGTTGGGATAATCGGTGGTGATGCCTTGGACACCGAGCGTAACGAGCTGCTGCATGGCGGCTACATCGTTTACCGTCCAGGGTACTAGGCGCAGGCCAAGGGCTTGTACTTCGTGGAGCAAGCTTGGAGTAAGCAGGGTATAATCGGGGCCGAAGACGGCCGGCACAAAGCCCAGCTCTGCGAGATGATGAGCCAATGACTGTCCGTCTTCTACCAGCAAGCACAGCGGCCCTTTAGGAATTAGTAGCCGGGCTTGCTGCAGAATTCGCTTGTCGAAGGAGAGCAGCGTAGTCCGCTCCAGAACTCCCTCCTCTCCTAGCGCAGCGACTACTAACGCCACGAATTCAGGAGGCGCGGGATGAAACAGATTGTCACCATCCGGCTCGGTTTTTATCTCGACACTATACCGTAGGGCACGCCGGCCGAGCTCCTTAGCCTGCGCTTCCACCCGCCGGATTACGTCCCGTAGCAGGGGTTTGTAAGCCGGCGTTGGTTGCTGTTCCGGGAAGCGCGGATGCTGGGTCAGGCCGCAGTCGTACTGCCGGATTTCGGCGTAGGTAAGCTGGTAGAGATTATGCCGTAGCTCCTGAGCAGGATCAATCAGAGCACCGTTAGGCAGGCGGCAAATAGCGGCCGAAAACCATGGCTCATGGGACACGACGACCTGGTTATCGGCCGAAATGACGACGTCAAGCTCCAATACATCCACGCCGAGAGCTACGGCATGCACGAAGGCCGGCAGCGTATTCTCCGGCCACAGGCCCCGGCATCCCCGGTGCCCGTGAATTTCGGGTCGTGGTAGGTTAGAATGTGCCACAGCAGTGCTCATCTGCTTGATACGGAGCAGTAATGCTGAATGGCCGATTTTGGTCTTACACGGCAACACAAAGCGGCGGGAAAGACTATTTAAAGCCTTGTGAGCATGATTTTCGGGACTGTAGCCTGACTTGAGCGGATAGCAGCTTGAACGGTACCGATGGCTAGAAAGTCTTCTTGGGCCCTGGGCGCTAGATTAGGTAGCAAAACCAATATTTTTGCCCACTAACCTTGTATTCTCTTCCTTGCACTTTATGAAAAAGATTGTTTTGCTGTTGCTGCTGGCAGCACTCGGGGTAGGTGGCTATCTGTACTACCGCAGCCTGACCACGGGCCCCGAATACTCCCTGATGCAGGCGGCCAAGGCCACCCAGGACCACGACATGGCTGCTTTTGAGCGCTACGTGGATGTGAACAGCGTGACTGGGAGCTTAGTGGATCAGGTGACCAGCCAAAGCTCGGCACTGGGCTTGCTGAACCCCGGCTCGTTTGCCTTCAAAGGCGCCCTGCGGCTGCTGAAGCCCCAGCTGGCAAAAGCCGCTCATAAGGAAGTGCAGAACTACGTGGAGTCGGGCTCCCTGGAGGCCGCCGCTGCCGCTCAGCCCGACCGCCTGGTGAAGGTGTCGCTGGCCGGGCTGGCCAGCAAAGTGGTAAGCAATGACAGCCAGTTCAAGGACATTAAGTACGTAAACGAGCAGGGCGACAAGGCTCTGGTCGGCATCGAGATTACCCAGCCGAAGTACGACACGACGATGGTTATCGAGGTGAAGATGCAGGACAAGGGCGACTATTGGCAGGTGAAGGAAATCACGAACACTGGCGAGCTGCTCAAACACGTGGCGCGCCTGGAGAAAGACCGGCTGCTGAAGCGTGACTAACCTCTCCGCTTAGCACATCGGGGAGCTAAAACAGAAAGCCCCGCCACAGGATTGTGGCGGGGCTTTCTGTTGGTACGACTGAGGAAGACTGGTGACTAGGCCAAGTTGGATTTGCCGCGGCCCGAGAGCAGGTAGTACAAGATCAGGCCCAGCACCGGCAGGAACCAGATGATGGCGACCCAGAGAATTTTCTTGCCAATAGTCCAGGGCTGGCGGAACACGTCAATCAAGGCCAGTACGTCGAGAACAAGAATCGCAATGCCCCAGATCGACAGGCTGCCGTTGTTGTTGAAACGGCTGCAGGCAGTGGTAGTCAGCGTGAGTGCGGTAAGCAGAAGGGCCGTAACCGGCAAACGGTTGGCGAGGGCAGCAATCTTATTCATGAGAAGTCAGGTGTTGGTGGAGAGAAGAACGAGAATATGCCGCTCTTTACGCATGACTTCCGGAATGGATATAATCGGCTGCCAGCTATATAGATAACTAATTGATTATTAGCATTTTAAAATATAAAGCGCTGTATTTCGCTCCAGAAATGGATGCCTACCCGGGGTATATAGATGAGTGTCAGGATGATACCGTAGAGCGCGCCGTAGAAGTGGGCATCGTGGTTGATATTGTCGCCGCGGCGGCGGCCCATGTAGTAGGAGTAGCCCAGGTACAGGAAGCCGAAGATGAAAGGCTTGATGGGAATCGGAATCGGGAAGATTCGGATGCCTTCCCCATCAGCTCCCACGGGGTTGAACAGAATACTGGCGAAGATGACGGCCGCTACCCCACCCGAAGCGCCCAGGCTGCGGTAGTGAGGGTCGGTGCGGTGGCGGAAGTAGGTGGGCAGATCGGAGACGATGATGCCGCCCAGGTACAGCCCCAGAAACTGCAGCAGGCCCACGGTGGTGCCGCTGGCCATAACCAGGATATCCTGCACCATTCGGCCGAAGGAGTAAAAGGCCAGCATGTTGAAGATAAGGTGCATCCAGTCGGCGTGCAGAAAGCCGGAGGTGAGCAGGCGGTACCATTCGCCGCGCCGGTTCATTTCGACCGGGTTCAGAATCCAGCTGTCCATGAAATCCTGGTTGGACCAGGCGTAGATGGAGATGCCAGCCGTGAGCAGAAGCAGCACGATGGGGGCTTCGAGAGTGAGCATGGGTTGGAAGTCGGGAGGTAAAAAAGAAGAAAAACTGATTTTAGGGCCATCTGGCGGCTTGCCAGGCCCCGGAACGAACGAAGACTCAGCTTATCGGGCCAAGTCTTCGTGAAGGGCTTAAAACAGGCTATTCCAGCAAGCCTAGCTTTCCCGCTCCAGCAGCTGCAACGCCACGCCACGCAGCGGCTCTTTCCGCTCGGCGGGCACGGTCACCCGGTCGAGGTGGTGCAGGGCTTCCTGGAAGTACTGGTTGATGAGGGTTTCGGTTTGGGCCCGGATACCCAGCTCGTCGTACACGGCCCGCACGGCCCGCACTTTGGCTTCGGCATCCGTGACGGGCTGGCCGATGTGCCGGGCGAGCAGGGCGCTTTGCTCGGCGTTAGCCTGGGCCTGAGCGGTGAGCAGCAAAAAGGTTTTCTTGTCCGAAACGATGTCGCCGCCGACGCGCTTGCCGAAGGTCGCCGCGTCGCCGTACACGTCGAGCAGGTCGTCGCGCAGTTGAAAGGCCAGGCCGATATCGGTGCCGAACTGGCGCAGGTGGTCGGCAGCTTCCAGGGACGCGCCGGCCAGCAGGGCCCCCAGCTCCAGGCAGAAGCCCAGCAGCACGGCCGTCTTGAGCCGAATCATATCCAGGTACTGCGCGATGCTGACGGTGGACTCGGTTTCGAAGTTCATGTCCCACTGCTGGCCTTCGCAGACCTCGGCGGCCGTTTGGCTGAAGCGGCGCAGTACCGGGGCCAGCAGTTCGGGCTTCACATCGAGAAACAGCTCATAGGCCCGCACCAGCATGACGTCGCCGCTGAGAATGGCCACCGTCGAATTCCATTTTTCGTGCACCGTGGGCTGGCCGCGGCGCAGCGGCGCCTGGTCCATGATGTCGTCGTGGAGCAGGGTAAAGTTGTGAAAGACCTCGGTGCCCAGGGCCGGCTTGATGATGGGGTCCAGGTCGTCGGTGAAGAGGTGGGCGCCCAGCAGCGTAAGCAGGGGCCGAATGCGCTTGCCGCCCAGAGCCATGATGTAGCGGATGGGCTCGTAGAGGGTTTCGGGGGCCTCGCCATAGCGCTGCAGCGCTAGGGCGGCGGTGATTTTATTGGAGAAATAGGAAAGGTCCACAGGCAATCAAAAGGGTGCGCCGGCAAGGTACGGGGAACGGATGAGTTGGGGAAGCTGCGGGTTGGTTGTTGTGGGTATGCCGCTACCAACGCGGCGTTGTGAGGGACGAAGCCGGGCCAAAATGATATTTTCAGACAACTCTGGCCTCGTGTTCCTATGCTGCTATCACCAAGTGCCCAATTGCGCTGGGCCGCGTTAGTACTCTTCCCGATTCCGGTGCGGCTCAAGCTCCTTATAACCGCTGGGAAGCCAGCCCACCAGTCCCGGTAGTGCCACCAGCGCGGCCCGCTAAGACTATCCCCACGCCGGCCAAGAAGAAAGCAGCCACGCCCGAAGTCACTACCGATTCCGGCTCTCTGGCTTCTGGCAGAATGCGGTATGTGTACGTAGAGGTAATGCCGTCTTTTCCGGGTGGGCAGTATGGCTACCAGAGCTACGTCCGCAAGAACCTAAAGCGGCCCGACGGTCCTAAAGAAGCGGGGAAAGTTTGGGTCACATTCACGGTGTTGAAGTCGGGGGCGGTAAAGGGTGCGCACGTAGCTCCGGGTAAAGGAATCGACGCGGCTTACGATGCAACAGCGGTGGAGCTGATCAGCAAAGCGCCATTGTTTACGCCGGGTAAGCGCGAAGGCAAGGTCGATGACATTGAAGTCCATTACCCGGTAGAGTTTCGCTGAATGGTTGATGTGAGAAAGAAAAAAAGCCCTTTTCCGTCGCAACGGGAAAGGGCTTTCATTTACGGCAGCTCAGTACATTTCAGAGGGCATCTAACGGCCTTCAGCCTTGCAATGACAGCTGTTAGCGGCGGCGCTTATCGCCCCCGCCGCTGCGGCCTCCGCCGCCCTTGCCACCGGGGCCGCGGCCACCACCTGGCTTCTCATTGCGGGGGCCCCGGTTGCGGTCGGAACGGTCGCCGCCGCGGCTGTTGCGGCGCTCTTCCTTTTCCCGGCTTTTCTCGTAGTCGGGGCGGTTGTCCACCACTTCGAAGTCAATGGTGCGGTCGAGCAGGTTGGCGGCTTTCACCACTACCTGAATCTCGTCGCCGAACTGGATGATCTTCTTGTTGCGCTGCCCGATGAGGCGGTAGTTATCCTTGTCGAGCTCGTAGAAGTCGCCGGGCAAATCGCTCAGGCGGATCATGCCTTCGCACTTGTTCTCCTCGATTTCCACATAGAGTCCCCACTCGGTGAGGCCCGAGACGACGCCCTTGAACTGCTCGCCGATGACGTCGGCCATGAACTCGACCTGCTTGTACTTGATGCTGGCGCGCTCGGCATTGGCGGCCAGCTTCTCGCGCTCGGAGGAATGCTTGCACTCTTCTTCCACGGGCTCCACCTTCACGTTTTTACCACCCTGCAGGTAGTGCTCCAGCAGGCGGTGGGCCATCATGTCGGGGTAGCGGCGGATGGGCGAGGTAAAGTGCGAGTAGTGCTCGAAAGCCAGACCAAAGTGCCCCATGGGCTCGGTGGTATACTTGGCCTTGGACATGGTGCGCACGGCCAGGGTCTGGATGACGTTCTGCTCGGGGCGGCCAATGACTTCCGTCGACAAATCGTTGAGCTCGGTGCTGAGCTTTTTCGGGTTGGTCAGGTCCAGAGTGTGGCCAAACTTCTGGGCGAAGAGGGCGAAGTTCTGGAGGCGGTCGGCGTCGGGGGCGTCGTGCACCCGGTACACCATCGTGAAGCGCGGCTTGGTCTTCTTGAGCTTGTAGACGAACTCGGCCACTTTGCGGTTGGCCATGAGCATGAACTCCTCAATCATCTTGTGGGCGTCCTTGCGCTCCTTCACGTACACGCCCAGGGGCTTGCCGTTCTCGTCGAGGCGGAACTTCACTTCCTGAGTTTCGAAGCTGATGGCGCCCTTGCGGAACCGCTCGGCGCAGATCTTCTTGGCCATGTCGTTGAGCAGATTTATCTCCTCGGCATAGTCGCCTTCCTTGCTTTCGATTCGCTCCTGAGCCTCCTCGTAGCTGAAGCGGCGGTCGGAGTGAATGATGGTTTTGCCAAACCACGAGTCGTAGAGCTTGCCCTTCTCGTCGAGCTCAAACACGGCCGAAAAAGTCAGCTTATCCTCGTGGGGCCGCAGCGAGCAGACGCCGTTGGAGAGGCGCTCAGGCAGCATCGGAATCACCCGGTCGACGAGGTAGACGGAAGTGGCGCGGTGCTTGGCTTCCTTCTCCAGCATGGTACCGGGCGTCACGTAATGGGTCACGTCGGCAATATGGACGCCGACTTCCCAGTGCCCGTTCTCCAGCTTCTGCACGCTCAGCGCGTCATCGAAGTCCTTAGCGTCGGCGGGGTCGATGGTGAAGGTGGTAATGGGGCGGAAGTCGCGGCGCTTGGCAATTTCCTCCTGGGGAATCTGGTCGGGAATGGCTTCGGACTCTTCCTCCACGTCGGCGGGGAATTCGAAGGGCAAGCCGAACTCGGCCATGATGGCGTTAATCTCGGCCTCGTTCTGACCGGCCGGGCCGAAGCTGCGCACAATTTCGCCCACGGGGTGGCGGGTGCTATCCTCAGGCCACTCGGTGATATTGACCAGTACCTTCTCGCCGTCGTTGGCGCCGTGCAGGGCCTCGAAAGGCACGAACACGTCGAAGTACAGCTTGCGGTGGTCGGGGGAGACGAAGCCGAAGCCGCCCTGCACTTTGAGCTGGCCCACGATTTCAGTTTTCACCCGATTCACTACTTCCACCACGTCGCCCACGGGGCGGCCGTCGCGCTGCCCGCGCAGGCGGATACGGACCGTGTCGCCCTGCATGGCAAACTTCAGCCGGTCGGTAAAGACGCGCACGTCGGTTTCACTTTCTTCCGAGATGACGAAGGCGTACTGACTCGTAGCCAGGGCCACGGTGCCGGTGATGGTATCGGGACCTTCTTGGCCCCGCTCCCGGTATTGTGGTTTAGCCGTCGGCTGGCCGTCGCCGGGCTCGTCGAAGCCCTGGGTGCGGCGGCGGCGCACGATGGGGTCGTTGCCAAATTCGGCTTCCACGGGGCGGCCACCTTTCACGAAGTTCTTGCCGTGGTCCTGCCGCTCACTTGCCAGGGGCTGCACCTTCTGGGCTTCGGGGTCGGAGAGACGGTAGTCGTCGTTTTGGAGGTGGGTTAGCTGGCCGGAGTTGCGCAGGGTTTTGAGGTGAATGAACACGTCTTCGCGCTGCTCCTTGGTGGTCACGCCGAGGCGGCGGGAAAGTTGGCGGTAGGAAAATACTTTGCCGGGGTTGTCGGCAAAAATGCGGTACACCAGGCTTTTCGTTACTGGGGCAGGCGCGGCTTTGGGCGCGCGGGAGGCTTTCGCGGAAGCGCGGGGAGCCTCGGATTCTTCTTTTTTCTTCATTAGAAAATAAGGGTGCCGCCAGTTGTTTTCGGTTTCGCAGGCGGCGCAGGTAAAAGGAAAGTACGCCGGTTCAGGCGCGGGGTTGAGGGTGAATTAACGCGGCCCAGGCGGCCGGGTTTTGGCCGCGGCCAAAAAGCTTTAGCGCGGCAGACAAGGGATAATACGGAATAAATTCGAGAAGAACTATATGCGGGAAGGTTAAGAAATAGCGACAGACTGATATGATAGTAGTTAGGCGGTGCGTAAAGTAATACCAGGATCTGTCATGCTCAGCAGAGCAGCAGTAAGCAACGTCAGCACGCGAGATTCCTCGGCCGGCTCGGAATGACGTTCGGATGATTTTGCTTCAACTCTCCCCTACGCTTCCACGGCCCGGCGGGCCACAGCGGCGCGAATGTCACTGGGCTCGTCTTTGGGAATGGCGGCCAGCAGCTGCTTAGTGTAGTCGTGCCGGGGGTTGGCGTAGACCTCGGCGGCCGGGCCGCTTTCCACAATCTGGCCCTGACTCATCACCAAGAGTCGGTCGGACATGAAGCGGGCCACTGACAAATCGTGGGTGATGAAGAGGTAAGTGATGCCGAAGTCGCGCTTGAGCTGGTTAAGCAGATTCAGCACCTGGGCCTGCACCGATACGTCGAGGGCCGACACCGACTCGTCGCAGACGATGCACTTGGGCTGCAGGGCCAGGGCCCGGGCAATGCAGATCCGCTGGCGTTGGCCGCCCGAGAATTCGTGCGGGTAGCGCAGGTAGTGCTCTTCCTTGAGGCCCACGGTGCGCAGCAGCTCCAGCACCCGATTTTTTTGCTCTTGCTTCGTGCCGCCCACATTATGCACCCGCATCGGCTCCAGGATGGCCTCGCCCACGGTCAGCATGGGGTTGAGGGCCGCGTAAGGATCCTGAAAGACCATCTGGAATTCCTTGCGCCGTTTGCGCAGCTCGCCAGCGGGCAGCGTGGCCAGGTCCGTTTCTTCGAACAGAATGCGGCCCGACGTTGGTTCCACCAGCCGCAAAAGAGCCCGACCCAGGGTAGTCTTGCCGCAGCCCGACTCCCCTACCAAGCCCACAGTTTCGCCCCGGAAGATGTCGAAGCTAACCCCGTCCACGGCTCGCACGAACTCGGGCTTGCGGTTGAAGAAGCCCTTGCGAATGGGAAAGTGGACGTTCAGGTTTTCAACCCGTAAGAGCGGGTCGGAGCCGGCAGCTGAAGCCCCGCTGGAAGCCTCGGCCGCTAGGGCTTGATTGAGCACCTCCCCTTTCGTTTCGCCAGCTAAAACCGCCTCATTTTGTTCCACGGGGAACGTTTTGGTGGTTTCAACAGAAATGTTATCAGAGGTAGCAGTTACGGCAATAGTTGAGCTTTCCGGCGTGGAACGCGCGAGTTTTTCCACGAGGTTACCCTCGGCGTCTTCGGTCATAAAATCGGCCACGACGGGCAGGCGCGTCTTCCCCACCGACAGTTTGGGCCGGCAGGCCAGCAGGCCTTTGGTGTAGGGATGCTGGGGATTGGTGAAGATGTCGAGCACTCGGCCCTGCTCCACCACCCGGCCGCGGTACATGACCAGAATCCGGTCGGCAATTTCGGCCACCACGCCCAAATCATGGGTGATGAAGAGCACGGCCGTGTTGTGCTGGCGGCGCAGCTCGTCGATGAGCTGGAGCATGCGAGCCTGCACCGTGACGTCGAGGGCGGTGGTGGGCTCGTCGGCAATGAGGATGGCCGGGTTGCAGGCCATCGCCATGGCAATCATCACGCGCTGCTTCTGGCCCCCGCTGATTTCGTGGGGGTAGCTGGTCAGGATTTTCTCGGGCCGGGGCAACTGAGCCATGCGAAACAGCTCCACGGTGCGGGCCTCGGCTTCTTTCTGCGTAAGCGTGGTGTGCAGGCGCAAGGCTTCCACCACCTGGCTGCCGCAGGTGTAGACCGGGTTCAGAGAGGTCATCGGCTCCTGAAAAATCATGCTGATGTCGTTGCCGCGCACTTTTTGCAGCTGCTGATCCGGGAGCTGGAGCAAATCGACTTCGCCCAGGGCCTCGGAGTGAAACCGGGCTGTGCCGCTGGCAATCCGGCCGGGCGGCATCGGAATCAGGCCCATCAAAGCCAGGGAGGTTACCGACTTGCCCGAACCGGATTCGCCCACGATGGCCACGGTTTCGCCCCGGTGCAGGTCGAAGGACACGTCCTGCACGGCCCGCACGTCGCCGCGGTGGGAACGGAAGTCGATGGTCAGGTTGCGGACGGACAGAATGGGCTCAGGCACGGCAAACGGGAATTCAGAGACGATAATCGGTAAAGATAGGCAGGCGGGGCGTAGCTTGCCGGCCAAGGCTTACGTAAGGCTTATTCAGCTTAAAACAGACTCCAAACCCTACTTCTACGCACGTATGCAGTACCGCAAACTAGGCAAAACTGACCTTTCCGTTTCCGAAATCAGCCTGGGCACCTGGCAGGTGGGTGGCAAATGGGGCGACCCGTTCAGCCACGAAAACGCCGACCAGATTCTAAACGCCGCCGTGGATAGCGGCATCAACTTCATCGACACGGCCGACGTGTACGGCGACGGCGAGAGTGAAAAAGCCGTGGGCCGGCTCGTGCGCAGCCGCTCGGAGCAGGTGTACGTGGCCACCAAGTGCGGCCGGCAGCTGCAGCCCCACACCGCGGAGGCCTACCAGCCCGAAGTGCTGCGCCGATTCGTGGAGCAGAGCCTGCGCAATATGCAGCTCGACACCATCGATTTGATTCAGCTCCACTGCCCGCCTACCGAGGTGTATTACCGCCCCGAAATCTTCGAGGTATTCGACCGGCTCAAGCAGGAAGGCAAGATCCGGCACCTGGGTGTGAGCGTGGAAAAAGTGGAAGAAGGCCTCAAGGCGTTGACTTTTCCGAACGTGTGCTCCATTCAGCTCATCTTCAACATGTTCCGGCAGCGCCCCCAGGAGCTGCTGTTTGCGGAAGCCAAGCGCCACAACGTGGGCCTGATTGTGCGGGTGCCACTGGCCAGCGGCCTGCTCACGGGCAAGTTTTCGAGAGAAACCACCTTCTCCCCCGACGACCACCGCCAATTCAACCGGGAAGGGGCCGCCTTCGACAAAGGAGAGACTTTCTCGGGGGTTGACTACGAAGTGGGCCTGGAGGCCGTAGAAGCGCTTAAAAAAGTATTTCCCGACCAGCCCAACCTGGCACCCGTGGCCCTGCGCTGGGTGCTGATGTTTGACGAAGTCAGCTGCGTAATTCCCGGCGCTTCCAAGCCCAGCCAGCTGGAATCAAATCTGAAGGCGGCCGAGCTACCGGCTATTACCGACGAGCAGATGCAGCAGGTGCGGGCCATTTACGATGAGCGAATCCGGCCGCTGGTGCATTATACGTGGTAAGCAAGCCCGTAGCGCGAACTTTGTAGTTCGCGTGGCCCGCGCCGGTTGGTCGTTCTGACCCGCGAACTACAAAGTTCGCGCTACTATAAAAAAAGCCCGCTGGAGCAATCCAGCGGGCTTTTCAATTTTTAAAAGGCTTGTTCTATACCACTTCCGGCGTTTCGGCGTCGCGGCGGGGCACTTCGGCGTCTTCGGCAACTTGGTTTGCGGCGTGTTCTTCGGCGAAAAACCGGTTCTGATTGAGCAGAATCAGCACGACGCCGATGAAAATGCAAGAGTCGGCAATGTTGAAGATGGGGAAGTCGGGGATGACCTTCCCTCCTACCAGCGGCCAGGAAATGGGAAAAAACCCGTCGGGGAAGTCGACGAACAGCATGTCGATAACCTGGCCGTGAAACCAGGGCGTGGGCACGCCAAACGGAGCGTTGTCGTAGATGATGCCGTAGAAAATCGAGTCAACCAGGTTGCCGACGGCCCCGCCCAGAATCAGGGCTACGCAGGCAATGAAGCCAGGAGCGGCCCGGCGCTGCCACAGCTTGTAGATGTAGTAGCTGATGCCCACCATGGCCACGAGCCGGAAGCTGGTCAGCAGGATTTTGCCGTAGGGCGGCGGCAGTTCCACGCCGAAAGCCATGCCCGGATTGAGCGTATAATGAAGCTTGCCCCAGTCGCCGAACAGGGAAATTTCGCCCGCCATGCCCGGCTGCATGTAGGTGTGCACGGCCCACTTCGAGAGTTGGTCGATGATGATGACCAGCAACGCCAGCAGGTAGTATTTCCAGTACTTCATTTCTGAGAAGTGAGAGGTTAGAAGTGAGAAGTGAGACTTCGGGCTGACGTAGTGTCAGCTTCGGAACCTCTCCCCTCTCCGGGTACAAAGTGACGAAGAATTTTAGACTTTCCGGTGCGGTAAGCCCAAGCCTTGCTCCGGCCCTCTGGTATATATTTTTCGGGCGTTTTGTGCCCTTTTGAACCGATTTCGGGACCTGCCGAAATGCTTTGTGCGCCGGTGTGCCAACCGACCTGTTGAAAGAATCGGTTGGCACCTTAGGCTCAGCCGTTTGCGACTTCCAGCTGCACGGGCACCGAATACTCGTCGAATTCGAGCACCGAACCGCCGCTGATTTCGGGCGCGAAATCCAGCGCCAGGGCCTGAATTTCCTCCCGGATGTAGCTGCCGAAGGACTGCACGGCGGCTTCCAGCTCGGGTTGCTGCTGCAGGGTCACCCGGATTTTGTCCTGCACTTCCAGGCCGCTGTCCTTGCGCAGGTTCTGCAGGCGGTTGACCAATTCGCGGGCCACACCTTCCTGGCGCAGCTCGTCGGTCAGGGTCACGTCGAGGGCCACGGTGAGGGGGCCGTCGGTGGCCACGAGCCAGCCGGGCAAGTCATCGGTGCGGATTTCCACGTCGTCGGGAGCCAGGGTGTAGGTTTCGCCCTCGATTTCGACGGCCAGCTGCCCGGTTTTTTCGAGCGTGCTGATTTCCTCGGCCGTCATCTGCTGAATCCGGGCGCCTACCACCTTCAATTTGGGTCCGTATTGCTGGCCCAGACGCTTAAAATTGGGCTTCACCGACTTCACCAGCACCCCGCTGGTATCGTCGAGGAACTCCACGTGCTTCACGTTCACCTCGGCGCAGATCAAATCTTCGACCTTGCCGACCTGTTCGCGCGTGGTGTCGTTCAATACGGGCACTAGGATGCGCTGCAGCGGCTGGCGCACCTTCAGCACCGACTTCTTCCGCAAGGAGTGCGTGAGCGAAGAAATGCGCTGGGCCAGCTCCATCCGCTCCTCCAGGGCCTTGTCGATACGGGTTTCATCGGCCTCCACGAGCAGCGTCAGGTGCACCGATTCGGCGGTCCAGCGCTGGGCGTTGCCTTCCTGGCGCAGGCCGTCGGTCATGTTCTTGTAGAGCCATTCGGCGAAGAAAGGCGCAATGGGAGCCATGAGCTGAGCCACGGTCACGAGGCATTCCTGCAGGGTTTCGTAGGCGGCGCGCTTGTCGGTAGTCAGCTCGCCCTTCCAGAAACGGCGGCGCGAGAGGCGCACGTGCCAGTTGGAGAGCTGATCCGTCACGAAATCCTGGATGGCGCGGGCCGCCTTGGTCGGGTCGTAACCGTCGTAGTAGCCGCGCACTTCGAGGATGAGAGACTGGAGCTTCGACAGTATCCAGCGGTCCAGCTCGCTGAGCTCGGCGTGGGGCACGCGGCCGGTTTCGGTGGCCTGGAAGCCGTCGAGGTTGGCGTAGAGCGAGTAGAACGAGTAGGTGTTGAAGAGCGTACCGAAGAAGCGGCGTTGCACCTCCGTAATGCCGGCCAGGTCGAATTTGAGGTTGTCCCAGGGCTGGGCGTTGGCAATCATGTACCAGCGGGTGGCGTCGGGGCCGTACTGGCTGATGGTAGCAAACGGGTCCACGGCATTGCCGAGGCGCTTGCTCATCTTGTTGCCGTTCTTGTCCAGCACCAGGCCGTTGGCCATGACGTTCTTGAAGGCCACGGAATCCTCCAGCATCACGCCCAGGGCGTGCAAAGTGAAGAACCAGCCGCGGGTTTGGTCCACGCCTTCGGCAATGAAGTCGGCCGGGAAATTCCGCTCAAACACGTCCTTGTTTTCCAGCGGGTAGTGCCACTGGGCGTAGGGCATGGCGCCGCTGTCGAACCACACGTCGATGAGGTCGGTTTCGCGGTACATGGCCTGGCCGGTGGGGCTTACCAGGAAAATATCGTCCACGTAGGGCCGGTGCAGGTCGATTTTAGTTGTCTGTTGCTCGTTGTCAGTTGTTAGGCTGCTGGCCATAACCCAGTTGCCATCCACCTTTTTGTAGGGGTTGTGGGTCATGATTTCGGCGGCTACGGCCTTGTCAATTTCGGCGCTGAGCTGCTCGATGGAGCCGATGCAGATTTCCTCGGAGCCGTCCTGACTGCGCCAGATGGGCAGGGGCGTGCCCCAGTAGCGGGAGCGGCTCAGGTTCCAGTCGACCAGGTTTTCCAGCCAGTTGCCAAAGCGGCCAGTACCGGTGCTTTCGGGCTTCCAGTTGATGGTTTTGTTGAGCTCGATGAGCCGGTCTTTCACCGCCGTGGTCTTGATAAACCAGGAGTCGAGCGGGTAGTAGAGCACGGGCTTGTCGGTGCGCCAGCAGTGGGGGTAGGTGTGCTCGTACTTCTCCACTTTGAAGGCCGTGCCGTCGCCTTTCATGCGGATGGCAATGCTTTCGTCGAGGGTTTTGTAGTCGGCGCCGCTCTGGTCGTGCCCGTCGTAGTTTTTCACCCAACGGCCCCCAAATTCACCCATCTGGGCCACGTAGCGGCCGGTGCGGTCCACGATGGGGCCCAGCTTGCCTTCGTCGTCCATTACCATCAGTGCGGGCACGTCGGCCAGGGCCGCGGCGCGGAAGTCATCCGCGCCGAAGGTGGGCGAAATGTGCACGATGCCGGTACCGTCTTCGGTGGTTACGAAGTCGCCGTTGATAACGCGGAAGGCGCGCTCCTCGCCTTCAAAGGCCGGAAAGCCCTTGTCGTGGCCAAAGAGCCGCTCGTAGTTGACCCCGACGAGGTCAGAGCCTTTGAACGTGGCTTCGATGCGCCAGGGCAGCACTTTGTCGCCGGCTTGGTAGTCTTCCAGGGACGCGTCTTTGCCTTTCTCGGAGAAATGACGACCCACCAACGCCTCGGCCAAAACGACCCGGATGGGCGCGTAGGTGTAAGGGTTGAAGGTGCGAACCAGCACGTAGCTGATGTTTTTGCCCACGGCCAGACCAGTGTTGGCCGGCAAAGTCCAGGGCGTAGTAGTCCAAGCCAGGATGTAGGTCGGA
The DNA here is from genome assembly GCF_002797555.1 of Hymenobacter chitinivorans DSM 11115. Taxonomy (NCBI): domain Bacteria; kingdom Pseudomonadati; phylum Bacteroidota; class Cytophagia; order Cytophagales; family Hymenobacteraceae; genus Hymenobacter; species Hymenobacter chitinivorans. Next base: position 34,579 of record NZ_PGFA01000004.1, on the reverse strand, counting down.
ACCTCGCCCAGGCCGGCAAACAGTTGGGTTGATTTCTCATCCTGCTTCACCTTGAACTGGGCCACGATGGTCGTGTCCTTGACGTCCCGATACGTGCCGGGTTGGTTCAGCTCGTGCGAGCTGAGGCCGGTTCCTGCCGCCGGCGAGTAGGGCTGGATGGTGTAGCCTTTGTAGAGCAGGCCCTTGTCGTAGAGCTTTTTGAGCAGGGCCCAGCAGCTTTCGATGTACTCGGGCTCGAAGGTGATGTAGGGGTCGTCGAGGTCCACCCAATAGCCCATTTTCTCGGTGAGGTCGTCCCACTGGGCCTTGAAGCGCATGACCGTTTCGCGGCAGCGCTGGTTGTACTCCTCGATGCTGATTTTCTTGCCGATATCCTCCTTGGTGATGCCCAGCTCCTTTTCCACCTGCAACTCGATGGGCAGGCCGTGGGTGTCCCAGCCGCCCTTGCGCGACACCTGCTTGCCCAGCAGGGTCTGGTAGCGGCAGAAGATGTCCTTCACGGTGCGGGCCATGACGTGGTGAATGCCGGGCGCGCCGTTGGCCGATGGGGGGCCTTCATAAAACACGAAGGTGGGCTGCCCTTCCCGGGTGCTCACGCTTTTCTCAAAGATGCCGTTCTGCTTCCACCACGCCAGGATATCGGTGCCGACCTGGCCGTAGTTGAGCGGCTGCTTGTATTCGGGGTAGTTCATTTGATCTATGAGCTTAGGCAATTTCTACTCGGAACTGTCATCCTGAGCTTAGCGAAGGACCTTATTACGCTTGAACAAGTCGTTCAACTGGCATAAGGTCCTTCGCTAAGCTCAGGATGACAGGTGATTCTAGGTAACAGTTTGGGACTCACTTACGAATCCAAAGCATCCGGCTTCTTCTGCAACGGAATGCGGCGCAGGTTGATTTCCATGTCGTCATCCTCTTCCAGATACGTGTCGTCGAAGTGCTGGATGAAGGATTTGTTGATGGTTTCGTCCTTGCCGTGCTCGAAGGTCACGAGCAGGCAGGGCAGCAGAATCAGGTTGGAGAAGTTGGTAATCAGCAGGGAGGCCGACATGAGCAAGCCCAGGGCTTTGGTGCCGCCAAACTCGGAGAAGGCAAACACTGAAAAGCCCAGAAACAGCACGATGCTGGTGTAAATCATGCTGGTGCCGGCCTCGCTGAGCGTGGTGCTGATGGCGGCCCGCACCCGGTGCCCGTTGGCGGCCAGCTCCTGCCGGAACTTGGCCAGCAAGTGAATGCTGTTGTCGCCATCAATGCCCAGGGCAATGCTGAAAATAAGCGCCGTGCTGGGCTTGAGCGGAATGCCGAAATAGCCCATGATGCCGCCGGTGAGCAGCAGAGTGAAGAAGTTGGGCAGCAACGTGAAAAACACCGCCCGGATGCTGCGGAACAGGATCAAAACCACCAGGCCCACCAGCGCAAAGGCAATCAGCAGGCTTTCCTTGAGGCTGCCGATGAGATATTCGTTGCCCTTGGTAAAGAGAATCGTGGTGCCGGTGAGCTTCACGTCCATGCCCGTACCGTTGAAAATCTGCTTGATCTGGGGCTGAATCTGGTTGCTGAGCAGCGTGTCCAGATTGCGGGAGCCGATGTCGGCAATTTTCAGCGAAATCCGGGCCCGTTGGCCGGTGGAGTCGGTGAAGGAGCGGATCAGCTTGCTGTCCATGCCCCCGCCGGCCTTGCCCTGGGAATGGGCCAGATAGGTCAGGATAAAGTTCTTCTCGGAGTTATCGGGCAGGCGGTAGTACTCGGGGTTGTCGTTGTAAAACGCCTGGGTCGAGGCCTTCAGGAAAGTCACGATGCTCACCGGCGTAGTCAGCACGGGCTGGGTGCGCAGGAACTTCTCGAACCGGTCAATCTTCTCCAGGTTCTTGAGTTTCATGATGCCCCGCTTCGAGCCGGTATTGACCACGATTTCCAGGGGCATTACGCCGTTAAAATGCTGCTCGAAAAACTTCAAGTCGGAGTTAACCGAGCTGTCCTTGGGCAAGTCATCCACCATGTACGACACCGACTTTACCTTCATAATGCCACCGATGGACAAAGCCACGAAAGCGGCGGCCGCAATGTAGACCGTGCCACGGCGCTCCAGCACCAGGTGCTCGAAAAACTCCAGCAGCTTGGTCAGCGGGGCCGCTTCGAGGTGCTCGAGCTGCTTGGGCGTGGGCGGGGGCAGAATGGTGAAGACAATCGGAATCAGGATAAACGAGACCAGGAAGGCCACGAAAATATTGATGGTGGCCACGGCCCCGAACTGGAACAGAATGGCAATGTTGGTGAAGCAGAACACCACGAAGCCGATGGCCGTGGTGGTGTTGTTCATCAGCGTCACCAGCCCGATTTTGCCGATTACCCGGGTCATGGCCAGCACTTGGTTGCCCGATTTGCGGTAGTCGTAGTGGTAGCGGCTGAGCAGGTAGGTGCAGTTGGGAATGCCGATAACGATGATAATGCTCGGAATCAGGCCCGTGAGCAGGTTAATCTTGTAGCCCAGCAACACCATCGAGCCGATGCACCACACCACGACGATGAGCACAATCAGGATGGGAAACACCACCGCGGCCCAGGTCCGAAAAAACATGAACAGCGTCAGGGCCATCATGACGATGGTCAGGGCCACGAAGAGCTTCATTTCCGAGGCCACTTTGGTCGTCATCGTGGCCCGCACGTAGGGCAGGCCGGCGTAGTGCATCCGGATGCCGGTTTTCTGCTGAAACCGCTCGGCGTGGGCCAGGATTTCCTTCATCACCCCCTCCCGCTTACTGGAGTTGAGGAACTTGGGGTCCATGGTCAGGGCCAGTAGCGTGGCGCCGGTAGTGGGCGAAATCAGCTGGCCCTTGTAGAACTCCTGCTGGTTCACGACCCGCATCAAAGAGTCCAGCTCGGCCTGGGTTTCGGGGAATTTCTTGAAGATGGGGCTGGCCCGGAAGCTCTGGTTGGCGGTGTCTTTTTCGAGCTTGGGCAGCTTCGTGACGGACAGCACCCCGCTCACGCCCTGCACCTTGGCCAGGGTATCGGTCAGGCTGCGCAGCTCGTTGAAGTTGCCCAGCTTATAGACGCTGCTGTCCTGCAAGCCCAGCACCAGCACGTTGCCGTCTTCGCCGAAGGTGCGCTTGAACTGCTGGAAATACACCATGTCCGGGTCGTCGGGACTCACGACCTGGGCAAAGTCGTAGGTCATTTCGACTTTGCGGGCCTGCCAGCCCATGAACACCGTAATAACGGCCAGGAGCAGAACCAGAATCCGCCGATTCTTAATCGTAAATAAGGCGAGTTTACTCCACATAGGCCGCTAAAATTTAGCAAAGGTACGCAATGACTTGCTGGTAGAAAGAGAAGGAAGCCGGGGCTGAAAGAAGCCCGAACAGGAAACTTTGTATGAGAATCCCATATAGGAAATAGAATTTTGTATGAGAGTTTCATACAGAGCAGGAAATAACCGCAAACCTAGCCGTTTCCCCCCGGCGCTACCCCTCAATCGACGCCCGGCCCGTTTCAGCCGACCGACAACGCAAAGGGCCGCCATGCTCAGCATGACGGCCCCGGGTATTTGCGCTGGGCAGCTGCTGAACTTCTTAGAGCTTCTCGAAAATTCGGGACAAGCTCACGGCCTCGCCAATGTAGGCGCGCAGCTCCGAAATAGGCATGCGGGTCTGCTCCCGCGAGTCGCGGTGGCGCACGGTTACGGTTTCGTCCTCCAGGGTCTGGTGGTCGACGGCAATGCAGAAGGGCGTGCCGATGAGGTCCTGGCGGGTGTAGCGCGTCCCAATGGAGTCCTTCTCCTCGACGACCAGGCGGAAGTCGTGGCGCAGGCTGTTGTAGATTTCGTTAGCCTTTTCGGGCAGGCCGTCCTTTTTCACCAGCGGGAAAATGGCGGCTTTCACCGGGGCCACGGCCGGGTGCAGGCGCAGCAGCTTGCGGGTTTTGGTTTTCTGCTCCTCCCCTTCGCCTTCGACGATAGTTTCTTCCTGGAAAGCCTGGCAGAGCGTGGCCAGAAACAACCGGTCGGCACCCACCGAGGTTTCCACCACGAAGGGCACGTAGTTGCCGTAGGGCTTGCCGGTTTCTGGGTTGATGTCGTTGTCGAAGTAGTTCTGCTTTTTGCGGCTGAACTGCTGGTGCTGGGTCAAGTCGAAGTCGGAGCGGGAGTGGATACCCTCGATTTCCTTGAAGCCGAAGGGGAATTCGTACTCAATATCCACGGCCGCCTTGGCGTAGTGGGCCAGCTTCTCGTGGTCGTGGAAGCGGAGCTTGTCGGCGGGCAAACCCATTACTTCGTGCCAGCGGCGGCGGGCGGCTTTCCAGTGCTGGTACCACTCTTCCTCGGTGCCGGGGCGCACGAAGAATTGCATTTCCATCTGCTCAAACTCCCGCATGCGGAAGATAAACTGCCGGGCTACAATCTCGTTGCGGAAGGCCTTGCCGATCTGGGCAATGCCGAAGGGCACCTTCTGGCGGGCCGACTTCTGCACGTTCAAAAAGTTGACGAAGATGCCCTGGGCCGTTTCGGGGCGCAGGTAGATTTCGTTCGAGCCCTCGGCCACGGCGCCCATCTGGGTCGAGAACATCAGGTTGAACTGGCGCACGTCGGTCCAGTTGCCGGTCTTGCTGATCGGGCACAGGATTTTCTCATCGATGATGAGCTGCTTGACGCCGGCCAGGTCCTCGGCCGTGAGCAGGCGGCCCATTTCGGCTAGCAGGGTTTCAGCCCGGGCTATTTCACCGTTCTTTTCGTACTCGGCGGCCTTTTCTTCGAGCAGCACGTCGGCGCGGTAGCGCTTTTTGCTGTCGAGGTTGTCAATCATGGGGTCCGAGAAGCCGTCGACGTGGCCGGAGGCTTTCCAGGTGGTGGGGTGCATGAAGATGGCCGCGTCGATGCCCACCACATTCTGGTTGAGCTGGGTCATGGCCTTCCACCAGAGCTGCTTCAGGTTGTTCTTCAGCTCCACGCCGTTGGGGCCGTAGTCATACACGGCGGCCAGGCCGTCGTAGATTTCGGAGGAAGGAAACACGAAGCCGTATTCCTTGGCGTGCGACACGATTTCGGCCAGCGTGCCTTCAGCGGTAGTGGCGGCCGTTTTCTGCGGGGCGTTGCTCATATTCAGGTACTCTGATACAGTAGAAGTGGGCAAAAGTAGCAGAAACCACCGGAGCCGCGGCAGAATACAGCTTCGCAAAAGCCAGTATTTTCTACCTGCGGCCCCATCTGCGGGCTTCTAGCTCAACAGATTAGGCCCGCGCCCAACCCCGAATCGGTTCCTGCGTTAAGCGCATGCAAACGGGAGGCGTACTATTTTGGCGTAACAATTTCATAATCTTGCCCCGCCTAAAGGTCCCTCTACCTTTGGAACGATGAAAACCGATTTCCCATTAATTCCCCTTTTATGTTTGGCTTAGAGCCTCATGTGCTTCTGCTGCTAATCACTTGTCTGGTAGCAGCTTGCGCCTTCGAATTCGTCAACGGCTTCCACGACACGGCCAATGCCGTGGCCACCGTGATTTACACCAACGCCCTGCGGCCCTGGGTGGCGGTGGTGTGGTCCGGCTTCTGGAACTTCATCGGGGTTCTTACCGGCGGCATTGCCGTGGCCATGGGCATTGTGTACCTGCTGCCCGTGGAAAGCCTCGTGGATCAGAACGTGTACCACAGCATTGCCATGGTGGGCGCCCTGATTGTGGCGGCCATTATCTGGAACCTGGGTACCTGGTACTACGGCCTGCCGTCCTCTTCCTCGCACGCCCTGATTGGTTCCATCCTGGGCGTGGGCATTGCCTTTTCGCTGCTGCCCGACTCCAACGGCTCGGCTGTGAACTGGACCAAGGCCCTCGAAACCGGCGCTTCGCTGCTGATCAGCCCCATCTTCGGCTTTTCACTGACCATCATCATGATGTTTCTGCTGAAACGGTTCGTGCAAACCAAGGCCATCTTCCGGGAGCCCCACAAGCGCAAGCCCCCACCCATCTGGATCCGCCTGATCCTGATTGCGACCTGCACGCTGGTGAGCTACTTCCACGGCTCCAACGACGGGCAGAAGGGCGTGGGCCTGATTATGCTCATCCTGATTGGCATCGTGCCCGTGCACTTTGCCCTAAACCAAAAGCTCAACCCGCTCGACATGCGCGAGTCGTTGAGCAACATAGAGCTGGTAATGGGCAAGCTCAACCCCGAAACCATGAGCCAAGCCGACCGGCAGCTGCTGGCCGACATCCGCACCCAGACCACCACGCTCGACCAGATTTTCGCCGGCAAAACCGACGTGAAACAGCTACCCGAGCAGTCCCGCTTCGAAATCCGCAAGGCCATCCTGCTCATTCACAACAAATCCAAAAAGCTCGTGGCCAGCGAAAAGGTGCCGCTGAGCACCGCCGACCGCAAAACCTTCGACACGAGCGTGGCCCAGATGCGCACCTTCACCGACTACGCCCCCTGGGAAGTGTCGCTGATGGTGGCCTTGTCCCTGGGCGTGGGCACGATGATCGGCTGGAAGCGCATCGTCAAAACCATCGGGGAGCGGATTGGTAAGGAGCACCTGACCTACGCCCAGGGCGCCTCCTCCGAGCTGGTAGCCGCCGCCATGATTGGCGTCAATACCCAGTTTGGCCTGCCGGTTTCGACCACTCACGTGTTGTCGTCGGCCATTGCCGGCTCCATGGTGGCCAACCGCGGCATCAAGAACCTGAACCCCCAAATGGTACGCAACATTGCCTTGGCCTGGGTGCTCACCCTGCCCGTCACAATGTTCCTCTCGGGCGGGTTGTTCCTGCTGTTCCGGGCTATCCTCTAGCGCTGGGCTTTCCCCGAAATACACAAAAAAAGCCGACCCACTGCGGGTCGGCTTTTTTATTGCCGGAAGTTTTCGTAACGACCGTGCCAGCTATTAGAATTAGCCAAACGGCCTGGGTTTATACACTAAAACGGCGGGTTATTAGCGACTTATCAACTTATCAACACTAAAAAGCCCGAATTTTGTGGATAACTCCGGCTCTAGCTGGGCCATTGCACCTCCAGGTCGTCGCTGATAAAGACGCCGAAGTTGACGAACTGCAGCTGATCCTCATCAAAGTAAAGGTCAATCATTTCCTTCTCGTAGGAGAGGCGGGTTTCGCCGGTATCCATGCGCTCCACCTCCGTCGACTCAAGGCCGTTCTGGCGCATGAGCTCCTGGATTTCGTCCACGGACTTGCCGTGAATCGGCTGGCCGAAGATACGCAGGCCGGGGTGGTCGGTTTCGATGCAGCTCAGGCGGTAGTCGTCTTCCCGGTCGAAGTACAGGGAGTAGCCTTCCTCCAGGTAATTCCAGGCCTGGTGCTCAAACTCGTCGTCGTCTTCCGACTCCTCAATTTCCTCGGGCTCGCCCATCAGGGCCCGGACCTCGTCCTGGGTGGCGCCGAACTTGAGCGGGCCCATGCCGGTGCCCAGGATGATTTCGTTTTCTTCGGTGCTGCTGGGTTGGGGTTGGATGCTCTGCATGATTCGGTTGGTTTCGGTGGTTGGATGAAGTAATTCTGGTAAGAATCTGAATTCGGATTTAAAGGTAGGTATTCATTCAGGACTCACTTGCCGTAGCGAGCCTCAAACGCGGCCTTCTGCCGCACGTAGTCGGGGTGAAGCTTGGCCTCGTCCCACTTGGCCTTGAAGATGGCGGCAGCGGCGGCCTTTTCGGGGTCCTCGGGGCTGCGGGGCAATTCGGCCCGGCCGTGGGCGCCACTCTGCCCCTTCTTGTCGGCCGGCACGGGCCCGTCGTACTTCTTGCCGCCGCGGTGGTTGGCGTAGCGCCGGGCCCGGGTAAAGCCCATCTGAATAAACTTGCGGGCCATGTCGGCTCCCACGAAGTCGTCGGCTTTCAGGTAGTCCAGAAACAACTGGTAAATCTGCTCCGATGACTCCCAGGCTACCTCGGGACTTTTGAAGCGCCAGTGCGGCAGAATCTCCGACTTGTAGGGCTCCACCAGCAACACGCCCTGCTCGCCCTTGCCCACGCGGTACAGCTCGGGGTGGCGCCGAAAGTCGGTGGTCTTGAAGTCGAGCGTATAGTCGAAAGGCATGGGGCAGGAGCGGGGCGGGTGGAAGTCCTGTATACGGGCAAAGCCATGCCCGGGACCAGCTTTGCCGGTTTTCCACAGCTCAGCGTGTGGAAAAGTGCGTAACCCGGGCCGTTTACTCGCTCAGCAGCAACTGCTTCCCCGCCGTTATACGCCGTTTTCACCCGGCCTTATTAGCCAAAGCGCTGATGACACCCTACTAAGCCGCGAAACCAGGACCGTAGGCCGCAGCAGGGGAGTGGTCCGCCCCAAAACCGGGTTGGTGTAATTTATTAGCCCGCCCGGCTGCCTACGCCTACGTTTACCGCAGACCCTATTCTGCGGGCCGGCGAGCCAAGTCCGTGCTAGGCCAGGCCGCACTTTGCCGAGCTACCGCCGCTGTTCACCAAACCCGAGCCCAGCTCACGCCGCTTGAGGTCTTGATCTGCCGAATGCCGGAAACGGGACTTTCCATTTTTTGAAAGCCGGCCGAGCTTATCCACAGGGTTAATAACTTTTGAATTAAATTTTTTAAAAGATTTCTTTTTGTCTCCACTCGTTGGGGGTGTTCATAAGTGGATAAGAAAATATAGTTATACACAGAGCGGATAACTTGTGTACAAGATTGAGCTTATACACCGTCTGTCAACAGGGGGTGTGGATAGTAAAACACATATTATAAATCACTTACGAGAATTATTCACAATTCACAGCGTTATCCACGAATCCACAATTCACAGGTTTTGCCGGGTGTGGATTAGGGTATTTTCCGGGGATAGTTATCCACCCTTATCCACGTCGGCAGTGTGGAAAGCGGCCTCTGTGCTGGGCTGCAGACGGGCAAAAAAACTTTTCCGCAACTTCTCCACGGGTTATCCCCACGTTTCCCCACCATTATCCACAGATTAACCCACTTAGGCGGAAAAGCCGACTATGGGCTGTGGAAAAAAATGTGGAAAGCACGTAGCTTCCTGATTCTGAAAGCTCCCCATGTGGATAGCTCAAAATGGCTGGTTTTAGGCCGGCGCTATATAGGAAAATACCCTAGCTGCCGGCCCGCTGGCCCCGGCCGGCCACACCAGCCCGCCGCAACCAAGGAAACGAGGAAAGTCGGACCGGCTTCCCTCCTGCCTGGCTTGGCTAAACCTTGTGACTGGTAGGCGGGCCGGCACGAAAAAGCCCCGGAGGCAGCAGCGTCCGGGGCTCGGGGTAAGTAAGGAAACGGGTGGGGACCTAGAAAGCCAGCTTAAGGTCTTCCACATCCCAGTTGGCCCGCACCTGAATGGGCTGGGGGGCCAGGTACACTGGCTCGGCCGGCACGATGAACTTCGGGTCGCCGCCGCGCCAGGTGCCGTTGTTGTCGGCGTCGATGAGCACGCGCAGGCGGTAGGTGCCAGGGGCCAGATTATCGAAGCGGAAAGTGTTTTTGGGGTTATCCAGCACGGCGGCAACCTGGTTGGTGCCATCCAGCAGCTGCAGTTGAAACCGCGCGTACTTGGTTTGGATGGTGCCCGCCACGCTGCCCACCGGCGACTGATCCGTAACCAACAGACGCACCGGTTTTAGGGCCAGGCGCTGGTCGGTAATGGTGGTGACGGCCGTCGAATCCAGGACGATACTAATGCTCTTCTTGGCCTTGGTGTTCAGGTTTACGGTCAGCAGCGTCCGGTCAGGGCTGAGCGTTGCCTCCTGCGGTACCCGGATGGGCCTGCGGGTGGTGGAGTCTTCGAGCAGGATGCCGATGGGCTGCTTCGTAAACGGGCGCAGGGGCTCCAGAAACTGAAACTTAACCTGACCCTGCCGGTACACGTCGCGGGGGGCGCCTACCACGGCATACTGTGGAGCCCGTCGGGCCGCCGCCGTGATGGTGCCCGGAAACTTAACGTTGATGGTATCCTGCCCGGTGTTGCCCACGCTGTCGGCGGTGGCCAGCAGGTAGCGGCCCTCGGTGAGGGCTGCGGTCCGAAACAGCGTTACGCTGCGGCCCTTTTCCGCGAGCAACAGGGCCTCGTTCAGCGGGGCCGGGGCGGGAGCCGTGGCCGCGGTGCCCAGGGGCAGCAGGCGGGCTTGGGTGAGGCCTTCGTTGAAGAAGATTTTGAATTGAGTGGGCGCGCCCTGCTGGCTGGCAATAATGGGGCGGCGGGCGTCGGGGCGCACCAGCACCAAGCGGAGCGAGTCGAGGCCGGGGCGCACCGTAACGGGCTCGGGCAAGTAGGCAATCTGCTCCCCTTCGTCGTAGCGGCCCGAGTTGTTTTTGTCGGCCAGGGCGTAGACGCGGTAGCGACCGGTTTTGAGGTTGTTCAGCACAAACGCGCCGGCTTTGTCGGTGCGCACCATATAATAGGGCTTGCCGCGCCGGATAGTCATCGTATCGGTTTCGGGATACAGCATCACGGGTACTTCGGCCGCGGCGGCCCCGCTCAGCAGCTGGGTTACCGAGCCGCGCACCGAGCCCGAGTCGAGGCGGGCGCCGGTGCTGAAGGTGACCAGCACGTTCTGGGCCGGCAGGTTTTCGGTGATGTCGGTAATGGCCGCCCCGAAGTTGAACGTGTAAGTAGTATTGGCCTGCAGGGGCTGGTCGAATACCAGGGAAATGGCGCTGCGCTCTTCCTTAACCTTGTACTTATCGTCTTCGCGCAGCACCGGGGCCACAATCAGGTTTTTGGACAGGTCGCGGAGCTGAATTGACTCCGAAAACTCCAGTCGGACGGTTTGCTCCCGCACGTTCACCGCCCCGTTGGCCGGGAAAGAGCCCGTGAGCTTGGGCGGAGTCACGTCTTTAGGGCCGCCCTGCGGCGAGCTTACGGCCGCGCAGCCGCTCACGAGGGCACTGGCGGAAAGCAGAACAAGCAGGTTAGCGCGAACGGACATTATACAGCAAAAGGGTGGTAACGGTAAGGAAAGCAATGGCCCCGAGGATACGCAGACTAACGCTCCGGGTGGGCTTATCGTCGGCGGGCAACAGCAGCACCGGCGCGGTTGTCACCGAATCGGGCCGCAGCGCCCGGCGCGCGGTGTCCGGGGGGAGCGTAAAGTGTCTCGCCACGGAAGCAGCTGGCGGCAAAGTGCTTAGCCCCTCCCCTCCCCTGCCAGCTGCGGCCCCGGGGCCGGCCACGAGCCACGTCAGGACCAGGACCAGCCGCCGTACCCGCATAGTTTTAGCGTTTGTGGGCTACGTAGATAACGCTTGAATACAGGCCTTCGTGTTCTTCGGCGTACTTATTGGATTTGTAGCCAGCCTTGAGCACGTTCATCAGCCCGCCGCCCCGCTCGGCCCGGTGCTTCTCGCTGAGCATGCTCACGTAGTAAGCATCCAGGGGCATAGGCAGAGTTTCGGGCACCGTGAGCTTATGCTTTTTGAGCAGCAGCTTCATGGTTTTGGGGCTGAAATGGTAGAGGTGGCGGGGCACGTCGTAGGCGGCCCAGTCCTGGCGGTAGTGCTGGGCGTCGAGGCTGTCCACGTTGGGCACGGCAATGATGAGCACCCCGTCGGGCTTGAGCAGGCGCACGAGCTGCTGCAAAGTCTCGTTCAGGTTGTGGACGTGCTCCAGCACGTGCCACAGGGTAATGGCATCAAAGGAGGCTGACTCAAACGAAACCAGGTTTTCGTTGCCGATGGGCTGGCCCACCCGCTCGGAGGCTTCCTGCTGGGCGCGGGCGTTGGGCTCTACGCCGGCCACCTGCCAGCCGCCGGAGCGGGCCGCGGCCAGGAAGTGGCCCGTGCCGCAACCGTAATCCAGCAGCTTGCCTTTGCGCGGGGCCAGCTTATTGACCAACGCCACCTTGCGGCGCATCGTGAAAAAGCGGGCAACCTTGTAGGCCTGGTTGATGACGCCGGTAGCCGTGCTGTTGTGCGAAACGTAGTCGTCGGACTCGTAGTAGCGCCCGATGGCCTCGATGCCGGGCCGCGGGTTGGTAAACTGAAAGGTGCAGTTCTGGCACTGCACGATGGCAAAGCTTTCCTTGCTCACCGACTTATCTTCTACTACCAGCTTGTTGCGAAACTCGCTTTTGCCACAAACCGGGCAATTTTCCAGACGTTCGTACGACACGCTTTGAGGGAATGTTGAATGCTGAATGTTGAATGTTAAATGCTGAGTGCCAAACGGCGTGGCTACAGTGTAACCAGCCATTCAACATTCAACTTTTAAGATTCAACACTGCTGAATTATCGGCCAAGGTACACCATCAGCACCGAAACGTCGGCCGGCGACACGCCGCTGATGCGGGCGGCCTGGCCCAGGGTTTCGGGCTGCACCTTGAGGAGCTTTTCCCGGGCCTCGTGCGAGAGGGCCGGCATTTGCTGGTAGTCGAGGCGGCCTTGAATGACGAAGTTTTCCAGCTCGGCTACCCGGGCGGCCTGCTGGTTTTCCTTCTCAATGTAGGACTCGTACTTGATGGCAATAATGGCCTGCTCCAGGCTGTCGGGCTGGTACTGGCCCAGGGCCAGCGTCAGGGCCGGCAAGGTGCGGGTCAGGTGCTCGAGCTCCAGGTTGGGGCGGCGCAGCAGGTTCACGGCCCGGGTCCGCTCGTGCAGCGTGGCCGAGCCCAGCTCCTCCAGCAAGCCGTTGATTTCGGCCGGCTCGATGGCAAAGTTCTTCAGCAGCTTCACCGCTTCGGCCGTTTCCTGCTGCTTGCGCTGCACCCGCTCCATCCGCTCGTCGGAGGCCAAACCCAGGGCGTGGCCCAGTGGCGTCAGGCGCAGGTCGGCGTTGTCCTGGCGCAGCAGAATGCGGTACTCGGCCCGGCTCGTAAACATGCGGTAAGGCTCGTCGGTGCCTTTGTTGACGAGGTCATCAATGAGCACGCCGATGTAGGCCTCGCTCCGTTTCAGGATAAAGGGTTCCTGGCCGTGCACGCGGTTGTGGGCGTTGATACCGGCCATCAGACCCTGGCAGGCGGCTTCCTCGTAGCCCGTCGTGCCGTTGATCTGGCCGGCGAAGTAGAGGTTTTTGATCCGCTTGGTTTCCAGGGTCAGGTTGAGCTGGGTCGGCGGGAAAAAGTCGTACTCAATGGCGTAGCCGGGCCGGAACATTTTAGCATTCTCGAAGCCCGCAATCTTGCGCAGGGCGCGGTACTGCACGTCTTCGGGCAGCGAGGAGCTGAAGCCGTTGATGTACATTTCGACGGTGCTACTGCCCTCGGGCTCCACAAAAATCTGGTGACGGTCCTTGTCGGCGAAGCGGTTGATTTTATCCTCCACGCTCGGGCAGTAGCGCGGCCCCAGGCCCTTGATGCGGCCTTGGAACATCGGCGACTTCTCGAACCCCTCGCGCAGGATGTCGTGCACCTCCTGGTTGGTGTAGGTGATATAGCAGGGGCGCTGCTTGACCAGGGCGGGTGTGTCGAGGTAGCTGAATTTGCTGGGCACCTCGTCGCCGGCCTGCTCTTCCATTTTGGAATAGTCCAGGCTGCGGCCGTCCACCCGGGGCGGGGTGCCGGTTTTCATGCGGCCCGTCTCGAAGCCCAGCTCCTGGAGCTGCTCAGTGATGCCGGTGCTTTTCTTTTCGGCGGCGCGACCCCCGCCGAAGTTTTTCTCGCCGATATGAATCAGGCCGTTCAGGAAAGTGCCGTTGGTGAGTACCACCGACTTGCCCCGGAACTCGATGCCGAGCTGGGTTTTGACGCCCACCACCGTGTCGTTTTCCACCACGATACCCGTCACCGATTCCTGCCAGAAGTCCACGTTCGGGGTTTGCTCCAGCGTGTTGCGCCACTCCTCGGCAAAGCGCATTCGGTCACTCTGCGCTCGGGGGCTCCACATGGCGGGGCCTTTGGAGCGGTTCAGCATCCGGAACTGAATCATGGTTTTGTCGGTGATAATGCCCGACTGCCCGCCCAGCGCGTCTACTTCGCGCACGATCTGGCCCTTGGCCACCCCGCCCATGGCCGGATTGCACGACATCTGGGCAATGGTGTTCATGTTCATCGTGACCAGTAGGACTTTAGAGCCCAGGTTGGCCGCGGCAGCCGCTGCTTCACAACCAGCGTGGCCGGCCCCTACTACAATAACATCGTACTCTTCTTGCTGAAACATGGACCGCGGATTTTAGACGGATTCGACGGATGACGCGGCTGGCAGACGACTCGGGACCCCGCCTGATGGCTTGGGTCCTGGACCTGTTGCGCGGGCCGTTGGAGGCAAACAGTAACCACTCGGGGGAAGTTCGCGCTCCTCGACCCCGCAAGCACCCGCGGCGGGGCCGGGGCTTTTTTCAGGTCATCAACTGCGGGAAACCAGGGGCAACACGCTCAAAACGTGCGCAAAGATACGGATTCAACGGCTTTTTCGCGCGGCCTGCTTCCGCCGCTCTAACCGAGGTCGGCCAGGTCGTCGTCCTGCCAATCGGCCAGCAGCTCAGCGGATTGGCGGGCTACGGTTTCCCAGGAAAAAGGCTCCCAGTAGTGGTGGCAGGCGTCGAAGACTTCGGTGGCCGCCGGACAGGGGAAAAGCTTGTAGTTGAATTTGGGGTAGTCGTGGGCCAGGTAGCCGGGGTAATAGTAGCGGTGCTGCTGACGCTGGGCGTGCTCGATTTTGAGCAGCATCAGGTATTTGCCCAGGCTGTGCTTGCGGTAGTCGGGGTGGTAGAAGTTCATGATGCCGGCCAGGCTGCGGGCCCCGCTGTCGAAGATGCCAGCGGCAATGAGCCGGGCTCCGTCGCGCACTTCTACCACGCCGGTCGAAAACACGTTGTGGCTGGCCCCAGCCAGCAGAAACGACTCCACCGTGGGCGGGGCGTCAAAGTTTATCGAGGCCCGGTAGGCGGCGTATAAGTTCTCCAGCTCATCGGTCAGCTGAAAGCGGCGCAGCGTTACCGAAAACCGCTCGTTGAGCCGCAACAGCCGGCGCTGCTCAGGACCATACTGCACCTCGCCCAGCACAATTCGTAGCCAGTGTACCGTGTAAAAGCCGCCCTCAATGGGCAGAAAGCGGCAGGTAAACAGGTCCTGGTGCATCCGGTAATATCCCTGGCTCAGGTAAAAGTCCAGCGCCTCGCCGGGAATAATCAGGTGGTGGGAGGAGGAAGCAGACATAAGGTAAAGATGAGAATAATGGCCTGCAATGACGGGCTTCTAGTACTGGCAATAAACAAAAATGCCCGCAGCAGGGCGGGCATTTTGACTAAAATAGCGGGAAGCCAGAGCTTTAAAAAGGCCGCAGCGAAAGGCAGTAGTCTTCTTTCTTGCGCATGGCCGTCTGGCTCAGCAAATCCTTGTCGGCGTAGCCCAGCAGGTGGAGCACGCCGTGAATCATCACGCGGTGCAGCTCGTCGTGGAAGCTGACGCCCAGCTGTTGGGCATTTTCCCGCACCCGGTCGACGCTGATGAAAATGTCACCCTCGATGATATCGGCATCGTCGGCGTTATCGAAGGTGATGACGTCGGTGTAGGTGTCGTGGTCGAGGTACTCGACGTTGACGCGGTGCAGATACTCGTCGGAACAGAAAATATAGGTCAGCTGCACGATTTTGTGTTCGTGCACCTGGGCAATTTTCTCAATCCAGGAAGTCAGGGCCTCGGCTTCGGAGAGCTCAAAGTCGACGTCCTCGACCAGGAACTCGATGCCGTGTGACTCGTGCGACTCCTCGGGCAGGCCCGCATTCATTTCATTTTCCGTTCCGGGAGGGTGTTGGTTCATGCCGCGTTTTCGCTGGAAACGGTGTCGGTGGCGGAGGATTCGTCGGTTTCGGCCGGCGTGAGCATAAAGGTCAGCTGCACGTTGCGGCCGTCCTTGGTGAACTCAACCTCATCGGCCAGGTGGCGAATGAGGAAGATGCCGCGGCCCCCGGGGTTTTCCAGGTTTTCGGGCGCGGTGGGGTCCAGCAGGTCGGTGTAGTCGAAGCCTTCACCTTCGTCTTCCACCTCAAACTTCACGCGGTCCTTATCGACGTAGAGCGACAGGTACACGTTGCGGTCCTTATCGAACTTGTTGCCGTGACGAATGGCGTTGTTCACGGCCTCCGTGACGGCGACCATGATATTGCCATAGATATCGTCCTCGATGTGAAACGTATCCTTTGAGTTGTCGATAAAGCTTTCTACGACGCGGATATTTTCGACGAGCGAAGGAATCTGAATTTTAACCTGTTTCATAGGTATGTAAAAGGGAGCGGGGCGGTAAAATTAGCGGAACACTATTTCATTTTCTGAAAATATTCACTCACCTCCCGCTGATAGTACGGCGTGAGGGCCGGTGGAACGGTCCGCAAGAGCTCCGTTTGCCGATTTTTCTGCTGCTTATATTTCTCAAAAGCGGGCGGAAACACCGGCGGACGGTTCTGAGCGGTCTGCGCTTCACGCTTGTCGTCCTGGTCCCGCTCCCGGGCCGATTTCTCGACTTCCAGCAAGCGGGTCATGATTTGGCGCTGACGCAAAATGGTTTGCTCCGTTAGCCGCTTGTTTACGAGGTCGGTTTCGGTTTGTTCCATTAATTTCTTCAGGTCGCCGGTGCCACCCATGCCGTTCTGGCCTTTGCCTTCCTTGCTGCCTTGCTGGAGCTTATCGAGTTCTTTGAGGGCTTCGCGGAGCATTTGCTGTTGAGCTGCGAGTTTAGCTAAATCTTCCGACAAAGCCCGACCGGTTTTGCCGCTCTGCTGCAGCTGCTGAATCTGCTGATTGAGCTGCTGCTGCATCTTGCCCAGCTGGCCTTCGCCGGGGGAGCCGCCTTTCTTTTTCTTTTTGCCCCCGGGCTTGCCCCCGCTCTGCTGACTCTGCTGCCCCTCGCGCTGCTCCTGCTGCATCTGCTGCAGGGCGTCGTTGAGCATCAGGGCCAGGTTGTTCATGCTGGTCATGGCCAGCTGCTGGCTGCTGGTAGCCCGGCCCACATTGCGCTGCCGGATCTGGTTCAGGGACTCGTCCATCTGCCCGTTCATCTCCCCTACTTCCCGGGTTACGAACGACTTGATCTGGAATACTTTCTTGGCCAGGGCATATAAGGAGTCCTGGATGATGGCCGCGTCGTCCTTGAGCTTGCGCTGGTTCTGGCCCAGCTGCACGAAGCGCGGGTCGGTCTGGTCGACGGAGCGGAACTGCTTCATCAGGTTTTCCTGGTCGAAGCTGAGCGTAATCAGGTTGTCGAGGATGTCGCGCAGGTCGTCGATGTTCTGCTGCTGCTGCTCGTCTTCGTCCTGCTCCTGCTGCTGCTTCATCTTCTGGGCCATCTGCTGCATCTTCTGGGCGGCTTGCTTCTGGCTCTGGCTGGCTTTCTTGTTCTGATTCTTGCTGAGCTGCTCCTGGCTGTCCTGCTGCTGCTGGTCCACGTCCTGCTGGTCCTGCTTCATGTCGTCGGCGCCATTCTGGTTGTCGAGCTGCTCGTCCATCTTCTTGAGCTCGTCCAGTTCCTTTTTCACGTCCTGAAACTCCTGCTGCTTTTCGGCCTGCTCCTGCTTGAGCTGCTCCTGTTTCTGCTGCTGGTCCTGCTTGGAGTCGCCTTTCTGCTGGTTGTCCTTGTCGTTCTTCTCGGTTTGCTCGGCCAGCTTTTCCTGCTCCTGGGCCAGCTGCTCCAGCTTTTCGGTGGCCTGCTCCATCTTCTGCTCAAACTGCAGCTGCTTGAACATTTCCAGGGCCCGCTCCAGCTCTTTCTGCAGGGTATTCTCCTTGTTTTCGAGCTGCTGCAGCATCTTCTGGAGCTGGGCGTCGGGCGTCTTCTGCTCTTCCAGCAGCTTTTTGAGCTGGTCGTAGAGCTTCTTGGTTTCGGGGTCGAGCAGGGAGTCCATGAGCTTCTTGAGCTCCTCGGCCTTCTCGCGCAGCTCCTCGCTCTTGGGGTCGAGCTGGTCCTGCTTCTGGGTCAGCTCCTCGAACATCTTCTTCATGTCGGCCAGCTGCTGGTCCATCTGCTGCTTCTGCTCGAGCATGTCCTGGAGCTGCTTTTTGTCCTGGAAGTTGAGGTTGCGCTTGGTCTTGAGCTTGTCCTCGGTCTTGGCCATTTCCCGCTCCAGCTTCTTGGACTTCTCGGCCGCCTGGCTCAGCTGGTTCTGCACCGACTGCGACTGGGCGTTCATCTGCTCCCGCAGCTCTTTAGTGGAAGGCAGCTTGAACTCGGCCGCCCGGGTGCGGGCCGCTTTGGGGCCGTGCACGCCGTCGTTGTCCCACACCTGCAGGAAGTATTCGACCCGGTCGCCGGGCTTCAGGTTCAGGGGGGCCAGGTCCCACTGGTAGGCGTAGCTCTGGCTGGGGCCGCTTTGCAGGGCCAGGGCGCGGGCCTTGTACTCGCCATTGGGGCGGGCCTTCGAAGTCACGCGGTAGTGGAGCTGCAAACGGCTCAGGCCGTAGTCGTCGCGCACCGAGCCGCCCAGGGCCAGGTAGCGCAGGGAGGTCGTGTCGGCGAAGCTCTCCACCGTAATTTCCGGTACGAGGTCCGGAATGGCGGTAATCTGGTACTGAATTGGGTCCCGGTTCAAGCTCGCGGCATTCCGCAGGCGCACGGCGTATTCCTGACTGCGCAGGATGCGGCGCGAGGTTTCAAACCCCTCGCCCGACTCGGTGGCCGTGACGGTTTCCTGGGGGTTGGTGAAGAGCAGCTGTAGTTCGTCGGTGGCGGCCGTGGCGAATTCCCAGCGCACGGTGCTGCCCTCGGGCACGGTGAGGTTGCCGGTGTTACGGATGGTTTCGGCGGGCTTGCCGATATACGTTGGGTAGGTGACGTGCACGGCGAAGTCGCGCAGGTTGGGCCGCTCCCGCACCAGCAGGTCGTAGTCGTCGGAGGTGAAGCCGGCGGCCGAAAGCTGGAACTCCACGTCGCGCTGCAGCTGCTTGAACTCGTAGGTGTACTTGTTGCCGCTCTGCTTGCTCAGGCGCCGCTCCCGGCCCCCGTACACGATGCTGATTTCGTTGGGCAGGGCCTCGCCTTCCACCGTCACGGCCAGCGCGTAGTTTTCGCCCTTAAAGGCCTTCAGGTCCTTGTTTTCGACGATAAACCTGAACGGGGCGGGCGGGGAGTAGGCGCGGTTGTAGTGGAAAATCCGCTCGGTGCCCTGCACGAACAAGGCCGGGTACACCAGCAAGAGCAGCAGCATGATGCCGGCCGGAATGGCCACGTACTTCCACAGCGGCCGGGTCTGGGCCTTGATGTTGATGCCCTGCGAAAACTCCAGGCCGGTCAATTGACCCGCCCGCTGCTCGAGGCTGGCGGCAATGAGCTCATTTTCCCGGGCCTGGCCCTGCAGCTGCAGGGCGTTGAGCAGCTTGTCCTGGACCTGGGGGAATAATTCGCCGACCCGCTGGGCGGCTTGCTCGTCGCTGAGCAGGCGGCGCAGGTTGGTCAGGGCGGCCAGGGGCTGCCAGATCCAGTGCACGAAGGCGTAGACCGTCAGGGCCAGGAAGCCAAAGAGCAGGCCGCCCCGCACCCAGGTGGGCAGGTAGAGGAAATATTCCAGGGTGTTGAACACCAGGAAAAGCGTGAGCAGCAGCCCGCCCGCCACCAGCGCACCGCGCACCAGCAGGTTGAGGTAAAACTTCCGCTTAAAGGCATCCAGTTGCGCCAGGACCTGCTCCAGGGCCGGCGCATTCGTAGTCGTTACAGGCACAGATTCTTTCTCCAGTCCACTAAAAGAGCCCAGGGCGGACTCTCCGGAAAGATACGCAATATAGCCGCGGAGGCTGCATGCGCCCCCGCCAGCTAAACGACAACAGCCCAGGGGTAAATTGTTCCGGATGGAAGCCCGGGGCGCCATCTGCACGAGGTAGAGACGCATATTTGCGTCTCAATCGTTGTTTATCCTGGGTCCGGGGCGGGCGGGTCGTTCAACGATTGAGACGCAAGTAGGCGTCTCTACAGCCCGGCCGCCCCCCCGGGATTTGCACCAACAGCCGGCCAGAGCTCTGGAAGGCCATCCAAAGTTTTCCCGAGGGCCTGGCAGAGTTCTGCTGGGCCGACCAAAGTTTTCAGGAGAGCCCGGCAGAGTTCTGGAAGGCCAACCGAAGTTTTCCCGGGGGCCCGGCAGAGTTCTGGAATACCGACCGATGTTTTCGGGAGGGCCCGGCAGACTTCTGCCGGGCCCTCCGAGGTTTTCGGGAAGGGCCGGCAGACTTCTGGACGGCCGTCCGACCTTTTTAAGACCTTACGGAGTGACCAGGCGGGCTCGGCTTGGATTTTCCGGCCAGCAGAAGTACGCTGGTTCGGGCTAAAAGACCTCCCCCAGGTTGACCACGAGGCCCTTGGAGCCGTCGGCGCCGATGCCGTAGTCCACGGACAGGTTGGTGCGCGACACTTTGTTCAGGTTCAGGCGCATGCCGGCACCCACGGCGGGCATCACCCGGTCGAACTGGCTGGCCAGGCTGCCCGACTCCAGGTGCAGATCTTCCGACACGGTTTGGGCGTTGCCGAAAACCACGCCGCCCAGCAAGTGGTTGCGGGTGATGCCGAAGCGGTACTCGGCCTCGGCGTAGAGCAGGTTTTTGCCCCGGAACCGGCCCTGGATAAAGCCCCGGCCCAGGTTGCTGAACGTGTCCCAGCCGGTGCTGGGCAAATCCAAAAAGGGCGGGTTGCCGTGCAACGTCAGGGCGTTGTACGACCAGAAGGCCAGCACGTCGGTGGTGCGGGGCGAGAGGCGCAGGTAGCGGCGGGCATCCACGAGCAGGGTCTGGTAGCTGCGGTTGCTGCCCAGGCTTTGGGTGTTGGCCCGCAGCACGGTATTGAGGTACACGCCGCCGAGGGGGTTAATGGCGTTGGCCCGGCTGTCGTAGAGCACACTCAGGGTGGGCCCGGCCGAAATGGAGCGGCCCGTAATGCCGTAGGGGTAGCTCGAAATGCGGGTCAGCTCCCGGCGCGGGGTGCGGCTTTCAATGTCCCAGTGGTCATCGAGGCTGAAGCCCAGGCCGGCGTAGAGGTTGGGTCCCACCCGGCGCAGCACGCTCTGGTAGAAGCGCAGGTACTGGTAGTCCATCGTCACGGCCCGGTCGGTGGTGGTGTGCATGCCCAGGCCGTAGGTGCTCTGGGGGTAGTGCATCAGCCGCCAGTCGCCGACCCAGTACAGGCGGTTACCCTTGCTCCAGACGGCGGGCGTGGCCGTGAAAATGAGCTGCTTGTTCTGGGTGTAGCTCAGCACCGCCGTCAGGGCCGAGAGGTTGGCTTCCGGCCGCCGAAACAGCACATTGCCGGTGAGCTGCACCAGGCCGCGGGTTTGCTGGGTGTAGCTGATGGTCGGAATGAGCCAGACGAACTTGCCACCCTGCTGCAGGGCCAGCGAGTCGTGGGCGGTGACGTGGGTGCGGGGAAAAACCGAGCGGTAGGCGTCCACAATGTCGTGGGTGGGCCGGGTCGTCAGGGCCGGGAGGCTGTCGGCGGCGGGCACCTGGGCGGCGGCGCTCAGCGAAGCGCAGAGTAGCCCCACTGCTGCCCACCAGCGCCGCCCAATCGAAGAATATGACACGTTGAAGTGTTCTAAGTAGCGCCAGCTTGGCCCGGCGCCCGAATTATGTCCAGTAGCTACCTAACAGGACGAACTGCGGCCGGAAATACTTTCCAGCCAAGGCAGATAAACCGGGAGCCGGCGGAAAAGTTGGCGGTGGACCCAGGAAACCCGGCGGCGCTATAGCCAACAAAAAGCCCGGCTCCTGCTGAGGAACCGGGCTTTTTACTGTTCGGAAAACGGCGGGCCTTACTCGGCCTTTTCCTTCACCTTGGTGCCGTCCTCGTCCTTTTTGAGCTTGCGCTTGGCTTTGCGGCCGTCCTCATCCTTGGTCTTGGACTTGGCCTTCTTCACGTCCTGACCCTCCGCGGCCGGGGCGGCCGCCGTCGCCGACACAGTGCCGGCGGCGGGTATGGCCTTGGTGAGGCGGTTGCCCTCGGCGTCCATTTCCACGATGTCGTAGCCCAGGGTGGTAATGTCGGGGAACACCTTGTTCCGGTCCCCGACCACCACGATGTACATCTTATCCACGGGCAGGTATTTCTGGGCCGTGGCCTGCACGTCTTCCTTCTTCAGGCTTTGCAGGATGGCGTTCTGCTGCTGCACGAAGTCGGGGGTGAGGTCGTACTCGAGCAGGCGGGCCAGGAAGGCGGCTTTTTGCTGGCCGGTTTCGTACTTCAGCGCGTCGCTCTGGCCCACCGAGGTCTTGAGGGTTTGGAGCTCGTCGTCGCTGATGCCGGTGGTGAAGTTCTTGAGCTCCTTCTCAAACTCGACCAAAGAAGCCGTGGTAGCATCGGCCCGCACGCCGGCCTGGGCCGTAAACGGGCCCACGTAGCGGCTGCCCCGGAAGCCGGAGTAGGCCCCGTAGGTGTAGCCCTTCTCCTCGCGCAGGTTGCGGTTGATGCGGCTGGTAAACTCGCCGCCGAGCAGGTAGTTGGCCAGATACGCCCGGTAGTATTCCCCGGTGGCGTCGTAGGGCAGGGCCAGGTAGCCAATGCGGATTTCGGACTGGGCGGCGTCGGGCTTATTGACGAAGTAGATGCGGGTTTTGTCGGGCTGGGGGTTGGGGTTGCCGGCGGGCAGGGTCAGGCCCTTGCGGCCCCAGTTCTTGAGGAAGCCCAGCTTGCTGACCACGTCCTTCTGGTCCACGTCGCCCACAATCACCAGGTGGGACAAATCGGGGCCGTAGTACTGCTGGTAAAACTGCTTCACGTCGTCGAGCGTGAGGCTCTGCATCGTGCTGGTGGTGCCGCCCACGGGCACGCTCATGATGTCGCCGGGGCCGTAGAGCAGGGCGTTGTAGGTGTTGTTGGCAATGACGGTGGGCTGGGTGCTCTGGTTGGCAATGGCTTCCAGGGCCTGCTTCTTGACGCGGGCAAAGTCGGCCGCATCGAAGCGCGGGTGCAGCAGCTGCTCTTCCAGCAGGGCCAGGGTGGCGGGCAGGTTTTTGGTCAGGCTCTGCACGCTCACTGAGGTGTTGTCGGGGCCGGGCGTCACGGTAATGGAGCTGCCGAGGCGGTCCAGGGCGTCGGCCAGCTGCTCGCCGGTGTACTTCTGGCTGCCTTCGTTGAGCATGGTAGCCGTGAGGGCCGCCAAACCAGCTTTACCCGGATTAGCCTGCTCCAGGCGGTGGCCGCCCCGGATGGTGAGCAGCATATTCACGGTGGGCACTTCGGGGTTGCGGCTGCCCATCACCCGCAGGCCGTTCTGGAACTGCTCCTGCCACAGGGCGGGCACTTTCACCACGGGGTTGGCGCCGGCGCCGGGCAGTTTGCTGCGGTCAAACGTGTCCTTGGCCTTCACGTAGGTCAGGCCTTTGTACTCGTCGGCCGGGGCTTTGTAGTCGGCCTTGCTGATGCTGAAGTTGTCGGGCCGGGCGGGCTGGGTGGGGGCAGCTTTGGGCAGCACGCTCAGCACCACGGCCTTTTTGCCCTTGATGTACTGCCCGTACACCCGCTGCACGTCGGCCTTGGTCAGGGCCCGCAGGCGCTGCAGCTCCACGGTGATATAGTTGGGGTTGCCGGTATAGGTCTGGTTGGCGGCCAGGCGGCTCACTTTGCCGCTCACGCTGCTCAGGCTGCTCACCAGGTCGGCTTCCCGGCTGGCCTTGAAGCGCTGCAAATCCTCGTCTTTCACCCCGCGCTTCTCAAACTCGGTCAGGGTCTGGCGCAGGCGGATTTCGAGGCTGTCGAGGCCCTTGCCGGGGAAGGCCCGGGCGGCCAGGGTAAACTCACCGCCCAACTCGGCCGTGGGGTGGTAGGCCACCGCCGTTACGGCCTTCTGGGGTTTAATCAGGTTTTTGTAGAGCAGGGAGTTCTTGCCGCCCCCGATGATTTCGGCCAGGGCGTCGAGGGCGGTTTCGTCGGGGTGGTTCTGGGGCACGGTCGGGAAGACCATCTGCACCAGCGGAAAGCGCACGTTGTCCTGGTAGCTCACGTAGCGGTCCTGGCTCAGCTTGGGCTCGGGCAGCTTCATGTTCTGCACGGCCGGCCCGCGCTGGATGCTGCCGAAGTACTTCTCGGCCAGGGCCACCACCTCGGCCGGCTTCACGTCGCCGCCCACGGTCAGGGTGGCGTTGTTGGGGCCGTACCAGCGCAGGAAAAACTGCTTCAGGTCGTTCACGTCGGAGCGGTCCAGGTCTTCGAGGTAGCCGATGGTGAGCCAGCTGTAGGGGTGGCCGTAGGGGTAGAGGGTTTTGGCCACGTACTCGCTCACCAGGCCGTAGGGGCGGTTGTCGTAGTTCTGGCCCCGCTCGTTTTTCACCGTGGCCCGCTGCACCTCAAAGCGCGGCTGCGTTACGGCATCGAGCAAAAAGCCCATGCGGTCGGCTTCCAGCCACAGGGCCCGCTCCAGCTGGTTATTCGGGATGGTTTCGTAGTAGTTGGTCCGGTCCCGGTTGGTGCTGCCGTTGTTGGTGCCGCCCGAGCCGATAATAACTTTGTCGAACATGCCCTGGGGGGCATGGTCGGAGCCCTCAAACATCATGTGCTCGAAGAAGTGGGCAAAGCCCGACTTGCCGATCTGCTCCCGGGCTGAGCCCACGTGGTAGGTCACGTCCACATGCACCAGCGGGTCGGAGTGGTCTTCGGTTACAATCAGCGTGAGGCCGTTAGGCAGCAGGTACTTTTCGTAGGGAATGACCAGCTCGCCGGGCTTGCGGGTTACTTTTTCGACGAGGCGGGTGCCGGTAGCGGAGGCGGCCGGGGCCGGAGCCGCGGCGGGCTTTTGCTGCTGGGCGGTGGCCGGAGCCGTGGCCAGGACGGCCCCAAAGCCCAGCAGGAGAAGGAAGTGTTTGTGCATAGAAAGGAAATTCGGGAAGAAGGCGGGAAGGTAAGCAGTAGTGAACAGACAGTGCGCCGGGCGGCCCGTTGCGTGCGGCCGGGGCCGCCGCGGGCCTACAACGCCGCCACCCGCTGATTTTGTGCCAACAAGCCGCTTTTTAGCTTCCGCCAGCCCTTTCGGCGCCCTGACAAATGCACGCGCTGACGTGTCGGAGGCTCGCGCCGACGTGTCGGACTCTCGCGCGGAGGTGTCGGAGGCTCGTGCTGAGGTGTGGGAAGCTCGCGCGGAGGTGTGGGAAGCTCTTGCCCACGTGTAGGAGGCTCGCGCGCCGCTGCAGAAAGTTCGCGCGGCCGTGTAGAAGGCTCGCGCCGGGCCTTGGGGCTTGCAGTGCGCCGTTTTTTTGGCACCTTGAATCGTTAATTCCTCCTTCCCCCTTCCTTCTTTCATGCGCTTCACCTCTCCCCTGCTGGCCTCCGGGGCCCTGCTGCTCACTTTGCTGCCCGGCTGCCAGAGCCGCAGCTCCGACTCTGCCGCCACCGCCGGCCAGCCCGGCACCGAGGCCCCGGCCGACACCGTGGTACCCGCCTCGCCCAACGACGGAATTACGGCCCAGCTGATTGGCAACCACATCAAGGTGCTGGCCTCCGACGAGTACCAGGGCCGCAAGCCCTTCACCGTGGGCGAGCAGAAAGCCACCACCTACCTGGCCGAGGAGTTTAAAAAGCTGGGCCTCAAGCCCGGCCCCGACGGCACCTATTTCCAGAAAGTGCCGCTGGTCGAAATTACCGGTACGCCCGCGCCCACCATGCAGATCAGCGGGGGCAAGCAGCCGTTTGCCCTGAACTACAAGACCGACTACATGGCCTTTACCGAGCAGGAAAAGGAGCAGGTAGCGCTGAATAACTCCCCGCTGGTATTCGCCGGCTACGGCGTGGTGGCCCCCGAATACGGCTGGAACGACTACGCCGGCCTCGACGTGAAAGGCAAAACCGTGGTGGTGCTCGTGAATGACCCCGGCAACGCGGGCAACGACACGACCATGTTCAAGGGCCACGCCATGACGTATTATGGCCGCTGGATGTACAAATACGAGGAAGCCGCCCGCCAGGGCGCCGCCGGCCTGCTCATCATCCACGACACCAAGCCCGCCGCCTACCCCTGGAGCGTGGTGCAAAGCAGCTACTCGGGCGCCAAGCTCCGCAACCAGACCGCCGACAAGGGCGCCAGCAAGTGCACCCTGGAGGGCTGGATAACCCTGGACGCGGCCAAGAAGCTGTTCTCGGCCGCCGGCCAGAACTACGAGGAAGCTTACACCGCCGCCAACCAGAAAGGCTTCAAGGCCCGGCCGCTGAACCTGAACGTGAGTACCAGCATTACCAACAAGCTGCGCCGCCAGGAATCCAAGAACGTGGTGGCCGTGCTGCCCGGCACCACCCGCCCCGACGAGTACATCATCTACTCGGCCCACTGGGACCACCTCGGCATCGGGGCCCCGGTGGCCGGCGACTCTATCTATAACGGGGCCGCCGACAACGCCAGCGGCTGCGCGGCTTTGCTAGCCATTGCCCAGGCCTTCCAGCAAGCCAAGGAAAAGCCCCAGCGCAGTATCGTGTTCCTGGCCGTGACGGGCGAAGAGCAGGGCCTGCTGGGCTCGATGTACTACGCCAACCACCCGTTGTTCCCGGTGCGCAAAACCGTGGCCGACCTCAACATGGACGACCTGCCCAACACCGGCCCCATGCGGGATTTGACGGTTATCGGCTACGGGCAGTCGGAGCTGGATGAGTACGCCCGGGCGGCGGCCAAAGAGCAGGGCCGCTACATTCAGCCCGACCAGAACGCCGACAAGGGCTACTTCTTCCGCTCCGACCACTTCAGCTTTGCCCACGTGGGCGTGCCTTCCCTCTACGCCAGCGGCACCGCCGACAGCTGGACCAAGGGCAAGGCCTACATGAAGAAGATGAGCGAGGAATTCGAAGCCAAGCACTACCACCAGCCCTCCGACGAGTATAGCCCCACCGCCGACTACCGCGGCATGGAGTGGGATGCCCGCCTGCTGTATTCCGTGGGAAGCAAGCTGGCCAATGAAACGACCTTCCCGCAGTGGAAAGCCGGCTCCGAGTTCAAAGCCATCCGCGACAAAAGCCTGGCGGGAAAGTAAACGGGTGCAGGGCCCGCCTATTTCCCCGCCCGCCGGGCCGCTCCCGCGCAATGGCGGCCACCTATCTTTGCCACCCCGCGAAGCCGTATAGTCTGCTATGATTCCGCTCATCACCCACACGCCCCGCCTCACGCTCATTGCCGCCAGCCGGGCCCTGCTCACCGCCGAGCTGCACAAGCCGCACTACTTCCCGATCCTGCTCGGGGCCGCCCTGCCCGCCGACTGGCCCCCGGGGGAGTACGACGTGGAGGCCATGCGCCATTTTCTGGAGCAGCTCACGGCCGGGGGCCGCACCGCGGCGGGCTGGTACGGCTGGTACGCTCTGCGCAAAGCCACTGCCGACCAGCCGACCACGCTTATCGGGGCCGGGGGCTTTCTGGGCCCGCCCGATGCGGAAGGCACGGCCGAAATTGGCTACTCCGTGGCCGCCGACTGGCGCGGGCAGGGCCTGGCCACCGAGCTGGTAGCGGGCCTGGTGCAGCAGGCCAGTCATACGGGCCAGGTGCGGCAGCTGGTAGCTCACACCCAGCCCGACAATCTGACTTCCCAGCGCGTTTTGGAGCGTAACGGCTTTGTAGCAGCCGGTACTGCTGCCGACGGCCGGCCCCGTTTTGCCCGGCCCATCGAGCCCAGTGAGCCGCCGGTGTCCACTCATTTGCTGCCCTAACCCCACCGGCTACCGGCAGTTTTGGGGCGGAGGCTTGGGCCCAACCTCCGGGCCGCGTATGTTTACGGCCCGAGGACCCCGGGGTGTTTTCTCTCTAGCCATGCACGAGCAAATTCTTCAGTTGGTAAGCCAAGCCCACGCCCTGACCGAACAGGGCGCTGCCCAGGAAACAAACCAGTGGGAGCGGAAAAAACTGGTCTTGGCCGATTTGTCGCTGCACCTGGTGCAAACGGCTTTGCGCAGTGGTCCACTCGACGCCCGGGACCTGCAGCAGCGCCTGTTTGCCATCCTGACCCTGGCCGACGGTTTGTTGCCAACCGTAGACCTCAAGCTCACGGCCGAAGTGCTTTTTGCGGCCAGCCAACCCAAACCGGCAGCTTCTAAGTCCTAGCCTCATGCTGCAGTTCCAGCTTACGCCCTTCCCCGTCCTGACAACGCCGCGCCTGCTGCTGCGCGAGCTTACCCCCGACGATGCGGAAGCCATCCGGTTTTTCCGCTCCGACGAGGAATTTCTGCGCTACATCCCCCGCGAAAAGCAACCGGAGTTAGCCCAGGCCCAGGCCCACTTGCGGCTGCTGGCCGAACTGCTGGCTTCTAATCAGGGCATAGCCTGGGCGCTGTGCCGGCCCGAGCAGCCCACCGAGCTGCTCGGTACCATCTGCCTGTGGAATCTGCAGCCCGAGCACCACCGGGCCGAAGTCGGGTACGGCCTGCACCCCCACTACGCTGGCCAGGGCCTGATGACCGAAGCCCTGCAAGCCGTAATCAGCTACGGTTTCGACCAGCTGCGGCTGCATAGTATCGAGGCGCAGCTTGATCCGGCCAATGCGGCGTCCGTTAGCTTACTGCGCAAGCACGGCTTTGTGCAGGAGGCATACTTCCGGGAAAACTATCTTTTTCGGGATAAGTACCTCGATGGGGCCGTGTATTCGCTGCTAACACCGCACCAGGAGTAGGGTAGTTGAGAGTAATTCCGCTCAGGCGGCAGCAAACGGTACCTGCGCTGGCATAGCCACGCGGCAGGCAGGTTCGTAAAAGTGAAGCAGTTCAACTTAAACCGCTCACCTCACTTCCTGCACCATGCCCCGTCTTCTTTTCCTTGTTTGGGCCTTCCTGGCCGCCATCCTGGCTGGCCCGGCCTGGGCTGCGCCGGCCGATGACATTCCGCCCCGCCCCACCCCGTTCCGCTTCGTTACCGACCAGGGCCAGCTGCTGAGCCCGGCCGAGGCCAAAACCCTGGAAGGTGGCCTGCGCCGCTACGCCGATAATACCGGCACCCAGATTGTTGTCGTGACCGTGCCCACGCTCGAGGGCCGCAGCGTAGCCGATTACGGCCGGGAGCTGGGCCAAACCTGGGGCATCGGGCAGCGCGACAAAGACAACGGCCTGGTAATCCTGCTCGGCGCCCAGGAGCACCAGGTCACGGTTCAGGCCGGCGCGGGGCTGCGTTCGGCTATTACGCCCGAACTCACGGCCCGGGTTATCAAGCAGGATATGACGCCGCGCTTCAAGCAGGGTAACTACTTCGCCGGTTTGCGCGCTGGCCTGAACACGCTCATGCTGGCTGCTAACCCCGATTCGAACCCGCAGAAAAACCAGCCGGCGCCGGCCGCTTCTCCCGCCCCCAGCCCGACCAGCCCCGAATTGAGCACCGCTGAACCCGGTGCTGCCGCGGCCCCCATCAGTTCCGTCCCGGTATCGGCCCCCGAGCCGGAGTCGTCGGGCTTCGGCCTGGGCACGCTCGCACTGGGGGCTCTGGTTATCGGCGGTGGTATCTGGTTGCTTACCCGTCTGTTCCGCCGCTCGTCGGCACCGGCCGGTAGTCCCGCCCCCGACTTTTTACCGAACCGCGGCACTAGCGGCGGCTATAATCAGCCGGGCTACAACCAGGCACCCGGCCGCCAGCCGGCCCCGGATTTCTTGCCCAACCGCGGCAGCGGCTCTGGTAGCGGCGTAGGTGGTATGCTCATGACGGGGGCCGCCGCCGCGGCCGGAGCTTACCTGGGCAACCGTATGGCCTCCAGCCACGACACGCCCCACAACGACCAGTTCAGCCCCGATTCGCCGGCTCCGCACCTGGGTTATGGTGCGGCCGGCCCCGCCACCAGCGGCGGTTTCCCGGCCCTGGATGGCCCCGCTGCCACCGATAATCCGGCGCCCGACTACTTTTCTGAAGACTCTGGCTCGAGCTCGGCGCCCGACTACTTTTCATCCGACGAAAGTTCTTCCTACGACGACCCTTCCTCCGGCGACTCCGGTGGGGGTGGCTTCGATGATACCAACGATAACAGCGGCTCCTGGTAGCCCAACTTGGCCCACACGCAAACTGGCCGCTCTTCCCGGGGCGGCCAGTTTGCGTTAATGAAGGTATGGTGCCAGTTATTGCGGCCCTTCCATCGTTTCGTAGGGCGTGGCCACTTCCACGTTCGGGGTTTTGGGGAAAGCCAGGAAGTGCGTAACCCGGGGCGGCTGCGGGCCCGTGTGCAACTGCCGGACCTGGGCCTCTACGGCTTGGTCTTCCTTGGTAAACCGGTGGTGCTGGCGCTGATGCTCTCCCCAGGTGGCCACGTAGAAAAACTCGGTAATGCGCCTGGCATCAGCTACGTCCGAAAATACGCCGGCCCGCAACGCCCCATCCCGCAGCCGCAGCCGGGTAAGGCGCGCCACAGCCTGCCGAAATGCGGGTAAGTCGGCGGTTTCTACTTCGTATTCAATCATTACCACCACCGGCCCATCGTCCGGGTCAATGCTGCTCTGCACCGCGGGGTCGGGCCAGTGTTCGGCCGGAGCCAAATCCAGCCCTTCCGCCGAGCGCATCGGAAATGGAATGGCCAGCAACATGCTCACCAGCATCCAGGCGGCC
Source organism: Hymenobacter chitinivorans DSM 11115 (assembly GCF_002797555.1). Taxonomy (NCBI): domain Bacteria; kingdom Pseudomonadati; phylum Bacteroidota; class Cytophagia; order Cytophagales; family Hymenobacteraceae; genus Hymenobacter; species Hymenobacter chitinivorans. The sequence continues at coordinate 4,238 of NZ_PGFA01000004.1, read as the reverse complement.
GTAGTTAGCAAAGCAATTTCCAGGGAAGCCCGATCCGCCAACTCACCCCATACGATACTGCCCAGCGACAGTCCCGCCTGAAACACGAGCATGTACATGCTCACTACCCGGGCCTGTACCCACTTGGGCACGTGTAGCTGCACAGTGGTGCTAAAGCTGGTCATCACCATCAGCCACGCTATTCCCGACAGGAACATCACCGGGTATAGCCAGTACACCACCGTCACGAAGGCCAAGCATACGTTAGTGCCCACAAAAACCAAGGTTCCAAGCAGTACCCGCTGGTTGAAATTCAGCTTGTCACCGGCTCGGCCCATCAGCAAGGCCCCCGTTATGGCCCCTGCTCCCAGCCACGACAACATCACGCCGTAAGTGCCCGAGCTCAAATTCAGCTTGTGCCCAATAACCACCGACAGTAGCCCCCACATGGCACTGGCCCCGAAGGAAAAGGCAAACGTGCGAAACAGCACGGCGTAAATGGCCGGCGAATACTGCACGTAGCGCAGCCCCGCCCGTAGGGCCCCGGCAAAGTTTTCAGCGGGTCCGCTGCTGGCTTCCTCGTTGCGCTTCCACGAAAACACCACGGCGTAGGTGCCCAGAAACGACAACCCGTTCACCAAGAAAACCCAGCCCGGCGAGTAATACGCAATAATAAGCCCTCCTACCGCCGGCCCAATGGCGCGGGCAATGTTGTTGCTGACCCCATTTAGCGTAATGGCAAAAGGCAGCACCGGCCGGGGTACCAGCTCCGTGGTTACCGTTTGCCATACCGGCGCGTTCAGCGCTGCCCCGATTCCCAGCAGAAAAGTAAAAGCTAAGACCCCGAAGGCCGATATTTCACCGAGTAGCGTGAGCCCCCCGAGCACGAAAGCCACCACCGCCATGAAGCCTTGCGTCAGCAGTAGCAGCCGCCGCCGGTCAATTAGGTCTCCCATGGCGCCGGCAGGCATGCTGAGCAAAAACGCTGGCAAGCTGGTCGCTGTCTGCATTAGCGCCACTAGCAAAGCCGAGGTAGTCAGCGTCGTGACAAGCCACACCCCCGCCACATTTTGCATCCAAGTTCCAATGTTAGATACCACCGATGCAATCCAGATGGCTCGAAACAGGGCGTACTTCAGCGGCGTCCCCAGCGTTGCCTTGCCCTCCAAGGGGATAATAGGACCAGAACTCATGATGCGTAGCCAATAAATATGGTAGTGTACGTTCTAACCAGCCGCCTGTGTCGCCATAGGCTGCTTGCCGACCAGAAAACAAACAGCCGCACTTTCCCGGAAGGAAAGTGCGGCTGCTACCTGACGCCGAAACCCGTTACTGGTTGCGCGTTGGTGGGTCTACGGTAATGACACCTCTGCGCGACGACTCGGTTTTAACCTTGCGCTTCGCTTTGCGGCGGGCAGCCCAGCGTCTGAACAGGCCGGGCTTACGGTGCTTTTTGCGGCCTTTATAGCGTTTGTAGTTCGGACGCGGAATGGGGCGGGCTGCCACGGCACCTTCCGTAATAGCTACGCTGGCTTCCGATTCGGCCATAGCCGTGCCGGGCTCGCCCAAACATAGCACCGCACACAGCAGTAAGAGCAGTAGTTTGTACATAACGCAGATGAAAAAGTGAGCTTTACGCTTCGCACAAACAACCTGAACAGTGAAATACTACCGTCCACCTGCTATGTTGGGCGAATTCTCCATTTCTACTAGCCAATACTATACCAGTATGGAAATGGTGTTTTTATTAAACGCAAAAAAGTTCACTGTGGATTCAGCCGTTTGCCAATATGCTCTCCACGCTCCCATCTCGCTCCTCTACGGTAGCTTAAAAAGGATCAAAGCAGTTATAGGTACGCTGCTTGATAATCTTGTTTTCCACTAGCTCGAACACCATGCAGAATTGCGCCGCCAGCTGCTGCCCCCGTACCAGCGGACCAATATCACTGGTCAACGTGGCCCGCCAGTATGCTTCCACCACAACACTACCGTCCGGGCAGTGATGGGCCCGCTGCAATTCGAAATGCGGGTTCACCAGCAGCTCTCGTCCGGCACGAATGTTATCCAAGATTTCCGCGAAAGACCGCCGCTGAATGCTGCGATTTAGCAAGTTTGGAAACTCAACCTGCTCAACGTCAGGATGCAATACCTCCGCGTACGATGCCGGGTCTATTTCCAGTGATTCACTTAAGCTCAAAAAATTTGTGATGACTTGCAGTTGCTCGGCCATAGGAGTGGGAAAACAGGTAGTGTAGAGCCTCAAGATAGAGGATGAAGAGCGTTCAACGCTACTACCGTTACAACCGACTCAGTGTTGCGCTTAGTATATATTTTTCCAAATATAAAATCCCTCCTTGTTTGCGGTCTTGCCTAGCTGGTCCCAAGCTGCTGAGTTCCCGCACTCTTCCCATCGGCTTATGCTCCCCGTTTGGTGTCGTCTTCCCAGGCTGCCCTCACTGCTTTAGAGTGGGTTTGCTTATGCTGCTGAATCACCCGGCTAGCGCAAAAGCAGTGAAGCAGCTCACCCGGCCCTAGAAGGATCGAGTAAGCTGCTTCAGCATTCTGCCAGCAAAAGTGTACCGGCTTACTTGTTACGTACAGGTTTATCCACTCTTACCGAAGGAATTGCCTTATGCTTACGCTTACGCATTGCCTTCCGGCGCAGCGACCACCGCTTAAATACGCCCAGCTTTTTAGCCTTATGACGGCTATTGCCACGGTAGGTCTTGTAGTTTGGTCGGGGAGTGGCCGTCTCTGCCATCTCAGTTTTGTCAACTGAGTATTCAGTTGCAGTAGCCTGTACTGCCTGGGGCTCTAGTAGCGTGAACAGCGCGCACAAGAGAATGAGTATTGTTTTGTACATAGCTAAGATTTAAATGTTGAAAGAGCCGTTTCATCATCCCAATACATTGACTAAATCCAATACTTAGGACTTATGATGCTTCTAAATTAAGAATAATGCGCTTAATTATCCAAATTCATTTCATTAAATATTAGCAATCTACTTTAAACACAAATTGTTCTTTTCGAAGTATATCGTGACACCCGTTTACAGCCTTTCTCCTGTCATATATCAACCCGTCCCCTAGGTTATAGTCCAGTACATCTACACGGCACCTTCAAGTTATGACACCTACTGAGATGCCCCACAAGGCTTGTCCCTTCCTGTTCCTCATATTCTAACGCCTACTACCTTACTGACTCACCAGTAAACTAACACTACTGCCTTACCGAACTCATTTCGTCCTCTACTTATATAAGTAGCCATTAAGGTAGGTGCTCAGCTTACCTATAGTTAGGTAGCCTCGTAAGGCTAAGTTGTCAATCAAGGCTTCATAGTACCCCTTACTTCTAGGAAAGCAAATACCCCAAGCTCTGACTGCTCTTTACCTAACCCACGGCAAACAGCCAGCAAATGCCTAGCTAAGCCTAATGAAGTATAGCAGCTTGCTCTTACACTCTCACTTCTGCCCGCTTTGCCGCTGCACACGCTATACACAGCACTATACTTCTAAATAAAACACTGCATCCAAATCGTAAGACCCGTGTTATACAGTCTATCATTCTTCGTCACCCGTGACTGGTTGAACTCTTGTTCATCCATTTTTTTCACAGAGCAGGAACCTTTACCCAGCTTGCCAGAGTTAGTCATCCGCTTTGGCTGCTCTTCTAAGCATTCTCTCTTAGAGCACGATAGGTGGATATCGGGAGACAGGCGAAGGAATTTTAAAGATTATTTTGCCGACGGAGGTTGCATTCTTGCAAAGCACTCTTACCTTTGCAGTCCCAAATCGAACGGAGGCGGGCTACGAACAACGGAGAGAAAAAGTTTTTCACCTTGTTTGGAAAGCAAGCAAAAAGGTTCTTACCTTTGCAGCCCGCTTCGAGAGGAAGGGGAAAGCGAGTGACGGAAACGAGTCGGAGGTTGAAAAATAAATTTTCACTTTCACTTGCGAAACGAAAAAAGGGTTGTACCTTTGCACTCCCAAACCGAACGAGGGGCGGGGAATACGAGTAGAACACGGCTAGCCTGGCTAGTACAGGGTTTCACCAACAGGGTGAGGCACACGTTCTTTGAATAGTTGGAAATGACAAATAGGTAAGGCTTTCTGCTCGTAAGAGTAGAGAGTCTAACAAGCGACAACGAAACGAGACTTACTCGTTATACGAGTCGGATCAGCACTCGACATCAGCTTACTTACGAGTAAGTGTAGGAATTTATACAATGGAGAGTTTGATCCTGGCTCAGGATGAACGCT